>JAFKFI010000028.1 GCA_017307285.1 Alphaproteobacteria bacterium | reverse complement strand
CGGCGGTGCGCGACGCGCTGCCGCACGTCGTCAACACGCCGGAACTGCGCTTCGACTGCGACGACACGCGCAAGTTCCAGGTGATCGAGGAGGTCGCGGCGCGGCTGAAGGGGACGGGGGCCAAGGTCGCCGACATCGACGGGGTGCGGGTGCAAACCGACGACGGCTGGTGGCTACTGCGCGCCTCCAACACGCAGGCTGTGCTGGTGGCGCGCGCCGAGGCGAGGGATCAGGCGGGGCTGGAGCGGCTGAAGCAGGCGCTGGTCACGCAGCTGGAGGCGTCCGGCCTTGCCGCCCCGGATTTCTCGGGGAGCCACGCGGGGCATTGATATCTCCCTCTCCCCCTTGGGGGAGAGGGTCGGGGTGAAGGGGTCCCCGCCCGCCTAAGCGTGTTGCCGTAACCCCTCACCCCAGCCCTCTCCCCAAAGGGGAGAGGGAGAAGGACGAACTCCTTCCGAAATTGCATTGTTGCCGACGCCGATGTAGCCTTTTTACGAACCGCCCAGCCGTGCCGCGCCCGCTTCTCACTTAGGAGAGGAAGACGAATCATGCGCAGGGACGTGGAATTCAAAGCCGCAGGTGGTGTGACGCTCAGGGGATGGCACTATCTGCCGGACTCGCGAGCCGCGAAGCTGCCGACCGTCGTGATGGCGCATGGCTACTCGGCCGTGAAGGAGATGTATCTCGACCGTTTCGCTGAGAGCTTCGCGGCGGCGGGTCTGGCGTCGGTCGTGTTCGACAACCGCAATTTCGGCGCCAGTGATGGCGAGCCTCGCCAGGAAATCGATCCCTGGCAGCAGATACGCGACTACCGGGACGCGATCACCTTTGCCGAGACGCTCTCTGAGACGGACCCAAGTCGTATCGGGATTTGGGGTTCGAGCTACAGCGGGAGCCACGTTCTCGTCGTGGGCGCGATCGATCGGCGGGTCAAATGCGTGGTGTCCCAGGCGCCGATGATCTCCGGCCACGAGAATATCGGCCGGCTCGTCCGGGCGGATTTCATCGCGGGGTTCCAGCGCATGTTCGAGAACGACCGTCGTTCTCGTTATGCGGGGAACCCACCGGCAATGGTCCCCGTGGTCTCGGAAGATCCCGCCGGCCCGGCGGCGCTGGCCTCCGCGGACTCGTGGGCGTGGTTCACCGAGACCGGACGGGTCCGAGCGCCAGCCTGGAAGAACGAGGTGACGCTTCGGTCAGTCGAGATGGTGTGCGAGTACGAGCCCGGTGGCTATATCGGCTTCATCAGCCCCACCCCGCTTTTGCTGATCGTTGCGTTGGGCGACCACCTCACCGTCGCCGACGCCGCCCTTGCCGCCTACGAGCGCGCGCTCGAGCCCAAGCAACTTGTCACCGTGAAGGGCGGCCACTTCGACGTCTACGGGGCGGCATTCGACCAGAGTTCGGCAGCGGCAACGAAGTGGTTCGTTCAGCATCTCGGAACGGCCTGAGCCACGCCGGAGCACATCCGCTCTGGATTGACAGGTTCGCGTTCATGCGCCGCTAATCGACCGCCATTTCGTCGCGGGGCGCAGCATGAACCAGATCTCCCGGCCGGACGTGGTCGCGCGAGCACGCGACGTCGCACCGGTCATCGCCGCCGAAGCCGACGCCATCGAGCGTGCGGGCCGCCTCACCGCGCCGGTGCTCGACGCCCTGCACGAGGCGAGGCTGTTTCGCATGTTGCTGCCACGCGCCTTCGGCGGCGACGAGGTGCATCCGGTCGAGTACGCGCGCGCGGTCGAAGAGATCAGCCGGCAAGACGGCTCCACGGGCTGGTGCGTGTTCGTGGGATGCAGCAGCTCGCTGCTCGCCGCCTTCATGGAGCCGGCTTCGGCCCGCGAGATATTCGCCGATCCACGCGCGTCGGTTGCCTGGGGTCCGCCGGGCAAGCCGATTGCGATCGCCGTCCCAGGCGGTTACCGGGTGAGCGGCGTGTGGCCTTTCGCCTCCGGGTGCCGGCACGCGACCTGGATGGGGGCTCACTGCCAAGTGCGTGAGCCGGATGGGAGCCTGCGGCTGCACCCATCCGGCCGCCCGCTCATTCGCTCCCTGCTGTTCCCCGCCGACCGCGCGCGCATCATCGACGATTGGAACGTGATGGGGCTGCGCGGCACGGCGAGCAGCAGCTACGTCATCGAGGACGTGTTCGTGCCGGAGGAATTCAGCGCGACGCGCGAGGACATGCGCGCGGTCCGCACGCCGGGCAAGCTCTACAGCTTCAGTCAGATGGGCCTCTATTCCGTCGGCTGCGCCGCGGTGGCGCTTGGCATCGCGCGCGCCATGCTCGACGAGTTCGTCGCCGTGGCATCGAGCAAGACCCCGCGCGGCATCGTGCCGTTGGCGCAAAATCCGGTCGTGCATTTGCAGCTGGCGCAGACCGAGGCACGGCTCGCCGCCTCGCGCGCCTTCCTCGCGGAGGCTCTCGGGGAGGCCTGGACAATCGCGGACCCTGCCGAGCCGCTCGGCCTAGTGCCCCGCGCTCGGGTGCGCCTCGCCGCGATCCACGCTCTGCAAACGGCAGCGGAGGTTGGCGACTACGCCTACAAGGCTGCGGGGACTGACGGGATATTCGTCGGCGCCCCGCTGGAGCGCCGCTTCCGCGACCTGCACACGGTGAGCCAGCAGATCCAGGCGCGGCTCGCCAATTTCGAGCCGGTCGGGAAGGTGCTGCTCGGACAGGAGCCCGACGGCGTGATCCTGTAGCGGCTCAGCGCAGCCTCGGGTCCGGCACCCGCGCCGCGACCAGCACGTCGACGCCGGCCGCCCCCGCCTCCTTCAACGCCGCCGCGCAGGCATTCGCGGTGGCGCCGGAGGTCAGCACGTCGTCGATCAGCAGCACGCGGCGCCCGACGATCCGGGCGGCGCGGTTCCGCCGCACCGCGACAGCGCTATCCATCTCGGCGGCGCGTTCCTCCGCTGTCTTATCGCCGAGCGAGGCGGTGGCGCGCAGGCGCCGCAGCGCATCGGGCAGAACTGGTCGACGCGCCGTGCGACCCACCGCGTAGGCAAGCAGCGCCGCCTGGTTGTAGCGGCGGCGGAACAGCCGGGCGCGGTGCAGCGGCACTGGCACGAGCAAGTCCGCCTCGCGCAGCAGGGCGGCGCCGGCACGGGCCATGTGGGCGGCAAGCATGGAAGCGAGCTCCGTCCGGTCGGAGTATTTGAGCGGCAGGATCATGCGGCGGGCCTGCGCGTCATAGCGCAGCGCGGCGCGAGCGCGATCGAACACCGGCGGATGCGCCCAGCAGCGGGGACAGGTTCGCTCGGGGCCGCCTTGTCCCGCGTGGGTGAAGGGCACGCCGCAGCGCGCGCAGCATGGCTCGGTGACGAAGCCGGTGCGGCCGAAGCACTCGGCGCAAAGCCGACCGGGTGCATCGACGGGAACGTCGCAGGTGACGCAGGTGGGCGGTAACAGGACATCGAGCGCCGCTCGCCCGAACCCCCGTGCAGTGGCGATCAGGCGGAAACCGTCAGGCAGCGTCGCCCACTCCAAAATGAATGGTTCCGTCCCGCTCGATCTCGCGGACCAGGTCGATCTCCCACGAGAGATACGCCTGCATCGCCTGCTCGACACCGCTGTTGCGGTCATAGGGGCGCAGGTAGAAATCGACGCAGGCCTCGTCGGGCGGGTTCGTCCTGTCTTTCACCAGCGGGCGGCCGAACGAGTGCCAGGCCTCGGTGCCGCCCTCCAGCACGCGGATTTCGGCGTCGGTGAGGCCGCGGACTTCCGGCACCGCCAGCCGCGCCAGCACGCCGTCGGGCGAGGTGAGCACGACGTGACGCGCGCCGGCGAGCTGCGCCCGTAGCTGATCCAGTCGGGTGCGGATGCCCCAATGGGCGCCAGGAATGTGACCCTCGCGGAAGTCGATGCTGCGGCCGAGATCGATCACGACGGTGCGGTCGCCAGCATCCAGCAGATGAGTGAGGCCGAGCACGTCGATCATCGGCACCGCCGCGCGCAGCTCCGGCACCGGCACGATGGCGGTGCCCGATTCATGCACCTCGTCGAGCCCGCCCTCGACCACGAACACGTCGCGATGCCCCATTTGCCGCAGCCATGCGGCGGTCATGCGGGCCCGCACGCCGGTATCGTCGAGCAGCACGATCCTGGCACCTCGGACCGCGATCCACTGGTCGGTCGCCTGGACCAGCTGGCCGCCCGGCGCGCTGCGGCTGCCAGGGCGGTGGCCGGCGCGGAACTCGGCCGGATCGCGCACATCGAGCACGTAGAGCGTGCGGTCCGGGTCGTCCTCGAAGCGGGCGAGGTCAATCGCACCGATGACGCCGACGCCGGATTGCTCGGCGAAGGCCTTCGCCCGCTGCAGCGCGAGCGCCGCCGATTTCGGCGTGCCGGGATTGTAGCGTTCCGTGCGTCCCCGCTCGCAACGCAGGCCGGCGAGCTCCCAGCCCATCGTGCCGTTGCGCAGCGCCACCACCTTGTTCGGCACCCCGGCGCGGCGGAGGCTTTCGGCCCCGAGAATGCTGCGGGTCCGCCCCGCGCAATTCACCACGATGAGCGTCTTCGGGTCCGGTGCCAGGTCGCCGATCCGATAGGCGAGCTCCCCGCCCGGCACGCTGATCCCGCTGGGGATCGACATGCGGGTAAATTCCTCCGCCGTTCGGCTGTCGAGCACGACCATGTTCCGGCCGCTGTCGATCCAGGATTTCAGCTCCGGCGCATCGACGCTCTCAGTGCCAAAATGGTGCTCGACCCACTCGCCGAACGCCTTGGAAGGGACATTCACGCCGCTGAACAGCACGTAGCCGGCGCCGGCCCATGCGGCGGTGCCGCCGTCAAGGACCGCGACGTCGCTGAAGCCGATTCCCTCGAGATACGCCGCCAGCCGCTCCGCCACGCCGCGCCCGTCATCGACGCAGACGACGCGGGTGGAGGAGCAAGGCAGCAGCGCCCGCGCGCGCAGCTCGCATTTGGACAGCGGGCAGGGGATCGCCCAGAACAGGTGGCTTGTGCCGAATTCGCCCTCCTCGCGCGCATCGAGGATGGCGAGCTCGCGGCCGTCGTCGAGCCAGCCGTGCAATGTCTGTGCGTCGATCCGCTTCATCGTAATGCCCTCGGCGCGTTCGGGCGGAGGGTAGGCATGGGCGCCGACCGTTGGCAACGAACGCGTGCGGCCGGGCTTGGAAAGCTCCGACGCGGGGTGCACATCGGCGCCATGAGCGACGCGATGCTTATGTTCGATCGGCACGCCGTGCGGCTGCACCGCGACCGGGCGGTGGCGACGGTGGGGCAGGTCTCCGACGTGCTGCGCGAGGCGGCGGAGCGGCTGCTCGATCGGCTGGACGACACGACGCGGCGCTTCACACGCGCGCTCGATGTCGGCGGCCGGGGCGTCGTGGCGCCGCTGCTGCGGGCGCGGCAGCTGGAGGTGGTGAGCTGCGATCTCTCACCGGCGATGGCGGCGGGCAATGGCGGCCCGGCGGTGGCCGCTGATGAGGAGTGGCTGCCCTTCGCCCCGGCGAGTTTCGATCTCGTGGTCGCCAGTTTGGCGTTGCATTGGGTCAACGATCTGCCCGGTGCGCTGATCCAGCTCCGCCAGGCGCTGCGCCCGGACGGATTGCTGCTGGCCAGCCTGCCGGCGCTCGGTACCCTGGCTGAGCTGCGCCAGGCCCTGACCGAGGCGGAGGCCGCGTTGACCGGCGGCGCGGCGCCGCGCGTGTCGCCGTTTCCGGAGCTGCGCGACTGCGCCGGTCTGCTGCAACGCGCCGGCTTCGCGCTGCCGGTGGCGGACCTAGAGGAAATCCGGCTGCTCTACGCCGAGCCATTTGCCCTGATGCGCGACCTGCGCGCGGCCGGCGAGACCAGCGCGCTCCGGCTGCGGGACCGCCGGGTGCCGTCTCGGGCCCTGTTTCCGCTCGCGCTCTCTCGACTGCCCACCGAGGCAGATCGGGTGCCGGTCGCGTTGCGGCTGGCGATGATGACCGGCTGGGCGCCAGGACCGGACCAGCCAAAGCCGCTGCGGCCGGGCAGCGCACGGGCCAGCTTGGCCGATGCCCTGCGCCCGGGCCCTGGGCGGCTCGACTGAGACGCCAGCACGGCGGCGCAACTCTGGCCCGCCGCGCGCGTAAAAGTCGATCGAACCGCTTCCGGTTCGTCTTATTGGGAAAGGGCAGAGAGAACATGACAGGCTACCAGCCGCTCGCGCTCGTTGGCGCAGCGCTCGCGCTGCTTTCTGTTGCCGGCTGCACGGTCAACACATCGCCGCCGCCCGCCGCCGTCGCACCCGCGCCTGTCGTGGTGCAGCAGCCCGCGCCCCCGCCGGCGGGGGCCGTCGTGGTGCAGCCTCGCGCCTACTAGCCGTTCCATGTCGGTCGCTGGGTCGACACGGCCCGACGACCGACCGGGGACGGCTCAGCCTCCGGTGACGCTCATGTGGCGCGCTACCGCCGGACGGTCCTGGCGGCGGTCGATGATGAAGTCGTGGCCCTTGGGCTTGCGCCCGATTGCCTCGACGATCGCCTGCTCCAGCGCGTCGTCCGAGCCGCCGGAGCGCATGACGCGGCGCAGATCGGCTTGGTCGTCCTGACCGAGGCACATGTAGAGAGTGCCGGTACAGGTCAGCCGCACCCGGTTGCAGCTTTCGCAGAAATTGTGCGTCATCGGCGTGATGAACCCGACCCGGCGGCCAGTCTCTTCCACCGTGAAGTAGCGGGCGGGGCCGCCCGTGCGATAATCGGTCTCGCTCAGCGTCCAGCGCTTGCGCAGGCGGCTGCGGACGATCGAGAGGGGCAGGTACTGGTCGGTGCGGTCGCCGGTGATGTCGCCCATCGGCATGGTCTCGATCAGGCAGAGGTCGAAGCTATGCTCGCCGCACCAGGCAAGCATCGCGTCGAATTCGTCCTCGTTTACGCCCTTCATCGCGACGGCGTTGATCTTAACCGCGAGCCCTGCGGCCTTGGCGGCGAAGATGCCGTCCAGCGTCTGCTCCATCCGGCCGAGCCGGGTGATGGCCTTGAATTTCGGCCCGTCCAGCGTATCGAGCGAGACGTTCACCCGACGTACCCCCGCCTCGCGCAGCGCTGTCGCGTAGCGCGCGAGCTGGGTGCCGTTGGTCGTGACGGTGAGTTCGTCCAACCCAGCACCGATCCGTCGGCCGAGTGAGCCGAACAGGGTCATCACGTCGCGGCGGACCAGCGGCTCGCCGCCGGTGATACGGATCTTCTTGGTGCCGAGCCGGATGAATGCGCTGCATATCCGGTCGAGTTCCTCCAGCGACAGGACCTCCGCCTTCGGCAGGAAGGTCATGTCCTCCGCCATGCAGTAGACGCAGCGAAGATCGCATCGGTCGGTAACCGATACGCGAAGGTATGTGATGGACCGGCCGAACGGGTCGATCATGGCGCGTCGATCATCACGTCTGTGGCACTCCCGGATCACCCTTCAGGTGCGCCATTCCTGCCGTCCCTTCAAGAGCCCGGCGACCGGAGTATGGCGAACTCGTCACTCTGCGGGATCGTCCACCCGGTCGAGCTGAACCACGGCGGCATTCACCAAAACTTTACCGGCGTTCTCGAAATTCACCGTAATGCGATCCCCGATGGCTGATTGCACCTGGCCCAACCCCCAGTCCGGCCGGTCCGGGTGACGGACGAACTGTCCCGGTTCGAGACTGGGCAAGTTCATGCCGAACGGCTCCCATTTGTGCAGGCAATGGCGTGTTTTTGTTACAGACCGAGTTCGATGCTCGACCGCAGGGGCGAACTGCGCGTAATCGTATCGTGATTTTGGCGATAATTGGACGATATTTTGATCGTAAGCGAAATAGAGGGGCAGTCCCGCGTCATGCAAGATCCACTGCATCTGGCCGAGCTGCTATGCGCCAGGCTTTGCCACGACATCAGTGGCCCGCTGGGCTCGCTGATGGGAGCGACGGAGCTGGCCGCCGAGGAAGCGCAGGACGGCGGCGAGGCGATGGCCGTTGCGGTCGATTCGGCCGCCGCGCTGGGCCGTCGCCTCCGGCTCCTGCGTGCTGCCTGGGGCGGCGAGGGCGGCCCGCTGGACGTGCCGGCATTCCAGGAGCTCGCGGAGGGGTTATCGGTCGGCCGGCGGGTGACCGTCGACCTCTCCGGGCTCGACACGTCGACGGTGTTCGCTCCCGCGGGGGGGCGGTTGGCGCTGAACGCGCTGCTGCTCGCGGCAGAAGGGCTGGCCGGCAACGGCCGCCTGGTGATGGGCGGCGCCGCGAACGCGGACGTCCTGGTCACGATCGAGGGACCGCGCGCATCCTGGCCGGCCGGGCTGGCGACCTGCCTTGCCGACGAGCAGGCGGCCTGGCTAGCAATCACCAGCGCACGCTCGCTGCAGGCGCCGCTGACTGCGCTGCTGGCGCGCCGCAGCGGACTCAGGGTCTCGCTGCTGATGCCGGTCGGATCTCCCGCCGGCACGCCTCCTCCGCTGCTGCTGGCGCTGGCACCACCGGCCTGAGCCGCGCCTTTACCGTTTGTTCGCCGGCGATGGGCAGGATGGCTCAGCCCGCCGATGGGGCGGACAAGCGGAGCCTGGCATGGACGATCTGCTCGCCGAATTCCTGACCGAGACGAACGAGAGCCTGGCGGAGCTCGATGTCGCTTTGCTGAAGCTCGAGCGCACGCCCGACGACCGAGAGACGCTGTCGCAGATATTCCGGCTGGTGCACACCATCAAGGGCACTTGCGGGTTTCTCGGCCTGCCTCGGCTGGAGCGTGTCGCGCATGCCGGGGAGAGCGTGCTCGGCAAGGTGCGCGACGGCGTGCTCGCGGTCACTCCCGACATCGTCAGTCTGATCCTGCGCGCGCTCGATCGCATCAAGGCGATCGTCACCGCGCTGGGCGCCACCGGCGCCGAGCCGCCCGGCGACGACGCGCCCCTGATCGCTGCCCTCGACGAAGCCGCCGAAGGCAGGTTCGAGATGGCCGCGCCGGCGGCGGTGCCTGCGGTCGCCGCCGAGGCCGGCCGGTCGCGCGAGCCCGCGCCGCCGCGTCCTCCGGAGGAGGCGCCGCCGCCCGCAGCCGAGCCGGTGGCGCAAACCATCCGGGTCACGGTGGACGTGCTCGAGGACCTCATGACCCTGGTCAGCGAGCTGGTGCTGACCCGCAACCAGCTCCTGCAGCTCGCCCGCACGCAGGAGGACAGCGCTTTCACCGTGCCGCTCCAGCGCCTGTCGCAGATCACGTCCGACCTGCAGGAGGGCGTGATGAAGACGCGGATGCAGCCGATCGGCAACGCCTGGAACAAGCTGCCGCGGCTGGTGCGCGACCTCGCCCGCGACCTCGACAAGAAGATCGAGCTCACCATGCACGGGCAGGAAACCGAGCTCGACCGCCAGGTGCTCGAGCTCATCAAGGACCCGCTGACCCACATGGTGCGCAACAGCGGCGATCACGGGCTGGAGCTGCCCGCCGAGCGCCGCGCCGCCGGTAAGCCCGAGGTCGGGCGGATTAGCCTCAAGGCCTATCATGAGGGCGGCCACATCATCATCGAGATCGCCGATGACGGGCGCGGACTCGCGGTCGAGCGCATCCGCGCCAAGGCGATCGCCAACGGCCTGGCGACCGAGGCCGAACTCGCCGGCATGAGCGAGGGCCAAATCCAGCGCTTCATCTTCCGAGCGGGGTTCTCCACCGCGGCGCAAGTTACCGCCGTGTCGGGGCGCGGCGTCGGCATGGACGTGGTGAAGACCAATATCGAGCGGATCGGCGGCACTATCGACCTCAAGAGCGTGGCCGGCGCGGGCAGCACGTTCACGATCAAGATCCCGCTCACCCTTGCAATCGTCTCCGCCCTGATCGTCGAGGCGGGCGGCGAGCGCTTCGCCATCCCGCAGCTCAGCGTCGTCGAGCTCGTGCGCGCCGGCGGCGGCTCGGGCGCGGTGATCGAGCGGATCAACGCGACGCCGGTGCTGCGGCTGCGCGACCGGCTGCTGCCGCTGGTCAACCTCAACGAGCTGCTGCAGCTCCGCCCGGCCGCCGCGGCAGACGCCGCGGACAGCGACGCCTACATCGTCGTCGCACAGGTCGGCGCGACGATGCTCGGCATCATGGTCGACCAGGTGTTTGACACGGAGGAGATCGTGGTCAAGCCGGTGGCGCCGATCCTGCGCCACATCACCATGTTCAGCGGCAACACGATCCTTGGCGACGGGTCGGTCATCATGATCCTCGACCCCAACGGGATCGCGCGCGCGACCGCGATCGGCGGCGGCGATCACCGGGGCGCCTTGCACGCCGCCACCGGCGCGCAGAGGACCGAGGACCGCACGGCGATCCTCGTCTTCCGCGCCGGCGGTCAGCAGCCTTTCGCTGTGCCGCTCGGCCTCGTGGCGCGGCTCGAGAATATCGAGCGCGAGCGGATCGAGGCCTCGGCCGGTGCGCTCGTGACCCAATATCGCGGCCGGCTAATGCCGCTGGTGCCGGTCTCGGGCAGCGTCGACGAGCAGCGCGAGCGCCATCCCGTGCTGGTCTTCGCCGACGGCGAGCGCAGCATGGGGCTGCTGGTCGACGAGATCGTCGACGTGGTCGAGGAGCGGCTCGACATCGAGTTGTCCGCGGCACGGCCTGGCCTGCTCGGCAGCGCCGTGGTGGCGGGCCACGCGACCGACGTGATCGACACCGCCTATTGGCTCTCGCAGGCCTGGCGCGACTGGTTCGGCGGCCGGGCCGGCGAAACGGCGCGCCGGCGCATCCTGCTGGTGGATGACAGCGACTTCCTGCGCCAGCTGCTGGTCCCCTGGCTGTCGGCGGCCGGCTATCGGGTCACGGCGACGGCGAGCGCCGCGGCCGCCCTCAAGCTGCGCGACGCGGGCGTCATGTTCGACGCCATCGTCTCCGACATCGAGATGCCGGACATGGACGGCCTGGCGTTCGCCAGGGCGGTGCGCGGCGACGGCATCTGGTCCGGCCTGCCGATCCTGGCGCTCTCCGCGCGCGAGGAGCCGCGCGACATGGAGGCCGCCCGCGCCGCCGGTTTCTCCGATTTCGCCGGCAAGTCGGATCGGGACGCGCTCACCGCCGCGCTGCGCCGTTGCGTCGCCGAGCCGGCGCATAGCTGAGCCACGAACCCGCCCATAGCTGAACCGCGATCCGGCCCATTCCTGAACCACGCGCGTTGCAAGGAAGCGAGCGATGACCACCGATCTGTTGGAGAGACCAACTCCCGCGAGCGCATCCGCCGATGCCGCGAGCGACGAGCAGGTCCTGGTGACGCTGACCGTTGCCGACCAGCTCTGCGGCATTCCCGTGCTTGGCGTGCGGGACGTTCTGGGCGAACAGGTGATCACGCGCATCCCGCTGGCGCCCCCGGAAATCGCCGGCAGCCTCAATCTGCGCGGCCGCATCGTCACCGCCGTCGATCTGCGCCGCCGTCTCTGCCTGCCGCCGGCGCCACCCGATACGGCGAGCATGTCGGTCGTGGCCGAGCAGGGCGGCGAGCTCTACGCGCTGCTGGTCGATCAGGTGGCCGAAGTGATGACGCTGAAGGCGAGCGCGTTCGAGCGCAATCCACCGACCCTGCCGCCGTCCTGGGCGGAATTCAGCAATGGCATCTACCGGCTCGAAGGCCGACTTCTGCTGGTGCTCGATGTCGGGCGGCTGCTGGCGATCGGCGAGGGGAGTTGAGGGCGGCCATGTCACGAACCTGCCTGGTGGTGGACGCCATCGCCGGCTGCCCGACTGCGTGCTGCTCGACTGGAACATGCCGGTGATGAACGGGCTCGAATTTCTCCAGGCCGTGCGCGCGGAGTTCGGCGCGGATGATCCGCCGGTGGTGTTCTGTACCACCGAGACAGACATGGAGTTTGTCGAGAAGGCGATCCAGAGCGGCGCGCAGGAATACGTCATGAAGCCGTTCGACGAGGAGATCCTGCTCGGCAAGCTTGCCCAGGTGGGGTTCTCGTGAGCGCGTTGGCCGAGCAGCGGAAGCCCGAGGCGGCGACCGCATCGCCCGCGCGGGTCATGATCTGCGACGATTCCGCCGTCATCCGTGCCGCACTCGCCCGCATGTTGGAGGCCGATCCGGCGATCCGCGTGGTAGCCCGGGTCGCCAACGGCAAGCTCGCGGTCGAGGAGCTGCGCCGCCAAGCGGTGGACGTGGTGGTGCTCGACATCGAGATGCCGGTGATGGACGGCATGGCGGCTCTGCCGTTGCTGTTGCAGGCCGATCCCGCGGTTCGCGTGGTGATGGCCTCGACGCTCACCACGCGCGGCGCCGACATCGCCATCCGGGCGTTGCGCCTCGGCGCGGCGGATTACGTGCCCAAGCCCGACACCGCGGCGATCGCCGACGACACCTTCCGCCGCGAGCTGGTGGCCAAGGTCAAAGGCCTCGCCCGCCTGCGCCGCCGCGTGTCGTTGCCCGTTCGCTCGGGAGCGCCGCCAGCCCTGCGCCCGGTGCCGCGCCAGCCACCTCAGCTCGTCGCGATCGGCAGCTCGACCGGCGGCCCGCAGGCGCTGTTCACGCTCATCGAGGCGCTGGGCCGCGACGTGCGCCTGCCAGTGGTGCTGACGCAGCACATGCCGGCGACCTTCATGCCGATCCTCGCCGAGCATATCACCCGGCTGGGCGGGATGCCCTGTGCCGAGGCGGTGGAGGGCGAGACCCTGCGGCCCGGCCGCATCTATCTGGCGCCGGGCGACCGGCATTTGCTGGTCCGCAAGAGCGGGACAGCGCTGCATGCCAGGCTCTCGGTCGACCCCCCGGAGAACTTTTGTCGACCCTCGGTCGACCCGATGCTGCGCAGCGCCGCCGAGGCGTGCGGCGGCCGCGTGCTTGCCGTGATGCTGACCGGCATGGGCCATGACGGCCTCGCGGGCACGCGCCAGGTGATCGATGCCGGCGGCGGGGCCATCGCCCAAGACGAAGGGACCAGTGTGGTCTGGGGAATGCCCGGCGCCATCGCCCAGGCCGGTCTCTGCCATGCCGTGCTGCCTCTGCCGCGGATCGGCCCGCGCGTCCTCGAGATCTTGCGGACCGTCCAGACATGAGCCCGGCGCTGTTCGAGACCCTCGCTGCGCTGCTCAAATCCCGCTCCGGCCTGGTGATCGGTCCCGACAAGCTGTACCTGCTCGAGGTCCGCTTGGCACCGATCGTCAAGGCGGAGGGCCTGCGCGACCTCGACGCATTGGCCGACCG
The DNA here is from genome assembly GCA_017307285.1 of Alphaproteobacteria bacterium. Taxonomy (GTDB): domain Bacteria; phylum Pseudomonadota; class Alphaproteobacteria; order Acetobacterales; family Acetobacteraceae; genus JAFKFI01. The sequence continues at coordinate 11,882 of JAFKFI010000028.1, read as the reverse complement.
GCTGCGTCGGCCAGGCACCGAGGCGCTGGCGCACGCCGTCGTCGAGGCGATGACGACCAATGAGAGCTTCTTCTTCCGCGACGACAAGCCGTTCGCGCATTTCCGCACCCGCGCGCTGCCGGACCTTGTGGCGGCGCGACCGGCTGGCGCGGCGCTGCGCGTCTGGTCGGCTGCCAGCAGCTCTGGCCAGGAAGCCTATTCGCTGGCGATGATCGCGGCGGAGTGCCGCACGCAGCTAGGCGAGCGCCGCCTCGATATCGTCGGCACCGATCTGTCGGGCGAGCAGATCGCCCGCGCCCGCGCCGGTCTCTACAATCAGTTCGAGATCCAGCGCGGCCTGCCGATGCAAATGCTGGTAAAGCATTTCCGCAAGGAGGCGGCGGGCTGGCGCATCAACGACGCGCTGCGCGAGCGAGTGCAGTTCCGCGAGTGGAACCTCCTCGCCGACCTGCGTCCGCTCGGCCGCTTCGACGTCGTGTTCTGCCGCAACGTGCTGATCTATTTCGACCAGCCGACCAAGCGCCGCGTGCTGGAGGCAATCGCGCAGCAGATGCCGCCGGACGGCCTGCTCTATCTCGGCGGCGCCGAGACGGTGCTCGGCATCACCGATCGGTTCGTGCCGCTGAGCGGCGAGCGCGGTGTCTACGGGCTCGCCCCGACCGGCATCCGCGCCGCCGCGCCCTCGCTCGGCCCCACGCCCGTCGGAGCGATGTCGCTCGCAGCGTTGGCCAAATGACGCCCGATGCCGTCCAGTGCCCGGCTCAGCTCATGCCGCCCTTTGCGGCGATCGGCCACAGGCACTCCACCCGGCCGCCGCGGATGCCGACATACCAGTCGTAGCGGTCCACCGTCGGGTCGCAATGGCCGGGCACGAGGCGCAGCTTCTCCCCAAGCTTCGGCGCCGTCCTGTCGGGGGCGAAGGTCAGCTTGCCGTGCTCGTCCGAGGCGCCGGCATAGGTGATCTCCGGCCGCTGCCAGACCAAGGGTAGGCCGGAGTCCACCGCCAGCGCCTTGAGCCCGGCATCGAGCACCGCGATGCCCGGTCGGGGCGCGCTCATCACGGTGGACAGCACGAACAGCGCGTGGCGGAAGGTGGCGACCGGCGCCCCCGCCGCGTCCAGGTTGCGGGCGTAGTCGGCGTCCATGAAGACATAGCTGCCCGCCTGGATTTCCGTATAGACGCCCGACCCGGCCTCAAGGGCGAAGGTGCCGGTGCCGCCGCCGCCAACGATCGGGCATTCGAGCCCCTGTTGGCGCAGCTGCTCCACGGTGCGCCGCGTGCCCTCGACCGCCGCCGCGATCAGCGCCTGGCGCTCCGCCGGTGTGCGCTTGTGCTGCGCGCTGCCCTGATAGGCTTGCAACCCGCCGAAGGTCAGGTGGCGCGAATCGGCGATCATCTTGGCGAGCGCCACCGCGTCGGGTCCGGGAGGCACGCCGCAGCGTCCGGCGCCAATGTCGATCTCGACCAGAACGGCAAGCCGCGTGCCGGCCTCGGCCGCCGCGCTCTCGATCGCGCGCACCTGCGCCGCGTCGTCGGCGCAGACCGCGATTCGCGTGATCCGCGCCAGCGCCGCCAGCCGGGCCAGCTTGGCCGCGCCCACCACCTCATTGCTGACCAGGATGTCGGGCACGCCGCCCCAGGCCAGCGCCTCGGCCTCGGCGACTTTCTGCACACATTGCCCGACGGCGCCGCGCGCCATCTGCAGATGGGCGATGACTGGCGACTTGTGCGTCTTGGCATGCGCCCGCAGCTTGACGCCGGTGTCGGCGAGCAGCCCCGCCATCGTATCGAGATTGGCCTCGAAGGCGTCGAGGTCGATCAGCAGGGCGGGGGTGTCGACCTCGTCCTCGCGCATTCCCGGGCGGGCCGGCGGCGGCTGGAGCATCCGATTTCCTTCCCTTTCGGTACGATAGTCTTGCGCCGGGTGTTGTATACGGCAACCAACGACACAGGGCTTGCGGGGCGGATAAAAACCCCCGAAATGGTCTCAGTCGAGGAGACGGCGATGCCAGAGATCGAAATCTATACCCAGCCCTGGTGCGGCTACTGTGCGCGGGCCAAGCGCATCCTGGATCAGAAGGGCGCCGCCTATCGCGAGATCGACGCGCCGAACGGCACGCCGCAGCGCGCCGAGGCGGTGCGCCGCTCGGGCGGCCGCACCACGGTGCCGCAGATCTTCGTGGCCGGCCAGCATGTCGGCGGCTGCGACGACCTCGAGGCGCTCGACCGTGCCGGCAAGCTCGACGCGCTGCTGCGCGCCGCCTGATCGCGGGTGTCCGCGCAATGCGCTGGCACTCACTTGCGAAGAGTGCCAAGCTCCGCCATCTCACTGACTTGAGATCGTATCGGCAGGCCAGGGAATGATCCACTACCAGTTGCGGTGCAGCCAGAGCCACGAGTTCGATGGCTGGTTCAAGGACAGTGCCGCATTCGAGAAGCAGGCCAAGCGCGGGTTGGTGGAGTGTCCCGAATGCGGCGACACCAAGATCGAGCGGGCGCTCATGGCGCCGGCCGTGCCGAAGAAGGGCAACCGCGCCGCTCGTCCCGCCGTGGAATCGGAGAGCCCGCCCGCAGCGGCTCCGCCGGCCGCGGCACCCAAGGCGACCGCCGGCCCGATGCCGGCGCAGGTCTTCGCCATGCTGCAGCGGATGCGCGCCGAGGTGGAGAAGAACTGCGACTATGTGGGCGGCCAGTTCGCCGAGGAGGCGCGCAAGATCCATCGCGGCGAGAGCCAGAAGCGCGGCATCTACGGCGAAGCGACGCCGGAACAGGCCGAGGCGCTGGCCGAGGATGGGATCGAGGTCTCGCAGATCCCCTGGGTGCCCCGCGCCGACGGCTAGGCTAGCGAACGGCTCCATAGCATTTCGACGGGGTGGAATCGAACCAACTCCAGCCTGTCGGCCCGTCCGGCAATCGGGCCAGTCCAAAGCGGCATGATCGCGCAGAGCGCATTGGCGGGCGAAGCCTCGCCGCCGTCCCATAAGGTGACGTGCGGAATCCATGCGCCCGGTCGGTAGTCGGGGTGAGAGGAAGCGCCGGGCAAGGCTGCATGCAGCCGGGCGTGCAGATCGAGCAGGGCGGCCGTCACGACCGGGGCAGCCCATACGACGCCGTCAGCGGGAAAGACCCCGAGCGCGGCCAAGCTGACTGGGACCCCGCCCCAGTTCCTCACCACATCAGAAAGCGACGACAGCAATCTGTCGAGCTGAATGTCGCCCTGATAGAGTGCGAGTGTGAGATGGGGCGGATAGGCGGGCCGGAGTGGCGCATTCGCGGCAGCCACCGCCCGACACATCGCCTCGACGCGCGACGCGAGTGTGGCATCCAGGCGAAGGGTGATGGCGTAGGGCATGGTATCGGCGGAACAGCGCGGGTTCAGCCCTCGGCGGCGAGGATATAGTTCACCGACAGATCGCGGCTAGTCCGCCACGCTCCGGTCGTGGGGTTCATCGTTATCCCGGCGACATCGCTCACCCGCAATCCCGCACCCCGCAGCATTGCCCCCAGTTCGGCCGGGCGGATGAATTTGTGCCAGTCGTGGGTGCCGCGCGGCAGCCAGCGGAGGACGTACTCGGCGCCGAGCTTGGCGGTGAGGAAGGCGGACGAGGTGCGGTTCAAGGTCGAGAGAAACATTAGCCCGCCCGGCTCGAGCAGTCCGGCGAGGGTGGCCACGAAGCGCGCCGGGTCGGGCACGTGCTCGATCACTTCCAGCGCGGTGATCACGGCGAACCGCTCGCCCGCCAGATCCTCCGCTTCGCAAACGCGGTAGGCGAGGCGCAGTCCCTGCTCCGCCGCGTGGGCGACCGCCGCCTCGATCGCCTCGCCGGCCGCGTCGATGCCGAGCACATCGTGGCCGCGCCTCGCCAGCGCCTCGGCGGCGAGCCCGGCACCGCAGCCCACATCCAGCACCCTGACCAGCGCCTTGTCAGGAAACCGGGAACGAACCCGTTCGTCGATCCAGTCGATCCGCAAGGGATTCATCCGATGCAGCGGCCGCATCGGGCCGTTCGGGTCCCACCACTCCCGCGCCAGCGCATCGAACCGCGCCACCTCCTCCGGCGAGGCGTTGCGCGTCTCGGTTGTTGCTGAGTCGTCCGTCTGCATGGTTGCCGCTCTCCCCAGCGGCCAGTATGTGTGCGCCCGCCGGCCGACGCGCAATCCACCACCGGAGCGAGTGCTCCGCCGGCGGCGACCAGGACAGCACGGCTCGAGGATCATGGCCCGCATCGTGATGAAATTCGGCGGCACGTCGATGGCCGACCTCGACCGCATCCGCAACGTGGCCGGCCGGGTCAAGCGCGAGGTCGAAGGGGGCAATGAGGTCGCGGTCGTCGTCTCGGCGATGTCCGGCACCACCAACCGGCTGGTCGGCTGGTGCCAGGAACTCTCGCCGCTGCACGACGCGCGGGAATATGACGCGGTGGTAGCGACCGGCGAGCAGATCACCACGGGGCTGTTGGCGATTGCCTTGCAGCACGCCGGGGTGGACGCTCGGTCCTGGCAAGGCTGGCAGGTGCCGATCCAGACGGACGGGGCGCACGGCAAGGCGCGCATCGCAGCGATCGAGGGGGCGGAGCTGATCCGCCGGATGCAGGCGGGCCAGGTGCCGGTGGTCGCCGGCTTCCAGGGGCTCGGCCCGGACAATCGCGTGACGACCTTGGGGCGCGGTGGCCCGGATACCTCGGCGGTGGCGCTGGCGGCGGCGTTGAAGGCGGATCGGTGCGACATCTACACCGATGTCGACGGTGTGTACACCACCGATCCCCGCATTGTCCCGAAAGCGCGAAAACTCGATAAGATCAGCTACGAGGAGATGCTCGAACTGGCCTCGGTGGGCGCCAAGGTGCTGCAGACCCGCAGCGTCGAGCTGGCGATGAACGAGAGGGTGCGCGTGCAGGTGCTGTCCAGCTTCGCGGACATGCCCGGCACCTTGGTGGTGGATGAGGACGAGATCGTGGAAAAGGAAATCGTGTCCGGGATCGCCTATTCCCGCGACGAGGCGAAGATCACCGTCCGCGGCGTGCCGGATCGGCCGGGCATCGCGGCGGCGATGTTCGGCGCGCTGGCGGCGCAGAACGTCAACGTCGACATGATCGTGCAGAACATCTCGGCGGACGGCATGACTGATATGACCTTCACCGTGGGCACCGCCGACCTGCCGCGCGCCCGCTCGACCTTGGCGGATGTGCAGCCGCAGCTCGGCTACGCGGAGATCCTCGCCGATCCGAACGTCTCCAAGATCAGCGTGGTGGGCGTCGGAATGCGCAGCCATGCGGGTGTAGCGAACACCATGTTCCGCGCGCTGGCCGACAAGGCGATCAACATCCAGGTCATCTCCACAAGCGAGATCAAGATCAGCGTGCTGATCGCCAGCGACTACACGGAATTGGCGGTGCGCGCGCTGCACACCGCCTATGGTCTCGATGGCCCCTGACGTCACGCCGCCCGACGCCGCGCGCGGCCTTGCGCGGGCCGAGCTCGACCGGCTCTGGTCACGCGGCACGGAATTCCTCGGCTGCGATATCGCTATCATGGGTGGCGCGATGAGCTGGGTGAGCGAGCGCCACCTGGTCTCGGCCATCTCGAATGCCGGCGGCTTCGGGGTGATCGCCTGCGGCTCGATGAACCCGAGCCAACTCGCGGCGGAGATTGCCGCCACCCAGGCGCTCACTGACCGGCCGTTCGGCGTCAACCTGATCACCCTGCATCCCGAGCTCGACGAGCTCATCCGGGTGTGTCTCGAAGCGCGGGTCGGGCATATCGTGCTGGCCGGCGGCATCCCCCCAGGCGGCGCGGTTCGCGCGGTGAAGGACGGCGGCGCCAGGCTCATCGCCTTCGCCCCGGCGCTGGTGCTGGCACGACGCCTGATCCGCTCCGGGGCGGATGCGCTGGTAATCGAGGGCTCCGAGGCGGGTGGACATATCGGTCCTGTCAGCCTCACCGTGCTTGCCCAGGAGGTGTTGCCGCATGTCCGGGAGGTGCCAGTATTCGTTGCCGGCGGCCTTGGGCGCGGCGAGGCCATATTGGCGTTCCTCGAGATGGGCGCGGCGGGCGCGCAGCTCGGCACCATGTTTGCCGCCGCAACGGAATCGATTGCCCATCCCCGTTTCAAGCAGGCCTTCATCCACGCCGCCGCGCGCGACGCGCTGCCCTCGGTGCAGCTCGATGCGCGCTTTCCCGTGATCCCGGTGCGCGGCCTGGCCAACGAGGGCACGCGGCGCTTTCTCGATCATCAGGCGGACACGCTGCGCCGCTTCCAGTCGGGCGAGCTCAGCAAGGAGGCGGCGCAGCTCGCGATCGAGCATTTCTGGGCGGGCTCGCTGCGCCGGGCGGTGATCGATGGCGACGTCGAGACCGGCTCGGTGATGGCCGGCCAGTCGGTCGGGATGGTGAGCGCGGAACAGGCGGCCGCGGCGATCATCGCCGATCTGGTGGAGCAAGCGGTCGCGGCCCTGACCCGCCGCGACCGGATCGCCTCGTCGGCCGCGAGGCTGCCTAGCGGCACGGGCTGATCGCATGACCACGCCCCGCCGGTTGCTCGCCCGTCTGCGCGTGATCATGGCACGCGGCGCCGCACCGCTTGGCGACTTGGTGGATGTGGTGGCGGCCGAGATGACAGCGGAGGTGTGCTCGGTCTACGCCATGCGCCCCGGTGACTTGCTCGAGCTTGCCGCCACCTGCGGGCTCAATCCGGACGCGATCGGGCGCACGCGATTGCGGGTGGGAGAGGGAATCGTCGGCCTGTGCGCGGCGACCGGGACTGTGATGAACCTGCCGGACGCGCAGAATCATCCCGCCTTCGCGTACCGTCCCGAGACCGGCGAGGAGCCCTATGCGTCGCTGGTCGCCGTGCCGCTGCGCCGAGCGAGCCGGACGGTCGGGGTGCTCACCGTACAGAACCGCTCGCCGCGCAATTACGATGCAGACGAGGTGGAGGCGCTGGAGACGGTGGCTATGCTGCTGGCCGAGGTACTCGCAACCTCGGGTGCGTCAGACGGGGCCGAGGAGGGTGTCGCCTCCACCCTGCCGCGCGTCTTCACCGGCAAGACGCTTGCCCCAGGGATCGTGATTGGGCCCGTGGTGCTGCACGGGCCGCGCTTCAAGGCACGACGGCTCCTGGCTGAGGATCCAGAGGCCGAGCTCGACCGGCTGCACGAGGCCGCCGACCGGATGCAACGTCGGCTGGATGAACTGTTCGCCGCCCGGATGCCGGATGGGGATGCACCGCGTGAGGTGCTCGCGGCGTACCGGCTTATCGCCGCCGATACCGGCTGGCTGCGCCGGGTGGGCGGGATGATCCAGGGCGGCCTCTCGGCGGAAGCGGCGGTGCAGCGCGTCACGGGCGAGCTGCGCGACCGGATGCGCCGCATCGGCGACCCCTATCTGCGCGAGCGGCTGTCGGACCTTGAGGATCTCGCCGGCCGCCTCCTCTCGGAACTCGACGGCAACAGCGCGGACTCGCCGGTGGTCCCTGGCGCGATCCTGCTGGCGCGCCGCCTCGGCCCGGCGGAATTGCTCGACTGGCACGCGCGCGGCATCGCCGGGGTGATGATCGAGGAAGGCAGCCCCGCCGGGCACGCCGCGATCATGGCCCGCGCGCTCGGGCTGCCGACCTTGGGCGGTGCGCGGGGCGCGGTCGATGCCGCCGATCCCGAGGACGAGGCGGTGCTGGATGCCGACGAGAGCCAGCTGATCCTGCGGCCCGAGAGCGACGTCAAGGACGTCTATCTCCGCGCCCTGGAGGCACGCATTGCCTTGCAAGCCGGCTGGGCGGTCCTGCGGGATAAGCCGGCTGTCACCAAGGACGGCCAGGGCGTCCGGTTGATGCTCAATGTCGGGTTGAACCTAGAACTGGATCAGCTCGATATCACGGGCGCGGAGGGGATTGGGTTATTCCGCACCGAGATCGCCATGCTGGCGCGCGGGGCGATCGCCGATACGGCGGAGCAGGCGGCGATCTATGCCCGGGTGCTCGATGCGGCGGGCAACCGGCCGGTGCTGTTTCGCACGCTCGACCTCGGCGGCGACAAGCTGCTGCCGGGTGCGGCGGTGCCGGAGGAGGAGAACCCGGCGATGGGCTGGCGCAGCCTGCGCATCGGGCTCGACCGGCCCGTTTTGCTGCGCCGACAGATGCGGGCGCTGCTGCTCGCGGCGGGGGGTCGGCCGCTGCAGGTGATGTTTCCGATGGTGGCGACAGTGGCCGAGTTCCGCGCGGCCCGCGCGTTGCTGGAAGCGGAAGCCAAGCGCGTCCGCCCGGCTCCGGAACGGCTGTCGATCGGCACCATGCTGGAGGTGCCAGCACTGATGTGGCAGCTCCCCGCCTTGCTGCGCGAGGTCGATTTCATCTCGGTCGGCTCGAACGATCTGTTGCAATTCCTGTTCGCCGCCGACCGCGGCAATCCCGCGCTATCCGGCCGCTACGACCTTCTGTCGGCCCCGGTGCTCGACCTGTTCGAGCAGTTGCTGGTGGCCGCGCGCATGGCGCGGGTGCCCGTGTCGCTCTGTGGCGAGGCAGCGTCGCGCCCAATCGAGGCGCTGGTGCTCGTCGGGCTGGGTTTCCCGACCCTGTCGATGCCGGCTCCGGGCATCCTGCCGGTCAAGGCCATCCTCGCCGAGCTCGATCTCGCGGAGTTCCGGCACGTGCTCGCGTCCGTGCGGCGGAACGCGGCCGGCGAGCCCAGCCTGCGAGAGGCCATCGCGGCGTGGGCGCGGGAACGGGAACTGCCGCTATGAGCCGGGCGTTGCGTCGGGCTGGCTCGCTTGCAACACGATCGCCGATTCGCGATCGGCGGGGAGCCGCCAGGGGCGAAGTCCATTGGCAATCATTCGCTGCTCGGCTTAGATGCAGCCGAACATTGTCTCGGTCGCCCAACCTCAACCGATGGTTTTACGGATCGGTGTTGCTGTGCCGCAGCAAAGCAGGACTCTACCGGTGAGCCACCGGGCGAATTCGCAGCTTTTCGCCCCGTCGACCACGGAGCCGGGCGAGGACGGCGCGTTGGGTCCAGCGCGGGTCGGTGCCGATCTGCGCGCCGCCCGCGAGCGGCTCGGATGGGATCTGCCCGCCGTCGCCACGTGGCTGCGGATCCGGCAATCCTATCTGGAGGCGCTCGAGGCGGGACGGGTCGCGGACCTTCCGGCCGCCGCCTATGCCCTGGGATTTCTCCGCACCTACGCGGCGGCGCTCGGGCTCGATGCCGACGAGCTGGCCCGCCGCTTCAAGGCGAGTACCGAGGAAGTCACTCGCAAGACCGAGCTCGAATTTCCGGCGCCGGTGCCCGATCGCGGCGTACCGGCGGGAGCTCTAATCCTGGTCGCAGCGGTGCTCGCCGTTGGCGCGTACGTCGGCTGGTACCGGCTTTCGGGCGAGGGACGGTTGCCCGCGGAAGTTGTGCAACCCGTTCCTGAGCGGTTAGCACCATTGGCTGAGCAAGCGATCCCGCTCCCGCCCCGGCATGTCGACGCGCCGCCGCCGGCCCCCGTTGTGGCGGAGGCCAAGCCAGAGCCCGCCCCGGAAATGCCCTTCGTGCCGCCCAGCTCAGCCGCCGCTGCCGTGCCGATACCACCCGCGACGCCGCTTGCCGCCCCGGTGAACCCGGATGAGCCTCGGATCGTGCTGCGCGCCCGCGCCGATGCCTGGCTCCAGGTGCGCGACCGAGGCGGGCAGGTGCTGCTGAACCGCATACTCCGCGCCGGGGAGACTTGGTCCGTGCCGATCCGGCCCAACCTGTTGCTGACCACTGGCAACGCGGGTGGGACCGAGATTCTGGTCGATGGTGTCGTGGCCCCGGCGTTAGGCGGTGCCGGCGCGGTTCGGCGGGATCTGCCGCTGGATGCGGACACGATCAAGGAAGGCAAGCTGCCGACCCAGATTCAGGCGGCCTCGGCATCGCTTCCCCCTGCTCAGGCTGGCCCGATCTCGCCGGCCGCGGTGAGGAATCCCGCGCCGCAGTAGCGAAACCCGGCCAGAAGCCCCATTGTCAGGCTGGTCCCTTTCGGCCATGCCACTGCCAGCGTCCGCATCACTCGGAGCCGCCCGCCGATGAACTATCGCCCGTATCAGCAGATCACCCGTCGCGTCTCGCGCCAGATCCATGTCGGGTCCGTGCCGGTGGGCGGCGATGCGCCGATCAGCGTGCAGACCATGACCAACACGCTGACGACCGACGTCGCCGGCACCGTGGCGCAGATCCGGCGGGCCGAGGCGGCGGGTGTCGACATCGTCCGCGTCTCCTGCCCCGATCGCGAGAGCGCGCTGGCGTTGAAGGACATCGTGCGGCAGGTGAGTGTGCCGGTGGTGGCCGACATCCACTTTCACTACAAGCGGGCCATCGAGGCGGCCGAGAGCGGGGCGGCGTGCCTGCGCATCAACCCCGGCAATATCGGCAGCCAGGAGCGGGTGCGCGAGGTCATCAAGGCGGCGCGCGACCACGGCTGCTCCATGCGGATCGGCGTCAACGCCGGCTCGCTCGAGAAGCATCTCTTGGAGAAATACGGCGAGCCCAACCCCGACGCGCTGGTCGAGTCCGCCCTGGAGCACGCCAAGATCCTGCAGGATCACGACTTCCACGAGTTCAAGATCAGCGTGAAAGCGTCCGACGTGTTCCTCGCCGTGGCGGCGTACCAGCAACTCGCGGAGGTGTGCGACCACCCGCTGCATATCGGCATCACCGAGGCGGGCGGCCGGCGCATGGGTACGGTGAAGTCGGCGGTCGGGCTCGGTTCGCTGCTATGGGCCGGGATCGGCGACACGCTGCGGGTGTCGCTGTCGGAGGAGCCGGAGGAGGAGGTGCGCGTCGGCTGGGATTTGCTCAAGACGCTCGGCATCCGCCATCGCGGCGTCAAGGTGATCTCCTGTCCCTCCTGCGCGCGGCAGGGCTTCAACGTCATCGAGACGGTGCGGACCTTGGAGGAGCGCCTCGGTCACATCGAGACGCCGCTTACGCTATCGATCATCGGCTGCGTGGTGAACGGTCCCGGCGAGGCGCTGATGACCGATATCGGCGTGACCGGCGGCGGCAACGGCCGCCATATGGTGTACGCTGCCGGCAAGACCGACCACACGATCGATCAAGCCACCATGATCGACCACATTGTCGAGCTCGTGGAGGCCAAGGCTGCTGCGCTGAAGTCCGCCGCGCCGGCAGAGAAGGTCGCCGCCGAGTAGGTCATCCCCTGCGTGTAGCCGCGCCGGGTGCGCTACACTGCCCTGTCGGCCAACCCGGCCGGAAGCGAGGGCTGCGCATGACCAACATCGACGCAATCAAGAGCTATCACGCGCACATCTACTACGACGCTGCGACGCGCGACACCGCGGCGCAGGTTCGCGAGCAGGTCTCCGAGCATTTCCTCGTGCAGATGGGGCGCTGGCGCGACGAGCCGGTCGGGCCGCATGTGCGGGCGATGTATCAGATCGCCTTCGACGTCTCGGTGTTCCCGATCTTGGTACCGTGGCTGATGCTCAATCGCCAGGGGCTCACAATTCTCGTGCACCCCAACACCGATCGGCCGCGCGACGATCATCTCGTGCACGCGCTCTGGATGGGCGAGGTGCTGCCGATCAAGCAGGACGTGCTGCGGGAGACGCGCGAGGACGAGGAGACGATCGTGCCGAATACCACGCCCCGGCGCGCTTCTGCGTGAAGGGCCGTGCGCTGGCGCGCGCCCCTCACCCAACCCTCTCCCGGAGGGAGAGGGCTTTCTGCTCCCTCTCCCTCCGGGAGAGGGCCGGGGTGAGGGATTAGCCGCGTCCTGGCGCGATGAACTCCCAGGGTTGCGCCTCCTTGGTGATGTCGGTGATGACCTCGATCAGCGCCGGGCTGTTCGCGGCGAGGGCTTCGCGCAGTGCGGCGCGTAATCCGCCGGGGTCGGTGACGCGCCA
>JAFKFI010000027.1 GCA_017307285.1 Alphaproteobacteria bacterium | reverse complement strand
CCCGCTCGTCGTGCCGCCGGTGCAGGGTGCCAGGGAGAGATGCTGATCGGTCGATCCGACGATCCACCAAGCCCGCGTAGGGTGGAGGCCTTCCAGGCCGCTTTTCCGTTTGGGCGTGGATCGCGAAACCCATCTGGGCCAGCGGCCGCGCGGCCGCACCAACAGGCCGGACACACGACCGCAATCGCACCGCATCAGAAAATCTCGCTCTCACCCCTGGCACCGAGAGGGCCGTCCACACACGCCCTACGACCCTGCGGCTGCGTAGGTCTTGAACCGCTCCTTGGCGTCGCGCATTTCGTCCGGCGTCAATAGGCGGGGCGTGCCGGCGGAGCGCGCCAGCAGGTATTGCCGGCACAGCATCTCCAGCTGCTGCGCGAGCAAGAGCGCGTGGGCGGCGTCGCTTCCGTGCACGATCATGCCGTGATTGGCCAGCAGGCAGCCGCGGCGGCCGGCGATCGCTGTTACCGCCTGCGCCGCGAGCTCGGGGGTGCCGAATGTGACATAGGGCGCACAGCGCACGTCCTCGCCGCCGAACTGCGCGATCATGTAGTGAAAGGCGGGGAGGCCTTCGTTGAGGCAGGAGAGCGCGGTGCAGGCGTCGGCGTGGGTGTGGATGATGAAGCTTGCTTCGGGGCAGGCGGCGTAGATGCCGGCGTGCATCTCCCATTCGCTGGAAGCACGACCCCTCACCCCGGCCCTCTCCCACAAGGGGAGAGGGTGAAGAACGGCCCCCTTCCCTTGCGGGAGGGGGTTGGGGGAGGGGTCGTGCGCGAGGGCCATCCCAACCAGCCCGTCCGCCCTAATCGTCTCCGCCGACACCCCCGATGGCGTGATAATCATGCCTGGCGCAAACCGAATGCTGACATTCCCCGTGCTGCCGGTGTTCATCCCGAGGCGGGCGAGTGCGCCGTAGGCGTCGACGACCGCCGCGCGGGCCTCGGCCTCAGTCATCGCGCGGACGCTTGTCCGCATACAGGCCGGTGAGCGGGAACGCGCTGTGGACGTGCGGCTCGGTCACCCGCGCGCCGAGATGCAGGTAGCTCGGGTTCAGCGCCTCCAGGCTGGTGGCGCCGAGCAGGGCGAGGTCGACGCCGATTTCGTGCTCCAGCAATTCCAGCAAGCGCGTCACGCCGGAAGCGCCATCTGCGGCCAGGCCATAGCAATAGAGCCGGCCCACCGCTATCGCGTCGGCGCCGAGCGCGATCGCCTTGATGACGTCGGTGCCGCGGCTGAACGCGCCGTCGATCACCACCGAGGCGCGGCCGCGCACCGCCTGCACCACCTCGGGCAGCACCTCCATCGCGCCGCGCCCGTGATCGAGCTGCCGGCCGCCGTGGTTGGAGACATACACCACATCCACGCCCAGTTCGCAGGCGGTGGCGGCGTCCTCGGCGGTGGCGATGCCTTTCAGGATCAGCGGGATCTTGTGCTTGTCCTTGAAGCGGCGGACGTCGTTCCAGTTCAGCGCGGCCTGGTATTCGATGCCCGTCGCCGAGGTGCGCCACGGCTTGACGAAGCGCTTGGTGATGTCGCGCTCGCGCCGGCTGTAGGCGGCGGTGTCCACCGTGAGGCAAAACGCATCGTAGCCGGCATCGACGGCGCGGCGGACATAGTCGTCCACCCAGGCATCGTCGCCGCGCACGTAGAGCTGGAAGATGCGCGCGCCCTCGCCGCAGGCCTGGGCGCTTTCCTCGAGACCGGGCTTCGTCACCGAGCTGACGATGATCGGCACGCCGAACCGGGCAGCGCCGCGGCCGGCCTCAGCCGCACCCGCGGGGTGGAACGATTCAAGCGAGCCGACCGGCGCCAGCATGACAGGGATGCGCAAATTCCGGCCGAGAAACCGGCCGGCGCAGCTCACCGACGAGACATCGCGCAAGACGCGCGGGCGGAAGGCGATGCTGACGAGGGCGAGGCGGTTGCGCCGGAGCGTGGTCTCGGTCTCGGTGCCGCCGACCAGATAGTCCCAGATGTTGTCGCTGAGCTTGGTGCGTGCCGTCTCGACGAACTCGTGCAGGCATTGCTGGTCGCCCGTCGGCTCGGTCAGGTGGCTGTCCGACATCTCGTCCACTCCTTTCGGCTGCGGCCAAGAAGTCGCACCGCCGGCGCCCGGCGGCAATCCCGTCAGGCGGGTTGCGCGAGGGCGGCTGCTGGCGCCGGGCGGGTCTCCGGCATCACCCACCACAGCAGCGCGACGGCGCACAGGCCGCATCCGGCGAGCGCCAGCAAGGCCGCCTCCGTGCCGAGACGTTGCACGATGACACCGGCGAAGCTCGTGCACGCGGTGGCGCCGAGGCCGATGGCGAGCGACATCGCCGCCATCGTGACATTGAGCCCGCCATGCCGCCGTGTGAGGTCGGCGGCCAGCAGGGGGATCATGACGCCGAATACGGCGCCGCTGATGCCGTCGAGGCTTTGCACGGCGAGGAGCGGGGCGACGCCCGGCAGGATCGCCACCAGCAGGCCGCGCAAGGGCAGGGCGGCGAAGCCGAGCAAGAGAACGGTCCGTCTCCCCCGTGACTGCGCGATCCGCCCGAGCCAGGGGGCGAGTGCGGCGGAGACGAGCTGCGGAATGATGATCGCCGCCGCCACCACGAAGCTGCTGCCACCGCCGTTCTGACTGTCCAGCCGGGTCAGGGCAAACGGCAGGATCGCCGCGTCCGCCACCGCATAGAGTGCGGCACAGGCCAGGAAGGCGATCAGTCCGGGCTCGGTGAATACCCGCCAGATGCGCGCGCCAGACTCCCTCCGCACGCGCGGGTGCAGGCAGGCGGGATGCTCGTCGTCCCGCGGTGTCGCGCGCGGACGCAGCACCCGCACGCTGGCGACCGCTCCGAGCGTCGGGATCGTCAGCAGCGCCGTCATCAACAATGGCCCGCGATCGGCGATCCACCAGCCGGCGCCGCCGAGCAACAGGGCGGCGGCGGCCGCGCCGATCGCGGCGTAGCGCGTGTTGGTGCCGACCCGTTCGCCGAACGCGCCGTGGCCGACGATGGCCAGCGTCATGGAGGCGATCGCGGGGGTGATGATGCAGCTGGCGAAGCCGTGCAGCGCTTCGGCCACCAGCACGGCGGCGTGGCTCGGCCAGACGGCGAGGAGCAAGGCGCTCGCGCCGACGCCGAGGATGGCCAATCCGGCGGCCAGTCGCTTGTCGTGCACCGCGTCCACCAGCGCGCCGGCCGGCAGCTGGCTGGCCATCGCGGTGAAGGAGCCGACGGAGAGCGCGAAGCCGATCTCCTGTGGTTTCCAGCCGGCGCCGGCCAGGAACACGGGGATGAATGGGCCGAAACCGGTCTGCAGGGCGGCGACGAAGAAGTTCAGCCAGTTCAGGCTTCTCTGGCCGTTCGTCGCGACCATTCTCGGCGATCCCGTTTGGTTGCTCGCGACCATACGCAGCGCTGGCCTTCCCAGGAAGCCGGCGCTCCGCTCAGAATCGGGTGGTAAGGCCGGTGAGCCAGCCAGGCGAGGCGTTGACGAGAGCTGCCTCGATGGAGCGGTCCGCGCCGGTCAGGATCAGCACGGCCACGGCAAGCGCCGCTCCGCCGAGCAGATGGGTGCCGAAATTCCCCGCGCCGGCCACGCGTCGCTGCCACCGGCGCAGCGCCTCGCGCGACAACGCGCCGATCGCCAGCAGCACGATCGCGGTGCCGGCGCCGAACGCCGCCATCACCGCCGCGACCGAGCCAAGGTCGCGGCCTTGCGACGCGAGAATCGAGGCGGCGCCCAATGTCGGCCCGACGCAAGGGCTCCACACTGCGCCCAGCACGAGGCCGACGGTGAACTGGCCGAGAAGGCCGACTGGCGAGAGCCGCCGCAGCAAGCGGTTCCCCGAATTACCCAAGCCGGATACGGCCACCGCGAAACGCTGCTTCAGCGCGTCGAGCAGGAGTACCGCGCCGATCGCGGCGAGCAGGAGGGCCGAGACGGTGCGGAACACGTCGCCGTCGAGGCCGATCGCGAAGCCGACCGTGGCGACGAATAGGCCGACCGTCACAAACGACAAGACCAGCCCCGCTGCCAGCGCCACGGCGCCGAACCGATGGGCAGTGATCGCGCTGCCGAACACCAAAGGCAAGATCGGGAGCACGCAAGGCGAGAGAACCGAGAGCACTCCGGCCAGGAAGCCGAACGCGATGCTCCCGAGCGTCACTCGGCGTCAGCCGTTGGCTTTCGCAAGCAGGTCGCGGATCGCCGCGGGGTCGGTCTGGCCGGTGGCACGGCCCTTCTCGGCCTCGCCGTGGAACACCACCATCGTCGATTGCATGGTGGCCCCGAACCGGCGCACGACGTCCTTCTGGGTGTCGAAATTGACGTCGAAGATGGCGAGGTCCTTGAACGCCGGGTCGGCCGAGAGCTGCCTCAGGATCGGCCGCTGCTTGGCGCAGGTCGGGCACCAGCTCGCCTCGATGAAGACGAGAATTGGTTTGCCCGCGCGCTGAGCGGACGCAAATGCCTCTTGCCCGAACGTCGCCTCGGTCGCCGCCCGCGCGGTGCCGAGGCTCAGCAGGGCGGCCGTCAAGCTGGCCAGGATCAATCGGCGACGCATCGTGCAGCCTCCCTGAATGCTCGTGATCCGGGCGAATATTCGCCCGGTCACGGCGGGAGGTTACACGGAGGTCCTGACTGGCGGTTAGTCGCCGACGGCACGTAGCTTCGGCATCTCGGTCAGCAGCTCGTAGGCGTCGACGTAGTCCTCGGCCATGCGCCGCGCGGTGAAGCGCCGCTCGAATTGCTGGCGCACCCGCGCGCGGTCGAGCTCGCCGAGGCGGCCGACCGCCGCGATGGCGGCGGCTTCGTCCTCGACGATGAATCCCGAGACGCCGTCATCCATCACCTCGGGGACCGAGCCGCGGTTGAACGCGATGACCGGCGTGCCGCAGGCCATTGCCTCGATCATCACGAGGCCGAACGGCTCCGGCCAGTCGATCGGGAACAAGAGGGCGTGCGCGCCGCTGAGGAATTCCGGCTTCTGCGCGTCGTTGATTTCGCCAATGAACTCGACATGCCCGGCGCCCAGCAACGGGCGGATCTCCTGGTCGTAATAATCCTGGTCGGCGCGATCGACCTTGGCGGCGACCTTGAGCTTCATGCCGGCGGCGGCGGCAATGCGGATTGCCTTGTCGATGCCCTTCTCCGGCGAGATGCGGCCGAGGAAGGCGAGATAGTCCTGCTTGACCGGCCGCGGCGTGAGCAGCTTCTCGGGCAACCCGTGCAGCACCGTCCGCATCCAGCCGACGCGCGGCAGCGGCAGGCGCTGGTTGTCGGAAATCGAGATCAGCGGCACGTCGGGAAACAGGTTGTACACCTCCGCGAACTCTGGCAGGTCGAGCCTTCCGTGCAGGGTGGTGACGAACGGCGTCCGTTGCCGCTTGAACAGCGAGAACGGAAAGTAGTCGATGTGGAAGTGCAGCACGTCGAACTCGTCCGCGCGACGGTAGATGAGCTCCAGCATCCGCATATAGGCGGCGATCCAGTCCTTCACGGTCGGATCGAGCCGGATCGCCTGCGGCCATACGGCTTCGAGGCGGGCGGAGGTGACGGAATCGCCGCTGGCGAACAAGGTCACGTCGTGGCCCATCGCCACGAGTTCCTCCGTCAGGTTGGAGACGACCCGCTCGGTGCCGCCATACAGCTTGGGCGGAACGGCCTCGAACAGCGGCGCGATTTGAGCGATACGCATAAGTAAACAGCCCCCTTTCGACTGAGGCAATATTCGTGGAACTTTGGGTTTTCTTAGACTTGACTGCAGCCCCGGAACGCTTTTATCTGATTGTGAGACTAGACGACGAATGTGGCAAAAAATCGGCGCGGTTCCGGGCCGGTAACAACGGGATGCCTGAGAAATGGGCACGGTTGCATGGGCGGTCGAGCCCGAGATGCGTACCGCCGGGGGACCGCGTCCCGACCAGGCGGGCGGACGCGCGTTTCCGCGGCATCGGCGGCCAGTCGGCTTTCTGACCCACTATGTCGGCCGACATGCGATCGGGCACGGAATCGTTCTCGCTTCGGTGCTTGTGGCTGTCATGTGCGCGGTCTCCACTCAGTATGGTCTCAAGCACCTCATCGACATCGTCTCCGCTGGCCCTGGTTCGGGAGGGGTCTGGGCCGCGTTCGCGCTCCTCTGCGGCCTTATCGCGGCGGATAACCTTTCGTGGCGTGTGGGCGGCTGGGCGGCGGCGCACGTCTTCGTGACGGTTACGGGAGACATTCGCCGCGACCTGTTTGCGCATCTTTCCGGTCACGCGCCGGCCTATTTCGCGGAACGCTTGCCCGGCTCCCTGGCCAGCCGGATCACCGCGACTTCCAATGCCGTGTTCACGGTCGAGAACGCCGGGTCATGGAACGTGCTGCCGCCGTGCATTGCCGTGATCTGCTCAATCGCGCTGGTGTGCACGGTCAATCCGCTGATGGCGCTGGTGCTGGTCGGGCTCAGCGCGGGGCTCGCCGCGTTGATCTTCACGATGGCGCGGAACGGCACCCCGTTGCACCGCGCCTTCGCCGCGCGTGCCGCGGCGGTGGATGGCGAGCTCGTGGACGTGATCGGCAATTTCAACGTAGTGCGGGCGTTCGGTGCCACGATGCGCGAACAGCGCCGCTTCGCCGGCATCGTCGAGGGCGAGATGGCGGCGCGGCGGACGAGCCTGCTCTATCTCGAGCGGCTGCGCCTGATCCATGCCGTGCTGACCGCGATCCTCACCGCCGGGCTGGTCGGCTGGGGCATCCTGATGTGGCAGCGCGGCCAGGCGACGCCTGGCGACATCGTGCTGATCGCCTCCCTCGGCCTCACCATCCTGCACAGCACGCGCGATCTCGCCGTGGCCCTGGTGGACCTCACGCAGCACATGGCGCGGCTCGAGGAGGCAATCGGCGCGTTGCTGACCGAGCATGACCTGACCGACCATCCCGAGGCCACGAAACTGATCCGGGGTGCCGGGCAGGTGCGCTTCGAGGGGGTGTCGTTCTCCTATCCGGGGCGCGGCGCCGTGCTCGAGGATTTCACACTCGCGATCGAGCCGGGCCAGCGCGTCGGGCTGGTCGGCACCTCGGGCGCGGGGAAGTCCACCGTGCTGGCCCTGCTGCAACGTTTCTACGATGTGCACGGCGGGCGCATCCTGATCGACGGGAAGGACATCTCCCGGATCACGCAGGAGAGCTTGCGGCGCCAGCTCGCGATCGTGCCGCAGGACATCTCGCTGTTCCACCGGACGGTGATGCAGAACATCCGCTACGCGCGGCCGGACGCGACCGAGGAGGAGGTGATGGCGGCGGCCGAGATGGCGCGGTGCCGCGAGTTCATCGAGGCGCTGCCCGATGGCTTCGCGACGATGGTGGGCGATCGCGGCGTCATGCTCTCGGGCGGCCAGCGCCAGCGCATCGCCATCGCCCGCGCGCTGCTGAAGGACGCGCCGATCCTGCTGCTCGACGAGGCGACCTCCGCACTCGACACCGATAGCGAGCGGGCGATCCAAGCGGCGCTAGACCGGCTGATGCGCGGGCGTACCGTCATCGCCATCGCCCATCGCCTCTCTACTCTCAGCAGCTTCGACCGCATCGTGGTGATGGATCGCGGGCGGATCATCGATGACGGCCCACCGGCGATCCTCGCCGGACGGCCTGGTCCATACCGCGACCTGCTGTGCCAGCAACAACAGTTTTCCGACATTCCGGCGGTGGCGGCATGAACGCCTGGTCCGGCATTCCTGGCGCGTCCCGGCTCGTCGTCGTCTCCAATCGCGTCGCGCCGATCACCGAGGGCCAGCCGATGGCCGGCGGGCTCGCGGCGGGGGTGATGGACGCGCTGCGCCAGCGCGGCGGCCTGTGGTTCGGCTGGAGCGGCGAGATCGCCGAAGGGGCGGCGTCGGCTTCGCTTCGAGAACAGGCCGCCGGTCCGGTGACGCTGTTCACCACCGATCTCTCGCGCGCCGATTACGACGCCTTCTATCGCGGCTTCGCCAACGGCACGCTGTGGCCGGTACTGCATGGCCAGACCGGGCTCAGCCGGTTCGACCGCGCCGAGTTCGCCGGCTATCGGCGGGTGAACGCGCAATTCGCCCGCTCGCTCGCCGGCCTGGTGCGCGGCAACGATCTGATCTGGGCGCACGACTATCATTTGTTCTGCCTCGCCGACGCGCTGCGGAGGGAGGGCGTGGGCAACCGCATGGGCCTGTTCCTGCACACGCCATTCCCGGCGCCGCAGGTGCTGATGACGGTGCCCGTCCATGCCGAGCTGATCCGCGCGCTGTGCCAGTTCGACGTGATCGGCTTTCAGACCGAGGCCGACCGGACGGCGTTTCGCGACTACGTGTTGCGACACGGCGGGGGCCAGCCGCTGACCGAGGACCGGCTGCTCGCCTTTGGCCGCTTGATCGACACCGGCGTCTATCCAATCGGCGTGCATGTCGACGAGGTGCGGGCGCAGGCCATCGCCTCGGCCAACCGGCCGGAGGCCGTTGCCCTACGCCGCAGCCTGGGGGACGGCGCGCTGGTGATGAGCGTGGACCGGCTGGACTACTCCAAGGGCCTGCGTGAACGGTTCGGTGCCTATGAGCGGTTTCTCGAGCAGCGCCCGGAGCGGCGCGGGCGGGCGACCTTCCTGCAGATCGCTCCGCCTTCACGGTCGGACATCGAAACCTACCAGGCGATCCGTCGCGAACTGGAGGCCGAGGCCGGACGCATCAATGGCCGCTTCGCCGAGCTCGACTGGATGCCGATCCGCTATCTCAACAAGGGCTTTCCCCGCTCCGTGCTGATGCCTCTCTATGCCGAGGCGCAGGTCGGGCTGGTCACGCCGCTGCGCGACGGGATGAATCTCGTCGCCAAGGAATATGTCGCGGCGCAGAACCCGGAGAACCCCGGCGTGCTGGTGTTGTCGCAATTCGCCGGCGCCGCCTGCGAGCTCGATGCCGCGCTGATCGTCAACCCGTTCGACCCTGCCGAAACGGCGGAGGCCCTTGAGACGGCGCTCGCCATGCCGCTTGCCGAACGGCGCGAGCGGCACACCGCGATGCTTCAGGTCATGCGCCGCAACAGCCTCGATCGCTGGCGCGACCGCTTCGTCGCCGATCTCGCCGCCCCCGCTCAGACCGCCAGCGCCACGCCGTCATGGCCGGGGTCGGCGCCGCCATCGAGACCTTTCTCGGTGACGCGGATGCCGTGGACCGAGGCGAAGCCGAACGTATAGGGGCTGCGCACCACCTGGTAGCCTTGGGCCTCTAGCTCGCGCGTGACGTAGCGAGGGACGCGGTTGGATACGTCGATGGCGTTGCTGGTGGCCGAGAAGCGTGCCGCGCTGACGGCCTCGGTCATGGTCATGTCGAAATCGAGCACGTTGAGGATCGCTTGCAGCACGCCCATCGCGATCTGCGTCGCCCCCGGTGCGCCGATGACTAGGTAGGGTTTTTCCCCGCGGAACACGATCGACGGGCAGACCGAGGAGAACCGCGCCTTGCCCGGCGCGATGGAGCCGGCGCGGCCGGGGCGGGGGTCGAACACCGCCATGCAGCCGTTGTACATGAAGCCGAGCCCGTCGGTGATGACGCCCGACGGCATGCCGAGAGAGTGCGTCATCGTGACGCAGTTCCCCTCGCGGTCGATGACCGAGATATGCGTGGTGTCCTTGCTCGGCGTGCCGGTGTTGAGGCGTGGGACTTCCGCCTTTTGCCCGGCCTTGATCTCGGCCGCGAGTGTGTCCGCGTAATCCTTGCCGGTGAGCCGCGCGACCGGCACGTCGAAGAAATCGGGATCGCCGACATAACGGTCCTTGTCGATCGTCGCCCGCTTCATCGCCTCCGCGACGACGCGCAGGTATTCGACCGAATTATGTCCCAGCGCAGCGAGATCGAATTTTTCCAGGATGTTCAGCATCTCGACCAGCATGATCCCGCCGCCCGGCGGGTTGTTGGTCGCGAGCCGGAAGCCGCGATACTCGCCCCACAGCGGCGGCAGCCGGCGCGGCTGGTAGCGGTGGAGATCGTCGCGCGAGACCAGCCCGCCGTGAGCGCGCATGTCCTCGGTGATCCGCTCGGCGATTTCTCCCTCGTAGAACACATCCGCACCCTTCGCCGCGACCAGGCGCAGCACGCCGGCGAGGTCCGGGTTGCGCACCGTGTCGCCGACGCGCTTGGGCGAGCCGTCCGGGCGGCAATACAGCGCGCGGCCCGACGGCGTGAAGGCCAGCCGCTCCGCCCCCGGCGCGCTGCCGAGGAAGGGCTGCTCTGCCCAGAAGAATTGGACATGGGGCCGCACCGTCCAGCCGCTTTCGGCCCAGGCAATCGCCGGCTGCACGATCTCCGACCACGGCAGCGCACCGTATTCGCGCTGCGCGAGATAGTACGCCTTCAGGCTGGCGGGGACGCAGATCGACCCATAGCCGATGTCGTTGACGCCGCCTTCGAGGATAAAACCGTAGCCGTCGCGGGACTCGCCGAGGATCAGCTTCTCCCACATGTCCGGTCGGGCGGCGAGCGGGGCGGGGGCGTGGAAATCGATGTATTCGTGCCGGCTCCGCCCCGGAAAATACACGCCCATGCTGCCGAAGCCGGCGAGCCCGCACATCATGGGGTCGACCACGCCCTGCACCAGCGCGCAGCCGATCGCCGCGTCCACCGCGTTGCCGCCCGCTCGCATGATCTCGACCCCGGCCTCCGCCGCCTCGGGCTGCGGGGCAGAGATCATCGCCTGGCTCATGGCTTTCCCTCCCATGACAGATTTCGCCGGACCCCGTATGGTCCGTGTCAACCGAACCGTGCCGTGCCAGAGGGAGACGTTCAATGCCTGTTGCGATCCGCCAGATCCATCCCGTGTTCGTGGGCGAGGTGAGCGGCGTCGATATCAGCCAGCCGCTCTCGCGCGAGGACGCGGCGGCGATTGCCCGCGGCATGGACGAGTTCGCCGTGCTGGTGTTCCACGACCAGAAGCTGACGGACGAGCAGCAGGTCGCCTTCAGCCGCAATTTCGGCGAGATCGAGCGCTCCATCGCGAGCAACATCACCAAGATGGAGGACCGCCGGCTCAGCGTCGAGATGGCCGACGTGTCCAACCTCGACAAGAACCAGAAGCCGCTCGCCCGCGACAGCCGCGCCCGGCTGTTCAATCTCGGCAATCGGCTGTGGCACTCGGACAGCTCCTTCCGCGCCGTTCCGGCAAAGTTCTCGCTGCTCTCGGGGCGCATCGTCGCCGACAAGGGCGGCCATACCGAGTTCGCCGACATGCGCGCCGCCTATGACGGGCTCGACGAGGAGACCCGCTCCCAGGTCGAGGAGCTCATCACCGAGCACTCGCTGCTGTTCTCGCGCGGCAAGCTCGGCTTCACCGACTATACCGACGAGGAGCGCGTGACCTTCCGCCCGGTGCGCCAGCGCCTGGTGCGCACGCTGCCGTCCACCGGCCGCAAGTCGCTCTATCTCTCCTCGCATATCGGCTCGATCGTCGGCTGGCCGGTGCCGGAGGCGCTCGATTTCATCCGCGAGCTGACCGAGCACGCGACGCAGCCGAAATTCGTCTACTCGCACAAATGGCGCCCGAACGACCTCGTCATGTGGGACAACCGCCAGACCATGCACCGCGTCACCCGGTTCGACGAGACCAAGGTGCGCGACATGCGCCGCACCACCATCGCCGGCGAGGGGCCGACGGTCGAGCAGGTCCAGGCGGCATAATCACGACACGGGGCGAACCCCTCCCCCAACCCCCTCCCACAAGGGGAGGGGGCTTTATCTTCTCCCTCTCCCCTTGCGGGAGAGGGCCGGGGTGAGGGGTTCTTAGGGGAGACCAAATTCATGGCGACATCACGCTGGACCAAGCGGCCGGAAGGCTCGACCTGGGGCGACTGGGGGCCGGACGACGAGCTCGGCCGGCTTAATCTCGTCACCAAGGAAAAGGTGCTGCAAGGTGTGGCCGAGGTGAAGGAGGGCAAGACCTTCTGCCTCAGCCTGCCGCTCGACTATCCTGGCCAGGCGCTGCTCAACCCGCGCCGCCACCCGCCGGTGCTGACGCCGACCGAGCGCAACGGCCGTCCCAACATGGGCTACCCGATGCGCTGCGACGACCCCACGGCGCTCGATCTCGTGTGCGACGACAAGGTGCTGCTGACGCTGCAGTACTCGACGCAATGGGACACGCTCGCCCATGTCGGCGCGATGTTCGACGTGGATGGCGATGGGAAGCCGGAGGACGTGTTCTACAATGGCTTCCGCTCCGGCCAGGACATCGTCGGCCCGGTGACGTGGCAGGGCACGAACCCGGTGCCGCGTGGCGAGCATGTCGGGGCCAAGCATCTCGGCGTCGAGAACATGGCGGTACACGGCGTGCAGGGGCGCGGGGTGCTGATCGACCTCGAGGCGCATTTCGGCCGCACCGGCAAGGCGGTCGGCTATGACGACCTCATGGGCGTGATGCAGCAGGACGATGTGAAGGTGGAGCGCGGCGACTTCGTGCTGCTGCGGACCGGCTTTGACCGTGCGCTGCTGGCGATGAACAAGAACCCCGATCCCAAGGAGCTGCTCAGCACCACCTCCGCACTCGACGGGCGCGACGACCGGCTGCAGCAATGGGTGACGGATAGCGGCCTGGTCGCGCTGATCTCCGACAACTACGGGGTCGAGAGCACGCCCGCGCGGCCCTGCATGGACGATTACTGCGCCATGCTGCCGCTGCACCATCACTGCCTGTTCAAGCTCGGGGTCTATCTCGGCGAGATGTGGTACCTGTCGGAACTGGCCGACTGGCTGCGCCAGAACAAGCGCTCGCGCTTCCTGCTCACCGCCCCGCCGCTGCGGCTGCCCGGCGCGGTCGGTTCTCCGGCCTCGCCGATCGCCACGGTGTAGGGCTATAAAATTACGATAAAGCAACAATAAGGACACACCAAGGCAGGTGCGCTGCGCTATCGCATGAAAAGCCGGCCGATCCAGTTGTAGTCGCTGAGCCGGCGCTCGGGGTTGGGAGGGCGCAGCGGCTTGGGCGGCGGCCGTGGCCGCAGGCGCGGCGGCGGTGGCTCCGGCTCCAGTAGCCAGGGGTCGACGGCGCGCCGGCGGGCACGAGGCGGCTTCTGGCCGAGCGGGTAGCAGGGGGTCGGCTCCCAGCTCCTGGTCCCGTCGGGCAAGGTCACCCGGCGCATCCGCGGCGGGCCGCTGCCCGCCGGCGGCCTGGCCGGGCGGGGCGGCCTCGGGGCGCGCGGCTTGCGCGGCCGCGGTGGCCGGGGCGGCAGCCGCAGGATGTCGGGCAGCACGTCCGGGGAGAGCTTACGCCATAACGGCCGCAGGAGGCGCCCGGCCTGCGGTGCGGCGGCGAGGAATTCCCGCATCTCGGGGTCCTCCAGCAGCGCCTGCAGATGGCTGAACATCCGCAGCCCGAACTCGGTCAGC
>JAFKFI010000026.1 GCA_017307285.1 Alphaproteobacteria bacterium | reverse complement strand
GCCTGGTATCCAGAGATGTTCAGAATTTGCAACGAAACAGCTTCCTGTTTCCTGCACACGGCGGATATGCGCAAGACGTTCGACCTCTCGACCGAGGAGCGCGAGGCATTCTGGGAGAAGCAGTATCAGGCACCCGGCTTCGCCATGTGGGTCGGCGGTTTCAAGGACATGATGATCGACCGCGCCGCGAATGAGGAGGTCTCCCGATTTGTCGCCCGCAAGATCCGCGAGCGGGTGCGCGACCCGAAGGTAGCGGAACTGCTGATCCCAACGGATCACGGCTTCGGCACGCGTCGGGTGCCGCAGGAATCCGGCTATTATGAGGTGTTCAACCAGCCCACCGTGGAGCCGGTCAGCATCATCGAGAACCCGATCAAGCGCATCACGCCGACCGGCATCGAGCTCGCCAGCCGCAGCTTCGAGTTCGACATGATCGTCTATGCCACCGGCTTCGACGCGGTGACCGGCAGCCTCGACCGCATCGACATCCGCGGCATCGGCGGCGAGAAGCTGAAGGACAAGTGGCGCGCCTCGCTCGAGACGTTCTTCGGCATGCTGGTGGAGAATTTCCCCAACCTGTTCATGGTGCTCGGCCCGCACGCCGCGCTCGGCAACGTGCCGCGCTCGATCGAGTACAACGTCCTCTGGGTGACCGATCTGATCGCCCACATGTTCAAGCACGGCTACACCTATGCCAACCCCACTCGCGCGGGCGTCGAGGAGTGGACGCGCGCGGTTATGAAGGCCGCTGAGGGCCTGCTCTCGAACGAGGTGGACAGCTGGATGACCGGCATCAACCAGAACGTCGAGACGTCGAGGGCAAGCAGACCCGGATCATTGCCCGCTACAGCGGCAGCGCGCCGGCGTTCCGCGCCAAAGCCGACGCCCTCGCCGCCGGCGGCTACCGCGAGCTGGAGCTAGACTGACCCAGGAACGAAACGGCGCGCTGCGCGCCAAACGAAGGTGAGGACATGAACACAAGACTCTGCAAGAAGCTCGGGATCGAGTTTCCGCTGTTCGGCTTCTCGCATTGCCGCGACGTGGTAGCCGAGGTGACCAATGCCGGCGGGTTCGGCGTGCTCGGTGCCGTCGGCCTGACGCCCGAGAAGCTGGACGTTGAGCTGGGGTGGATCACCGACCGGGTCAACGGCAAGCCGTTCGGAATCGACCTGCTCATCCCCGAGAAGATGCTTGACAAGGATGCGAACACCACCGATGCCGAACTGAAGTCCCGCATCCGGGTGGGGCATAAGTCGTATGTGGAAGATCTGCTGCGGCGGCATCAGATCGACACCTCCGATCTCTGGGACGAGACGGCGGACGACCGGGATTCGTCGCTGATGCGCGAGTCGGGCGCGACGCGGATGCTCGAAGTTGCCTTCAAGTATCCGATCAAGATGTTCGTCAACGCGCTCGGCGTGCCGCCAGCATCGATCATCTCCGAGGCGCATTCCCGCGGCATCCTGGTCGGCGCGCTGACCGGCTCGCGGCGCCATGCCACCAAGCACGCCCAGGCCGGGGTCGATGTCCTGGTCGCGGCCGGCGGCGAGGCAGGTGGCCATTGCGGCGAGATCGCAACCATCGTGCTGGTGCCCGAGGTGCTGCAGGCGATCGAGGGATACGACAACATCGACGTGCTGGCGGCGGGCGGCATCGCCACCGGGAGCCAGATGGCGGCGTGCATGGCCATGGGCGCGGCCGGCGTCTGGTGCGGCTCGGTCTGGCTCGCCACCTCCGAGGCGGAGACTACCCCCACGGTGAAGGAGAAGTGCTGAAGGCCACGTCGGCCAACACCACCCGCTCCCGCAGCCGGACGGGCAAGCCCACGCGCCAACTGCAATCGGCCTGGACCGATGCCTGGCAGGCCAAGGAGGCGCCGGACCCGCTGCCGATGCCGATGCAGGGCCTGCTCTCCCGTCCGCCGATGGTCAAGGTAGACAAGCTCGCCGCCGGCGGCCACGAAGGGGCGAAGGCGATCGCCTCCTACTTCGTCGGGCAATGCGTCGGGCTGATGAACGAGGAACAGTCCACGCGCTCGGTCGTCTACGAGTTCAAGAAGGACTATTTCGAGGCCGTGGAGAGGCTCTCGGCCACGCTCGCCGAATAGCCGCGCGGCCGGCCGGCCGCGCCTCCCTCCTTCCGCCGCGGGCCTTCCGAGCGGCGCCGCAGCGGTGCCTCGGCTCCGGTGCAGACTGGCGGCATGTGCGGACATCGGGTAATCGCGGTCGGGAGCCTGCCACCCCCATAGTACCGCGGTCCGGGCGGTTGTCGCTCGGCAGCTCACACGTGGAGGTGCCCGATGGCCCGATTTGTTGGGTTTGGACTTTTCGCAAAAGCTAATCTCGCGGTCGATCACGAAACACACCGCGCCCCAGCGCGTGAGATACTTGCTGCCGATCGCGCTGCACCGACAGGCCCCGCGGTAGCCTCTCGCCCATCGCCTTGTACACAGCTCGCACCGAGGCGCCCGTCACGGCGCTGATCTCCGCTGCGGAATAGGTCTCGGGCGCGCGCACGACACTCTCCTAATTCGTCCCTCTGTGAGAGAGTAATTGTTAGGGGGCCTATTAGCAAGGACTCCGGTACGGAAGCTAAGAACGGTTACGGGCGCCTCCCCTCAGGAGCCGAGCTCTCGGGCTTCGCCCGAATCCGCTTGTAAGGCGGCGTGTCAGCCATCCGGCTTGCATTTGACGCGACGATCGCCGTAGAGGGGGCTGAGGCGGTTTGCCCCTTCTCTGCCCCAAAGTGCCTTCCACTCAGGTTCCCGCGCCTACGCTGCGTGCTGGGCTACGCCGGCGTCGTGCGCGGCGGACCATGCGCTACGATACCCACCGTTCAACAGCAGCGTTGCGTTGAGACGGCCGGTAAGAAAGAAACCAAGGCGGCAATGTCGACTCGTACAATAACATACACCTATCTTTCATAAATAGATTACTCATCTCCCTCATAGTCGATCTATACTTCACATCGCTGATCAAATTCTATCTCTAGAATTACAAAAGCCCAACGGGAAGCTCACAGAACCGTGAATGAGGTTTACGAAACTATTACGATAAAAGCGTCTCAGATTGAGCGAGAGGCGCTTAAGTCACTGGTTAAAAATGGCGTTCTCAGACGAGATGGTTAGCCGGCTGATGCCTCTCCGGCGAGGGTTATAAAGCCGGAAGGGTCAAACGACCGCAAATCGCAGCCGGCATCTCTCCAACGCTCGATGAACATAAAGTCCCGTCGGCATACTCCTATAGACGTAACCTTACCGGAACGGTACGCAATGGGATTTATTGTTGACCGCGGAGTCCTCCACGTTAAAGTACGCGTCTCGGAGGCCAAGCGCTAGATAGAACCTGGATGGCAGTATTGCAGTCTGTAACTGCATCTAGTCTTGCGAGCATGGTCAGTACATTGAGTTAATATTTAGACGTGTTCTGCGGCCTAGCCCGGCTGTTGCAAACCCGTCTTACCAGGAGGGAGCTCGCGCGCAGGGCACTAGGCACTTGACGATGGGTCAATCCATCCAATTTCGACCGGGAGGGTGTCGCTTGACAGACCGAGCAAGGAGTAAAGCCGCCCCCAGCGGATGCTTCATGGCTGAGCAATCAACGTGCGCCCAGGATGCACCGAGTGGCATCCTGCAGGCGTGCTTGGAGGTCACAAAAGCTCTCGGCGAGCAGGAAAGCCTGCAGAGCGGCGCATCCTGCAATATCGAACAGACAGCGGGCCTCAGGCTTGGGCTTGATCAGCGGCGAGCCCTCCTGAATTCATCTCTGAGGCAGCTTCAATGCGCCCGTGCACGGACATCCACCGAATTTGGGATGAAAGCTCGCTGCTTTCGCCAGGTCAAAGATAGCCTTGGAGGGGATGATACGCGCGTCGCCGAATTAGCGGTGGCGCTTCTTGACGAAGCAGTTGGGCTGTTTTCTCTGCCGTCGTCGGAAGGCCTGAACGGATACCTTGAAACCGGCGACAACAAATCAACCCGCACTGCGTGGCGGTCAGGTCTGTTCACTCGCCCGGATCTCGGAAGGCTCCTCGGGAGGGCCCGTCGTTCGCACGCTGGAGAGTGATCCTGGTCTCTCGTCAAGGGAGACCCGAGTATGCGCCGCATCCTTCTGTCCGCTACGATACTCACAAACACCTGTCTGTCAGCACAAGCGGCTGAGCCCCTGTGCGCGCTGCCATCCACAAAGCCGCCAGTCGTCACAATCGCCGCTCCTGGTGGGACCGAACCTTCTCGGGCAGCCCGGTCTCCTGCCGCCCCACAGGCACTTCCCGTCGGCCCGGCCGCGTCAGCACCTCTCGCCCTCTCAAACCTACCCTTCCTTCGCCACGTCGAAGCCTCCGGCGCCAATCTCGTCGACCTCGGCGAGTCCCACGGGCTACACCGCGTCGCGGCGCAGACCGGCGATCAGTTCATGGTCTTCGAGGTGCTCCCTGACGGGTCGGCCGCAGTGTCGGGGCCTCCAGTGGAGCTGTCTCCTGCAGAAATCGCGAAGATCGCCGGACAGGGTGTCACCGATCTCGGGACGTCGCACGGTTTCAAAGGTTACTTCGTCCGCAGCGGCGCGCACTTTCAGGTCTTTTATGCCACACCGGATGGGCAGCAGCTGATTCCTGGAATTCTGTACGACGCGGCCGGCAAGGACGTCACGCGCCAGCAGGTCGCGAATATCCCCGGCGCGGTGCCGACGGTCGAGGTGACAGATGGCACGGGCAGCGCTTCAGTCAGCGCGCTGCCGCTGGTGCAAAAGACGGCGTTCGGCGTCGTGGGCAAGGACTCCGCGCCGCGCATCTACATGCTGATCGACCCTCAGTGTGTCTACTCAATCCGGGCACTGCAGATGCTGAAGCCGTTCGTCGACGCCGGCCGGGTGCAGCTCGCGGTCGTGCCGCTTTCGGTGCTGGACTATGAGGACAACGGCGCCAGTACCCAGGCCGCGCTGGCCTTATTGAGCAAGCCGGCGGACCAGATCGTAACGGCCTGGCAGGCTCGTGACGTGAATGGTCCCGCTGCGCCGGACGCCAAGACCCGGCTGCAGGTCAACATGGAGGTCGCCCAGGCGATCGGCGTGAAAGGCACGCCCACCTTTGTCTGGCGCAAAGCCGACGGCTCCGAAGGCCGTATCGACGGCCTGCCGACGAGCGTGCCCGATCTGCTGGCAAGCGTCGGGAATTGAGCCATGGAAGGACCGATCCCCCTCGCCTCCGGCAGCCCCTCTCCTGATCCTCCGGTGCGCCGGCGAGGCGTGTTCCGCAAAACGATCCGCGGCACTCGCTGGTTGTTGCGGGGTGGTTCGGATTGGGCTGGCGTGAAATCGATCCGCCGCGGGGCCGCGTTGATCGGTGATCTGGCACATGCGTCGCGTTCGGATACTTCCGCCAGGGAGCGGGTTTTTGTCGACGAGGATCGCACTCTGGATCTCCGCGCCACGGCGTTCTCCCAGGGCATCACCGAGGACGCGCTGCTGCGCCGCCTCGAGGAGCGGCGCCGGCAGACCGCGCGCATCGCCTATGGGACCTTCACGCTGGCTTGCCTGTTCCTGATCGGCTGGTTGCATGCAGCGGTGCAGACGCCGATGGCGTTGTCGCGCATCATGCTGGCCCTGGACTTCCTGCCGTTCTGCGCGCTGTTTTTTCTCATCGCGTTCTACAATGCGTTGGTCAACTTCCAGATCCGTTCTGGCCGCCGTGCGAATTGGCGCGAGTATCTAATGGCCGAGAGCGGGTTCCTGCCGCGGTGAAGATCAGGATAGCCCTTCGGCGCGTGCTTCTCGTTCTCCCGGGTGCCCATTTGGCGAGCGCCTGCACCGTGCGGATGATGAACGGCTCATCCGTTGCTCAGGACCCACAGATCGCCTTCTTCGGCAAGCCAGTCGTTGGCGAATTCCTCTGCCTGTCTTCGGTGCCCAACGAGCCGATCTACTCGCGGCCCGGACCTGGCGCCGGAATCCTCGGCTACACGAGGAATGAGGTGGCGTTCGCCGGCATGCAGCAGGGCGGACAGATCATGATCATCACGTACAACGGCCTGGATGGATGGATCGACGGCACGAAGATCGCGCCATTCCATGGCGCGCCCGGCCAACGCTGCATCGTGCCTGGCCGCGATCGTCTGCAGCGGCCGATCTTCGAAATCGATTGAGGCCGACGCCCCTAGCGGGCAAAGAGATCGTGCAGACTCGCGGCAGCGAAGAGGGACGCGAGGGCGGCCGCGCCAGCGCGATTGGCGAAGGCGAGAGCGGCCGGCGATGCGGGACGCCGGCGTATCAGCTCGGCAACGGCGACCAGGATCGCCCCGCCATCGAGCATCGGCATGGGCAGGAGATTGGTGAGTGCCAGCCCGACCGAGAGGAAGGCGGTGAGCGCGATCAGCGTGGGAAATCCTGGAGCCGAAGCCGGACCCTTCAGGCCGGCGACGTCGATCGCCGTGGCCAACGGGTTCGGGCGGCCGGCGGTTCGGATCGCGCGGGCGACATCAGCCACGGTTGCTTCGGCAGCCTGCCAGGAGCGCTGCAACCCCAAAAGCACGGCTTCCCGTATGCCCACATGACGGGTTCGGAGTTCATGGCTCCAGATCCCAAGATGGCCGATTGTTTGGCCGTCCTGGTCGTGCGGCGCGAGGGCGGCGGTCAGCGCCAGCGTCTCTCGATCGCGGATAACCTCGAAGCGGACGGTAAGGTTCGGGTGGCTTTCGAGGATGGGGCGAAGATCTTCGAAGCGGACGACGGGTATGCCGTCGGCCGCGGTGATCCTATCGCCCGGCTGGAAACCCACTCTTTCGGCCGGGCTCCCCGGTTCTATGGAGCTGGCGACTGCCATAAAGGCGATCTCGCCTGTTACCCCAGCGAGGCCGGCGTAGAGGATG
Source organism: Alphaproteobacteria bacterium (assembly GCA_017307285.1). Taxonomy (GTDB): domain Bacteria; phylum Pseudomonadota; class Alphaproteobacteria; order Acetobacterales; family Acetobacteraceae; genus JAFKFI01. The sequence goes on along the minus strand of JAFKFI010000026.1, from coordinate 6,547 downwards.
GCGGCGAGGATCAGGTTGGCAACTGGGCCAGCGGCCGTGACAATCAGGCGGACCAGGACCGGACCGAACCGGAATGAGAGCTGGTCGGATTGCGTGGTGTCCGCGTGCAGCGCGACGTAGCCGCCGATCGGGACGAGGGCGAGGCGCCACGTGGTGCCTCGCCGATCAATCCAGTCGATCAGCTTTGGACCGAACCCAATCGTGACCAGCCTGACCGGGCGGCGGCAGGCGCGGGCTGCGACGTAGTGGCCGAGTTCGTGGACAAGCAGGAGCAGGCCGGCCACGGCGAAGATGATGGGCAGGGCAATCGCGGCACGGGCGAGTTCGGGCATGGCAACCTCCGCCGAGGCCGAGTTGTGGCGCCCGGACCTATGAGGAGAGGAGGGGCGCGGCTTCAGAAGGTGCCGGGCGGTGCCAGTTGGCTGCCGCCGCTCGCGCCGTTTGCCCAGGGCGCGGTTTCATAACTGGGGCGATCGTCCTGAGTGGACGGTTCGGCCGGTTTGACGATGGTGCCGTCGCGATTGAACGTCGGCGGGGTCCAGGTGGCGTTGGCTTCGCCATAGGGCGCGTAGGGATTGTAGACGGGCTGTCGGACAGGAGGGGCTTTCGGGGCGTCGTAACTGCTCGCGGACCGGACGTTCGGCGAGCTGCAGGCCGCAAGGGCCGCGACGGCGATGAGGGGGATGAGGCGGGGCATGGGGATCTCCTTGAAGGTGATCACCATGCGACCTCAGCCTGCGAACGGCTCGATGCCCTTCTTCGCCAGCTCCACAAGCATTTTGCCGTTTGTGCGTTCGTAGGCAGCTTCCGCCTCGGCTCGCTGGCGCGCCAGATCAGACTCGGCCAGCTGCTGCTCGAGTTCGGTGATCCGCTGTTTGGCTAGGCGTTCGAGGTTCCGGTAGTCGCGCAGCAGGTTGTTGTAGTTTGCGACTGCAGCCCCGTGCCGCTCAGACAAGAAGGCATAGTCCCGGCGATTGCCAAGCTGGACATCCATCATTTCTCGATGCTGCCTGGCCAACTGCGTCATCAGAATAAGATCAGACATCGGCCCCCTCCCCTGGCCCGCTGGTGTCTGTCGCGGCTCGCAGAGTGGAATCCATTCCATCCTCGCCGCTATCGCCAGACGGCCCAGAAATACGCCTTGGCGCCTCTCCGGACAACCTTTGCATGCCGGCGCTAAAGCTACCTCCCCCCTCTTTCAATGCTCGCTGAGCTCCGCCAGCGATCTGTCCCCCGGGCGCCCACGCCGCCTGCTGGTAGAAGGCTTCGGTATCAACCCGGTTGGCGGCGGTGAAGCCGATCAGTCGCGGCAGGTGGTGCGGCATCAGAGCGACCAAGCGGAACGACATCAACGCGGCGGTGATGTGCGTCATCACGAAAATGTTCAGTAGGACGGCAACACCCAGGAAGTTGGTGACGAGCCACCCGTTGCTGAGGGCGAAGCCCGCTGCCATGCCGAAGGTCTGCCGGATCAGGTAGCTCATGCAGGCGAAGACGAAGTAGCCGAGGAACAGGCCAATCACCATCAGCGTCGGCCGGAAGACAACGTTGAACAACAGGCCCCAGCCTTCAATGGCGCGCCCGTGGAGGCCATCGCCGCCAACGGTCATGTGGGCAAGCATCCAAAGTGGCACGGCGATCATCGCCTCGCAGACGAGGATGAGCCAGCCGCAAACCCCGGCCATCCACAGCACCCATGGGATCATCGGCAGCACGTAGGCAATCAGGATGCCGGGGATCATGAGTGCCAGCAGTCCGAGGAAAATCGGGACCCCAAGGAAGCTCATCACGGCATTCAGCGCGACGGATGCGGCCGCGGCACCCCAGTTGCCGGTCAGGAAGTTGAAGATGGCCGAGCCGGTCGAGATGGTGCTCGAGGACAACAGGGCGGCGGTGCCGAAGGCGATCATCGAGGTGATGATCAGTGTCTGCCCCATGGTCATCAGCCCGCCGAACGGGTCGCGCCACATGTTGCCGGTCGGCAGGATGAAGCCGGTGATGGAGTTCAACAGCGGCGTCGTGAGGTTCATACTCGTGAACAGCCGGGTCAGCAGGGACTGCGACTGGTTATCCTGCGCGCCAGCCAGGGTTTGCGGCATGCCAGCGGGCGGCGAGGTCGAATCCTGGGTCTGCACCGCGATCTGCAACAAATTGAGGAAGTCCTTGCTGGCTGCTTCCAGCGGCGCGAGGTCCTGAGAGAGGGCCGGCCCGAGACCGTCATAGCTTGGCGGTGTGACCACGGGCGTGGCGGTGAGCAGCGACAGAGTGGTGGCGTTGGCCCTCGCGATCTCAAGGTAGTAGGAGCCAGCCGCCGTCCATCCGAGCGTCGATTGCTGCACCTGCCCCTGCAGCAGGTCGATATTACCGTTGCGGGCCTGCGTCGCCTGGCTCTGTAGCGCGTTGTTGATGGCGGCCTGCACGCTGGTCGCCGCCGCCGTCAGTTCGCGCGTGTAGGCCTGGGTGGCGCTGGTGAGGATGCCCTGAAGCGGCACGAGCGAGGCGACTGTCTTGTTTTGCCACAGGTTCTGCGCGACCTGCTGCACCGGGCCCCTGATGGAGCCACTCAGGACGTCGTTGAGTGCTGCCTGCTGGATCGCTGCCATATCGACTGGCTGTCCGGCGATTGTCGCCTGGTTGCCCGCCGGCGTTTGGATCGTGACCGTGCCGCAGGCCGGCGTGCCGGACTGGTTGCCGACGGAGAGCGCGTAATTGAAGGTGGAGTAGCCTCCGCCGCTCGGGTAGGTGCCGGTCACCGGCGTGGGCGGCGGAACCATGTTCGACGTGTTGGAGGCGAGGTTGACGAGGTCCGCGCAGAGCTCGTTGTTGATCAGCCCGAGGATGACCTGTTCGGTTCCGGGCACCATCGGTTGCGCGATGACGACGGCGTCGGGACCGACGGCCTGGATAGCGTTCGCGTAGAGCACCTTCGCCATTCCGATGCCCCACATCGCGCTCTGGTAGACGAGACCCTGACCGGCGGAGAAGCCATTGCCGAGCGGGAACATCATGATTCCGGCGAAGCCGACGCGGACGACGAACATCCAGGTGTTGCCTGAGCCGAGGATCCGCGAGGACTCGGCTGCGCGGTGGATGTTCATGATGGTGTTGTAGCAGACGAAGGCCGCGGCGATGGCGGCCACGAAGCCGGTGAACTGGCCGACAATCTGGCCGATGACGGTGGCCTCGTTTCCGGTCGGAGGCGCGTTGCCTGCGCCGTACATCGGGAAGAGAGATTGCAGGACCTGCGCCGCCCAATCGTTGCCGGGATTGAGCGCAGCCCAGCTGACGTTGTAGTTGGCCTGCTGCGCGAGGGCCGGTTCGGCGATCGCAAGGACGGCAATGGAAAGTAGGGCGGTTGGGAGCAAGCGCATGGCAGCCTCACGATGGTTGTCGTGAGGCTGCCAGTGTTGGATGCGAACGAAGGGGTCAGGCCCCCATGCTGGGCGATGGACTTGGCCGTGAGGTGGCCTCCGTCCCGGCGGCCCGGTTGAACACGCTCTTCACGCCTTCCACGGCCCGTTGGAAGATCTCAGCGAGCTGTTTGGTGATGTCGTCGAGTTTGCTCATGCCATCCCGCGAGGACGGTGTTTTCCCAGCGGCCTCTCCGATCTGCGCGTCCAGGGCTTCGAACCTCGCGCCGAGGCCGGCTGCCGGCGACTTGGCGATGATCGCATCCACGGCGGAGCGGCTATCGCCATACTGAGCGAGAGCGGTTGAAGCCTTATCGTAGGCGGCCGCGAAGCCGCGATCATGTTCGAGGGCGCTGTTGAACTGTGTCCGCAAATCGGCGAAGCGACCGCCGGGGCGCATCTCGGAGAGGACACCTTCCATGCCGCCTGGATTGTTGCGGGCGGCTTCCCGGATGCGGCTCATGATGCCGGCACCTTCGTTGTTCTGGAAGCCTTGGAGGGCGTCGAGTGCCGCTTGGCCGTTCTGTTCGGCGCGCGCGACCGCCTTAGTATCCTTGTCGGCGCGCAACCGCTCTTCGAAGTCCGCAAAACGTGCCTTCATCGGAGTATGGGGCGGCTCCCAGGGTGGCGATCCTGTTCCCCGGAGGCCCTCGACCGCGCCACGCATGCCGTCGAGCAGCACATCGACAACAGTGCGATGGATCGTGACGTTTGCTGGTTGCTGCTGTTGCGCCGGCTGCTGGCTGCCGTCGTTCGGCGCGCGTGCTCGCTCTGCATCGGGTGAATTTGCCAAGGTGGCGGGCCGTTCTTGGCGTGTAGATTGCTCATTTGCACCTGGGGCTTCAGGCGGGCGTGGGGCAAGACGAGCGCGGTTCCCAAGGGATTCGATGTTTGATCTGGTCTCAGGGTTAGACTGGTCGTCGGATTTCCCGATGTTGATTCCCGCAGATCGGATCGCCTGCACCAAACCGCGATCCCCGATATTGGCGGTTGATCGCATCAGCTCCTGCATGCGCTCGTTCTCGAGGCCGGGTGCTGACCCCGCGCGGTCCACCATTTCGATGCGCAGTTCGGCGGGCATCGTGAGGGGCGCGTGCAAAGCCTTCTCGGTATCTTGGACGGTGTAGGCGAGTTGATGGCGGAACATTGGGTCGTCGTGGCGGACTGGATCGCTGCCCTGACGCACGACATCCTGGATCGCCTGGGCGGTTGGCCGGTCGATCTGCGACACCCGTCCGTAGGACAACGCAAGTGTGTCCAGCAATTCACGCGTAAGGTCGCGTTGCGGCGCCTGTTGCTGGCCGGGCGTCTCCTGGCGACTGGCTTTATCCCCGGCCGCCTCTGGCCGCTGAGGGTCGGCCTTTTGAGTGTTGTCGGTCGCGGGTCCGTCCGCCCGTTTCGGACCGTCAGACCGTTGCGTTCCGGCGTCGGGCGTACCCACTGCATTGCGCTGCACCGTGTCGCCGGTCGTCAATTCCGGACGCGTTGTGCCCTTTGCATCGGCGGTTTCCGCCGGGCGCGGCGGTGGTTGCGGCGGCTGGGGCTGCTGCCCTGCATCCTGTTCTGCCATGACGTTCTCCTGTCAGTTCGAGACCATTGCCGGCGCAGCCATGCGGACCGTCGGCATAAAGTTATGTTCGGCGGTTTCGGCGAGCTGCGTGGCGCCAATCGTCGCGTGCTTCATCGCCAGCTTGAAATTCTGGAACGCGAGGTAATTGCTCAGTGCCATTTCGGATGCGATCTCGCGCTCGACGGCGGCTGGAGGCATGCTTGCGAGAGTTGCGTTCCAAGTGACGTCGCTGATGCGGCGCTCTGCTTCGATCTGAAGGGCCTGGAACCACGACAAGTTTGCGGGCACAGGGAGGCCGAGATTGGTGAGATACTGTTGCTGTAGGGGCGTTGTCGGGATCGACGGCGACTGCATGCCAATCGCTTCGTCGACAAAGCTTTGCGCCAACGACATGCGGGCGTTGAAGCTGCGTCGCTGAACCGCCGCGTCCTGCCCAGCCAGGGAATTGAGTTGGTCGCCCCGAAGAGCGGCTGGGGCTACGGGCTCAATCAGGTTGATCGCAAAGTCCTTAGCAGCGACAACGGACGCTTGGTCCGGGTAGGTGCCGGCCCCGAACAGACTGCTGGATCGTTGGTCGGCATCCGGTTTTGCGCTCACGCCATTGGAGCAGACCCCAGCTGCCTGGTCCGTCGTGTCGCAGTAGAGTGCGATATGGTTCGCCGCGTTCGACTGAACGCCCTGCCGCGTGCCGAGATAGGATGGCATGCCCTGCGTCGCTTCGCCCCGCAGGTCGTGGGTGCCAGCAAGCGTTGCCGCCAAATCGTAAGCCTGGACCGCCGCGGCTTGCGTTCCAACGCCGCCGTCTAGCGCAGTGCATTGCGTTGGACTGGGCGCTTGTTCGTCGCGGATCTGGGCCTGGCGGATGCCGAGCTGAAACTGCGACATGACGGTGTTCGATGCATCGACGATCTGTTGCTGTGCGCCGATCTGCGCCTTGGAGTAGTTGGCGTTCTGCGTAAAGCCTTGGCGCAGAAGCGTGTTGGTGTCGCCGTAGGTGTTCAGGCCGATGGCCTTGTTGAAGTCCGAGATACCTGAGTTGATTGCGTCGTTGACGGACTTAACTGCGTTCACCGCATCGATAATGCCGACCTCCTTGGCGATGGACGCGACGTCGATGACGGGCCAGTCGGCAAGTGCCGCGGGTGCATTGAACAGAATGGCCCCGACCACGATGCCGAATGCGGTCGAGCCGGCGAGGCTGAGTCTGCGCATGGTGAATGCTCCTTCAGAAGGTGCCTTGGGCGTTCGCCGGCAGCGTGTATCCGGGTGGCGCCTGAATGGTTCCGTTGATGTAGAGGCCGCTGCCGGAGCCGCCTGCGCCGATGCCGATTGAGCCGATCGGCGGACCGCCGCCGCCGAAGGTCAGCTTCGGGCACGACAATCCACCGCCCAGGCCCCCGAACCCGAAATTGATGCCGGTCAAGGTGAGGCCGCACTGCGTGGCCCCGCTCAGGAACTGGGACCAGGTCTGGTTCACGGCCTGGCAGATCTGGCCGTCATTGACGTAGCGGTCGTTCGGGCAGTCCATGCCGACCTCGAAGCCGTTCGGATAGCCGGCTTCCGCCAG
>JAFKFI010000025.1 GCA_017307285.1 Alphaproteobacteria bacterium | reverse complement strand
GGAGCCCGAGCCGGAGCCGCCCCCACCATCGCGCTTCCGGCCAGTGCCGGCGCGCAAGCCGCCGCGCCCGCCCAACCCGGAGCGCCGGCTGAGCGACTACAACTGGATCGGCCGGCTTTTCATGCGATAGCGGGGCAAGCCTGCTTTGGCATGCCCAAATGGTTACGTATACGCAACAACATGCAATCCAGCGCATCTGCCGCTCGGATCACGTGGGCCGACCAGCGCGATGATAAGGATGTCCTGATGCGATGGAACGGGCGCGGTAGAGTTGCTCCGCGAGCATCGCGCGGACCAGCATATGCGGCCAGGTCATCCGGCCGAGTGCCAATACGTAATCGGCGCGCTCGATCACCGGGCGGTCGAGCCCCTCGGCACCGCCGATCAGGAAACAGAGCGGACGGGATTGGGCGAGCCAGCGTTCCAGCAGAGCGGCGAATGCTTCTGTGCCGGGCTGCTCGCCGCCGAGGTCGAGTGCTACTGCGAAGGCGCGCTCGGGCAGTGCGGCAAGCAGCGCGGCACCTTCGCGCCGCTTCACCTCAGCGGGCGCGCCCTGCGCCTCAGCGATTTCCGTGATGGTGAGGGGTGGGCGCAGCCGTGCGGTGTAGCGCGCGACCAGTTCCGCCTCCGGACCGCCGCGCAGCCGCCCGACGGCGATGAGGCGCATCAGACCGCCTCGTCGAGATCCGAGCCCCACATCTTCTCGAGCGCGTACATCGCCCGCGCCTCCGGCTTGAACAGATGCACGATGATGTCGCCGGCGTCGATCAGCACCCAGTCGGAGCCGCCGGCGCCCTCGATCAGCACGCGCTTGAGCCCCGCCTCGTTCAGTTTCTCCTCGAGATGCGTGGCCATCGCCGTGATCTGCCGGTCGGCGACGCCGGTCGCGATCACCATGCGGTCGCAGAACGTCGCCTTCCCGGCCAGGTCCAAGGTCACGATATCCTCGGCCTTGTCGTCGTCGAGACTGCCGACGATCACCTTTTGGATGTCGTCGAGCCGCGACGGCTCAGGGGCGTGCCGGGACTTGCGGGCCGCCGGCTTTGCCACCTGTTTTGCCATCGGCCGCGGCCCCGCTGCGGCGGCCTTCTTGCGCGGTGTGCCGGGTGTCTTGTCGGCCTCGGGCAAGGCGGGACGCGGCAGCTTGCGGGCCGGCGTCTTGCGCCGCGCGCCGGGCGGCTCCGGGTGCGCGGGCCCGGTGGGTGGCTTTCTGGCGATGGCTCGGCTCCTTCTGCTGGGCGCGCCCGTCCGCGCGCGCGGCGGCACGAATTGCGGTGGCGGAGGTGGGGTTCTGCGCGACTGGGAGAAATGTCCATGCCGGCGTTGCTTGATCGGCGAGCGTGCCGGCGCGCCGGGCCGCGATCCGCGACCGGCGCAGCCGCCGTGCCGCCTGTCCGGCCAGCGCACGATGATTGTAGCTGGGGCGTGGCAACACGGCGATCGGCATGGCGCGCGCAATGTCCATCCAGCGTCGCCAGCGCGGCAGCTGCGTGAGGTTGTCGGCACCCATCAGCCAGACGAAGCGCACCAGCGGAAAGCGGCGGCGCAGCGCGCGCAAGGTGTCCACGGTGTAGCGGGTACCGAGGGTCGCCTCGATATCCGTCGCCACCACGCGTCGCCCGTCGGCGATCGCCCGCGCCGAGGCGAGGCGTTGCGCAAACGGCGCCATGCCGCGCGAGGGTTTCAGCGGGTTGCCCGGCGAGACCAGCAGCCACACCTGATCGAGGCCAAGCAGCGCGCGGGCGAGTGCCGCGACATGCGCGTGGCCCTGATGCGCCGGGTTGAACGATCCGCCGAGCAGGCCGACGCGCATCCGCCGCCGGTCGCCGCGTGGCGGCAGCCGCATCGTGGCCGGTTGACCGCGCGGCTGCTCGCTCAGGGACGCACCTGGCCGGTGCCGCGCACGATGTAGCGGTAGGTGGTGAGCTGCTCGAGCCCGACCGGCCCGCGCGCGTGGATGCGCCCCGTCGCGATGCCGATTTCGGCGCCGAAGCCGAATTCGCCGCCGTCGCAGAACTGCGTGGAAGCGTTCCACAACGCCACCGCGCTGTCGACGCCGCGCAGGAAACGCTCGGCCGCCGCCGCGTCCTCGGTTACGATGGCATCGGTGTGCTCGCTGCCGTGGCGCGCGATGTGGTCGAGGGCGGCGTCCACGCCGTCCACCACGGCGACGGAGAGCACGGCGTCGAGCCACTCGGTGTCGAAATCCGCGGCGCTCGCTTCTTTCATCTCCGGCACGATGGCACGCGCGGCGGCGTCGGCGCGGAAGTCGCAGCCGAGCTCGCGGAGGTCGCGCGCCAGCTCGGGCAGCAGCGAGGGGGCGATGGCGGCGTCGATCAGCAGCGTCTCGGTGGCGCCGCAGATGCCGGTGCGACGCATCTTGGCATTGGCGACGATGGCGCGCGCCATGTGCGGGTCGGCGGCGGCATGGACGTAGGTGTGGCAGAGGCCCTCGGCGTGGGCCAGCACAGGGACCCGCGCCTCGCGTTGCACACGCTCGACCAGCGATTTTCCGCCGCGTGGGATGATGAGGTCGATCAGCCCCGCCGCGCCGAGCATGGCGGCGACATAGGCGCGGTCCGCCGTGGGCGCGATCTGCACCGCCGCCTCGGGTAACCCGGCTTGTCGCAGGCCGTCGGTCAGTGCCGCGTTGATCGCGCGCGCGCTGTTCACGCTCTCCGACCCGCCGCGCAGGATCACCGCGTTGCCCGATTTCACGCACAGCGCGGCGGCGTCGGCGCCGACATTCGGGCGACTCTCGTAGATCATGCCGATCACGCCGATCGGCGTCGCGATGCGCTGGATGTCGAGCCCGTTCGGCCGCGTCCACTCGGCCAGCGTGCGGGCCAGGGGATCGGGTAGCCCTGCGACATCCTCCAAGCCCGTTGCCATCGCCTCGATCCGTGGGCCGGTAAGGGTCAGGCGGTCACGGAAGGCGGCGGTCGCGGTGCTCGCCGCGAGATCGGCGGCGTTGGCGTCGAGGATCTCCGACTGGCGCGCACGCAGGGCGGCGGCCATCGCGCGCAGGGCTTCGTTGCGCTCGGTCTCCGATGACCGGGCGAGCACGTGCGACGCGTGGCGCGCCGTGCGGGCGGCGCGATGCAAATGCTGGGTGGCTTCGGTTTCGACGTGCATGGCTAACGTTTCCTCGCCGCATCCTGCCGCTGAACGGCCTCGATTGCCAATGCCGGGTTCACAGCAGCACCAGGTCGTCACGGTGGATCATCTCGTCCCGCCCGCGCCAGCCGAGGATTGCCTCGATCGCATCCGAGCGATGGCCGGCGATGCGCTCCGCGTCGGCGCTCGCATAGGCCGAGAGCCCACGCGCCAGCGCCGCGCCGTTGGGGCCACGTACGATCACCGGATCGCCGCGTTCGAAGCGGCCCTCCACGCCGCGCACCCCGGCGGGCAGCAGCGAGCTGCCGGCGGCGAGAGCGCGCGCCGCTCCCGCATCGACCGCGAAGGCGCCAAGCGGGGCGAGCGCGCCGGCGATCCAGCGCTTGCGCGCCGAGCGGCCTTCGGGGGCAGGGAGGAACCAGGTGCAACGCGCCCCTTGCTCCAGCGCCCGCAGCGGGTGCGCCACATCGCCGAGGGTAATCGCCATCGCGCAGCCCGCCTGGGTGGCGATGCGCGCCGCGGTGAGCTTGGTGCGCATCCCGCCGCTCGAATACCCCGGCGGCGGCTCGCCCCCCATCGCCTCGATCTCGGGCGTGAGGGCGGGGACCACCGCGATGTGCTCGGCTTCTGCGTCGCGGCGCGGGTCGGCGGTGTAGAGCCCGTCGATGTCGGACAGCAGCACGAGCTGGTCGGCCTGCACCATCTCGGCGACGCGCGCGGCGAGACGGTCGTTGTCGCCGAAGCGGATTTCCGTGGTCGCGATGGAATCGTTCTCGTTGATGACGGGGACGCAGCCGAGGCCGAGCAAGGTGAGCAGGGTCGCGCGCGCGTTGAGGTAGCGCCGGCGGTCCTCGGTGTCCGAGAGGGTGAGCAGGAGCTGGGCGGCGGTGAGGCCGCGCGCCGACAGCGCCTCGCTCCACGCCTGTGCCAGCCGGATTTGCCCCACGGCGGCGGCGGCCTGCTTCTCCTCGAGGCGTAGCCGGGGCTGCGCGAGGCCGAGGGCGCGGCGGGCCAGCGCGATGGCGCCGGAGGAGACCACGATGATCTCGGCGCCGCGCGCGCGCAGGGCGGCGATGTCGGCCGCGACGCCAGCGAGCCACGTCGTGCGCGGCGCTGCCTCCGCCGCGTCCACCACCAGCGCGCTGCCGATCTTGACGACGAGGCGCTGGGCGTTGGCGATCCGTGGCAGAGAGGGGCGGGGCAGGGCGCTCACGCCGCCCGCGCCTGCCGCGCATCGGTTACGGCGTTCTGCAGGGCACGCAGCACCTCCGGCACGCCCTGGCCGGTGGCGCCGGAGAGCAGCATCACCGGGCGGCCCGAGGCTCGGCGCAGCGCGGTGGCGCGCGCGGCGGCCTCGCGCGGGGTCATGGCGTCCGCCTTGTTCAATCCGATGAGCTCGCGCTTTTCCGCCAGTCCGCCGCCATAGGCCGCCAGCTCCTCGCGCACGGTGCGCCACGCCGCCACCACGTCGCCCGCCGCGCCGTCGATCAGGTGCAGCAGCACCGCGCAACGCTCGACGTGCCCGAGGAAGCGGTCGCCGAGCCCGGCACCCTCATGCGCGCCCTCGATGAGACCGGGGATGTCGGCGATGACGAACTCCTCCGACGCCGAGAGCCGCACCACGCCGAGCTGCGGGTGCAAGGTGGTGAATGGGTAGTCGGCGATCTTGGGTCGCGCGGCGGAGGCGGCGGCGAGCAGGGTGGATTTGCCGGCGTTCGGCAGCCCGACCAGCCCGACATCGGCGATCAGCTTGAGCCGCAGCCACACCCAGCGCTCCTCGCCGGGAAAACCCGGATCGGCGCGGCGCGGGGCGCGGTTGGTCGAGGATTTGTAGTGCGCGTTGCCGAACCCGCCGTCGCCGCCCCGGCATAGCAGGATGCGCTTGCCCGGCGCGTCGAGGTCGGCGAGCAGGGTCTCGCGGTCGTCGGCGACGATCTGCGTGCCCACCGGCACCTTGATGACCACGTCGGCGGCCCCCGCGCCGGTGCGGTCGGAGCCCGCGCCGTTGCCGCCCTTGGGCGCGCGGAAGTGCTGCGTGTAGCGGAAGTCGATCAGCGTGTTGAGGTTGGCGACCGCCTCGAACACGATGTCGCCGCCGCGGCCGCCATCGCCGCCGTCCGGCCCCCCGAATTCGAGGTATTTCTCCCGTCGGAACGCGACCACGCCGTTCCCGCCATCGCCGGAGCGGACGTAGATCTTGGCCTGGTCGAGGAATTTCATGTCACGGGCCGCGCAATGAAAAGGGGGCCGGCTGCCGCCGACCCCCTGCGATATGGTGATGCTCGGTTGGGGATGCGGCGCTTACTCGGCGGCTTCCGCCGGCGGCATGGCCGAAGTCACAGAGAGGGGGGTCACGGAGACATGCACGCGGCCCTCGGCGCGGCGCTGAAACGCCACGTGGCCATCGACCAGGGCGAAGATGGTGTGGTCGCGCCCGAGCCCGACATTGGCGCCCGGCTTCCACTTGGTGCCGCGCTGGCGGAGGATGATGTTGCCCGCCACGACCGCCTGGCCGCCCGATTTCTTGATGCCGAGGCGCCGGCCTTCGGTATCGCGACCGTTGCGGGACGAGCCGCCTGCTTTCTTGTGTGCCATGAGCGGTTCTCCTCTAGGCCGCCGAGATGCCGGCGACGCGCAGCACAGTGACGTGCTGGCGGTGGCCGTTCTTGCGCCGGCTGTTTTGCCGGCGGCGCTTCTTGAAGACGATGACCTTGTCGAGCCGGTCCTGCGCGACCACCGTGGCCGTGACCGATGCGCCCGCCACCGTCGGCGCGCCCAGGGTCAGCGCGCCCTCGCTGCCCACGGCGAGCACGTCGGTGAACGTGACCGTGGCACCCGGCTCGGCCTCCAGCTTCTCCACCTTGAGCACGGCGTTGGGGGTGACGCGGTACTGCTTTCCGCCGGTGCGGATCACTGCGAACATCGTTCGGCTTCCTGTATCGGCCCGGCCCTCGCCCACTTGGCGCGGAGAGGCCCGGACGCACGCAAATCAGGGCCGCCCAGGATCAGCCGGGCGGCCGGGGAGCGCGGGTTATAGCGCCGGCGGTCGGATTGTCAATTGAAGCGCGGCCTCTGGTTGCGAACAGTCGTCACGCTGCGTATAAGCCGCCGCCACGGAGAGGTGACAGAGTGGCCGATTGTGACGGTCTCGAAAACCGTTGTACGTGCAAGCGTACCGTGGGTTCGAATCCCACCCTCTCCGCCATCTTGCCTGCGGCCTGACCACTACGCCAAAGACAGCTCCCGGTAGCCCCCTTCGGAGACCGCGTCGCAGCGTTGGCGGAACGCCGGATGGCCGCCGCTGTAGCGCACAACCCGACGGACCTGCTTGCCCTCTACGTTGCGGTTGATGCCGGTCATCCAGGAGTCGACCTCGGTGAACAGCAATCCGTCGTTCGTCTCGATGACGTGATCGGTCCAGGCCTTCGCGGCCTCCGGCGCCGCATCCACTCGGGTAAGGCCGTTGTCGCGTGTGTGGCGGATCAGCGCTGTCACCCAGTCGGAGGTGTATTCCACGGCCCGCGGGAAGTTGCCGAGGCCGGCGTGCGGCCCCATCACCATCATGAAGTTGGGGAAGCCGTCGACCAGAATGCCCAGCAGGGTCACCGGTCCGTCGGCCCATTTGTCCTTCAGCGACACGCCGCCCACGCCCCTGATGTCGATGCGGTCGAACGCCCCGGTGATCGCGTCGAAGCCAGTCGCGTAGATGATCATGTCGAACTGGTAGTCGGCGTCGGAGGTGCGGATGCCCTCCGGGGTGATGCGTTCGATCGGCGTCTCGGTCAGATCGACCAGTTTCACGTTGGGTTGGTTGTAAACCTCGAAATAGCCGCTTTCCAGCGGCACCCGTCGGGTTCCGAAGCCGTGCGTCTTGGGAACCAGCTTTTCCGCGACCGCCGGATCCTTCACCCGTTCCCGGATTTTCCTCGCCAGATAGTCGGACATCAGTTTGTTGGCCTCGCGGTCCATCAGGACGTCACGGAAATTGCCCATCCAGATGCCGAAGCCCGGTTCGCCGTAGCGCTTTTCCCAGAACGCCTCCCGCTCTTCTTCCGTCACCTCGAACACCGAGCGGGGGTCGGCGGCGTGGATGAAGCAGCCGATGGTATTTTGGCAGCGGGCGAAGATATCGGCGTAGTTCTTGCGGATCTCGCGCATTTCCTCGGGCGTGACCCTCGAATTGTGCAACGGCGCCGACCATTGTGCGGTGCGCTGGAACACGGTGAGGTGGCCGGCGGTCTTGGCGATCTCCGTGATGGCCTGAATGCCGGTGGCGCCGGTGCCGATCACAGCGACCCGCTTGCCCTCGAAACTGACCGGTTCCTTCGGCCAGTTATGCGTGTGGCAGGACTGGCCGCTGAAGCTTTCAATGCCGGGAATGCGCGGCAGGACGGACGCCGACAGCACGCCGACAGCGGTAATCAGGAAGCGCGCTGTGCAAGACGTGCCGTTGTCGAGCGTGACCTTCCAGCTTCGGCTGTCTTCCTGGTAATGCGCCGCGGTGACTGTGGTCTTGAACTGGATGTCGCGCCGGAGGTCAAATTTGTCGGCGACGTAGTTGAGATACCGCTCGGTTTCCGGTTGGCCGGCGAAATGCTCCTCCCAGTTCCATTCGTCGAGCAGTTCCTGGGAGAAGGAGTAGCCGTAGGTCCAGCTTTCCGAGTCGAAGCGCGCGCCGGGGTAGCGGTTCCAGTACCAGGTCCCGCCTACATTGGAGCCGGCCTCGAACACCCGCGTCGTCAGGCCGAGTTCGCGCAGGCGATACAGTTGGTAGAGGCCGGAAACCCCGGCGCCGATGACGATTGCGTCGAAATCGGTAGTCCCCTTCACGGCCGGCTCGCCCGTGGTTTCCACTCTGTCGTTCATGCGTAGTTCCCTCCCCTGACAACCCTGCCGCCGTCCCGTCCCCTAGAAGAAGACGAAGGACCGGACCACGACGTTCTTGCGGCATCTCGCGTCCGCGGGCGCGGTCGGGTCGATGCAGGCGGTATGGAAGGACCAGCGCGAGACGGAGCCGTCGGTCAGCGAGTCGTAGCATTTGAGCATCGAGACCTCGTTGGTCTTCTGCTGGGGGAACCAGTACCACTCGTGGTTCGGACGATAGGTGAAGCGCGTCGTCTCGCCGACGCGGTCGTCGTAGACGCGGTAGTTGGTGATGTACGGCTGGTCGGCGAAGGACGGCCACGCGCAGAGCACGAACGGGTATTGCTCGATCGTCTCGATCGGCTTGGCGAGATTGATCGACATGAACCGGCGCGACATCTTCGCGTCGGCCTCCTCCTCGGTGTAGTTCTGCGTGCGGCCAAAGTTCCGGAGGTTCTTGGTAAGCAGCTCGCGGCAGCGCACGCGGCCGCTGTTGTCGTTCAGGTCGTTGTGCACGAGCATGGCGTAATTGGCGTTCACGCCTGGGTTCTTGGCGGCCTGGTCTTCCGTGCGGTCGCCTGCGTAGTCCTTGTCGAAAACGTCATGATTGTAGACCAGTGCGTCGGTCGCGTCCGGAAAGAACTCGAGCAGGAGCTTCTCGATCTCCGGATAATAGACCCGCTCCACCTCCGCCGAATCGTAGATGTTGGTGCACTTGGACTCGAGATGGGTCAGCGAGAGGCCGAGCTTGTCCATGCATTCGGGGCTGTTGGGCGACAGGCCCGGATAGTACTCGCCAATGCGCCGGGCGTCGCGCAGCACCAGCGGGAAGAACAGGTCTAGCCGCCGATTGTCCTGCTCGTTCTTCCGCAGGATCGCCGCATCGTCGGTGCGCGCCGGGTCCCGCCAGATGGCGTTGGACGGCACGATCGAGTAGGTCGGCCGCTCATAGACTGTGTAGGGCAGGGGCAGCGCCACGCCGCCTTGGGGGGCTTTGATGCTGTTCGAGCTACGGATGTAGGCCACGCATTCGTCATAGTTGCGGAACGCGAGGCCCCATTTGGTCTTGATCGGGCCCGGTGGCGCCTTGTCGATCATGTCGATCACGCGCTGGCCCTCGCCGTCGGCGATTTCGGCGAGCGCGTCGCTGATCGCCCTACCGGTTCCCGCGTCCCCATCCTGGTCGAACGACATGTAGGAGAGGCCGCCATGCGCCGCGATTGGCGGCGGCTGCCCTGCCGTACGCTGGAGCGGCGGCACATAGGCCGACGAAGCTGTCCCCGCCTGCGTCGCGAGCTTGTTGTCGGCGACCTCGAGCTGGCTCATGGCTTTCCTCCGACTATCTGTGCCCCAACGGTGGCACACGGAACTTGCGATGGCCAGATGGCCGCCCGACGCAAGCCGGGGGACGTCGTTCAGCCATTGCTGCCGGACTTGGAACGGCTATCGCGGCGGTCTACGCCCAGACCAGATCGTCCGCGAAGCCCTCCGCCTGCTCGATCACGAGGTCTATCGCTGCTTTCTGCAGGTCGGGCGGATAGCCATAGCGTGCCAACAGCTTGCGAACCTCCAGCCGCATTTTGGCGCGCACTGATTCCTTCCGGGTCCAGTCGATCGTCCGCGAGCGGCGGATTTGAATGACGAGCTGCTGCGCAAGCACGCGCAAATCCTCAACTCGCATCATCTCGCGCGCCGACCCGTTCTCCGCGAGCGCGGTGTAGAACGCCATCTCCTGATCGTTCAGCCCGAGTTCCGCCGCAAGCTTCGTCGAGCTGTCGATCTCGCGTGCGAGGGCGATCAGCTCGTCGATCACCTGCAAGCTGTCGACGGCGCGGTTGTGGTATCGCCGCATCGCTTCATCGAGGCGCTCGGTGAGCAACCGCGCTTGCACGATGTTGGACCGCTCGCGCCCGGCGATGGCGTCGGCGAGGAGGCGGCGGAGCGCCTCGATCGCGAGATTGCGCTCCGGCACCGCGCGCACGCCGGCCAGGAATTCCTCGGACAGCACCGAGATGTTCTGCATCGTAAAGCCGGCAGCGGCGAAAACGTCGAGGATGCCGTCCGAGACCACGGCCCTGGACAGAAGCTGCTTGACCCGCTGCTCGGCGCCGGCTTGGCGGCTGGCGTCGCTCCCGCGCGCGCGTTGCGTCAAATTGGCCCGCAATGCGATCAGCAGCGCGACCTCGTCTCGCGCCCGCGCCGCCTCCTCGGTGCCCGCTGCGAGGGCGAATGCCGTCTCGAGCTTTGCCACCGCCTCGACGAACGCGGCGCGCTGATCGGTCGCAAGGACGTGCTCGACGCACGCCTTGAGCACGTCGACCCGCTCGGCGGGGGCACTGGTGGTGAACGCGCGCCACGGCGCGGCACCGAGGAAGGATTGCGCTTCCTCCAACCGCCGCGCCAGTTCGCGCACCGCCGCCTCGACATCGAAAGCGGCCTCCGAACGATCGCCGGCGTAGCGCGCCAGCGCCTGCTGCAGCTCGGCGCCGATGCCGAGATAATCGACGACCAGGCCGCCAGGCTTGTCGCCGAACACGCGATTGACCCGCGCGATCGCCTGCATGAGCCCATGCCCACGCATGGGCTTGTCGATGTAGAGCGTATGCAGCGACGGCACATCGAATCCGGTCAGCCACATATCGACGACGATTACGATGTCGAGCCCGGAATCGGCGCGCTTGAACCGCTTGGCGAGGGCCTCCAGGCGCGCGCCGGTCCGCCGGTGCGGCTGAAACACGGCCGGGTCCTCGGCGGATGCCGTCATCACCACCTTCAAGCGTCCGTCATCGTCGCTTGCCGGATCGAGGCCCGCCCAGTTGGGCCGCTCCGCCAGCAGCGCGTCATGAAGTGCCACGGCGATCCAGCGTTTCGCCGCCACGATCATGACCTTGCCGCCGCCCATGCCCTCGACGCGGCGGTCGATGTGTTCGGCGAGATCGGCGGCGACCGCGGCGAGCCGTTCGGGCGCGCCGATCACCGCGTCCAGGCGGGAGAGTTTCGCCTTCTCCGCCTCGATCGCCGCGCCGTCGCCCTCGCTCAGCATTTCGCCGAGATCGTCCAGTTCGGCGCGTTCGGCATCGCTCAAATCGTAATGCAGACGCGCGAGGCGCGCGGTGTAGTGGATCGGCACCGTGGCGCCATCCGCCACCGATTGGCGCATGTCGTAGCGATCGACGTCGTCGCCGAAGACCGCGCGCGTGTCGCGATCCTGCGCGGCGACAGGCGTGCCGGTGAAGCCCACGAAAGTCGCGTTCGGCAGCGCCTGGCGGACATACGCGGCAAATCCGAGGCTCTGACGAACGCCGTCCGCGCCAACGACCAGCTTCGCCTTGAAGCCGTATTGCGTCCGGTGCGCCTCGTCGGCGAGCACGATCACGTTGGCGCGGTCGGTCAACAGCGGATGGTCGCCGTCCTCGCCGCGGAATTTCTGGATGGTCGAGAACACGATGCCGCCGGCCGTGGTGGTCAGCAGCTTGCGCAGATGGGCGGTATCGACCGCGCGCATCGGCGTCGCGAGCAGCGCCGATGCGTGCGCGGAGAACGTGGCGAAGAGCTGCTGGTCGAGATCGTTGCGATCGGTCAGGATCAGGATAGTCGGATTGGCCAGCCTGGAATCGAGCTGCAGCGCCCGCACCAGCAGCAGCATCGTGAGGGATTTTCCCGAGCCTTGCGTGTGCCAGACCACGCCGCCTCGCCGGTCGCCATCCGCCGCCGCCGCCGTGGCGACCCGCTCGCGTGCGGGGACCACCGCCCGCGCCTGGTGGTAGGCGGCAATCTTCTTCGAGACGACGCGCCCCTCGTCGGTCTCGAACGCGATTAGCCCCAGCACATGGTCGATGAAGCGGCGCGGCAGGCAGAGCGAGCGGATCACGCCCTCCAGATCGCTGGCGCCGCCGGCGACCTCGCCCGGCTCGGGCCGCCAGGGCGCGAAGCGGTCGAGCCCCTGCGTCAGCGCCCCGACCCGCGCGATCAGCCCGTCCGAGATGATCTGCACCGCGTTGCAGCGCAGCAGTTCGGGCGCGACCTTCTCGTAGTTGCGCAGCTGCGTGTGGGCGCGTAGCAGCGGGTCCGGGTCGAGCGGGCTCTTGAGTTCGATGAGCCCGAGCGGCAGGCCGTTGACGAACAGCACGATGTCGGCGCGCACGCCGTCCCGCTCGCCACGCACGGCGTATTGGTTGGCGGCGACGAACTGGTTCAACGCGATGTCGTCCGCCGCGACGAGGCGAAGCGGCACGGTGCGCGTCTCGCCCCCGGCGTCGCGGAACGCCACCGGCACGCCTTCGACCAGCAGCTTGTGGAACGCACGGTTGTTCTCGAGCAGGTCGCCGCTCTGGCTCGCGCGGATGGCGGCGAGCGCGGTCTCGACCATCGTTTCGTCGGCGTCGGAGTTGAGGCGTGCCAGGGCGGCGCGGAGCTCGGCGATGAGGATCGCGTCGCGCCAATCGGTCCTGACGCCCAGCCGCCCCTCCGGGGCGAGATCCGCGACTCGGACCACACGCCAGCCGGCCAGGTCGAGCCACGACAGCGCGGAGAGCTCGACCGCCTCCTCGTCCAGCCGGACTCGCTCGCGATGCGGAAGGGTGTCGGTCATGCTCTAAGCCGCCGCCGCGATTGCTTCGGCGTCGCGCACACGAAGCTCGCCCGAGATCAGCTTGGGGAGGAGGGTGTCGCGGAGCGCGGCGAGGGTATCGTTCTGTTCGCCCAGAGCCTTCATTCGCGCAAACATCGGATCGACCAGTTCGCCGAATGACCGCAGCACCGATGCGGGGGGAATCGCAATTTCCCAACGGTCCACGGCATCCGCTTGCACGCGCTGACGCCCGGAGGTGCCCGACATCGCGGCGATCAGGTGCGCGCGGAATGGTTTATGCCGCGCGATGAGGTACAGCAGCCCGGCTGGTACGTCGGCGAGGGGACGAAGCACGATGAACTCGGTGGAGCCCCAGCCTACGGCTTCGTTTGGCAAGCAATCGACATAGGCCGTCTTACCATTCTCGAGGCACGGTGTGATCCGGGCGATCAGCGTATCTCCATTGGTGAACCGCGCACCCGAACCGGGTAGTCTTTGCGCCACGCGCGTGATCCGCGAGCCCGCCGTCGGCAATGCCGCCATGTCCACGTAGGGCGCTGCCAGTGCGTTGACGAGCCGCGTTGTCGGATTGATCGCCGCAAGATTCGAGATTGTGCCCATCGTCCACCCCTCGGGTAGGCCATCTTGGGTGATGTTGGTGGGGAACGGGGCAGCGAGCGGGGCGACGAGGCCGGGGTCCTGGCCCGCGGCGGCACGGTGGACAGGATCGAAATCGATGAACCAGTTCTGGAACAGCGCCCGCGCGATCCCCTCCAGCGTTCCCGCCATCCGCCGATTGAGCGCGATCTTGTCGTCGAGGGAGGAGAGAAGATCGGCGATCTTGCGCTGCTCGATTACGGGCGGCAGCACGATCCGGAATCTTGGAAAATCCACTAGGAGCCTGTCCCGGTAACGCTGTGCTGCGCGGCATTTGATTGGTTCGACGTATGCCGCGGCTGTGCATGTCTCCTCAGGTGGTGAGTTTCGCGAGGTTGTGGGCGGTGCAGATCATGGCCCATTCGGCTCTGACCTTATCGATGCC
>JAFKFI010000169.1 GCA_017307285.1 Alphaproteobacteria bacterium | reverse complement strand
CCCTGCTGCAGCAGGCGTTGCCGATGCCCTTCGGGCTCAAGCTTGCAGGCTACGCCGCGGCTTTGGCGCGCTCGCGCGACCGGCTGGTGCGGCTGCGACGCGAGGCGCTGGTTCTCCAATTCGGCGGCGCGGCGGGCACGCTGGCGGCTCTCGGCGAACACGGCTTCGGCGTCGCCGAACGACTCGCCGCGCTGCTCGACCTGCCGCTTCCCGACGCGCCTTGGCACAGCCACCGCGACCGGCTCGCGGAGATCGCCACAACGCTGGCCATCCTCGCCGGCACCTGCGGCAAGATCGCCCGCGACGTGGTGCTGATGATGCAGACCGAGGTCCACGAGGCGTTCGAGCCGGCCGCCGCCGGACGCGGCGGCTCCTCCACCATGCCGCACAAACGAAATCCCGTCGGGGCTGCGGCCGCGCTCTCGGCGGCGACGCTCGCGCCGAATCTGGTGGCGACGCTGCTCGCCGCGCAGGTTCAGGATCACGAGCGTGGACCGGGCGGCTGGCAGACCGAGTGGACCACGATGCCGACGCTCGTGCTGGCCACATCCGGTGCGCTGAGCGCCATCGTCGAGATCGCCGAGGGGATGGAGATCGACGTCAACCGGCTGCGCGCCAACCTGGACATGAGCGGCGGTCAGGTCATGGCCGAAGCGGTGTCGTTTGCACTCGCGGAAAAGCTTGGCCGCGCCGAGGCCCATCGACTGATCCGCGAACTCAGTCACAGCGCGGAGAGCGAGAAGCGCCCGCTCAAGGAATTGCTGCTGGCCGATCCGCAGGTGAAGGGCGAACTCAGCGCCGTCGAGATCGAGAAGCTGTTCATTCCCCTCACCTATCAGGGGTCGTCGCAGACTTTCATCGACCGCCTCGTGGTCGCGAGCCAGACCCGCACGACACGCCGCACCGAAATTCGCCAGGACGTGCGACAGGACATGCGACAGGAACCGCGGCCCGAGCTACGGCCAGAGCCACGGCCAGAGCCGCGACACGACATCGTCGAGGAGGCCCGTCCGGACATTCGCCACGACGTCCCGCAGGAGGCAGCACCGGAGGTCCGGCCCGAGGTGCGACCACCCGACGCCAGGCTGCCGAGCGCGCCGCAGCTTCCGTTGATGACGGACTTCGAGGCCCCATCGGCCGAACCGGCAACCGAGTTGCCGATGGCGAATCCCGATCCGGTCGGCTTCGACACGGTCAACCCGACGCGCGCCGATCTCGCCGAGCCGGCCGCCGGCGGCGATTCCGCCGCGCCGCCGTTCGACGAATCCATGACGGCTGCCGCGCCATCACCCGAGCCGGCGACGCCGCCCCCCGTTGACGAAGACGCGCCGGGCGCTTTCATGGACATTCTTTCGCGAGCCGACGCCGAAGCGGAAACCTCCGCTCCCGACGGCGACAAGCGCAAATCGTCCTGATCCTTCCACAACGCTGACCAACCACGAGGACCTCATGCCCATCGCCAATGCCAAGGACGGCTGCCCGATCAATTACCAGGTGGAAGGACCGGCGGACGCCCCCGTGCTGATGCTGTGCAACTCGCTCGGCACCGACCTGCATATGTGGGACGATCAGGCCGCGGAATGGTCGAGGCATTTCCGCCTGGTGCGCTACGATCGCCGTGGCCACGGCAAATCGGGCGCGCCCAAGGGCCCCTACACGATGGACATGCTGGGCCACGATGCGCTCGCGGTGGCGGACGCCGCCGGCGCCAAGACCTTCAACTGGTGCGGCCTGTCGATGGGCGGCATGGTCGGGCAATGGATGGGCGCCAACGCCCGCGACCGCGTGAAGAAGCTCATCCTTTCCAACACGCACTACTTCTATGCCGAGAAGCAGGCCTGGAACGACCGCATCAAGTTCGCCCGCAACAACGGCCTCGACAAGCTCTCCGGTCCGCAGATGGAACGGTGGTTCACTAAAGGATTCCGCGAGCGCGCGCCGCAGGCCATCGCCAAGGTGGTGACGATGTTCACCGCCACCAATCTGGAAGGCTTCATCGGCTGCTGCGAGGCGGTGCGCGACATGGATTTCCGCGCCACCACCCCGACCATCGCCGCGCCGACGATGGTCATCGTCGGCAGCAAGGATCCGGCGACGCTGCCCGAATACGGCGAGGAGATCCACAAGATGATCAAGGGCTCCAAGCTCACCGCGCTCGATGCCGCGCACCTGTCCA
>JAFKFI010000024.1 GCA_017307285.1 Alphaproteobacteria bacterium | reverse complement strand
ACTGGATTTTTCTGAACGGGCTGCTGCATGGCGATTTCGGCGTCTCGCTGGTGTCGCGCCGGCCGGTGCTGCAGGACATCGCGGACTACGCGCCGGCGACACTTGAGCTTGCCTCCGTCGCGTTCGTGCTGTCGCTCGTCGTCGGGCTGCCGCTCGGCGTGCTGGCGGCGGTCAAGCGCGATAGCTGGATCGACAATGTGGCGCGGGCGGTGTCGCTGATCGGGGTGTCGGCGCCGACTTTCTGGCTCGCCTTCATCATGCTGGCGATCTTCTACGGCGCGCTCGACATCGCGCCGGGGCCGGGACGGCTCGATCCGGTGTCGTTTCCGCCCGATCGCGTGACGGGGCTGCTGCTCGTCGACACGGCGCTGGTGGGCGACTGGGACACGTTTCGCGATGCGGCGGCGCATCTCGTCTTGCCTTCGATCGTGCTGGCCAGTGCGACATTGGGACTGATTACGCGGACCACGCGGGCGGCGATGCTGGAGGCGTTGTCGCAGGATTACGTGCGCGTCGCCCGCGCCAAGGGGCTGTTGCGGCGCGTCGTGGTGCTCGGCCACGCCGCGCCGAACGCGATGCTGCCGGTGGTGACGTTGGGCGGCCTTGCCTACGCCAATCTGCTGTCCGGCGCGGTGCTGACGGAGACGGTGTTCGGCTGGCCGGGGCTCGGGCGCTACACCTATGAGAGCGCGGTGGCGCTCGATTTTCCCGCCATCATGGGGATTACCACGATCGTTGCCATCGTATTTGTGCTGGTCAATCTCGTGGTGGATATGTCGTACGCGCTGCTCGATCCGCGCGTGGTGAAGCGATGAGCGAGATCGTCCTCCCGGCGGTCGCGACCTCGCGCCAGCGGTGGATGCGGCGCTATGGGCTGCCGGCGTTCGGCGCCGGGGTGATCGTGCTGTGGATCGTTCTTGCGGTGTTCGCGCCGTGGATCACGCCGTACGATCCCAATTTCGTCGATGTCGCGGCGCGGCTGCAGCCGCCGTCATGGGCGCATTGGATGGGCACCGATACGCTGGGGCGCGACGTGCTGACGCGGGTGGTCTTCGGCGCGCGCATCTCGCTCAGCGTCGGCTTCGCGGTGGTGCTGATCGGCGCGGCGTTCGGCACCTTGCTCGGCGCGGTGGCGGCCTATGTCGCGGGCTGGGCCGAGGAGGGGCTGATGCGCCTCACCGACCTCGTGTTCTGCTTCCCGCCGATCATCCTGGCGATGGCGATTGCCGCGGCGCTCGGCATCGGCACGGTGAATACCTGCATCGCCATGCTGGTCGTGTGGTGGCCGAAATTTGCCCGGCTGGCGCGCAGTCTGGTGCTGACGCAGCGCAACCTTGAATACGTCGAGGCGGCGCAGTCGATCGGCTTTGGCCCGGCGCATATTCTCCTCCGTCAGATCATCCCGAATGCCGTCGGACCACTGGTCGTGCTGGTGACGCTCGATCTCGGCAACGCCATTCTCGTCTTTGCCGGCCTGTCGTTCCTTGGGCTCGGCACGGTGCCGCCGACCGCCGAGTGGGGGGCGATGGTCGGTGAGGGGCGGCAGCTGGTGCAGCAATGGTGGGTGGCGACGTTTGCCGGGCTCGCCATCCTGACCGTGGTGATGGGCTTCAATTTCATCGGCGACGGCTTGCGCGACTGGCTCGACCCCCATGCCCGCAACCGCTGAGGCGCTGCTCCGGGTGCGCGACCTGCGCACCTGGTTCCTCACCGATGCGGGGCCGGTGCGCGCGGTGGATGGCGTGAGCTTCGACCTCCACGCCGGGGAGACGCTGGGCATCGTCGGCGAATCGGGCTCGGGCAAGAGCGTCTGCGCCAAGTCCATCATGCGGCTGCTGGATGAGCCGGCGCGCATCGTCGGCGGTAGCATCGCGTTTCGCGGGCGCGATCTGGCACGGCTCAGCGAGGACGAAATCCGCGACGTGCGCGGGCGCGAGATCGCGATGGTCTTTCAGGACCCGATGACCTCGCTCAACCCCGTGCTGCGGATTGCAAAGCAGCTAGTCGAGGCGATGACCGCACACGGCCGCTTCGCCGCGTCGGTCGCGCGGGAGCGGGCGGTGTCGCTGCTGCGGCGCATGGGCGTGCCGGCGCCGGAGCGGGCGGTGCAGTCCTATCCGCACCAATATTCCGGCGGGATGCGCCAGCGCGTGATGCTGGCGATGGGCATGTCGAACGAGCCAGCGCTGCTGATCGCCGACGAGCCGACCACGGCGCTCGATGTGACAATTCAGGCGCAGATTCTCGAGCTGCTGCGGACCTTGAATGAGGAGTTGGGCACCGCCGTTGTCCTCATCAGCCATGATCTCGGCGTGATCGCCAATATCTGCTCGCGGGTGCTGGTGATGTATGCGGGTGAGATCGTCGAGGAGGGCTCTCCCGGCGAGCTGCTGAGCGATCCGCGCCACCCCTATACCTGGGCGCTGCTCAACGCGGCGCCGCGTCTCGACAGCGAGGCGCATGACCGGCGGCTGGTGACGATCGAGGGCCAGCCGCCCGATCCGCGCGCCTGGCCGGAGGGTTGCCGGTTTCGGGCGCGCTGCCCGTTCGCGATCGAGAAGTGCGGCGAGCATCCCGAGCTGCTGCCGATCGAGGCGCACCGCGCGACGCGCTGCTGGGTGACGCAGCAGGGCGGGGCGCTGCATCGCCCGGATCGCGTGCCCGCAGCGGCTGCCGAGCCTCGGCAGGCGACGGCGGAGCCGCTGCTCGATGTGCGCGGGGTCACGAAGCACTTTTCCCTGCCCAGGGACGGGCTGTTCGCGCCCGTGCGTGTGCTGCGCGCTGTCGATGGTGTGGACCTCACGGTGGAGCGGGGGGAGACGGTGGGGCTGGTCGGCGAATCCGGCTGCGGCAAGTCGACGCTGGCGCGGTTGGTCACGCGCCTGCACCGGCCGACGGCGGGCCGCATCATGTTTGCCGGGCAGGACATCACGCACGCGACGCAGGCCGAGATCAGGCCGTTGCGGCGGCGGATGCAGATGATCTTCCAGGACCCGTACGCCTCGCTCAATCCGCGCATGAGCGTGGGGGAAATCCTTGCCGGGCCGCTGAAGCTGCACGGCATCGTGGACAGCGACGCGGCGGCGCGGAAGCGGATCGGCGAGCTGCTGGATATCGTGAACCTGCCGGCGCGCTCGACACAGCGTTTTCCGCACGAGTTCTCCGGCGGCCAGCGCCAGCGCATCTCGATCGCCCGCGCGCTGGCGGTGCGGCCCGACCTCGTGGTGGCCGACGAGCCGGTGTCGGCGCTCGACGTCAACATCCAGGCGCAAATCATCAATCTCATGGTCGATCTGCAGGAGCGTTTCGGACTGACCTATCTGTTCATCGCGCACGATCTCGCCGTGGTGCGGCATGTTTGCGACCGGATTGTTGTTCTCTATCTCGGCAAGGTGATGGAGACCGCGCGCGCCGACGCGCTGTTCAGCAATCCGCTGCATCCTTACACGCAGACACTGGTGGCGGCGGCGCCGGTGCCCGATCCTCGGATGGAACGGAGCCGGCGGCATGTCCCGCTGAGCGGCGAGCCGCCCAGCCCGATCTCGCCACCGAGCGGCTGCCGCTTTCGGACGCGCTGCCCGAAGGCGCAGCCGATTTGCGCGGAACAGGAGCCGGAATTGCTCCCCGACAGTCGCGGCGGGGCGGTGGCGTGCCATTTCGCGGAGGTGGGTTAGGGCGGCCTCAGATAGACCCGAGTATTATCTCGTCATGCCCGGCCTGCTCCACTGCTGTCCGGCACGATTTCTGCTTTGTACGGGTGCACGGCGTTGATTTTACTGCGCTGGAGACGTTCGCCAACGTTATCCACCGCAGCTGGAACCAACGCCATTCGCCATCAGCCTACCGTGTTCGACGGGCTCTTGCAGCACATCCCGTGGGGCAGCTTCGACCGGCTGGTCGCGGCGTATGGCGCGGATCAGAGGGTGCGCAGCTTCGATAGCCGAGACCACCTGATCGCCATGCTGGGCGCCGCGCTCGGCGGTCTGCATGGCCTGCGCCAGACCGTTGCCGGCCTGGCACCCGGCGGCGGCCCACTGCGGCTGATCGGCCGTCAGCCGCCCCGCCGCTCGACGCTTGCCGAGGCCAATCGAAACCGCGATGCCGGGCTGTTCGTCGAACTGCTGCAGACCATGCTGCCCGCACTGTATCGCTCGCTGCGCCGGGAGATGCACGATGTCGTGCGTCTGATCGACAGCACTCAGGTCAATCTCGGCCAACGCATGGCCAACTGGATCGGCCTGCATCGCGGCGAACCGGGCGCCAAGATCCACATGGTCTACGATCCGCGTGCCGGCCAGCCGGTCTACTTCGATCTGACCTCGGCCAAGGTCAACGACATCACCGCCGCCAAGCGCGGGCTGCCGATCGAGCCCGGCGCCACCTACGTGTTCGACCTCGGCTATTATGATTTCGGCTGGTGGGCGGCCCTGCGCGACCAAAGCTGCCGCTTCGTCACCCGGCTGAAGCGCAACACGCCGCTTCGCGCAGTCGAGCAACGCACGGTGGCGCCGGGCGGCACGGTGCTGTCCGATGGCACCGGCCGTCTGCCCGAGCGCATGGCGCGCAGCCGGCGCAATCCGTTCCCCGAGGCGGGCCGCGAAATCGTCATCCGCATCAGCACCGGCCGCACCTTGCGGCTGTTCACCAACGATCTCGACAGCCCCGCCGAGGCGATCGCCGATCTCTACAAGGAGCGCTGGCAGATCGAGCTGTTCTTCAAGTGGATCAAGCAGAACCTGCGCATCAGTCGCTTCATGGGCAACTCCGAAAACGCCGTGCGCCTGCAGATCGCCACCGCCCTGATCGCCTACATCCTGGTCCGCCTCACCCAACTCAAGCACGCCATCGCCCATCCCGCGGTCATCGTGCTAACCGTCATCCGAGGTCAATTGTTCACCCGCAGACCCATCCCCCACCTGCTCAATCCACCACCACGTCAACCCCCAAAACCACACCCGCAACTCCAGCTGTTCCCAAGCAACCCACGCAAAAAATGAGCCGGACAACAGTGGCGAAGGCCGGGCATCCACGACTTTTGTTGCTCGCTCGTGAAGTCGTGGATGGTCGGCCTACGCCGACCATGACAGTTGCGGATCGGGTAGGATTTCAGTCATCGCAAAGTAGCTCTACACGGAACGGCGCCAATAGCACGCGGCGCCCAACGCGACCGGGGCCGCCGCGAGCAGCACGAAGGCGAAGCCCACCCAGCCCTCCGTCACCATCGCGCCGATGAGGCCGGCGATGGTCGCGAGGGCGAGCAGGCAGGCCGAGCGATAGGGGCGCGCGTTCATGCCCGCACCGTGCGGAGCCGCCTCGCCCGGCGGCGCAGCCACCAGAGCACTGCGCCGTTGCCGGTGATGAACAAGATGCCGCCGGCGCAGAGCACCCAGAACAGCTTGAGCGGCCAGCTAGCGTAGTCGCCGAAATGCAACGGCCCCGAGAGGACGAGCGCCTTGAGGTACATCGGCAGCGGCCGGTCGGCGGCGACCTTGCCCGTTGCGGCGTCCACCGTCACCACCTTGAACAGCCTCTCGTCGTAGCGGTGGGCGCCGTAGAGCAGGAAGCTGTAATGGCCGGGGCCGGAGAAATCGGTGTCGGGATAGACCAGGAAACGCATCTGGCGTTCGGGCTCGGCGGCCTGCGCGCTCGTCGCCGCCGCGTCGATCGATACGGGTGTTGCGACGCGGGGGGCGTTGGGTTCTGCCATCGCGCGCAACTCGGTCTCCTGCCAGTGCGTCAGCAGCAAGGTGCCGGCGGCGAGGCAGATGCCGGTGACGGTGACGACGATGGCCCAGCCGAGCAGGACGACGCCGAGGAGATTGTGCAGATCGAGCTGCACGAGCCGGGTGCCGCGTCGGTGCCGCACGCTGCCGAACAGCAGCTTGCGGACATAAGGCGCGTACACCACGACGCCGCTCGCCAGGCAGATGAAGACGAGAATGGCGATCGCGCCGCCGAACAGCTCCCCGTTCGGACCCGAGAGCCAGCGCGCGTGCAGATCGAACACGAAGCCGGTCAAGGTGCTCCGTGGATCGGTGTACGGCATCGGCGCGGCGGTCGTGCGATCGATCAACACGGCGCCGTTGTCGCGCAGCACGGCCGGTCCGGGTGGCGCGACCCCGACATAGGCGCGGTCCGGCGTGTCGGGGTCGAGATAGATCGAGATTGGCCGCATTCCGGGCTGCGCGACGATCGCGGCGGACGCAAGTGCAGACAGCGGCTTGGCCTCTCCGGCAGCGGGTGCGGCGGGCGGCGTCGCGCCGAGCAGGGCGTCGATCTCGTCGCGGAACACGAGAATGCCGCCGGTCAGGCAAAGGACGAGGAAGAAGGGCGCGGCCAGCAGCCCGGTCCAGCGGTGCAGCCAATGACACGCGCGGAAGACGCGGCGGCCGCTTACCATTGGTAGGCGAGCCGCGCGATGACGCTGCGCCCGACGCCAAAGGTGCAGCCGAACTCGTAGCTGTAGCACGTCGCGACGTAGCGCTCGTCGAGCAGGTTCTGCGCCGTCACCTGCAGTCGCGCGCCTTCGAGCGACGGGATTGCGCGGCCGAGATCGTAGTGGATCTGGGCATCGACCAGCGTGTAGGGCTGGGTGATCAGCGGCACGGTGAGGTCGCCGTTGGTGGTGCCGACGAAGCGGACGCCGAGGCCGCCGCCGAGCCCGGCGAAGCTGCCCTCCGGCGCGGTCCATTCGCCCCAGACGGAGGCGAATTGGTTCGGAATCTCCGTCGGACGCTTCCCCGTGCGGCCCGAGAGGTCCTTCGTGTAGGTGACGTCCTGATACGTGTAGGCGGCCACCAGGTTGATCTGATCGGTCAGGCTGGCGTGGGCCTCTAGCTCGATGCCGCGCGAGCGGATCTGTCCCGCTTGCACCGAGAACCCGAAATGGTCGGGATCGCTCGTCAGCACGTTGTCCTGTGTGAGATTGTAAAGTGCCACCGACATGAAGCTGTTGAAGCCGGTCGGCTGGTACTTGACGCCGACCTCGAACAGCTCGCCGCGTGTCGGCTTGAACGGGCTGCCAGTCGCGGAAAGCTGGTTCAGTGGCTGGAATGATTGGGCATAAGTGAAGTAGGGGGCGATGCCGTTGTCGAAGAGATAGAGCAGGCCGGCGCGGAAGGTGAAGGCGCGGTCGCTTTGATCGAAACTGTCGGCCGGCGAGAAATGGTTGCGCGTGTCGATCGAGGCCCAGTCGTAGCGGCCGCCGACCATCAGGCGAAAGCCGCCGATCGAGACCTGATCCTGGACATAGATGCCGAGATCCTGCGACGTCACGCCCGAACCGAAGAACGGTACGGGATGCGGGATCGCCTGGCCGTAGACGGGCGCGAAGATGTCGAGGGTCGGTGCCGCGCCGGAGGCGTAGTCGAAATCGTCCCGCAGGTTCTGCCAGCCGATGCCGATGAGCAGTTCGTGCGCGAGCGGGCCGGTGTTGAACTTGCCGAGCACCGAGTTGTCGAGAGTGACGGTGTCGAAATGCTCCTCCGAGGCGGCGGTCGCGCGGTTGAGCGTGCGGAAGTCCGGGTCGAGGGACGTGCCGTAAACGGCGTTGTAGAGCGAGCCGACATTGGTGTAGCGGCCGGCGGAGCGGAACTTCCAATTGTCGTTGAAGCGGTGTTCCAGCATGTAGCCGATCGCGGCTTGCGTGCGGTTGTAGCGTTCGTAAGCGGTGTCGCCGGCATAGAAATCCATGTTCAGCATGCCGAGCGGATTGAACAGGACCGAGCCGATGGCCGGGACGGGCTCGTACGATCCCGCTTGCGGATCGTGCTGGTAACGGCCGGTGATCGTCAGCGTGGTGTCGCCGGTCGGCTGCCAGGTGATGGCTGGCGCGATGGCGATGCGCTCCATCGTCGTGTGCCGGTCCTGCGCGCCGGAGCTGAAGGCGGTCCCGGCAAAGCGGTAGAGCAGGGTGCCGTCCTCGTTGAGACGGCCACCGAAATCGACGGTGCCGCGGATGTAGCCGAGGCTGCCGCCTTCGATCTGCACGTCGCGGATGCGCTCGTCGACCGGCAGCTTGCTCGACAAGGCGAGTATGCCGCCGGGATTGCCCTGGCCGTAGAGGACCGAGGCCGGGCCTTTCAGCACCTCGATGCGTTCGAGCAGGAACGGGTCGATCTGCTGTGTGGCGTAGTACGTGCCGTTGAGCAGCTTGAGGCCGTCGAGATACTGGTCGGGTCCGGCGGTCGAGCTGTTGAAGCCGCGGATGGTGAGCTGGTCGTAGCGCGAGGTGCCGCCGCGCTGCTCGGCGGCGACGCCCGAGGTGTAGCGCAGCGCCTCGTTCACCGAACGGGCGTTCTGCGCGTCCATCTGCGCGCGCGTGACCGTCGAGATGGATTGCGGCGTCTCGAGGATGGGCGTGTCGGTCTTGGTCGCGGTCCGGCTCGTCGTCGCGACATAGCCGACACCGGGGCCGGTCGGGCTTTCGGCACGTCCCCCCACATCGACCGGCGGCAGCGTCATGATGGCGGGGGAATCGGTGGTGCTCGGGTTCGATGCCGGCGTCTGTGCCGATGCGCTGCCGAGGGAACACGCCAGGAATATGCCGGCCCCGAGCGATGCCCGGAGGCCGCCCGAAGCCTCGGTCAAATCAACCCTCATCTCGTCTTGCGTCCCGCTTCTCAAAATATGCGAATGAGAGTCACTAGCATTCGCATTCGCATGTGGCAATCGGGACGGGCTCGGGTGCCGCGCTCACGCGTTGAGGCGCCGCATCAGCCCGATTGCGTCGGGCGGCGCGCGGACCTTGGCGTCGTTGTCGAAATAGACGAACACGTCGCGCCGGCGCGCCGGTGGGTTCGTGGAGATCCGCTGCGGGTCGGGTGGTTCGCGGCCGTTCGACCAGGCAGCGACGCGGGCGGCCCAGAGATCGAGGTCAACGTCCTCGTAGCCGCTGACGTAGAGCTCCTCGGCGCCGTGCAGGCGGCAGTAGACGAAGTCGGCGGTGACATCCATCAAGCGCGGCCAGGCTGCGGCGTCGGAGCAGACCAGGGCGACCGAGTGGCGGCGCAGCAGGTCGATGAAGGCGCGGTCGCGGAAGCTTTCGTGGCGTACCTCGAAGGCGTGGCGCAGCGGGCGGGCGGCGTCGGTGCGGGTCCAGGCGCGGCCGGCGAGGCGGTGGTCGGCGTGGCGCTCGGCGAAGGCGGCGGCGTGCGTCGTGTCGCGCGGCAGGAGTGCAAGGAAGGGCTCCAGGCGTTCCGGCTCGAAGCGGAAGCTGGCGGGGAATTGCCAGAGGATCGGGCCGAGCTTGGCGCCGAGCCGCAGCAGGCCGGAGCCGAGGAAATTGCCGAGCGGCGCCTCGATGTCGCGCAGACGCTTCATGTGGGTGAGGAAGCGCGGGCCTTTGACGGAGAACACGAAATCGGCCGGGGTCTGCTCGGCCCATGCGGCGAAGCTCTCCGGGCGTTGCAGGCTGTAGAAGGTGCCGTTGATCTCGATGGTGGGAAATTGCGCGGCGGCGAAGGCGAGTTCCTGCTTGTGCGGCAGGCCGCGCGGATAGAACACGCCGCGCCAGGGTGCGTAGGTCCAGCCGGAGATGCCGATGCGGATTTTGCCGGCGTCGCGCATGACGGAGGTTAGCGCGCCGGCGGGAGATATGTTTCGTTGCCCGTTGCGAAGTCGCCTTGCTGACGGCCAAGGCCGGTGCATTTGCGGTTGACGCGAACACTAACTAACTGCATGATCTCCGGGTCATGAGCCCCACCACATCCCTCCCACTCCCAAGCGGCCTGATGGCCCGCTTCGCCGCGCTGATCGGGGCGATCGTGTGGGGTTTGGGCGACAGCCTGGAGCGGCAGCGGCGGTTCGGCTGGGGAGAGCCGTGGCTGGCGCCGATGGCCGAGGTGCTGCGGGGCTATCTCGGCCGCACCCTGGCGCGGCTCACAGCACTGCATGCCGCCTTCCTCGCCGGCGCGCTGCCTGCCGCATCGCGCCGGAGGGCCGCGCCGCGCCCGGCGGTCGCGGGTGCGACGGTGGGTCGGGTGCGCGCGCCGCGCCGGCCGCCGGCGATCCCGCCGGGTCCGGTGTTCATCGAGTATGGCATGCGGCCCTATGACCTGGAGCTCGGCCGGCTGCTCGACGATCCCGCGATGCGGGACTTCCTAGCCGCCGTGCCGCAGGCTGGGCGGCTGCTCCGGCCCTTGTGGCGCAGGCTCACCACCGAACCGCTGCCCGACATCCTGCGCCCGCCGCCCCCGCCGTGCCCGGTGACGTTGCCCGATGGGGCCACGGCGTGGGAGCTGAGGCCTTCCTATCTCATCTCTGGCTCCCCGCCGCAGCCAGCCCGCGCGGCCGAACCGCCGGCACCGGAACCAGCGCCCGCGCCGCCGGCGCATGATGCACCGAAGCCGCCCGAGCCGGCCCGCCAACCGCGCGACTATCTCCGGATCGGCAGGCCCTTCATACGATAGCGCCCAGGGCACGGCTGCCTTGGCATGTCGATATTGTTACGAACAATCAACAAAAACCAGCGGAAGCGGGAGGAGCGGTCGTTCCGCTACTTGTTCATGTTCCAGATGTCGGTATCGAGCTTCCAGCCGTCGTGCTCGTGTCTCCAGATCACGACGTATTTGCCTTCGACCTTGACGATGTTCTTTTGCGCGTCGGGTGCGTCGAGGCTGAAGCGGCCGATCTCGCGGGCGGCGTTGCCGAAGCGCTCGACGTCCATTGCCGTGAGCGACAGGTTCTTGTAGCCGCCGTCGATCGCGCCCTGCCAGAGCTTCTGGATCGCGGCTCGCCCGCTGGCCATCGGCGCGCCCGGCGGCAGGGCGTTGGCGTGCTCGGTGTACATCCGCGCGACAGCGGCGGCGTCGCCCTTGTTGAAGGCCTGGGCGAACCGCTCGTTGTCGTGCTGGATCTCGGCCTTGAGGTCCGCCGCGATGGCGGGGGCGGATGCGAGCAGCAGCGCGGCTGCGACGAGAGCGGCTTTCATGACCGAGCGGCCTCCCTGTTCGGCGGAAGCCTAACGGGAATGTCTACAAGGGTGCAACGATATCCGCTCAGGCGTTGCGCCGGTTCGGCAGCACCTCGGGGTTGACGACGTAGCCGGGGTCGAGCGTGCCGTCGAACATGTCGATGATATTCTGCGCCGCGCGGATCGACATTTTTTCCATTGTCTCGAGCGGCGCAGCGGCGACGTGCGGGCTGAGCACGACGTTGGCGAGCTTGAACAGCGGGTTGTCCGCTTGCGGCGGTTCTTGCACCAGCACATCGAGACCGGCCGCCGCGAGCTTGCCGTTGGCCAGTGCCTCGGCCAGCGCCGCCTCGTCGACCAGCCCGCCGCGTGCCGCGTTGATCAGCCAGGCGCTGGGCTTTAGCAGCGACAGCATCTCGCGGTTGATCATGCGCCGCGTGGTGTCGCTGAGCGGGCAGTGCAGGGTGAGCACGTCCACCTCGGGCAGGGCGACGGCGATGTCGGTGACGGGGATGTAGCCGTCGGCGGCGATGCGCGGGACCGGAAACATCGGGTCGCACACCATGACGCGCATCCCGAAGGCGGCGCACAGCCGGGCGACGCGGGTGCCGATGCGGCCGTAGCCGACCACCAGCACGGTGCGGCCGGCGAGCTCGCCCATCGGGCGGCCGCCGCGCTCGCGCCATTTGTTGGCGCGCACCAGCTGGTCCATCTCCACCGTACGCCGCGCGACGGCGAGCATCAGCCCGAGCGTGTGCTCGGCGACGGCGAGGTCGTTGCCGCCATTGGTCACGCCAACCGCGACGCGATGGCGGGTGCAGGCGGGAATGTCGATCGCGTCGTAGCCGACGCCGAAGCGGGAGATGATTTCTAGGTCGGGCGCCCGGGCGAGCTCGGCCTCGCCGATGCCTTCCAGGGCGACCAGCACGGCGTGCGACTTGCCCAGCGCCTCGGCGAATTGCTCCTGGCTGGGGCGGGAGATTTGGCTCAGCTGGATGTCCTTGCGAGCCTCCAGCAGCGCCATGCCGCTCGGGTGGAGGTTGTAGAACAGGGTGACGTTCTTCATTGGTCTGGCTCCCTCGCTCGGCGCGGGATGCTGTCTCGGGGCGGGGCGCAAGGCAAGCCGGGTTGCATTGCACCCGATCCGGGCCTATAGGGTGTGCATGGTTCTTTGCGGCGCCCGCCTGGCCTGCCGGACTGCCCGCACGATGGTGCGGTGCTCCGCGCGCCTGCTCGCCCTCGGCCTCCTCCTTCGACTTAGCCGCCCCTGAGCGCACCGCCTCGGCTCGCCGACGGCATCGCTTGGGGGACCCAACGAGGCGGCACGCCGCCTTGAGGCCAATGTCGTAACGAGAGCCAGGAATTCATCCCATGTCCATCGAGCATCCCAGCTTCGGCAAGCTGGACGAAAACCGCATCATCATCTTCGACACCACGCTGCGCGACGGCGAGCAATCGCCGGGCTTCTCGATGAATCTCGGCGAGAAGATCCGCATGGCGGAGGCGCTGACCGAGCTGGGCGTCGACGTGATCGAGGCCGGCTTCGCCATCGCCTCGCCCGGCGATTTCGAGAGCGTCAAGGCCATCTCGGAGACGGTGAAGGGGCCGGTGATCGCCAGTCTGTCGCGCGCTGCCGACGCGGACATCCTGCGCTCGGCCGAGGCACTGCGGCCGGCCGAGCGGCGGCGTATCCACATCGTGCTCGCGACCTCGGCGCTGCACATGAAATACAAGCTGCGGCTGGATCCCGAGGAGGTGATCGACCTCACCGCTCGCTCGGTGCAGCTGGCGCGCAACCACGCCGACGATGTCGAGTGGTCGGCCGAGGATGGCAGCCGCAGCGACATGGATTTCCTGTGCCGCTGCGTCGAGACCGCGATCAAGTACGGCGCCACCACGATCAATATTCCCGACACGGTGGGCTACGCGCTGCCCGAGGACATGGAGCGCATTTTTACCGAATTGCGCGAGCGGGTGCCGGGCGCGGAGAAGGTGATTTTCTCCACGCATAACCACAACGATCTTGGCCTGGCGGTGGCCAACACGCTGGCGGCGATCCGCGGCGGGGCGCGGCAGGTGGAGTGCACCATCAACGGCATCGGCGAGCGCGCGGGCAATGCGTCGCTGGAAGAGATCGCGATGGCGGTGCGGACGCGCCAGGACGCGATCCAGCGCAGCACCGCGATCGTGACGCCGAACCTGCTGCGCATCTCGCGCCTGCTCGCGACGATCACGGGCTTCGACGTGCAGCCCAACAAGGCGATCGTCGGGCGCAATGCCTTCGCCCATGAGAGCGGCATCCATCAGGACGGCGTGCTGAAGCACGCGGGGACGTATGAGATCATGACGCCGGAGAGCGTCGGCTGGACCAAGTCCTCGCTGGTGCTCGGCAAGCATTCCGGCCGTGCGGCGTTCCGCGACAAGCTGCGCACGCTGGGCTACGGCGAAGTGGGCGACAACAAGCTGAACGACGCCTTCCGCCGCTTCAAGCAGGTCGCCGACCTCAAGAAGGTGGTCTACGACGAGGACATCATGGCGCTGGTGGATGACGAGGTGATGCGCGACCACGAGCGCATCCGCTTCGTCTCGCTCGACCTGCGCGCCGGCTCCAAGGCGCCGCCGCAGGCCGACCTGGAGCTGGAGGTCGACGGCGTGGTGAAGCGCGCGTCGAGCGGTGGCGACGGGCCGGTGGACGCGACGTTCAAGGCGATCCGCGAGATTTTCCCCCACGAGGCCAATCTGTCGCTGTTCTCGGTGGGCGCCGTCACCGAGGGGACGGACGCGCAGGCCCGCACCACGGTGCGGCTCGAGGAG
>JAFKFI010000023.1 GCA_017307285.1 Alphaproteobacteria bacterium | reverse complement strand
GGCGCCGTGCACGTTGATCCGCGCCCCCATGCGGTTGAGCTCCGGGACGTGCATGAAGCGGTTCTCGAAGATCGTCTCCGTGACCATTGCCGCGCCCTCGGCGACCGACATTAGGGTCATGAACTGGGCCTGCATATCGGTGGGCAGGCCGGGATAGGGCTCGGTCATGAAATCCGCCCCGTGCAGCCCGTTGAGCCGCCGGGCGACCAGGCAGCCGTCAGCCTCGTCGATCTCCACCCCGGCCTCGGCCAACACCCGCGCGACCGCGTCCAGGTGTTCGAGCCGGGCGTTGCGCAACCGGACCTCGCCGCCGGTGATCGCAGCCGCGCAGAGATAGGTGCCGGTCTCGATCCGGTCGGGAATGATGCTGTGCTCGGCGCCGTGCAGCCTGGTGACTCCCTCGATGGTGAGCCGGTCGCTGCCGATGCCTTCGATCCGGGCCCCCATCGCGCGCAGGCAGAGGGCCAGATCGCTGATCTCGGGCTCGCGCGCCGCGTTGGCGAGCACCGTCTCGCCGTCGGCAAGGCTCGCCGCCATGAGCAGGTTCTCGGTGGCGCCGACCGAGGCGAAGGGCAGCACGATGTTGGCGCCTCGGAGGCGCCCGCGCACGGCGGCGTGGATGTAGCCGCCCTCCAGCCGGATCTCAGCGCCCATCTGCTCGAGGCCCTTGAGGTGCAGGTCGACCGGCCGCGTGCCGATGGCGCAACCGCCGGGCAGCGAGACCCGGGCCTCCCCCACTCGCGCCAGCACGGGACCGAGCACCAGGACGGAGGCGCGCATTTTGCGTACGATGTCGTAGGGCGCCTCGGTGCTGGCGATCGGGCCGCCGAGCGAGAGGGCGCGGCCGTCGCTGGTCAGGTGGTCCACCGCAATGCCATGCTGGGCGAGCAGCGCCGACATCGTGTGGATGTCGTCGAGCAGCGGCACGTTGGACAGCACGAGGCGGTCCTCGGTGAGCAGTCCGGCGGCCATGAGGGGGAGGGCGGCGTTCTTGGCGCCGCCGATGGCGATCTCTCCCGAGAGCGGCTTGCCGCCACGGATGCGGATACGGTCCATTGTGCCTCCGGTCTCGCGGCTTACAGCTTCGGGAGCGCGACGCCGCGCTGGCGCATGTATTTGCCCGCCTTGTCGGCGTAGCTCACCTCGCAGGGGCCGGCGCCTTGCAGGAAGAGGAATTGGCAGATCCCCTCATGGGCGTGGATCTTGGCGGGCAGCGGCGTGGTGTTGCTGATCTCGATGGTCACTTGGCCTTCCCACTCGGGCTCGAGCGGTGTGACGTTCACGATGATGCCGCAGCGCGCGTAGGTGGACTTGCCGAGGCAGATCACCAGGATGTCACGCGGGATGCGGAAATACTCGACCGTGTGGGCGAGCGCGAAGCTGTTGGGCGGGATGATGCAAGCCGGCCCCTTGCGATCGACGAAGCTGGTGGGCGCGAACGCCTTGGGGTCGATCACCGCGCTGTCGACATTGGTGAAGATCTTGAACTCGTCAGCGACGCGCGCGTCGTAGCCGTAGCTCGACAAGCCGTAGCTGATGACGCCCTCGCGCTTCTGCGTCTCGACGAACGGCTCGATCATGCCGTGCTCGGCGGCCATCTGGCGGATCCAGCGATCGGGCATGACGGACATGGAAGGCTACTCCGGCGCGGCGGCGGGCCGGTCTAGCCCAGCGGTGCCTGGCGCGTAAACCGAGGCTGCGTCGCCCAAATGCCGATGCGCCGGACCCGCGAGTCGGGCCAAGCGGGATTTGACCTGCGCGAGACGCAACCGCCGGCACGAGCGTCAGCCGGATTTCTCCGGACCGGCCTTGCGGGCGCGCTCCTGTTCCTTGCGTTTGCGCAGATTAGCCCGCAGCGCTTCAGCTTCCCGCCTGAGCCGAGCCGCCTTCTGCGCCTCGGCGGCGGCCGTTGTTGTAGGCCGAGGCCGCGCTTTGGATGTGTCGGTCATGGTCCCAGCCCATCATCGGATTGGCTGGACGGTCGCGCTTGCGCCGCCCTGCTGCTGGGGGGTATACCGCGCCGCCCGGCGCTGCTGTAGCTCAGTGGTAGAGCACCCCCTTGGTAAGGGGGAGGTCGAGAGTTCAATCCCCTCCAGCAGCACCAGCGGGCCACTCGCCCTGAAAGCTCATTCGGCTGCCTTCACCGGAAGCGGCTCGGTCACGATCACCAGCGATTCGCTGAGGACGGGCAGAACCCGATAACGCTTGATCTCCCGCAATCCGGCCTGCTCGATCAGCTGACGCAGATCGGACCGCGTGAGCGGATAGACCGCGGGCCGTTGGATGGGCAGCCCTCGCTTCAGCCAGCGGCGGACGCGATGCCACCCCGTGTCGATCCCCTGCGTGAACACCAGCCGCCCGTCTGTGACGGCCGCCACGCCGCGCAGGAACGCGATCTGCTCGGACAGAGGGAAATGCATGAGCACCCGCGCGCACAGCGCCGCATCGAAGCGATGGCCGCTGCTGGCAAGGGTCTTGGCGTCATATGTGGCCGTGCGGAATCGCTCGCCGAATCGTCCGAGCCGTTCCCGCGCGGTGGCGAGCATCTGCGGCGAGATGTCGACGCCGACCACCGAGAACCCCGACTCGAGAAGCACCTCGGCCAACCGGCCGGTGCCACAGGGCGCATCACCGATGACCGAGCCCGGCGCAAGTCCCGCGAAGGCCTTGCCGATCAGCCGCTTCTCCAAACTGTTGAACAAGCGCCCGGACAGGCTCGTGAAGCGCTGTCGATCGTAATTTCGGGCGACCGCGTCGTCTCGGTAGTGGTCCGCGGGATTCCAGTTCTTCCCGTAGCTGGCAGACATTCGTCAGTCCTTCCGTTCCGCTTGGGGACGAAGCGCGTCGAACACGAGTCGGTCGGCATCGGGGCTGAGCCAGGTGTCCTCGTCCTCGGCAAGGAATGTCAGCACATCCTCGAGATACGCGACCCGCCCGGCTGCCGCGCTCTCATCCGGCATGTCCGGCCGCTCTGGCGCATCCACTGCGGCCGAGTGCGACCTCTCCAGGATGTCCGTCGAACGGGCGATCAGTTGGCGCAGAGACCAGCCGGTGATCCAGCCCACCGGTCCCGAGGACCAGTCCCGATGTTTCACAAGGAGCCGCACCGCATTGTGCAGGCGCACCCATGCGAGTTGCGGGTAGTCGAGCGGGAGGCCGCCATCCTGCTCATAGCCCCGGCGGAACGAGGCGCTGATTTCAGCGGCGTAGGAGAGCCGTCGGATGCCGCGAGGCGTCCGCAAGAGAAGAGCGAGATGATTGAGGAACTGCGCGGCGTCCAATACGCCCGGACCGGGATATCTCAGGTCCATGTCGATGCCGGTGAGCTTGCCGCTCGAAACGAGCATGTTGTCGGGTTTGAAATCGCCATGAACGAAGGTCCAGACGATGGGAGTACCGGTGACGCTCGGCGCCGTTTGACGCAGCGCATCGAGGGCTCTGCCGAAAATGCTGGCCGAAGGCGGGCGGCGGAACCCGGTCATCGCCACTTCGAGTTGGGCCAGCATCTCGTCGGTATTCAGGGGACGGAAGGAATGATTGGTGCTGCGGTGCAGTCGAGCCAACCAGGCGCCCGCCTTCCGGACCGCGAGACGGGCGTTCATCGGCGAGGAACCGGTGATGAGGCGCGACAGCGTCGGTCCGTTCACCCACTCCGCGACGACCAGCCCGAGATCCTCGAACAACGCGTAGGGGCGGACGCCCGCGAATAGCGAGTGGCCGTCCATCGCCTCGTGGACCGAAGTCAGGGCCCGAAAGTAGGCGCGAGCCAATTCCGGCGAAGCCTGGCCGGTCGACTGGTCGAGACACAGTTTGATCGCAACGGGGGTAGGATAAGCCGAGCCTTGCCCGTGAAAGACGCGCGACCACGGGCGCGAGGCGACCGGCCCGGTCACGCTCAGTGCCGATATTCCGGGCACGCGCTCCACCAGGGGCTGCAGGACGCCTTCCATCGTTCCTGCGTCCGTGGTCCCGGACCACGAGGAACTGCGGATCTCGCCGGTGAGAGACGTGACGGGCGCCTCGCGGTCGTGCTCGGCTGCTCGGATGAAGGACATCGAACTCACACCCCACCTATCGGTTAAAACTCATAATGTCATATTAATTTGACTATGTATAGATAATGACACAAATGTTGTGCAGACGATACGCGGCGGAGCCGCATTGTTGGCAATTTGAGAGCGTGGAACGCATGATCCAGCATGATCCACCCAGGAATTTCTGTGGAGCAGATTAACTACGATACAATATGGTGGTCAACAGGAATTCACGTATAATTAACATGGATTGGCTTGTGCCGTTTCGCCCCGGGCATCGTCGTGGCTCACGGCTTGGCTCGGCGGGACTTGACGCGGTTCGGCGCTGGTTGAAGCCTGCATTCCGCCCCTAGGAAGAGCGCTCATGGCCCGTGACGAGGACACGTACGACTTCATCGTGACCGGCGCGGGATCGGCCGGTTGCGCCGTGGCGGGGCGGCTCAGCGAGTCCGGACAATATCGCGTGCTGCTGCTGGAGGCAGGGCCGCGCGATCGCAATCCGTGGATCCATATCCCGCTCGGCTACACCAGGATCTTCACCGATCCTCGGGTGAACTGGATGTTCGAGAGCGAGCCGGTGGAGCAACTCAACAACCGCACGCTCTATCAGCCGCGCGGCAAGGTGCTGGGCGGCACCAGCTCGCTCAACGGCACGGTATACATGCGCGGCACGCCGGCCGATTACGACGAGTGGCGGCAGCGTGGCTGCGAGGGCTGGGATTGGGATTCCGTGCTGCCCTTCTTCAAACGCGCCGAGAACCAGGAGCGCGGGGCGGACGAGCTGCACGGCGTCGGCGGGCCGCTGCATGTGTCGGATATTCCCGCCGAGTTTCCGCTCGCCAAGGCGATGCTGGCCGCGGCGATCGAGGCCGGCATCCCGGCCAATCCCGATTTTAATGGCCCTCGCCAGGAGGGTGCCGGCTATTACCAGTTCACTGCACGCAATCGGCGGCGTTGGAGCTCGGCGCGCGCCTATCTGCGCCCGGCGCGCGGGCGGGGGAACCTGCGAATCGAGACGGGGGCGCACGCGACCCGCATCCTGATCGAGAACAACCGCGCCGTCGGCGTGGAGTATCGCACGCCGGCGGGGCTACGGACGGCGCGGGCGCGCGGCGAGATTGTCGTCTCGGGCGGCGCCTTCGGCTCGCCCCAGCTGCTGCAGCTGTCCGGCCTCGGGCCAGCGGACTTGCTGCAGGAATTCGGCATTCCGATGATCCGCGACATGCCTGGGGTCGGGGCCCATCTGCAGGATCATTTCAACACCTATCTGGTGTATCGCTGCTCCTCGGCGACGTTGAATGATCTTGCCGGTAGCCTGCCGCGCCGGGTCGCTGCGGCGGCGCAATATGCGCTCAGCCGCTCAGGCCCGCTGACCACGACCGGGGTGCATGTCGGCGCCTTCATCCGTAGCGACCAACGCTTCGAGCGGCCCGATTTGCAGATCAACATGTCGGCCTGGAGCACCGAGGCACGGGTGCGTACCGGGATCAAGCCGCATCCGTTCTCCGCCTTCACCATCAGCCCGGTGCATCTACGCCCCGAGGGGCGGGGTACGGTGCGACTCAAGAGCCCGGACCCGTTGGCCCCGCCGGCGATCCGGTTCAACTTCCTGCGCAGCGAGTACGACATCCAGGCGGTGCTGCACGGGATGCGCGTGTCGCGCCAGATCGCCGCCCAGCCGGCGCTGTCGCGGTTCGTCACGGGCGAGGTGATGCCCGGTACGCAGGTAACCAGCGACGCCGATCTGCTCGCCGACATCCGTGCCCGCGCCGTGGCCAATTTCCATCCGGTCGGCACCTGCCGCATGGGCCACGAGGTGGATGCGGTGGTCGATCCGCGCCTGCGGGTTCACGGCATCGAGCGGCTGCGCGTTGCCGACGCCTCGATCATGCCCTCGATCGTCGCCGGCAACACCAACGCGCCCTCCATCATGATCGGGGAAAAGCTCTCGGACATGATCCTGCGGGATGCGCGCGCCGGCTGAGGTCAATCGCCGCCCGCTGACAATCGTTGCCTTGCATATTGTGGCCGAGAACCCATGTTTTGAGCGCGATTCTGTCGCGTATTGCTGGGGGGAAGGCCGATTCTTATAGAGGAACCGCCAGTGAATTGTTTTCGTTTGGTCATGATGACGGGTCTTGTCGCCAAGACCGGCGATTTTCCTGTGTCTCAAGGTTTGGGGTTGTGGGCTTGACTGGCGCTGGCGTGGGCGCGGAGCAGCGGTCGATGACACCGACCCCGCCGCGTTGGGACCGCAATCGCGTGCTGTTCGAGATCGTGGAGGATGGTCAGGTGCTCTCCTGCGCGATCTCGAAAGAGGCGTTGCAGGACATCAGCGACCGCCGATACGCGAAACCGGCCGAGCTCCTGACCTGCTTCGAGGCGTCGCGAGACCGGATCGAGCAGGCCGCTCGGGCCAAGTACAAGATCCGGCCGGATTCAGTCGACGGACTGGTGACGATCTGGAGTGGCGACCTCGACGATCCGGAATCCGACTGAGCGGCGTGGCCCTCATCGCCGGGCTTGGCGTGCCACCGTCCCCTCCGTTACAATCCGCAAATATCTGACGTCCACGGCCGGGTAGCCCGTCCGCCAATCGGATCGAGGGGGAGCCGGTGAGCATCGAAGCCGGGGAGCGCAGGCTGGCCGCCATCCTGGCGGCCGACGTTGTCGGCTTCGCCCGTCAGCTAGGGACGGATGAGGCCGGTACCCTCGCGCGTTTGCGCCGTATGCGCCAGGACCTCGTCGACCCGCTGATCGCCTCGCATCGCGGCCGTGTCTTCAAGACGATGGGCGACGGCCTGCTGGCCGAGTTCCCGAGCGCCGTGCTGGCGCTGCGCTGCGCCATCGCCATTCAGGCCGGGTTGTCCGAGCCCATCGGCGATGAGGGGCCACCCATCCGGCTGCGGATCGGGCTGCACCAAGGCGACGTGATCGTCGACGATGGAGACCTTCTCGGCGACGGCGTGAACGTCGCCTCGCGGCTGGAGACCTTGGCGCCGCCCGGCGGGATCTGCATCTCGGGGCGCGTGTACGAGGATGCCGCCGGCAAGATCGTGCTGCGCGTCGAGG
The DNA here is from genome assembly GCA_017307285.1 of Alphaproteobacteria bacterium. GTDB lineage: Bacteria > Pseudomonadota > Alphaproteobacteria > Acetobacterales > Acetobacteraceae > JAFKFI01. The sequence continues at coordinate 6,658 of JAFKFI010000023.1, read as the reverse complement.
ATCTTGGCGAGCAGACCCTCAAGCATATCGCGCGACCGATGCGGGTGTACAGGATCGCGGCGCCGGAGAGCGCGGTGGGTTTCGTCGAAAGCGAGCCACCCACCGCCGCCGCGCCCCGCCCGCATGATCGGCCATCGCTCGCCGTGCTGCCGTTCAGCGATCCCTCGGGGGACCCCGAGCAGCGCTATTATAGCGACGGCATTACCGAGGACATCATCACCGAGCTGTCGCGCTTCCGCGAGCTCTTCGTGATCGGCCCCAATTCCAGCTTCGCCTGCGAGTCCTTCGCCGCCGACACCGACCGCGTGGCGCGCGAGCTCGGTGTCCGCTACGTGCTGGAAGGCAGCGTGCGGCGGGCCGGCAGCCGCCTGCGGATCACCGCCAAGCTGACCGACGTACGTCAGGGCGAGCAGATCTGGGCCGATCGTCATACTGGGACGGTCGACGACATCCTGGAGGTGCAAGAGGAGATCGCCGCGCGCATCGTCGCCAGCATCGTCCCGGAAATCCGCTACGCCGAGCAGGATCGGGCGGAGCGTCTGCCAGTAGGGGACGTGCGGGCCTACGATCTGGCACTGAGGGCGCACGCGGCGATCTCGCGCGGCGTCGCGGCATCCGATGCGGCGCTGCTCTCCGAGGGTATTGCCACGGCGCAGCGGGCGATTGGGTTGGACCCGTCCTGCCGCCGCGCCTATTTCGCGCTGGCGTTCGGCCATTGCCGGCGGGGTGCGATGGGGTATTTCGGACCCGAGGCGCGGTCGGACTACGACGCCGCCGATAGCGCGGCGATGCGGCTGCGGGCGCTCGATCCCTCCAACCATCTCGCCTACGCGATCCTCGGCCACATCGCGATGCGCCGGCTGCGCCACCAGGAGGCGCTGGGCAATTTGCGGCGGGCGCATCGGCTCAATCCCAACGACGTCACCACGCTGCGCTGGTTGTCCTGGGAGGAGTCGAATTTCGGCCTGGCGGAGGAGGCGCGCGAGCACGCCGAGCTGTCGATCCGGCTGAGCCCGCGCGACCGGTTCATCGATTTCAGCTACTGGGCCTGGGCACTCGCCTGCTACGTTGGTGCCGACCACGCCGGATGCATCGCCAATGCGCGCCGCGCGATCGCGCTCAACCGCCAGTTCTCCGGGCACTATCTGCTGCTCGCGGCCGGTCTCGCCGAGGCGGGCGAGGTGAGAGAGGCGCGCGTGGTCGCCAGCGAGATTGCCCGGATGGCGCCTGGGCTGCTGCAGACCCGCCTCGCGGGGACGACGTATTTCGTCGCGCCGGAGCTCGCCGCGCGCTATCGCCTGGCGCTCGAGATCGCCGCTGGGCTGCGCGATCCGGCCAATCTGGTGATGCCGGAGTCGGGCACCACCTCGCCGGGTGCGAGCCTGCTGCATTGACCGACGCACCTTCCCCCCAGCCGGCGTGGCGGTTGCAGGTGCACGAGGCGATCGGGTCGACCTCCGATCATTGCGCGACACTCGCAGCGGCCGGCGAGCCGGGGGGGCTGGCGGTTCTCGCGCTGAGGCAGACCAAGGGGAGGGGGAGCCGGGGGCGCGGGTGGCAGTCTCCCATCGGCAATCTGTCGCTCTCGGTGCTGCTGCGGCCATCGGGCAGCCTCAGCGACGCCGCCGGTTGGCCGTTGTTGACGGGGATCGCGGTGGCCGACGCCGTGCGGCCATTGTTGCCTGATCCCACCGCGCTCGTGCTGAAATGGCCGAATGACGTGTTGCTGCGCGGGCGCAAGCTGGCGGGCATCCTGATCGACACGGCGCTCGACAACGCTGGGGGTTTGCGCTGGCTCATCATCGGCATCGGCGCGAACCTGGCCGTCGCACCTGACGTTCCGGGGCGCGTGACGGCGTGCCTGCCCGACGAGGGCGTCATCCCGCCGCCGCCCGAGGAGTTTGCGCGCAACCTGTTGGGCCATCTCGCGCGGTGGCATTCCGTGCTGCAGCTTGAGGGCTTCGCGGCCATCCGCGCCGCGTGGCTCGCGCGAGCGCATCCGGTCGGGACGGCGCTGACGGTCGCGTTCGCGGACCAGCGGGTCGAGGGGACGTTCGAAGGTTTGTCGCCCGAGGGGCATCTGGTGCTGCGGACAATGGCCGGGGTACGAACATTCTCGACTGGCGAGGTGCTGTTCAGCCCGTCTTGAGGATTTCCGCCGCGAGACCCGTGTGCACCTGGCCGGCACGGAACCGCTCGTCGGCGAGCGCGCGGAGCAGGAAGGGCAGGTTGGTCTTGAGGCCGCTGATCTCGAACGCGGCGAGAGCGTCGCTCAGTCGCGCGATCGCGGCGGCGCGGTCGGGGCCGGAGGCGATGACCTTGGCCAGCATCGGATCATAGAAGGGCGTGACCGTGCAGCCCTCGGCATAGCCTGTTTCGACGCGCAGCGTGTCGGTTTCGGCGGGTGGACGGAAGCGGGTGAGTGGGCCGGGGGACGGATAAAAGTTCTTCGGGTCTTCGGCGTAGACCCGCGCCTCGATCGCGTGGCCGCGCGGGGCGAGGTTCGCGGGGAGGATGTCGCGCAGATGCTCGCCCGCCGCTGCGCGGATTTGCGAGGCGACCAGATCGACGCCGAGCAGCATTTCAGTGACGGCGTGCTCGACTTGCAGGCGGGTGTTCATCTCGAGGAAGCCGAAGCTGCCGTCGGCGCCGCGCAGCATCTCGACGGTCCCGATATTGTCGTAGCCGAGCTCGCGCAGCACCGCGACGGCGCGCTCGGCGATGGCCTCGATCTCGGCGCGCGGGATGAGCGGGGCGGTGGCTTCCTCGATGATCTTCTGGTGGCGCCGTTGCAGCGAGCAGTCGCGCTCGAACAAATGGCGTACGTCGCCGTGCTTGTCGCCGAGCACCTGGAACTCGATGTGGCGCGGCTGCTCGATGAGTTTTTCCAGATACACGTCGGCGCTGCCGAAGCTGCGGCCGGCGAGCGAGCGGGCGCGGTCGACGGCCTTGTGCAGGGCGGCTTCGTCGGTCGCCGCGATCATGCCAATGCCGCCGCCGCCGCCCGCCGGCTTCACCAGCACGGGATAGCCGATCGCCTCGGCGGCCCGCGCCGTCGCGGCCGGGTCGTCGCCGAGGATGCCGGAGCCGCGCGCGACGGGCATTCCGTGCTGCTGCACGAGCGCGCGCGCCTGGGTCTTTTCGCCCATTGCCTCGATATGCGCGGCCGAGGGGCCGATGAAGGTGATGCCCACCTCGGCCACGCGGCCCGCGAAGGCTGCATTCTCTGACAGAAACCCGTAGCCGGGATGGATGGCGTCGACTGACTGGCTCTTCGCCAGCGCAAGCAGCTTGTCCTGGTCGAGATAGCTCTCGCGTGCCGGGGCGGGGCCGATGGGATGCGCCTCGGTGGCGCGCCCGAGATAGGGCAGGTCCTGGTCTGCCTCGGAGAACACAGCGACGGAGGCGATGCCGAGACCGTCGAGCGCGCGGATGACACGCGCGGCGACCGCGCCGCGATTGGCGACCAGGACTTTTCGGAACATCGCTCTTCCCGCTCTGCGCCCCAACCCTTGTCATCCGGGGCGGCAGACGGTCCTATGGGCCAGCGAAAATGGTGTCAACCCGCGCCCCGGCGCGGCAAAGGAGAGTCATGGCTGAAACCAAGGTGCTTTCGGAACTGAACGGAACGGTGTGGAAGATCGAGTCGGCACCGGGCGACCGCGTCGCCGAGGGCGATACGCTGATCCTGCTGGAATCGATGAAGATGGAAATTCCGGTGATGGCGCCGAAGGACGGCGTGGTGAAGGAAATCCTCGTCAAGGAAGAGCAGGCCGTCACCGAGGGCGAGGTGCTGGCGACGATGGAGTAAGCGACCCCTCACCCCGGCCCTCTCCCACAAGGGGAGAGGGAGAAGAGAAGCCCTCTCCTTTGGGAGAGGGTTGGGTGAGGGGGAGGCGGGAGGAAGCGCGCATGAAAATCGAGAAGATCGAAGACCTGCACTGCGACGCCGGTTGGCGGACATTCTCGTTCCTCAAGATCAGCACCGCCGACGGCGTGGTCGGCTGGTCGGAATACACCGAGGCGGACGGCAGCCGCGGGCTCACGGCGATCATCCGGGGATTGGCCGAGGGGCTGATCGGCGAGGACCCGCGGCGGGTGCAGCGCATCACCTCGTTGTTGCAGAACAAGACCATCCAGGCGGTGGGCGGGATCAACCAGCGCGCCATCGCGGCGATCGAGAATGCGCTGCTCGACATCAAGGCGAAGGCGCTCGGCGTGCCGGTGTACGACATGCTGGGCGGCGCGGTGCGCGAGCGGATACCCGTCTACTGGTCGCATTGCGGGACCTATCGCGTGCGCAATCATGCGCTGCTCGGCGTGCCTGAGTTGCGGACATACGACGATCTGGCGCGCGTCGGCGAGGAGGTGAAGCGGCGCGGCTTCAAGGCGCTCAAGACCAATATTCTCCCGAGCGACGGCGAGAGGCTTGTTTCGTTCGCGCCGGGGTTCGGGCGCACGCCGGGGCATCCGGGGTTGAACATCGATCGCGGCATCCTCGACGCGGTACGCAGCACCTTGCGCGCGTTCCGCGATGGCGCGGGGCCGGAGATGGGGCTGCATCTCGACATCAACTATCACTTCAAGACCGAGGGGAATCTCAAGGTCGCGAAGGCGGTGGAGCCGTTCGACCTCGACTGGCTGGAGATCGACACCTGGGATGCCGAAAGCCTGGCGGTGATCCGCCGTGCGGCGACCTGCTCGATCGCGTCCTGTGAGTCGCTGACGCATCGGCGCGACTTCCGGCCGTTCTTCGATGCGTATGCGATGGATGTCGCGATCGTCGATGTCATCTGGAACGGCTTTTTGGAATCGCTGAAGATCGCGGCGATGGCCGAGCCCTACGAGGTGAACGTTGCTCCGCACAACTATTACGGCCATCTCTGCTCGATGATCGGCGCGCATTTCTGTGCCGCCGTGCCGAATTTCCGCGTTATGGAAATCGACATCGACAGCGTGCCGTGGCGCGACGAATTGGTGACGCATCCGCCCGAATTCGAGAACGGCGAGCTGATCCTGCCGACGCGTCCGGGCTGGGGGACGGACATCAACGAGGCGGGCGTGCGGGCGCATCCGGTGAAGGGGTAGGGGAGAGCCGACATGAAGACGGTCCTTGCTGGTTTCGCGTTGATTGCCGTCGTGGTGGCGGCGCCGGCGTTGGCGCAGGCTCCTGCGCCGGCGGTGCCCGAGGCGATGCCGTTCGACATTCCCTATGGCGAGCCGATCGGGCTCGATCAGGCGAAGCAGGTTGCCGATGCGGCACAGGGCGAGATGAAGAAGCATAGCTGGAAAATGGCGATTGCCATTGTCGATCCGTCCGGCGGTCTGGTGTTCTTCGAGAAGATCGACGGCACGCAGAACGGCTCGGTGCGGATCGCGCAGGCGAAGGCGAAATCCGCCGCCGGCCTGCGCCGGCCGACCAAGCTGTTTGCCGAGGCGATCAACGCCGGCTCCCCTGCCATCATGAGCCTGCCCGGCATCGTCGGCTCGGAGGGCGGGATTCCGCTGGTGCAGGGCGGCAAGCTGATCGGGGCCATCGGGGTGAGCGGCGGGTTGTCGTCGCAGGATGGCGTGGTGGCGAAGGCGGGGGCGGACACGGTCAAGTAGACACGGGGAGTTGCCGTTATGTACGTGCCGGACGCGCTTAAGTGGATCATCGGCATGTCCTACAACACGGGCAGCGCCGGCCTGCCCGCCTCGGGGACCACGTTGCAGCTCCGTGTGCCGTTCGAGCAGCAGCAGCACGTGAATTTGTGCGGCGACGCGGCGGCGCTGATGATCGCCAAGTTCTGGCAGATCGAGACGCTGATCGACCTACAGCAGAACCCGCGCGGCGTTCTCGAGGGCTCGAGCGTCACGGAGCACGCCGGGCTGACGACGTATGGCGGGACGCTGAAATGGTCCGCGGCCTCGGCTCCCGCCGCGCACCACGCCTATACCTCGGCCGAGATCCGAACGCTGCTGTCGGAGCGCGGGCCGATGGCGTGTGCGCTGGCGCATTCCCTGGTGCTTCCGGTGATCGGCACGACCATCGCCGAGTGGGGACACTGGATCGTGCTCGTCGGCGTCGACACGGCGAGCAACACGCTCAGCTATCACGACCCCTGGCGAGGCCAGCACAAGCTCATGCCGCTCGCTACGTTCAACCAGCAGCTCGATTGGGATGATAGCGAGGCGATGATTTATTTGTCCGGCTGGGGGCCGTGATCGCGCGTTTGGCGGGTTCGATTCGAGCGGTTTCGGGATGACCGGAATCCCATCCGCATCCTCGTCATTGCCGGGCTTGACCCGGCAATCAACCGCGACACACGCGACAGAGCGAGCTATGGCACCTGATGGCCGGATCAAGTCCGGCCATGACGGCGTGGAAACGGATAGGTTTGCCTGACCTCGCTCTAGGGAAATGACCGTCATGAGCAAAAGTGAATCAGCGGGAGAAAAGTCTCCGTCGCAACTGATCGACGAGCGGATCGCGGAGCTGGGCGACTGGCGGGGCGAGATGCTCGCCCGGCTCCGCGCGCTGATCAAGCAGGCCGACCCCGAGGTAGTCGAGGAGTGGAAGTGGCGAGGGGTTCCGGTGTGGTCTCACAATGGGATCATCTGCACCGGGGAGACCTACAAGAGCGTCGTGAAGATGACGTTTGCCAAGGGGGCGGCG
>JAFKFI010000022.1 GCA_017307285.1 Alphaproteobacteria bacterium | reverse complement strand
GGGGAACAGGAACTCGACACCTTCGAATCCTGCCTGGCGGGCCGCCGCAAACCGATCCAGAAACGGCACTTCATTGAACATCATCGACAGGTTCGCAGCGAAGCGCGGCATGGCGGCCCCTCCCTTGAAGCGGGCGCGGAGGCTACAAGCGGTACACCGCCTTGCCTAGCCGGGTCCTGCCGGCGAGGTGCGTGCGCAGGCCGTGTGCGTGGCCGCCCTTGGGGGAACGGATGGTCGCAGAACGCGTGTTGATGGGGTTGCTTCTGGGCGGGATCGCCATCGGCTGCGTGCTGGTGCTGTACCCGTTCTTCTCGGCCGTGCTGTGGGCCGCGATCCTGGTGTTCACCACCTGGCCGGTCTGCGAGTGGCTGCGCACCACGTTCCGGCTGCGCCGGCCGATCGCCGCCGGGGGCATGGTGGCGCTCACCGCGATCGTGCTGGTCCTTCCGCTCGCCCTCGCCGCCCCGAGCGGGGCGGAGGACGTGGCGCAGTTGCGACATGCGGCGGAGGCGGCGCTGCGGGCCGGCCTGCCCGGCTCCCCGGACTGGGTGTTCGACGTCCCGCTGATCGGACCCACGGTGGGCGAGCTGTGGAATCGCTGGGCCGCGGACGTCAGCATCATGCTCGAAGCGCTGCGTCCGTATTTCGGCATCGTGCTCGAAGGCGGGCTCGGCTTGCTCCTGGGCATCGCCAACGGCGTGCTGATGTTCCTGCTGGCGCTGTTCGTCGCGTTCTTCTTCTATGTACATGGAGAGCCGATCGCGGAGCGGCTGCGGCTGATCCTGCACCGCGTCGCCGGCGTGCGGGCGGAGCGGCTGATCGCGGTCACCGGCGCGACCGTCCGGGGCGTCGTCTACGGGATCATCGGCACCGCGATCGTCCAGGGGCTGCTGACCGCGTTCGGGCTGTGGCTCTCGGGCGTGCCGCGGCCCGTGCTGCTGGGCGGGATCGCCGGCCTGCTCTCGGTGCTGCCGATCGGCGCGCCCGTGGTGTGGATCCCGGCCGCCCTGTGGCTGGCGGGGAGCGGACATCTCGGCTGGGGAATCTTCCTCGGCGTCTACGGAGTCGTCGCCATCTCCGGGGCGGACAGCGTCATCCGGCCCTGGTTCATCGCGCGCGGCGCGCAACTGCCGTTCCTGCTGACGGTGCTGGGCGTGCTGGGCGGCGCGCTGGCCTTCGGGCTGCTGGGCATCTTCCTGGGGCCCGTGCTGCTGGGCGTCGGCTACTCCCTGCTCGATGAATGGTCGAGCGTGCGGGAGCGGCCCAGCGCGCTGGACGTGTGATCGCACTGGAATCGGAACGGATCCCGGCCTAGGAACGGGAGGAGTTTCGCGCGGAAACCCATGCCCTGGTACGTGCTGTCCCGGCTGCTGCAAGCGGTGCCGGTCCTGCTGGTCGTCGGCTTCATCGCCTTCGCGCTGTTCGCCTTCGTCGGCGACCCGGTCACCATCATGCTCGGGCAGGACCATACGGAGGCGCAGCGCCAAGCCCTCGTCCAGCACCTCGGCCTCGACCAGCCCTTCGTCGTGCGCTACGCGCGGTTCCTCTGGGCGGCGCTGCACGGCGATTTCGGCATCAGCTACCGGCTGGGCCGTCCGGTGTCGGAGCTGATCGCCACCCGCCTGCCTGCGACCCTGGAACTCGCGATCGTCGCGTCGGTGCTGGCGATCGCGGTGGGCGTGCCGATGGGCGTCTATACCGGGATCCACCCGCGTGCGCCGCTCGCACGGCTGTTCATGGCGGCCAGCCTGGCGGGGGTCTCGCTGCCCACCTTCCTGCTGGGGATCCTGCTGATCCTCGCGTTCTCCGTCGGCACCGGCGGCTGGCTGCCGAGTTTCGGGCGCGGTCCCGTGGTGACGGTCGGCGGGTGGTGGACCACCGGGCTCACGAGCTGGGCCGGGCTGCGCGCGCTGGTGCTGCCGTCGATCACGCTGAGCCTGTTCCAGATGACCCTGATCGTGCGGCTGGTCCGCACCGAGATGCTGGAGGTGCTGCGCAGCGACTACATTCGCTTCGCGCGTGCGCGGGGGCTGGCCGACCGGACGATCCATTTCCGGCACGCGCTGCGCAACACGCTCGTGCCGGTGATCACCATCATCGGCCTGCAGTTCGGGGGCATCGTCGCCTTCTCCCTGGTGACGGAGACGGTGTTCCAGTGGCCGGGCATGGGGCTGCTGCTGGTCCAGTCGGTCGCCGCCGCGGATATCCCGGTGATGTCGGCCTACCTGATGCTGATCGCGCTGGTCTTCGTGCTGATCAACCTGGTGGCCGACCTGCTCTACTATGCGGTGGACCCCCGGCTGCGGACCGCGCCATGAGGCGCGGGATGAGCGCCGCACCAGAGGATGACGGGCCGACGCGCGGGACCCCAGGCCGGGTGACGGCGGTTCTCGGGCGGGTGTGGGACGGCGACCTGGCCTGGCGCTTCCGGCAGGCGCCGCTCGCGATGCTGGCCGCCCTGGCCGCACTGGTCCTGGTGATCGGCGCGGCGGCGGCCCCCGTCCTCGCACCGCATGATCCGACGGATCCGGCCAGCCTGTCGCTGCTCGACAGCTTCAGGCCGCCGGTCGGCGTGGCGGAGGCGGACTGGTCCTACCCGCTGGGCACCGACGCCCAGGGGCGGGACGTGCTGTCGTCCATCCTGTATGGCATGCGGATCAGCCTGGGCGTCGCCGCCGCCGCGGTGCTGCTGGCCGGCGCTGTGGGGACCGGGATCGGCTTGGTCGCCGGCTACGTGGGCGGCCTGATCGACACGCTGCTGATGCGGGTCGCCGACGTGCAGCTCACGTTCCCGGCGATCCTGACCGCGCTTCTGGTCGACGGGGTGGTCGCCGCCGCCCTGCCCCGCGGTGCGCGGGAGGCTTGGCAGATTCCTGTCCTGGTGTTCGCGATCGGCATCAGCCTGTGGCCGAACTTCGCCCGCACCGTGCGCGGCTCCACGCTGGTGGAGCGCAACAAGGATTACGTGGCCGCGGCTCGGGCGATCGGGGCGCCAGGCTGGCGCATCATGCTGCGCCACATCCTGCCCAACGTGCTGGGGCCGGTGATGGTGATCGGCACGCTGGGCCTGGGGATCGCCGTCCTGACGGAGGCGACGCTGTCCTTCCTGGGCGTGGGCCTGCCGCCGACGCAGCCGTCACTGGGCACACTCATTCGGTTCGGGAACGACTACCTGTTCTCCGGCCAGTGGTGGGTGACGATCTTCCCGGGCCTCGCGCTGGTGCTGCTGGTGCTGTCCATCAACCTGCTGGGCGATTTCCTGCGCGACGCGGTGAATCCGAGGCTGCGGTGAGGGGGGTGTCTGTGCGTGAGTTGGGGGTGGAGGTCCCCACGCGGCGTGCGCTGCGCGCTTGGCGGCGGGTCGGTCGGCGTGGCCGATGGAGGGGCCGAATCCGCTGGCGCCTTCGGACGAATGCGCGTTCCATCCGCGGGGACCGCTGGTGAGCCGGACGGGGCGGCCGCCCGCAATGGAAACGGAGGATGATGTGGCGATTGCGTGCCATGCGGCGGCGGATGGTCGGAGGTGAGTTCCCCGGAGCCCGATGCTGCGGATGAGGCACGCTCGCCGTGGCGGGCGGTGATCGGGCTGCTGTTGATTGTTGGGCTGGTGGTCGGCGTGGTGTTCGTGATGCGCGAACTTCGTCAAACGGCAGCGGTGCAGGACTGCGTCATGGCGGGGCGAACGAATTGTGCCCCCGTCGGTCGCGACTGAGCGACGGCGATCGCCCCCTTCACCCGCCGATTTCCGGTGCGGGTTGGGTGCTAACCCCCCCTCTCCCACCCCCGCTCCCCCTGCTGCCAATAGGTCAGTGCGTGGCCCGCCTCCTTCGCCGCGCGCCAGCGCGCCCGTGCCGCTTGCAGCGCCGCCGCATCGTTGCCGTCGAACAGATCGAACACCCGCGCGAACGCATCGAGCCGCGCGCTCTCCGCCCCGTCGATCAGGAACAGAAAGCGGGCGCCGTTCGGTGCCCCGTCCTCGGTGGTGAGCCAGATCGGCTGCAGATCGGCGTCACCGTCGCTCGCGGTGCCGTGCGGCAGCCAGGCGGGATCGCGGCTCGCCCATAGCGTCTCGTCGAGTGCCGCGACGCGCGCCTCGCTGCTACACCGCACGACGGCGCGCTCGCCGGCCTCCAGGGTGCGGCCGAGCAGGCGCGGCAGCGCCTCGTCCGGCCCGGTGCGCGTCAGGTGATAGAAGCCGATCTCGGCCAAGCGGTGGTCAGCCCTCGTGGTGCTCGGCGACCAGCCGGTCGAGCAGCCGCACGCCGAAGGCCGTAGCACCCTTGGGGCGCGTGGGCGCGTCCTTCGACGACCACGCCATCCCAGCAATGTCGAGGTGCGCCCAGGGCTTGCCGTTGACGAAACGCTGAAGGAACTGTGCTGCGGTGATTGAACCCCCCGGCCGGCCGCCGACATTCTTCATATCGGCGATGTCGGATTTGATCTGCTTGTCGTACTCGTCATTGAGCGGCATCCGCCACAGCTTCTCGCCGCTGTCGAGACCCGCCGCGAGCAGCTTGTTCGCCAGCGCGTCGTCGTTGCTGAACAATCCCGCGTGCTCGTGGCCGAGCCCGATGATGATGGCGCCGGTCAGCGTGGCTAGATCGACCATGAAGGCCGGATCGAAACGCTGCTGACAGTACCACATCACATCAGCCAGCACGAGACGGCCCTCGGCGTCGGTGTTGATGACCTCGATGGTCTGGCCGGATAGGCTCTTCACCACGTCACCCGGTCGCTGAGCGGTGCCCGAGGGCATGTTCTCGACCAGGCCCACGAGCCCCACCACGTCGGCGCGCGCCTTCCGTCCGGCCAGCGCGGCCATGAGGCCGATCACGGCGCCGGCGCCGGCCATGTCCCACTTCATGTCCTCCATGCCGCCGGCCGGCTTGATGCTGATGCCGCCGGTGTCGAAGGTGACGCCCTTGCCGATGAAGGCGAGCGATTTCTCCTTGGCCTTCTTGCCGTGGCCCGAGGCGCCGTGCCACTGCATCACCACGACGCGCGGCTCGTTGACGCTGCCTTGCGAGACGCCGAGCAGCGCGCCGAAACCGAGCTTTTGCAGCTCTCCCGGGCCGAGCACCTCGACCTCGATGCCGAGCTCGCGCAAGGCCTCGCAGCGCCGCGCCATCTCGGCCGGATTGAGGATGTTGGCCGGCTCGCTCACCAGGTCGCGGCTGAGGAACACGCCTTTCGCAACCCCTTCATGCGGCGTAAAGGCGGCGGTGGCGGCGGCGTTGTCGTCGACCAGCATGGCGAGCTCGGTGAGCTTCGGCTTGTCCTCCGGTTTCTCCTTGGTGCGGTAGCGGTCAAAGCGGTAGCTGCGCAGCACCGCCCCGAGGGCGACGTTCGCCGCCTGCTCGGCGCTGAGCCCGTCGGCCGCGAGCGATGCGGTGCCGTCTCGGGAGAGTCCCGCGAGTGCGTGGCCGCCGGCCTCCTCCAGCCCGCGCCGGGTGAGCGCGTCGCGCTTGCCAAGCCCGACCGCGACGACGCGCGACAGGCCGGCGCCGGGGGCCAGGATGGTGCAGGTCTTGCCCTTGGCCCCGGTGAATCCCGCCGCGTCGAACGCCCGGCTGATCGCGCCATTGGTGGCGCTGTTGGCGTGCTCCCATAGCCCGGTCGGCAACTCCCCCTCGCCGACCAGCAGCACGAGCGCGCCCGAGCGCGGCAGCACGGGCTTGGCGAAGGCGATATCGAGCATGAGCGGGTGTCTCCGGATGGCTTCCGCAAACTGTAGCAGCGGGGCGGCACTTTGCCAGGGTCGGGCGGCTTGGTTATCACCGACGCCCATGACCGAACTGCTCTCCGCCGATCCGTCCGGGATCGCGCGTGCCGCGGCCCTGCTGCGATCGGGCGCGCTGGTCGCGTTCGGCACCGAGACGGTGTACGGCCTCGGCGCCGACGCCACCGACGCGCGCGCCGTCGCCGGCGTGTTCGCCGCCAAGGGACGGCCGCATTTCAACCCGCTGATCTGCCACTACGCCGACGCCGACGCCGCCTTCGCCCATGTGACGGCGAACGACGCGGCCCACGCGCTCGCCGCGCGCTGCTGGCCGGGGCCGCTGACCCTCGTGCTGCCGCGCGCGCCGGATTGCCCCGTCGCGTTGCTGGCGGGCGCCGGGCTCGAGACCTTGGCGGTGCGTGTGCCGGCGCATCCCGTCGCACGCGCGCTGCTATCCGCGGTCGGCTTGCCGGTAGCGGCCCCTTCGGCCAACCGGTCCGGTGCCGTCAGCCCGACCACTGCCCAGCACGTGCTGGACGGTCTCGGCGGGCGGATCGCCGCGGTGCTGGATTGCGGCCCTTGCCCGGTGGGCGTGGAGTCGACCGTGCTCGACCTCACCGGGACGCGGCCCTTCCTGCTGCGGCCGGGTGGGACCACGGTGGAGGCGATCGAGGCCATCGTCGGACCCGTGGGGCGCGGCATTCCCCATGCGACCGCCGAGGCCGCGCGGTCGCTGCGCTCGCCGGGGCTCCTGGTATCGCATTACGCGCCGCGCCTGCCAGTGCGCCTTGGGGCAACGACGATAGCGGCGGATGAGGCGTTGCTGGCGTTCGGCCCCCCACTGTCCGGCGCCGGCGCGACGTTCGATCTCAGCCCCACGGGCGATCTCCCCGAGGCGGCGGCCCGCTTGTTCGAGGGATTGCGCTGGCTCGACGCGGAGGGCGCGCGGCTCGGCCTCAAGCGGATCGCCGCAATGCCGGTGCCGGAGAGCGGCCTCGGCCTTGCCATCGTGGATCGGCTGCAACGGGCCGCCGCGCCCCGCTGAGGGTGGATTGGCCCAGCGGGGGCAGGGGGCTATATGAGCCCTGTGCCATTTTGTTCTCCTTCCCGATGACCGAGTATCTGGCCCGCCTCAACCCCGCGCAGCGCGAGGCGGTGGAAACCGTGGACGGTCCGCTGCTGGTGCTGGCAGGCGCGGGCACCGGCAAGACGCGGGTGCTCACGACGCGCTTCGCCCATATCCTGCTGACCGGCCGCGCCGCGCCCGGCCAGGTGCTCGCCGTGACCTTCACCAACAAGGCGGCGCGCGAGATGCGCGAGCGCGTCTCGGCGATCCTGGGTCGTCCCGCCGAGGGGTTGTGGCTCGGCACCTTCCACGCGCTCTGCGCCCGGATGCTGCGCCGCCACGCCGATCTCGTCGGCCTGAAGCCGAATTTCGGCATCCTCGATACCGACGATCAGTTGCGGCTGCTGAAACAGGTGATGGAGGCGGCGCGGCTCGACGCGAAACGCTGGGCGCCGCCGGCGCTGATGGCGGTGATCCAGCGGTGGAAGGATCGAGGCCTGGCACCGGATCGCGTGACACCGGCCGAGGACACCGATTTCGCCAACGGCCGCGCGCGCGAGCTCTATGCTGCCTATCAGGAGCGGCTGCGCGCGCTCAACAGCGCGGATTTCGGCGATCTCTTGCTGCACATGACGGAAATCCTGCGCGGCCGGCCGGACGTGCTTGCGCAGTATCACCGTGCCTTCCGCTACATCCTGGTCGACGAGTACCAGGACACCAATCTCGTGCAGTATCTCTGGCTGCGGCTGCTCGCCCAAGGGCACCACAACATTTGCTGCGTCGGCGACGACGACCAGTCGATCTATTCGTGGCGCGGCGCCGAGGTGGAGAACATCCTGCGCTTCGAGAAGGATTTTCCCGAATCGCGCATCGTGCGCCTGGAGGCGAATTATCGCTCGACCAGGCCGATCCTCGCCGCCGCCTCGGCGCTGATCGCGCACAACGAGGGGCGGCTCGGCAAGACCCTGCGTGCCGGGCGCAACGACGCTGACGGCGAGAAGGTGCGCGTCGTCTCGCTGTGGGATTCCGACGAGGAGGCGCGCATGGTGGGTGAGCGCGTCGAGACGTGGCGGCGCGACGGCGACTCGCTGGCCGAAATGGCCATCCTGGTGCGTGCCGGGTTTCAGACGCGCGCTTTCGAGGAGCGGCTGATTACCCTCGGCGTGCCGTATCGCGTGGTCGGCGGTTTGCGCTTCTACGAGCGCGCCGAAATCCGCGACGCCATCGCCTATATGCGCGTGCTCAACCAGCCGGCGGACGATCTGGCGTTCGAGCGCATCGTCAACGTGCCGCGTCGCGGGGTGGGCGAGGTGGCGCTCCGCACCATGCACCAGACCGCGCGCGAGCACGGCGTGCCGCTGACCGAGGCGGCGGCGCGGCTGGTCGCCGAGGGTGGGGTGAAGGGGCGGGTGAAGGAATCGCTCGCGGCGTTGCTGCACGGCTTCGCCCGCTGGCGCGAGATGCTGCCGCGCGACGGCCACGTCGTGACATTGGCAACGATGCTCGACGAGAGCGGCTATACCGACATGTGGAAGCAGGACAAGTCGCCCGAGGCGCCGGGGCGGCTGGAAAACCTCAAGGAGCTGGTGCGCGCGCTCGCCGATTTCGAGACGCTGGCGGGCTTCCTCGATCACGTGGCGCTGGTGATGGAAAACGAGGAGAGCGCCGAGGGCGACCGGGTGAGCCTGATGACCCTGCACGGCGCCAAGGGGCTCGAATTCGACACGGTTTTTCTTCCGGGCTGGGAGGAGGGGGTATTCCCCAACCAGCGGGCGATGGACGAGTCCGGGCTCAAGGGATTGGAGGAGGAGCGGCGGCTCGCCTATGTCGGGCTGACCCGCGCGCGGCGGCGGGCGGTCGTGAGCTATGCGGCGAACCGGCGCATCTACGCCAACTGGCAGAGCAGCATCCCGAGCCGGTTCGTCGAGGAACTGCCCGACGATCAGGTGGAGCGCGACGGATCGGCGGCAATGGCCCGCGAGACGCGGCTCGGGATTACCTCGGTGTTCAACGGCCAGTTCCCGCTAGTGGCGCGGCGGCAGAAGGTGGTGGAGGTGTGGGAGCAGCCGGCCCGCCCGCCGCGCGAGGATGCCATCCCGGTCGGCACGCGGGTGTTCCACCAGAAATTCGGCTACGGCACGGTGACTGCGACAGATGACGACCGGCTCGACATCGCCTTCGATAAGGCCGGCGACAAGCGCGTGCTCGACCGTTTCGTGGAAAGGGCATGAGCCACCGCCGCGCGACACCGCTCGAGACCGTCTGGGTCGAGGTGCCGGAGAGCGCGGTCGAGCCCTACGAGGCGGCGCTGCGCGGCGCCTGCGCGACGGTCGGATTCTTTGTCGACGACGCGACGAGACGCTGGCGCATCGAGGGTGTGAAGGCAGTCGGCGAGAGCGAGGCGGAGTTGATCGGCGGCCTGGCGATCGCCGCGATGCTGAGCGGCGTGGAAGCCGAGCTGACGCGCGAGGCAACAGCGGCGGAAGGCTGGCTTGCGCGCACCCATGCCGCGTTTCCCGAGCAGCCGGTCGGGCGGCGGTTCGCGGTGCGGGGGACGCATCTCACCGGGCGGCCGATGCCGGGGCGGATCACGCTTACCCTCGATGCCGGGGTTGCGTTCGGCTCCGGCGAGCATGGGTCGACGCGGGGCTGCCTGATCGCGCTGGAGCGGGTCGCCTTCCGGCGGCCCCGGCGCATTCTCGACCTCGGCACCGGCTCGGGCATCCTGGCGATGGCCGCGGCACGGCTGCTGCGCCGGCCGGTGCTGGCCAGCGACATCGATCCCTGGTCGGTGCGGGTCGCGGCCGAAAACGCCGCGCTCAATGGCATCGGCCGCCTGGTGCACTGCCGTCAGGGCGACGGGTGGGGAGACCCGGCGCTGCGGGCGGCCGGACCGTTCGATCTGGTGTTCGCCAACATCCTCGCTCGGCCACTGTGCCGCATGGCGAAGGATCTTGCGGCGCATCTCGCGCCGGGCGGCACGGCGATCCTGGCGGGGCTGCTCGAGAGTCAGGCCCGCCTGGTGCTGGCGGCGCACCGGAGGCGGGGCCTGGTGTTGGAAGGAAGGGTGCGCGAAGGGCCGTGGACCACGCTGATCCTTCGCGCGGGAGAGGTGTGAAGCCTGAGCGACTAGCCGCGGGCACGATGCTCCGCCGCGAAGGCCGGGTCGAAAACCCGATGGATGTCGCCCCGGGTGATGCCGATATCGGCCAGTTCGCGATCGCTGAGCGAGTGCAGCTCGTTGAACACCGCCTGCCGCCCGCGAAGTGCCGTGATCGCGCGTCCCAGGCGGTCGCCGAGGCCGGCGCGGTGGTGGCGCCGCTCGATGGTCGCGCGCGGGCTGATGTTGGTTGGAAAAGCAGGTGCGAGCTGGTGCTTGGGAAAAGGTGCGGTCATGGGTTTGATCCCCAATCCTGGTCAGCCATTTCGGGTCCGGCGCCGGCGTCCGATCGACAAGGGCGTCCCCGAAACTTAACGAGTTGCAAGATGGTAGCTTCGATGCTGCGCTGCAGCAGAGAAATAGTCGAACCAGATATGCGCTATTCGCGTGAGGCGCGGATGGCGAGCTGACCAAACGGGCGGGTGCACGACAATGAATCTTATGGAAGGAAGGGGAGCGATATGGAGCTGAACGGGCAAGCCGCGATCGTCACTGGCGGGGCCTCGGGACTGGGGGCGGCGACCGCCACGGCACTTGCGGCGGCGGGGTGCAAGGTCACTGTCATCGACCTCAACGAGGCCGCCGCCCAGGGCGTCGCGCAGCGCATCGGCGGGCTGGCGGTGGGCTGCGATGTGGCCGATGCCGCATCCGCCGAGGCGGCGTTTGTCCGCGCGCGGGAGGCGCATGGCGGGGCACGGGTGCTGGTGAACTGCGCCGGCATCGGCGTCGCCGGGCGGATCGTCGGCAAGGAGGGTCCGATGAGGCTCGCGGATTTCGAGCGGGTGATCCGGGTCAATCTCACCGGCACGTTCAACATGCTACGTTTGGCGGCGGCCGAGATGGGCGCGCTCGAACCGGGGACCGATGGCGAGCGCGGGCTGATCGTCAACACCGCCTCGATCGCCGGCTATGAGGGGCAGGTCGGGCAGGCGGCCTATGCCGCATCCAAGGCGGGGGTGATCGGGCTTACCATCCAGGCGGCACGCGAGCTGGCACGGTCGGGGGTGCGGGTGATGACGATCGCGCCGGGGTTGATCCAGACGCCGATGTTCGGCGGCTTGCCGCAGGAGGTGCGGGACGGGCTCGCCGCCTCGGTGCCGTTCCCGGCGCGTCTCGGAATGCCGGAGGAATACGCCGCGCTGGTGCTCCACATTGCCGCCAACCGCTTCCTCAACGGCGAGACCATTCGCCTCGACGGTGCGCTCAGGATGGCGCCTCGCTAGGCCGGCCCTCCCGCGCGGGGGGAGGACCGGCCCGCCCGATCAGCCGGCGCGATAGTTGGTATCTACGCCGGTCTGCTCGCTGGCGATGCGGTAGCCGGTATCGACGCTCGACGTGTTCTCGCCGGGCTCGGCCGCGCGGGTGTGGTCAGTCTGATCACTTGCGGCGCGGGGCGCGGCGGACGCCTGGAGCTGCCAGCCGAGCAGGCCGGCGAGCGCGATCGTGGCCAATGTTGCTGTACGCATCGAAGCCTCCTGGTGATGCGTGGATGACCATCATCCATGCACCACCGCTACCGCTCCGAGCGGCCCGGACCCGGTGAGCCCGGTCACAATCTGCGATGAATATTATGCGGCCTTTGCCTCGCGCCGGCGGGCGTGGAGAATGAACTCGGTGTAGCCGTTGGGCTGCGCGCGGCCCTTGAAGATCAGGTCGCACGCGGCGGCGAAGGCCGGACCCTGGAAGGTGGGAGCCATCGGGCGGTAGAGCTTGTCGCTAGCGTTCTGCCGGTCGACCACTTCCGCCATGCGCTTGAGCGTCGCCATGACCTGCGCCTCGGTGACGATGCCGTGATGCAGCCAGTTGGCGATGTGCTGGCTCGAGATGCGCAAGGTGGCGCGGTCCTCCATCAGCCCGATATCGTGGATGTCCGGCACCTTGGAGCAGCCGACGCCCTGGTCGATCCAGCGCACCACATAGCCGAGAATGCCCTGGCAGTTGTTGTCGAGTTCCTGGGCGATTTCGTCGGGCGAGAAATTCGGCCGGTCGGCGAGCGGGATGGTCAGCAGGTCGGAGAGCTTCGCACGCGGGCGCTTGGCCAGCTCCTGCTGCCGTTTCGCTACGTCAACCTGGTGATAGTGCAGCGCATGCAGGGTGGCGGCGGTGGGAGAGGGGACCCAGGCGGTGTTGGCGCCGGCCTGGGGGTGGCCGATCTTCTGCGCCAACATGTCGGCCATCCGGTCGGGTGCGGCCCACATGCCCTTGCCGATCTGCGCCCGTCCGCGCAGGCCGGCGGCGAGGCCGATATCGACGTTCTGGTCCTCGTAGGTCTTGATCCAGCTTGTGTTCTTCATCTCGTTCTTGCGGATCATCGCGCCGGCCTCCATCGAGGTGTGGATCTCGTCGCCGGTGCGGTCGAGGAAGCCGGTGTTGATGAACACCACCCGCTCGCGGACGGCGTGGATGCAGGCCTTGAGGTTCGCCGAGGTCCGCCGCTCCTCGTCCATGATGCCGACCTTGAGCGTGTTGCGCGGCAAGCCGAGCAACCCCTCGACACGGGCGAAGATCGTGTCGGTGAACGCGACCTCCTCGGGGCCGTGCATCTTCGGCTTGACGATGTAGACCGAGCCGGTGCGGCTGTTGTGGATCGGGCCGCCGCTCCGAATGTCGTGCAGCGCGATGAGCGACGTCACCGCCGCGTCGAGCATTCCCTCGGGGATTTCTGCGCCGTCGCGGTCGCGCACCGTGTCGGTGAACATGTGATGGCCGACATTGCGCACCAGCATCAGGCTGCGGCCGGGCAGCACAATGGTTCCGGTTCCAGAAGCGGCATTATAGCTCCGGTCCGTGTGCAGCCGCCGAGTCATCATCTGGCCGCCCTTCTCGAACGTGTCTTGCAGAGTGCCCTTCATCAGGCCGAGCCAGTTGCGATAGGCGAGTACCTTGTCGGCGGCGTCGACCGTTGCGACGGAGTCCTCGCAATCCTGGATGGTAGTGACCGCCGCTTCCAGTACGACATCGGCGATCCCCGCCGCGTCGTCACGACCGATCGCGTGGGCGCGGTCGATCACCAACTCGATATGCAGGCCGTTATGCTTGAGCAGCACCGCCGACAGGCCGGTGAGGTCGCCGCGATAGCCGACGAATTGTGCCGGATCGGCAAGGCCGGTCTTGCCGCCGCCCTTCAGGCTGACCGCGAGGGCGCCGCTCTCCAGGGCGTAGCCGGTTGCATCCGCATGACTGCCCTTGGCGAGCGGCGCCGCCTCGTCGAGTACGGCGCGGGCGCGGGCGATCACGCGGTCCCCGCGCAGCTTGTTGTAGCCACCGCCCCGCGTCGCGCCGCCATCCTCGGGGATCGCGTCGGTGCCGTATAGCGCGTCATACAGGCTACCCCAGCGGGCGTTGGCGGCGTTGAGCGCGTAGCGCGCGTTGGTCACAGGAACGACGAGCTGCGGGCCGGCGATGCTGGCGATCTCGGGGTCGACATTGGCCGTCGTCACGGCGAAATCCGCCGGCTCCGGCACCAGATAGCCGATCTCGCGCAGGAACTTCTCATAGGCCGCCTGGTCTACCGGCCGGGCGCGATGGGTGCGGTGCCAATCGTCGATCTGGGCCTGGAGCGCGTCGCGCTTGGCGAGCAGCGCCCGGTTGATCGGTGCAAGATCGTGGACGAGCTCGGCAAAGCCCCGCCAGAAGGCGGCGGGGGCGATTCCGGTCCCGGGGATCGCCTCGTTCACCACGAAGTCGTGCAGGGTCCGGTCGATCTTCAGTCCGCCGGCTTCGATCAGGTCCATCGTGCGTATCCTCGGCTACAGAATGCGCCTCTACTAGGACCGGTTCCGCCCCTTCCGCCAGCCCTCGAGGGCCGCCTTCGTCACCCGGGGCGGATAGGTGCCGGCCAGGGTACCGCCGGACCCCACGCAATCGAGAACGAGCGCC
>JAFKFI010000168.1 GCA_017307285.1 Alphaproteobacteria bacterium | reverse complement strand
GCCGAGCAGCATGTAATGCGCCTTGCGGTTCTTCTTGATGCGGTACGAGAGGCTGCGCAGCCCCCAATACTCGCGCTTCTGCACCGATCCGCTGTCGCCCTCCAGGAGGCCGGCAATCTGGTCGGCAACCGCCTCGACCT
The DNA here is from genome assembly GCA_017307285.1 of Alphaproteobacteria bacterium. Taxonomy (GTDB): domain Bacteria; phylum Pseudomonadota; class Alphaproteobacteria; order Acetobacterales; family Acetobacteraceae; genus JAFKFI01. Next base: position 2,081 of record JAFKFI010000168.1, on the reverse strand, counting down.
GCTGCTGCGTGATGTCGTTGCGCGCTATGAGCACGCATTCGTATAGCGGCATCCTGATCTCCCTCCGGTTGTCTCGTCCGCGGCCCAGCTCGGGCTCGCATCCCCCAATGGGATGCCGGACATAGCCGGGCGCGATGCCGTCGCCCCCGGCAGGGAAGCCGGGGCGTAAAGCACGGAACTCGGGCCAACGCAACTCGCCGGCAGCGCGACGGCGCACGCCCTTGCACCGCCGGGGGTTGGCGGGTCGCTTCTGAACCGTTACCACGGTTCGCTTCGGATCACGTGGAGACTCGGGAATGTCGGACGTCAAACGATCGGCGACGGCACAGCCGGAGGGGGGTGGCGTGCCGCCCGCCATCGATGGCATGTCCTTCGAGGACGCGCTGGCTGAGCTGGAGCAGATCGTGCGCGGCCTCGAAGGCGGCCAGCAGAAGCTCGAGGATTCCATCGCCGCCTATGAGCGCGGCGCCGCCCTGCGCCGGCACTGCGAGGCCAAGCTCGCCGAGGCCGAGGCACGGGTCGCGGCCATCGTGGAACGGGCCGACGGCTCCGTCACTCTGCGCCCGGCGGACTGAGCGATGACCCAAGACCCCGCCCCCTCTCTCGCCGACGCCCTGGCCCGCGCGGCGGGCTCCATCGAGATGTGCCTCGACGCTTTATTGCCGCTGCCGGCGGGCCCGGAGGCACGATTGCTCACCGCCATGCGTTACGCCGTACTGGGGGGTGGCAAGCGGTTGCGGGGATTCCTGGTCATGGAAGGTGCTTCGCTGTTCGGGGTGTCGGAGACCTGCGCGGCGCGGGTCGCAGCCTCGGTCGAGATGCTGCACGCCTACTCCTTGGTACACGACGATCTGCCGGCGATGGACGACGACGATCTCCGACGCGGCAAGCCCTCGACCCATAAGGCATTCGACGAGGCGACAGCGATTCTCGCCGGCGACGCGCTGCAAGCGCGCGCCTTCGAGGTGCTGGCGGAGCCCGACACCCACTCCGACCCGCAGGCGCGCTCGGAACTGGTGGCCGCCCTCGGTGCCGCCTCGGGCGCGCGCGGCATGGCTGGTGGACAGATGATCGACATGCTGGCGGCGGGACGAACCCTGGATGCGACCGAAGTCACCCGCCTGCAATCGCTCAAGACCGGTCGGCTGATCCAATACAGTGCCGAGGCGGGCGCCATCCTGGGCCGTGCGGGATCGCATCAACGACATCAGCTGGCCGCCTACGGGCGCGATCTCGGCGCAGCGTTCCAGATCGCCGACGATCTGCTGGACGCCGAGGGCACCGCCGAGGAGACCGGCAAGCGGACTGGCAAGGACGAGGCGGCGGGCAAGGCCACGCTGGTGTCGATCCTCGGCGCCGAGCGAGCCCGTGCGCAGGCCGCCATGCTCGCCTCGCAGGCCGCCCTCCATCTCGACAGCTTCGGCCCCCGCGCAGACCGCTTGCGCGACCTCGCCACCTACGTCGTCGAGCGCCGGAGCTGAGCTCCTGGCCTTTCCCGTATCATCAGGACCGAAGGCGAATGGCATGAGCGCAGTGCGGACCCCGATGCTGGACCGGGTGATGGTTCCTGCGGATTTGCGGAATTTGTCGGCCGAGCAGTTGCGCGAGGTGGCGGACGAGCTGCGGGCGGAGACGATCGACGCAGTGTCGGTGACGGGGGGGCATCTCGGCTCGGCGCTCGGGGTGGTGGAGCTGACGGTGGCGCTGCACGCGGTGTTCGACACGCCGCATGACCGGCTGATCTGGGACGTCGGGCACCAGGCCTATCCGCACAAGATCCTCACCGGACGGCGCGACCGCATCCGCACCCTGCGCCAGGGCGGCGGGCTGTCCGGCTTCACCCGGCGGGCCGAGAGCGAATACGACCCGTTCGGCGCGGCGCACTCCTCCACCTCGATCTCGGCCGGCTTGGGCATGGCGGTGGCGCGGGACCTCAAGGCGGCGACCGCGGCAGCGAGCGGCAGCGAGCGCGAGCGGCAAAACAGCCGCCAGCCCGACGAGCGCAACGTGATCTGCGTGATCGGCGACGGGGCGATGAGTGCGGGGATGGCCTACGAGGCGATGAACAACGCCGGCGCCTT
>JAFKFI010000021.1 GCA_017307285.1 Alphaproteobacteria bacterium | reverse complement strand
GGACGTGCTGCCCGACATCCTGCGGCTGCCGCCCCGGCCACCGCGGCCGCGCAAGCCGCGCGCCCCGAGGCCGCCCCGCCCGGCCAGGCCGCCGGCGGGGAGCGGCCCGCCGCGGATGCGCCGGGTGACGCTGCCCGACGGGACAAGGAGCTGGGAGCCGACCCCCTGCTACCCGCTCGGCGAGAAGCCGCCGCGTGCCCGCCGCCGCGCCGTCGACCCTTGGCTGCTCGAGCCGGACCCGCCGCCCGCGCCGTCGCGCTTCCGACCGCCGCCGGCGCGACCTGCGCCGCGCCCGCCCAACCCGGAGCGTCGGCTGAGCGACTACAACTGGATCGGCCGGCTTTTCATGCGATAGCCAGGGGCGGCTGCCTTGGCATGTCTATATTGTTGCGAATAAGAAACGAGATTGCCCGTTCGCTTGCGTCAGGACGGATTGCCGCGCTGCGCGCACGGTGACACGGTTTGCGTATGCCGCAGGGAGGGCGCGATGGAATACCGCAGGCTGGGACGCAATGGGCTGAAAGTCTCGCCGCTGTGCCTCGGTACTATGATGTTCGGCGGTCCGACCGACGAGCCGACGGCCGCCCGCATCGTCGCGCGGGCGAGAGAGCAGGGCGTCAACTTCATCGACACGGCGAACGGCTATACCGGCGGGCGTTCCGAGGAGGTGGTCGGGCGAGCCATCGCTAACGATCGGCGCTGGTGGGTGCTGGCGAGCAAGATCGCCAACAAGGTGGCCGAGGGGCCGAACGGCGGCGGCTTGTCGCGGCGGGCGGTGTTCGGGGCCACCGAAGCCAGCCTCGGGCGGCTCGGCACCGACGTGATCGACCTGCTCTATCTGCACAAGGAGGACCACGACACGCCGCTCGACGAGACGGTGCGGGCGCTGGCTGACCTGGTGCGCCAGGGAAAGATCCGCTCGTTCGGGGTGTCCAACTACCGCGCCTGGCGGCTCGCGGAGATTTGCCGGCTGTGCGACCAGGCGGGTATCGACCGTCCGATCGCCAGCCAGCCGCTCTACAACCTGCTAAACCGCCAGGCCGAGGTGGAGCATCTGCCGGCCTGCGGGCATTTCGGGCTAGGCGTGGTGGCTTACAGCCCGCTGGCGCGCGGGGTGCTGACCGGCAAATACCGCCCCGACGTGCCGCCGCCCGCCGGCACCCGCGCCGGACGGCAGGACCGGCGGATGCTGGAGACCGAATGGCGACCGGAGAGCCTGCGCATTGCCCAGGAGGTGGCAGAGCACGCGCGGGCGCGCGGCCTGACGCCGGGGCAGTTCGCGATGGGATGGGTGCTGCGCAACCCGCTGCTCACGGCGGCGATCGGCGGCCCGCGCACCGAGGAGCAGTGGGAGGAATACGCAAGCTGCCTCGACGTACGGCTCGACGCCGAGGACGAGGCGCTGGTGGACCGGCTGGTGGTGCCCGGCCATGCTTCCAGCCCCGGCTACAACGATCCGGCCTATCCGATCGAGGGGCGGCCCACCCGCACATTGGGGGCGGAATGAATTCCGCCCCGCGCCGCCGATCTCGTAGGGCGGAATTCATTCCGCCGGCTCGCGCGTGCTACTCCCCCGACGAAACCACCCGCAGCCGGCGGACTTCGAGGAATTGCCACGCCAGCAGGACCGGGATGCCGATCGCGAGGTCCTTGGCGCGGCGCAGCAGGGACATGCCGAGCGCGATGTCCGGCGGGACGCCGAACAGCATTCCGATCCCGGCATAGGCGGCCTCCTGCACTCCCGCGTAGCCGGGGACGACGAAGGCCACCGCGAGCACGGCGTGCAAGAGCGCCTCGATGGCGATGGCGTCGTCGAGGTCGAGATCGACGCCGAGCAGGTTGAAGCCGATCCAGGTGCCGATGGCGGTGCCGATCCAGCCGAGCAGGTGGATGAAGGAGCCCAGGGCAAGCCGTCCGGCACGGCCGTAGATCAGGCCGATCTCGCCCTGCAGCACCGCGACCCGCTCCTGCGCGTCGTCGAACCAGTGCCCGGCGATGCGGCGGCCGAGCTTGTCGAAGATCGCCCCGGCGCCCTGCTGCGCCCAGATGAAGCCGGCGGTGGCGGCGACGGCGATGCCGATGCCGATGGCGATGGGCTGGGCCACCGGCGAGTAGGGGTCGCGCGCGATCAGGATGCAGAGGCCGATCAGCGCGAATACCATCTGGGCCAGCACCTCGGCCGTCACGTCCACCACCAACGAGGCGGTGGCGAGCGGCCAGGAAACGCCGAGCAACGTGATCGAGCGGGTGCCGAGCACGAAGCCGCCGAGTGGCGAGAAGGGCAGGCAGGTGGTGGCCGAATCGCGCACCATGCGGCCCCAGAAGAACACCCCGAGCGCCACCTCCGGCCGTCCCGCGATGATCGCCCAGGCCAGCGCCAGCACGGCGAACAGTGCCAGTTGCCAGGCGATCAGCAGGGCGAAGCCGCCCCAACCCACCGAGAGCACGGCTTCGACCACATGGCCGACGCCGAACCAGCCCACCAGCACGGTGGCGGCCGCAAGGCCCAGGGCGGCGAGCGCGATCGACAGCTTCTTCAATGGGGGTCCGTCGGACGAGGTTGGCGGCCGGCTCTACACCAATCCGGCAAGCCCGGGCTATAGCGGGGCGGTGCAGACCCAGAACGCCCCAACCCTGGTCACGGGTGCCACCGGCTTCGTCGGATCGGCCGTCGCGCGCGCGCTCGTGACGCGCGGCCATGCCGTACGGGTGCTGGCGCGGCCCGGCGGCGACCGGCGCAACCTTGCGGGCCTCGCCGCCGAGGTGGTGGAGGGCGACCTGACGGACGCGGCCTCGCTCGCCCGCGCGGTGGCGGGCTGCCGCTACCTGTTCCATGTCGCCGCCGACTACCGCATCTGGGTGCCCGACCCCGAGGCGATGATCCGCGCCAATGTCGGCGGCACGGTGGCACTGATTCAGGCGGCACAGGCGGCCGGGGTGGAGCGGATCGTCTATTGCAGCAGTGTCGCCGCCCTCGGCCTGACCAAGGACGGCACGCCGGCCAGCGAGACCACGCCCGTTACCGAAGAGGCCATCGTCGGCCTCTACAAGAAGTCGAAGTATCGGGCGGAGCAGGCGGTGCTCGACATGGTGGCGACGCACGGGTTGCCGGCGGTGATCGTCAATCCCTCGACACCGGTTGGCCCGCGCGACATCAAGCCGACGCCAACCGGCAAGATGATCGCCGACGCCGCCTCGGGGCGGATGCCAGCCTATCTCGATACCGGGCTCAATGTCGTGCATGTCGACGACGTGGCCGAGGGGCATGTGCTGGCGCTGGAACGCGGCGCGGTGGGCGAGAAATACATTCTCGGGGGTGAGAATTTTCTCCTGCGCGACCTGCTGGCGCTGATCGCCTCCGTGACCGGCCGACGGGCGCCGCGCATCAAGCTGCGCCATGAGATGCTGTGGCCGGTGGCGGTGGGCGCGGAAACGCTGGCGCGGCTGACCGGGATCGAGCCGATGGTGACGCGCGACCACCTCAAGATGGCGAAGAAGCGGATGTTCTTCTCCTCGGCCAAGGCGGAGGCTGAGCTCGGCTACCGCGCCCGCCCGGCCCGCGCGGCGGTGGAGGACGCGGTGGCGTGGTTCCGCGCCAACGGGATGGTGCCCTGATGCTGGGGCTCGCAGCGATCTCGGTGGCGATCTGGGCCTATCTGCTCGGCTGGCACGGCAGGTTCTGGCAGTCCGGCCCGGAGCTGCGGCCCGACCGGCCGGTCGTGGCGCCGGATGTGGCCGTGGTGGTGCCGGCGCGCGACGAGGCGCCGGTGATCGCCCGCTGCCTCGCCTCGCTGCTGGCGCAGGATTATGCGGGGTCGCTCAGGGTGGTGCTCGTGGATGACGGCAGCGGCGACGGCACGGGCGACATTGCCCGCCGCTTCGCCGATCCACGCCTCACCGTGCTCGACGGCCGCCCGCGCCCGGCCGGCTGGAGCGGCAAGCTCTGGGCGGTGGCGCAAGGGGTGGCGGAGGCGGGCGATGCGGAGCTCGTGCTGTTGACCGATGCCGATATCGAGCACGATCCGAGGCACGTCGCGACCTTGGTGACGCAGGCCGAGCGCCACGGGCTCGACCTCGTTTCCGAGATGGTGGCGTTGAACTGCGAGAGCCCTGCGGAGCGCGCGCTGGTGCCCGCCTTCGTGTTCTTCTTCCAGCTGCTCTACCCGTTCGCCTGGGCGAACGACCCGCTGCGCGCGACGGCGGCGGCGGCGGGCGGGACGATCCTGGTGCGCCGAAGGGCGCTGGAGCGGATCGGCGGGATCGAGGCGGTGCGCGGTGCGCTGATCGACGACGTGGCGCTGGCGGCCGCGGTGAAGCGGGGCGGGCGCGTGTGGCTCGGGCATAGCGGGCTGGCGCGTTCGATCCGCCCCTATCCGGCGGCGGCGGATATTTGGCGCATGGTGGCGCGCACCGCCTACGTCCAGCTGCGGCGCTCGCCGGTGCTGCTGGTGCTGTGCATTCTTGGGATGGCGCTGACTTGGCTCGTCCCGCCGGGGCTCGCACTGTTTGGCGATGGCGCCGCGCGCTGGCTCGGGCTGGCGGCCTGGGTCGGCGCGGCTGGCTCGTACCTGCCGACGTTGCGGCGCTTCGGCCGGTCGCCGCTCTGGGCGCCGTTCCTGCCGCTGGTCGCGGTGTTCTACATGGCGGCGACCATCGGCTCGGCGCTCGACCATGCGCGGGGGCGCGGGGTGGTGTGGAAGAGCCGGGCCTATCAGGGAGCCGACGCATGAGCGCCACCGTGCTGGAGAGCGTCGAGACGTGGTCGGGCAAAGACCGGGGGGACGAGAATTTCCCCGTCGGCTCGGCGCTGATCGCGCCACGCCTCCGGCCGCACGTTCACGCCTTCTACGCCTTTGCCCGCAATGCGGACGACATCGCGGACAGTCCGACCCTCGCCGCCGAGGACAAGGTTTTTCGTTTGGACACGATGGAGGAGGTCCTGTTGGGGCGCCGCGAAGGCGGGTCGCCAAGCGCGCTCAGGTTGCGGGCGAGTCTGGCCGAGACCGGCGTGACCGCGCAGCACTCGCTCGATCTGCTGGTGGCGTTCCGGCGCGACGCGACCAAGCGACGGTATGCGAGTTGGGATGAGCTCTACGATTACTGTCGCTACTCGGCGATGCCGGTCGGCCGGCACGTGCTCGACCTGCACGGCGAGGATGCGGCGACGCATGCGCCATCGGACGCGCTCTGCACCTCATTGCAGGTGCTGAACCATTTGCAGGACTGCGGGCGCGACCTCGCTGGCTTGGATCGTTGCTATCTGCCGGAGGATTGGCTCGCGGAGGCGGGGTCCAGTGTCGCGGAGGTGCGCGGGGCGGCGGAGACGCCGGGATTGCGTCGCGTGTTCGACCGGCTGCTCGATGAGGTGGACGCGCTGAACCGAGCGGCGGCGGATTTGCCCCGGCGCACACTCGACCGGCGGCTGAGGCTGGAGACGGGGGTGATCGTCGGGCTGGCGCGCCGGCTGACGGGGCGGCTCAGGTGCGGCGATCCGCTGGCACGGCGGATCAAGCTGACCAAGGGCGACGCCGTGCTAAGCGTCGCGGCGGCGCTGCGGTACCTGCCGTGACCGCGCTTGACGCCGACCAGGCCGATCTCGACGCGGTGGAGGCGATCGTGCGTGCCGCCGGCACCTCGTTCTACCGCGGAATGCGCGTGCTGCCGCCCGACCGGCGCCTCGCGATGTATGCGATCTACGCCTTCTGCCGGAAGGTGGACGACATCGCCGACGAGGAGGTGGCCTTCGCCGACAAGGTGCCGCAGCTCGATGCCTGGCGTAGGCGCATCGACGGGCTCTATCGCGGCGCGGCGGACGATGCAGTGACGCGGGTGCTGCTGCGGGCGGTGCAGCGTTTCGATCTCCGGCGGGAGGATTTTTTCGCCATCATCGACGGGATGCAGATGGATGCCGAGACGGCGATCGTGGCGCCCGACCTCGCCACGCTCGACCTCTATTGCGACCGGGTGGCCTCGGCCGTCGGGCGGCTCTCGGTGCGCGCTTTCGGCGACGCCTCGGCGGATGCCGACCAGGTTGCCTACGCGCTCGGCCGCGCGCTGCAGCTGACCAATATCCTGCGCGACGTGCAGGAGGATGCCGAGCGAGGCCGGCTCTATCTGCCGCGCGAGTATCTCGATGAGGCCGGCGTGCCGCATGACCCGCGCGCCGCACTCGGCGCGTCGGGACTTGCCCGCGCCTGCCAGCGCGTTGCCGATCTCGCGCATAGCTATTTCCGCGACGCGCACGAGGCGATGCGCCGCTGCGATCGCCCGGCGATGAAGCCGGCCCGGCTGATGGGGGCGACCTACGCCGCCCTGCTCGCCCGGATCGAGCGGCGCGGCTGGGATCGGCCGGCCGAGCGGGTCAGCCTGCCCAAATGGCAGAAGCTCTGGCTGGCGTTGCGTTACGGGCTGGCGTGACGGGCAGGGCAGTTCACGTCGTCGGCGGGGGGCTCGCGGGACTCTCGGCGGCGCTGGCGCTCGCCGATGGCGGCCAGAGGGTCACGCTGTACGAGGCGGGGCCGCAGGCGGGCGGGCGCTGCCGGTCGTATTTCGACCGCGAGCTCGGCTGCGTGGTGGACAACGGCAACCACCTGCTACTGTCGGGCAACCGCGCCGCCTTCGCCTATGTCGACCGCATCGGCGCCCGCGAGACGCTGGGCGGTCCGGGCGAGCCGTTCTTCCCCTTCCTCGATGCGCGCAGCGGCGAGCGGTGGACGGTGCGGCCGAGCGGGGGGCGGCTGCCGTGGTGGATCTTCTCCCGCGCCCGCCGGGTGCCTGGCACAAGGCCTCTCGACTATCTTTCGCTGCTGAGGCTGCGGTTCTCGCGTTCCGGGGCGACCGTCGCCTCGGTGCTGCCGCACGGGGCGCTCTACGAACGCCTGCTCGAACCGCTGGCGATTGCCGCGCTGAACACGCGGCCGGAGGCTGGGCTTGCGTCATTGCTCGGCGCGGTGGTGCGGGAGACGCTGATGCAGGGCGGTGATGCCTGCGTGCCTTGGTTCCCGCGCGCCAGTCTTGCCGCGTCGCTGGTCGACCCGGCGCTCGACGCCCTGAATGCCGCCGGGGCAACCGTGCGGCTGGGCCAGCGTGTCGCCGCGCTCCGTATTACCGGGAACCGGGTGGCGGAAATCGCCACGCCGGCGGGGCCGATCCAAGTGGCACAGGGCGAAGCGGTGGTGCTTGCCGTGCCGCCCTCGGTGGCGGCCGATCTGGTTCCCGGCTTGCGTGCTCCCACCGCCTTCGAAGCCATCCTCAACGTCCATTTCCGCGCCGAGGCAGACGGGGCGCGCGCGGGGTTCGTCGGGTTGATCGGTGGCGTCGCCGAATGGGTGTTCGCCAAGCCGGGTCACGTCTCGGTGACGATCAGCGCGGCCAACCGCATGGTGGACCAGCCAGCAGAGAGCATCGCCGCCGCCGCCTGGCCGGATGTGTGCGCCGCGTTCGGCTTGTCCGGCCCGATGCCGGCCTGGCGCGTGGTGAAGGAGAAGCGCGCCACGTTCGCCGCCACCGCCGAGCAGGAGCGGCTCCGCCCGGCCGCAGGCAGCGGCCTTGTTAACCTCACGCTGGCCGGCGACTGGACCGCCACTGGCTTGCCCGGCACCATCGAAGGTGCCATCAGGTCGGGCCGCACCGCCGCCGAGCTTCTTCTCCATGCCGCTTGAAACCGCCTCTCCCGCAGGTCTGCCCGACGAACGGCTGGCGCATGCCATCACGCGCGCGGGCGAGGCGCTGGCCGCGCGACAGAACGCCGATGGCCACTGGGTATTCGAGTTGGAGGCCGATGCCACCATCCCGGCCGAATACGTGCTGCTCGAGCACTTCCTCGACCGCATCGAGCCGGAACTCGAAAGCAAGATCGGCGTCTACCTGCGCTCGATTCAAGGCGGGCATGGCGGCTGGCCGCTGTTCCACGACGGCGCCTTCGATCTCTCGGCCAGCGTGAAGGCCTATTTCGCCCTGAAGGCGATCGGCGACCGGCCGGACGAGCCGCACATGGTGCGCGCCCGTGAGGCCATTCTCGCGCATGGGGGCGCCGAGCGGAGCAACGTGTTCACCCGCGCCCAGCTCGCCCTGTTCGGGCAGGTGCCGTGGCGCGCGGTGCCCGTGATGCCGGTCGAGATCATGCTGCTGCCGCGCTGGTTTCCCTTCCATCTCAGCAAGGTGTCCTACTGGTCGCGCACCGTGATCGTGCCGCTGCTGGTGCTGATGGCGCTGCGCCCACTCGCCCGCAATCCGCGTGGGATCGGCGTCCCCGAGCTGTTCGTGACCCCGCCTGCGCGGGTGCGCGACTGGATCAGGGGGCCGTACCGCTCCGCCTGGGGCCGCTTCTTCAAGGGCATCGATGTCGTGCTGCGGTTGGCGGCGCCGCTGTTTCCGCGCGTCACGCGCCGCCGCGCGGTTGCTCGTGCCGTGAACTTCGTCACCGAGCGGCTGAACGGCGAGGACGGGCTGGGCGCGATCTACCCGGCGATGGCCAACAGCGTGATGATGTTCGACACGCTCGGCTACGCGCCCGATCACCCGGACGCGGCCACCGCCTGGGCCTCGGTGCGCAAGCTGCTGGTGGTCCAGCCGGACCGCGCCTATTGCCAGCCCTGCCTGTCGCCGATCTGGGACACCGGCCTCGCCGGCCACGCGGTTGCCGAGGCGGACAGCGCAGCGGCGCCCAGCGTCGATGCGGCGTGCGCGTGGCTGCGCGAGCGGCAGATCAACGATGTGGTGGGCGACTGGGCCGACGCGCGGCCCGGCGCGCCGCCCGGCGGCTGGGCGTTCCAGTACAACAACGCGCACTATCCGGACGTGGACGACACCGCCGTCGTCGCCATGCTGCTGCACCGCAACGGCGACCCCGCGCACGCCGCCTCCATCGAGCGCGCGCGGGACTGGATCATCGCCATGCAGTCGCGCGGCGGCGGCTGGGGCGCGTTCGACGCCGACAACACGCATTACCATCTCAACCACATCCCCTTCGCCGACCACGGCGCGCTGCTCGACCCGCCGACCGCCGATGTCACGGCGCGCTGCATCTCGTTCCTCGCGCAGCTCGGCCGCCCCGAGGACCGCGCGGTGATAGAGCGCGGCCTCGCTTTTCTGCGCGGGGATCAGGAGGCGGACGGCAGCTGGTTCGGCCGCTGGGGCACCAACTACATCTACGGCACCTGGTCGGTGCTGTGCGCCCTGAACGCGGCGGGGGTGCCACCCGACGATCCGTGCGTGCGCCGCGCGGTGGCGTGGCTCGTGTCGGTGCAGCGCGAGGATGGCGGCTGGGGCGAGGACGAGGCGAGCTACGGCGACGCGCCGCATGGACAATATAAGGAGAGCACGCCGTCGCAGACCGCTTGGGCGGTGCTCGGCCTGATGGCGGCAGGCGAGGCGGAGCATCCGGCCGTGGCGCGCGGACTCGAATACCTGGTCGCGACGCAAGGCAGCGACGGCGAGTGGCGCGAACTGCCCTACACGGCGGTCGGTTTCCCGCGCGTGTTTTATCTGCGCTATCACGGCTATCGGCTGTTCTTCCCGCTGCTCGCTTTGGCGCGCTATCGCAACCTGCGGCGGGGCAACTCGCGCAAGGTCGCGTTTGGCTTCTGACCGGATGGGGATGGTCGTTGGGCTTCGCGCGGAGGCGCGGATCGCCCGACGCTCGGGCTGGCTCGTGGCGATCGGCGGCGGCACCGCCCCAGGCGCCGAGCGCGCCGCGCGGGAGCTCGTGGCGCAGGGCGTGGCGGGGCTGGTCAGCTTCGGCCTCGCCGGTGGACTCGACCCCGCGCTGCGGGCGGGTGATCTCGTGATCCCGTCTTTCGTGCTGCTGGCCGGCTCGCCCCTGCCCACCGACCCCACGCTGCTCGGACGCGCCGACGGCAGCACCTTGCTATGCGGCGAAACAGCGGTGGCGAGTGCCGCCGAAAAGCGGCATCTGTTCCAGATGAGCGGTGCGGGAGCGGTGGATCTGGAGAGCGGCGCGGTCGCGCAAGTCGCGTTGGAGCACGCGCTGCCCTTCGCCGCCTTGCGCGCGATCTGCGACCCGGCTACGCGGGATTTGCCGCCGGCGGCGCTGGTGGCGCTGGATGCACGGGGGGCGATCGGTCTGCTCAGCGTGCTCCGCTCCCTGGCAGCCCGTCCTGGCCAGCTCCTGGCGCTAGTGGGGCTCGCCCGGGATGCCGCGGCGGCCCGGCGTTCGCTTGTGCGCGCGACCCCCTCACCCAACCCTCTCCCACAAGGGGAGAGGGCTTTTTTCCCCCTCTCCCCTTGCGGGAGAGGGTTGGGGTGAGGGGTCTCGGCCCGGCAGCGGGCATCCTCGCCGCCTGCCTCCTACTCCTCATGCCCCTGACGGCCCACGCCCAACCCGGCCCGCGCCAGACCGCCCTCTGCGCCGGCGCCATCCTGCAGGCCGAACGCAAGCACGACACGCCGCCCGGCCTGCTCGTCACCATCGCCAAGGTGGAGAGCGGGCGCCGCAATGCCGAGGGCAAGCTCGAACCCTGGCCCTGGACGATCAACGCGGATGGGCAGGGCTATTTCTTCGCCACCAAGGCCGAGGCGATCGCCTGGGCGCGACAGGGCCTCGCCAACGGGGTGCGGTTCATGGATGTCGGCTGTATGCAGGTCGACCTGCAAATGCACCCGAACGCTTTCCGCTCGCTCGACGACGCGTTCGACCCCGCGATCAACGCCGACTATGCCGCCCGCTTCCTGCGCTCGCTGCACGACGGCGCCGACGACAACTGGTACGCCGCGATCGGCTTCTATCATTCTCGCACGCCCGAACTCGCGAGCTACTACCGGCTGGCGGTCGCGGCGGTGGGCGCCGGCTTGCCGATCCCTGGCGGGCCTCGTGTCGGGCGGGCGGGGATCACGCGGGTGGCGCTGACCGGAGGAGGGGCCACCCTGCTGAACCTGCACCGCCAACCGGCCCGCATCCGCCGGACGATCAGCCCCTGCCGCATCGCCGCCGTGCTCGGGTCTTATCTCCGCTCACCGCCGGTTGGCTGCAAGCGGTCGTAGCAGCGAGTTTCAACGGATCTACGGACCCAGGGGGGGCGCACAAAGTCCGCCGCCCGAGGCTCCGAATCTAATCCCCCGCCTCGGCCACCCGCGATGCCTTGCCCTTCGCCCTGATCCGAGCCAACGCCGTCTCGACATGCCGACTGAACACGTACTCCGCCGGGCGCTGGTTATCGAGCGGGATCTCGGCGGCCATAGCGCCCTCGGTGCGGATGCCGCGCATTGCCTGCGCCGCCGCCTTCCACGGCTTGCGGATGGTCTCGGTCACGGCCGTTGCCTCGTAGCCGCTATGCACCATGCAGTCGGCGCATTTCTCGTAGTTGCCGGTGCCGTAGCGGTCCCAGTCCGTGGTCTCCATCAACTCCTTGAAGGTCTTGGCGTAGCCCTCGCCGAGCAGGTAGCAAGGCCGCTGCCAGCCGAAATAGGTCCGCGTCGGGTTGCCCCAGGGCGTGCAGTGGAAGGTCTGGTTGCCGGCGAGGAAGTCGAGGAACATCGAGGACTGGTTGAACGCCCACTTGCCCTTCCAGGAACCCTTGCCCTGGCGGGCGAAGATGCCGCGGAACAGCTCCTTGGTGGCGCGCCGGTTGAGGAAGTGCTGCTGGTCCGGCGCGCGCTCATAGGCGTAGCCCGGCGAGACGCTGATGCCGTCAATGCCCATCGCCATCACGTCGTCGAAAAACGACGCGACCTTCTCGGGCTCGGCGTTGTTGAACAGCGTCGCGTTGATGATGGTGCGGAAGCCGGCCTGCTTGGCCTTCGCGATCGCCGCCACGGCCCGATCGTAGACGCCCTCCTGGCACACTGAGGCGTCGTGCTCGGCGCGGGCGCCGTCGAGATGCACCGACCAGGTGAAATACGGGCCGGGCTTGAACAGGTGCATCTTCTTCTCGAGCAGCAGGGCGTTGGTGCAGACGATGACGAACTTCTTGCGCGCGATGGCGCCCTCGACCACCTGCTCGATCTCGCGATGCAATAGCGGCTCGCCGCCGGCGATCACCACCACCGGGGCGCCGCACTCGTCGACGGCCTCGAGGCAGTCGGCGACCGAGAGCCGCTGGTTGAGGATTTCGGCGGGGTAGTCGATCTTGCCGCAGCCGGCGCAGGCGAGATTGCAGCGGAACAGCGGCTCCAGCATCAGCACTAGGGGATATCGCTTGCGTCCGATCAGGTGCTGCTTGAGCACGTAGGCGCCCACGCGGATCGCCTGATTCAACGGCACGGCCATGCTAGTACCCCTCGGGAGACCCGGTTACGTATCAGCGAGCTGGGCGGGGAAGCGGAAGCGCACGTCCTCAGCCACCCCGGCCAAGGTGGAAATGCTCACATCCCCGAATTGGCGCAACCCCTCCAGTACACCTTTTACCAGCATCTCGGGCGCCGAGGCTCCCGCCGTGAGGCCGACCACCTCCACGCCGTCGAACCACTCGGCGCGGAGATGGCTCGCGTCGTCGATCAGGTAGCTCGGCCGGCCCAGCTCCTCGCCGATCTCGCGCAGCCGGTTGGAGTTGGAGCTGTTGCGCGAGCCGACCACCAGGATGATCTCGACCTGTTTCGCGAGATCGCGGACCGCCTGCTGCCGGTTCTGTGTCGCGTAGCAAATGTCGCGAACATCCGGCCCGACCACCGCCGGGAAGCGCTGCTTCAGGGCGGCGATGATGCCGCGCGTATCGTCGACCGAGAGCGTGGTCTGCGTGATGTAGGCCAGCCGCTCGGGGTCGCCGACCTCGAGCTTCGCGACGTCCTCGGCGGTCTGCACCAGATGCACCTTGCCTGGCACCTGGCCGATGGTGCCTTCGACCTCCGCGTGGCCGGCATGGCCGACCAACACGATCTCGCGGCCTTGCGCGGCATAGCGGCGGCCCTCGTTGTGCACCTTGGCGACCAGCGGACAGGTCGCGTCGATCACCGGCAGGTTGCGTGCGGCCGCTGCTTCCTCGACGCGCCGGGCAACGCCGTGGGCGCTGAACACAGTCATCGCGCCGGGCGGGATCTCGTCGAGCTCATCGACGAACACCGCCCCGCGGGTGCGCAGATCCTCGACCACGTGGCGGTTGTGGACGATCTCGTGGCGCACATAGATCGGCGGCCCGTACTTCTTCAGGGCACGCTCGACGATCTCGATGGCCCGCTCGACCCCCGCGCAGAAGCCTCGTGGCTGGGCCAGGACAACACGCATCACGCTGCTACTCCACTCCGCATAGCGCCAATGAGCTCTCCTGGCGGTCGTCGCCGCCCGGACCCGCCCGGCGCCCGTATGGCATGGACCGGGCCGATAAGGTAAACCGCCCCCCGCGCAGAAGTCACACAAGGGTCGGGTCACTGTGGCTTTTCAGCAACGTCTGGGAGCAGGTCGGCGAAACGGCCGCGTGAATCCGGGGTCCCAAGGAAGCCTCCATGCCCATCTGAACGCTGGATGACGTAAGGCGAGGGTGCTCCCGCGACTCGGAGGAGCCGTGCCGAATCGGAGACACGTTCGCGGGGGGTGATGCGTTACTCGAGATCATACGACCGAAGGCGAATGGCATGAGCGCAGTGCGGACCCCGATGCTGGACCGGGTGATGGTTCCTGCGGATTTGCGGAATTTGTCGGCCGAGCAGTTGCGCGAGGTAGCGGACGAGCTGCGGGCGGAGACGATCGACGCGGTGTCGGTGACGGGGGGGCATCTCGGCTCGGCGCTGGGGGTGGTGGAGCTGACGGTGGCGCTGCACGCGGTGTTCGACACGCCGCATGATCGGCTGATCTGGGACGTCGGGCACCAGGCCTATCCGCACAAGATCCTCACCGGACGGCGCGACCGCATCCGCACCCTGCGCCAGGGCGGTGGGCTGTCCGGCTTCACGCGGCGGGCCGAGAGCGAATACGACCCGTTCGGCGCGGCGCACTCTTCCACCTCGATCTCGGCCGGGCTCGGCATGGCGGTGGCGCGCGATCTCAAGGCGGCGACCGCGGCAGCGAGCGGCAGCGAGCGCGAGCGGCAAAACAGCCGCCAGCCCGACGAGCGCAACGTGATCTGCGTGATCGGCGACGGGGCGATGAGTGCGGGGATGGCCTACGAGGCGATGAACAACGCCGGCGCCTT
>JAFKFI010000020.1 GCA_017307285.1 Alphaproteobacteria bacterium | reverse complement strand
CGCGGTGCGGCGGGAAGCTTGCCCGCGGCGAAGCGGGCGTGCAGGGCGGCGAGCCGCCGCCCGGTCTCCCCGATATAGCTCAGCATCGCGCCGACCAGCGGCCCGAGCGGAATGAGCGGGGTCATCAGCTGCCAGCGCCCGCACTGGGTCATCACCACCTGCCGCAGCGCCTCGAAGAACCCCGCCAGGCGCGGCATCAGGCCGCTCGGGGGTGAGGAGGACACAGGGGGGCTCATGACCGGGAGAATATGTCGTTAGTTAATATTCGCGTCAATCACAATCGACATCCGTTCTGTCCCCGTGGTCCCCGGCGACCGATCCAAGCCCACGAAAGGCCCAGGCACTACACTAACCCCGCCTTGCGGAACCCCTCGATCATATGCTCGCGGTCTTCCGGGCGGAGCTCGCGGATTTCGTCGAGCGGGAGCGACATGAAATAGCGGAACCGCTCGCCGAACCGCTCCAGCCCCTCGTGCATCACCGCCCTCGCCTCCTCCACCCGACCGACCTGGCCGAGTGCTGCGATCAGCGTATTGTAGGGCTGGCGGAAATTGGGCAACGACCGGCCAAGCTGCCGGGCGACAGCGATCGACCCATCGTACTCGCCCGCGTAGTAGTGCGCCCGGGCGATGAAGTGCAGCCATAGCGGCGTCATCGGGTCGAACGGGCTCAGCCGCATCGCCCGCCGCAGCGGCTCGATCGCCTCGCGCGGAAAGCCTCCCCACAGCCGCGCGCCGCCCTGGGCACCCTGCGCCACCGCCGAGCTCGGGTCGAGGTCGATCGCGATGTCCGCCTGCACCAGGCTCTCCGCGTGCCGCCCCGAAATCCACAGCGCCCGCGCCAGCGCCGCATGGCCCGTCGCGTCCGTCGGGTCGATCGCCACCGCCCGGATCGCGTGCTGCATCGCCAGCGGCACATTGACCGCGCGGAGATCGGCGCGGAACAGGGTGATCTCGTTGAGATAGGTGAGCGCCAGAGCAGCTGCCGCCGCGGCGAATTGCGGATCGA
Source organism: Alphaproteobacteria bacterium (assembly GCA_017307285.1). GTDB lineage: Bacteria > Pseudomonadota > Alphaproteobacteria > Acetobacterales > Acetobacteraceae > JAFKFI01. Next base: position 24,732 of record JAFKFI010000020.1, on the reverse strand, counting down.
GTTCCAGCGAGCGCTGCAGGAAGCTCCGCGCCTTCTCGTACTCGGCCGCCTCCACCTTGGCGAAATGCCACATCCCGCGATGATAGCTCTCCCACGCATCGAGGCTGTGGGGCGGCTTGCGCGCCGCGCGCCGTCGCTCGCTGCTCTCCAGCGCCGGCTGGATCGCGGCGGAGACGCTGGCGGTGATCTCGTCCTGCACCGCGAAGATGTCGGCGAGGTCGCGGTCGTAGCGCTCGGCCCACAGATGCCCGCCCGTCGTCGCGTCGATCAGCTGCGCCGTCACCCGCACGCGATTGCCGGATTTGCGCACGCTGCCTTCGAGCACGTAGCGCACCCCGAGATCACGGCGGATATCGCTGAGCGCGGTCGCCTTTCCCTTGTAGACGAAGCTCGAATTGCGCGCGATGACCAGCAGGGACCGCGACTTCGACAGAACCGTGATGATGTCCTCGGCGATCCCGTCCGCGAAGAACTCCTGTTCCGGATCGTCGCTCATGTTGGTGAACGCCAGCACAGCGATCGACGGCTTGTCGGAGAGCGGAGAGCTACCTTGGGCGACGGCACTCCGCCCCGTTCCCAGCAGGGCGCGATAGGCGCGAACCGGCCGGGCGATGTTCTTGACCTGCTGGGCGCCCATGTCCTCGAACGGGAAGTCGATCCGGTCGCGCACCTGGTCGTACGCGGCGGCGCTGAGATAGAGGCCGCCGGGCTCGGCCAGCGCCTCCAGCCTCGCCGCGATGTTCACCCCGTCGCCGAAGATGTCGCTGCCCTCCTCTATGACGTCGCCGAGATTGATGCCCATGCGGAACTCGATGCGCCGCTCCGCCGGGAACCGGTCGTTGCGCGTCGCCATCTGCTGCTGCACCTCGATCGCGCAGCGCACCGCCTCGACGATGCTGGGGAACTCGACCAGCAGCCCGTCGCCGGTCTCCTGCACGATCCGGCCGCGGTATTCGGCGATCCTCACGTCGATCAGCTCGCGCCGATATGCCCGCAGCCGCTTGAACGTATCCTCCTCGTCGGCCCCCACGAGCCGCGCGTATCCCGCCACGTCGGCGGCAAGGATCGCGACAAGGCGGCGGATCACGGGCATGGCTGCGGCGGACCTCCCATCGTTCCAAGTTTAAATCGCTTTCTTCCGGGCGACGAGAGACGCACGCCACATGGCGGGATGGTGGCGTCGTATCGGATGCCGATGCTTTGCCCGGATCGGCAGGCTGGGCTACTCAACGGTGGAGAGCCCATCCCAGGGCTCCGCATAACAGGGAGAACAACGTGAAGTCGCTACTCGCGATCCTGCTCGGCTCGGTCCTGGCAGGCGTGGCGCCGGCCTACGTCTCGCCGGCGCATGCGCAAATCTCGGACAACGTCGTGCGCATCGGCGTGCTGACCGATCTCACCGGCCTCTACACCGACAACACCGGCACCGGCTCCATCCTCGCCACGCAAATGGCGGTCGACGATTTCGGCGGCAAGGTGCTCGGCAAGCCGATCGAGGTACTATCCGCCGACCATCAGAACAAGGCGGATATCGGCTCGGCGATCGCGCGCAAATGGATCGACGAAGGCAAGGTCGACGTCATCACCAACGTGGCGAACTCCGCCGTCGCCCTCGCCGTGCAGACCGTCGCGCGCGAGAAGAACCGCATCCTCATCAACACCGCCGCCGCCTCGTCGGACTTCACCGGCAAGGCCTGCTCGCCGGTCGGCTTCGGCTGGACCTACGACACCTACGCGCTGGCCTCCGGCACCGGACGCGCTTTGGTCAAGCAAGGCGGCAACACCTGGTTCTTCCTCACCGCCGACTACGCGTTTGGCCATTCGCTCGAGCGCGACACATCCCGCTTCGTCGAACAGGCCGGCGGCAAGGTGCTCGGGTCGGTGAAAGTGCCGCTCAGCAACTCGGATTTTTCGTCCTTTCTGCTGCAGGCGCAGGGCTCCGGCGCCAAGGTAGTCGGGCTCGCCAATGCCGGCGGTGACTTCATCAACTCGGTGAAGCAGGCGGCGGAATTCGGCATCGTCGCGCGCGGCCAGCGGCTCGCCGCGCTGCTCGTCGTCATCCAGGACGTCCACGCGCTCGGCCTCAAGGCGGCGCAGGGGCTGGTGACGACGGATTTCGGCTACTGGGACCTCAACGACGAGACGCGGGCTTTCAGCAAGCGTTTCATGGAGAAGCACGGCACCCCGCCGAACTTCATCCATTTCACCGACTATGGCGCGACCTTGCACTACCTGAAGGCGGTGCAAGCCGCCGGTACCGACGACACGAAGGCGGTTGTGGCGAAGATGCGCGAGCTGAGGATCAACGACCCGGTGACGAAAGACGGCTGGATTCGCGCCGACGGCCGCGTCATGCGCAATGCCTATCTCGTCGAGGTGAAGAAGCCCGAGGAGTCGAAGGGACCGTGGGACGTCTACAAGATCCTCGCCACGATCCCGCCCGACGAATCGATCCGCCCGTTGGACCAGGGCGGCTGCCCGTTGGTGAACAAGGGGTAGGCCGGAGTCCGAAACCCCTCACCCCGGCCCTCTCCCACAAGGGGAGAGGGAGAAGAAGAGCCCCCTCCCCTTGCGGGAGGGGGTTGGGGGAGGGGTCTTGCGAGCGTGGGGTGAGGGGTAACTACGCCCCCGCCCGCACCAACCGACCCGGCAGCGCCCCGGTATGCTCACCCTCCTCGAACACCGGAACCCCCGCCACATAGGTCGCCCTATAGCCGTCCACCCGCTGCACCAGCCGCCGCCCGCCGGCCGGCAGGTCGTAGCGCACCTCCGGGATGTGCAGCCGCAGCTTCTCTAGATCGAGCACGTTGATATCGGCGCGCAACCCCGGCGCCAGCGTGCCGCGATCCTTGAAGCCGAAGAACCCCGCCGTCTCGCTGGTCTGGCGCTTCACCAGCATCTCGATCGGCAGCTTCGGCCCGCGCGCCCGGTCGCGTCCCCAATGCGCCAGCATGAAGCTCGGCAAGCTGGCATCGACGATCGAGGAGCAATGCGCGCCGCCGTCGCTGAGCCCGAGGATGGTCGCGGGATCGGACAGCATCTCGCGAATGACGTTGTGGTTGTCCTCGTTGTAGCCGACCACCGGGAAGAACAGGAACCGGTCGATCCCGCCCGCGAGATAGTCGTACGCCACCTCGTCGGGTGTCCGCCCCTCGCGCTCGGCCATCGCGGCGATGCTGCTCGACGCCGGCGGCTCGTAATCCGGCGGATCGCTCATCGGGAACATGCGGTCCCACCGCGTCACGATGTGCTGGCGGAATTGCGACAGCAGGCCGACGAGCTGCGGCGACGGCACCTCGCCCAGGATGGTGCGCCGCACCTCGGGGTCTTGCAGCCGCGCGATGCGCTCGGCCGGTGGCAGGCGCAGCAGCGCCTGGTAGCTCGGGCGGATCGAGAACGGATTGAGCGCCGTGTCGATCCCCAGCAGCACGCCCACCGGCCGCCCCGCGACCTGCGCCGTCACCATCGCCCCCTGCGCGCGCGCCGCGCGCACGCCGTCCATCAGCCGGCGCCAGCGTTGCGGGTCGGTCGGGCGGTCGGTCAGCAGGAACCACACCGGCCGGCCGGTCTCCTTCGCCTGCCGCGCCATCCAGTCAAGCTCGACGCCCTCGTCGTCGAAATCGCTGTTGATCCCGAACGCGCCGTGGCGCACCGACTTGAACGCGGCGCCGATGCCGAGCAGCTCGTCGATCTCGGAGTAACGCCCCGGCACGTATTCCCCATCCGGCGTCTTGTGCGAATTGGTGCGGGAGGTGGTGAAGCCGAACGCGCCGGCCTTGAGCGCGTCCTCGGTGAGCCGCCGCATCGTCGCGATATCCTCGCCGGTGGCCGGCTCGCGACGGATCGCCCGCTCGCCCATCACATAGACGCGCAGCGGATGATGCGGGATCTGCGCGCCGATATCGATGGCGCGCGGCGTGCGCTCCAGCGCGTCGAGATACTGGGGAAAACTCTCCCAATCCCACTTCAATCCCTCGAACAGCGCAACACCGGGGATTTCCTCGACACCTTCCATCAGCGCCACCAGCGCCTCATGGTGCTCGCGCCGCACCGGCGCGAAGCCCACGCCGCAATTGCCGAACAGCAATGTCGTCACGCCGTGCCAGGATGAAGGCGACAGCAGCGGGTCCCAGGTCGCCTGGCCGTCGTAATGCGTGTGCGCGTCGACCCAGCCGGGCGTCACCAGCATTCCGCTCGCGTCCACATCGCGCTTCGCCGGCCCGAGCTTGCCGCCCACCGCCGCGATGCGGTCGCCCTCGATCGCCACGTCGCCGGTGAAGCCCGGCTTGCCGCTGCCGTCGACGATGGTTCCGCCGCGAATGACCGTGTCGTGCATCAGCCCCTCCCATCCACCCGATTGAAAGAACGGTTGCGCAAGCGCACTCGCGTCATTGGAGGTCAATCCCCCCAAGGGGTCAAGCAAGCGCCTGCCCCGAGCTTCCGCACCGGAGTTCCCGGCTGCTAGCATCATCCGATCCGCAGGGAGACCGTCCATGACCGAAGCGATCCCCGTCATCGACCTCAGCGACTTCCTAGCGCAGCAGCCGGGCGCGTTGCAGGCCACTTCACGGCAAATCCACGACGCGCTCACCACGGTCGGCTTCCTCGTGCTCACCGGCCACGACGTGCCGCAATCGGCGATCGACCGCACCTTCGCCGAGGCGCGCCGGTTTCACGCGCTGCCGATGGAGCAAAAGCTCGCGCTCAGGATGAACGAGCACAACAACGGCTACATGGCGATGAGCAAGTACGCGGTGTGGACGTCGGACGTGAACAAGAACGACAAGCCCGATCTCAACGAGGCATTCTTCATCAAGCGCGAGCGCGGGCCGGACGACCCTCTCCTACGCTCCGGCCGCCGCTTCGTCGGACCCAATGTCTGGCTGGTCGAAGCCGAGCTGCCAGGCTTCCGCGCCGCCGTGCTCGACTATGTCGATCGCATGGACCATCTCGCGCGCCGCCTGCTGCCCGCCGTCGCCGTCGCACTCGACCTCGAGCCCACCCGCTTCGACGCCGACTTCACCGACAGCCAGTTCTCGTTCCGCCTGTCGCACTATCCACCGGTGCGCGCGGAGGCCAATCAGTTCGGCATCGCGCCACACACCGACGCAAACTTCCTCACCTTCCTCGCCCAATCGGAAATTCCCGGCCTGCAAGTGCGAATGCCCTCGGGCAACTGGCTCGACGTGCCCTACATCCCCGGCTCCTTCGCGGTGAACGCCGGCGACATGATGAAGCGTTGGACCAACGGCCGCTTCAAGTCCACGCCCCATCGCGCCCTGCCGCCGACGCAGGGCGACCGCTACGCCATCCCGTTCTTCCTCGGCCCCAACTTCGATACCGAGATCGCCTGCCTGCCGACCTGCACATCCGCCGCGAACCCGCCGCAATGGCCGCCGATCACCTACGCGGAATGGCTCGCCTACTGGTACGACGCGAACTACGATCCGAAGGTCCAGAAAGAGGCGGCGGCATAGCATCATGCGTATCGAGATCATCTGCACCGGTGACGAGGTGCTCACCGGCAAGATCACCAACACGAATTTCGGCTACATGAGCCAGAAGCTCGAGGATGTCGGGCTCGACGTGTACTGGGGCACCACGGTCGGCGACGACCGCGAGGCGTTGCTCACCGCCTTCCGCCTCGCCGCCGAGCGCGCCGACGCAGTCATCGTCAATGGCGGCCTCGGCCCCACCGTAGACGACCTCTCGCAGGAGATCGCCGCGCAGGCCGCCGGGGTCGAGCTCGTGCTCAACGAGCATTGGCTGGTGCGGATGGAATCGTTCTTCACCCGCCGCAATCGCAAAATGTCGCCCAACAACCGCAAGCAGGCGATGCTGCCGGTCGGCTCGGAACTTCTCGACAATCCCATCGGCACCGCCTGCGGCTTCGCGATGGACATTGGCGGCGCGCGCTTCTTCTTCACCCCCGGCGTGCCACGCGAGCTGCGCCGGATGCTGGAGGAGCAGATCGTGCCGCGCCTGCTCGCCCGCAGCGGCTCTCCGACCGCGATCAAGCTCAAGCGCTATCACACCTACGGCCTCGGCGAATCCAACGTCGACGAACTGCTCACCGGCGTAGAAGCGCTGGCGCCGGACGGCAGCGCGAAGCTCGGCTTCCGCGCGCATTATCCGCAGATCGAGACCAAGCTCACGATCCGCGGCACCGACGCCGAGGACATCCAGCGCAAGCTGGCGCCGCTCGACGCGGAGATCCGTGTGCGCCTCGGCAACTTCATCATCGCGGAGGACAACGACACGCTCGAAGGCGTGGTCCTCGCCAAGCTCGCCGAGCACGGCCACTCGCTCGCCCTGGTCGAGACCTTCACCAGCGGCGAGATCGCCGCGCGCCTCGCGCATCTGCCAGGTGCGGAGCGCGTCTTTCGCTGCGGCATCGTCACGCGCGAGCTGCCGCAGATCAACCGCGCGCTCGGCCTGCCGGATGTCTCGCTCTCCGGCGGCCTCGACGAGCTGAAGGCCCAGGCCGTCACGCGCGGAGCATTGCGTCAGACCGAAGCGACGCACGCCCTCACCGTGCTCATAGAGCTCGACGAGGGCGCCGACCGGATGGACCTTGGCGGCACCATCTGGACCACCATCGCGACGACCAATGACGCGGTGACACGCCGGTCGCGCATTCTCGGCGGCCGCGAATGGATCAGGCTCGGCGCGGTCGAGCTCGGGCTGGATTGCCTGCGCCGCTATCTCCAAGGACTGCCGGTGCAGGAACGCTCGGTGTTCGAGCGGACCTGATCGCGTCAGTGACGCGCCCGCACCGGGAACTGCATGCACAACACCTCGGCACCCTCGCCGCCGGCCCGCGCGATCAGCGCGCCGGCATCGGGGGCGACGAACACACAGGAGTTCACCGGCATCGGCGCCGAGCCGTCCGCCGCCAGGCGGCCGGCCAGCACCAGCCAGAACTGCCCGCCACCCTCGCGCGGATCGGGGCCGCGCACCGACGCGCCGGCCGGCATCCGGTAGCGCCAGGCGCCCATGCCATCCGCCGCCGGTGCCATCACCGGAACGCACTCGACCTTCGCGATACGGCGGAGCTCCGCCTCGCCCAGCGCCGGCTGTGGCGCCGCGGTCGCCTCCCGATGCTGATGATGGGCGCGCGCGGCCCGCAACTCGTCCCGGTAGGTCGGCATGTAGCGCGCGCCGGGGTCCCAGCCGTTGCGCAAGGTAAACCACTGGATGCCTTCGTCCGAAGCGCGGATCGGGCCATAGGCGGAGTACGGGTCGGTGTAGTGAACCGTGACAGCAGCGGCGTCATGCGTGCCGAAGCTGCCGCTGCCGCCGACGACGACCTGGAATTGTTCCGCATGATGAAAATGCGGCCGGACCACGGCGCCGGCTTCCTTCTCGACGAGGAACGCCACCGGATACAGCGCGCCCGGCTCGGGCACCGGGTCGCTCTCCTTGTGGGTGAACCGGTTCGAGCCGAGGAAGACGGTGTTCCATCCCTCGTTGGCGCGCCGCCGGTTGGTGCGCAGGGCGACCTCGCTATCCGCTGTCAGGATCATGACGGCCTCCGTCCATACTCGCCGGTAGTTTCCGAGCGGCACCGAACCTTGTCAAACTGCCGGCGGCAGAGGAGAGCTCGATGCGGGTGATCGTCATTGGCGCCGGGGTGGTCGGCGCCTCCATCGCCTATCGGCTCGCGCAAGGCGGCGCGGCGGTGAGCGTGCTGGAACGCGGCCGCGTCGGCGGCGGCACCTCCGGCAGCAGCTTTGCCTGGACCAACTCGAACAACAAGACGCCGCGCGCCTATCACGACCTCAACGTCGCCGGGATGCGGGCGCACGCCGCGCTGCGCGACGAGTTCGGCGCAACGCCCTGGTGGCACGGCGGCGGCAGCATCGAGTGGGAGAGTGCAGCGGATCACGCCGCCCACCGAGAGAAAGTCGAACGGCTGCGCGCCTGGGGTTATCGCACCGAATGGATCACCCCGCGCGACCTCGCCACGCTGGAACCCGATCTCGACCTACGTGCCGTGGGCGAGGCGCCGATCGCATATTACCCAGACGAAGGCTGGCTCGATCCGGTGCCGTACGCGCACGCCATGCTCAGCGCGGCCCGAGGACACGGCGCACGCCTCACCTGCGGCCTCGCCGTGACCGAAATGGTGTCGCGCGCCGGCCGCATCACCGGGGTTCGGACGGATGACGGCGCGCTGCACGAGGCCGACATGGTGGTCAACTGCGCCGGACGCTGGGCAGATCGCCTCGGCCCCGATCCCCGCCTGCCCCTCGCACCCACCATCGGCTTCCTGGTGTTCACGCCGCCGGCCGCCAGCAGCTTGAGCCGCGTCATCCGCAACCCGGTCTGCCACCTCCGCCCCGACGGCGCCGGCCGCCTCCTCTTGCATCGCGACGAAACCGACGCCCTCCTTGCCGAGCCGCGCGATCCCGGCCCCGACAGTCCCGAGGCGCGCGATCTCGTTGCGCGTGCCACACGGCTGCTCCCCGGTATCGGTCCGGTGACAGCGGAGGCGACCCGCGTCGCCATCCGGCCGATCCCGCGCGACGGCCTATCCGCGATCGGCCGGATGCCCGGCGTGACAGGCAGCTACGCCGCCGTTACCCATAGCGGCGTCACCCTGTCGCCGTTCCTCGGGATCGCCGTTGCCGACGAAATCCTGAACGACATCGAGAGGCCGGAACTTGCACCTTTCCGGCCGGCGCGCTTGCTCAATTAGGGTTTCAGCTTGTCGGCGCCCCTGGTGACGGCGTGCCCCGTGGCGGACACGTCCTGTCCCGCGCCGGCAACCGTGTTGCAACCGCTCAGCAACGGCATGGCCCCCAACAGCAGCAGAACGGCAAAGCTCCAGGCCAACTGCTTGCGCATGATACGTTCCCTCCTCTGTCACGGACCAACGGACGATCCGAGCTAAGCCGGAACGCTTCAAACCGCCAAGGGATGCCAGCACGACCTCAGAACTGGTACCGCCGCAGCCCACCATCCACGGGGATAACGGCGCCCGTTATGTACCGGGCCAGCGGCGAGGCCAAGAATACCGCCATCACCGCCAGATCCTCGGGCTCGCCCCAGAAGCGGACCGGGATCTCCGTCTCGGCGAAATGCGCCCGGTAGTCCTCGGGATAATTGCGGCGGATCTGCTCGGACATGATGCGGCCAGGCGGGATGGAGTTGACGGTGATCCCATGCTGCCCGACCTCGCGCGACAATCCCTTGGCCCAGGCGTGCATCGCCGCCTTCGCCGCGAAGGCCGCGTTGAGGTGCTCGGGCTCCGATTTGCCGGTGATGTTGATGATCCGCCCCCAGCGCCGCTCGATCATCTGCGGCAGCAGCGCGTGGGCGATCTGCCGCTGGCGGGTGAAGTTGAGCGTGATCGCCTCGGTCCACCGCTCCTCGGGCGCATCGATCGGCAGCACCCGGCTCCCGCCCGCGTTGTTTACCAGAATGTCGACCCGCCCCAGCTCGGCGAGCGACCGGTCGCGCAGTTGGGCGGCGGCATCCTCCGCCATGATGTCCTGCACGATCGCCACCGGCCGCTGCCCGCCGGCCGCGACGATCTCCTCCGCCAGACTCGCGAGCAGCTCTTTCCGGCGGGCCACCGCCGCGACGCGCACGCCCTCGGCGGCGAGCCCGCGGGCGATGGCGCGGCCGATCCCCATGCTGGCCCCCGTTACCAGCGCGGTCTTGTCGCCAAGCTGCAGGTCCATGTCTTCCCCGATCCTAGACCACGTTCTCGGGCCGCAATCGGCACGCCGCCGCGTCCGCCACCGTCTCGACCTGAAAGGTCGAGTGCCCGATGCGGAAGCGGCTGCGGATCTCCGCCTCGATCCCGCCCAGCGCGCCCCTTCCGTCCTCGTCGCGCGCATAGACGAGGTGCGCGGTCAGCGCCGTGTCGGTGGTGCTGAGGCCCCAGATGTGCAGATCGTGCACCTCGACGACGCCGGGCAGCCCGCGCAGATAACTCTCCACCGCCTCATGCTCGATGCCGCCGGGCACCGCGTCCAGCGCAAGATCGGTGGAATCGCGCAGCACCCCCCAGGTGGTCGCGAGGATGATCCCGGCGACCGCCAGGCTCGCCACCGGGTCCAGCCACAGCCAGCCGGTCAGGCCGATCAGGATGCCGGCGACGACCACACCCGCGGATACCCCAGCGTCACCCGCCATATGCAGGAAGGCCGCCCGGATGTTGAGATCATTCGCCCGGCCGCGCATGAACATCAGCGCCGTGCCACCGTTGATGACGATGCCGGCGGCGGCGACCCAGATCACGGTCAATTCGCCCACCGGCTGCGGGTGAATCAATCGCTGCACCGCCTCGACCGCGATCGCGCCGACGCTGACCAGCAGCACCACGGAGTTCGCCAGCGCCGCCATGATGGAACTGCGGCCCCAGCCATAGGTACGCCGCGGCGTGGGCGGCCGTCGGGTCAGCCACGCCGCCCACCAGGCCATCAGCAGTCCCAGCACGTCGCCGAGATTATGCGCGGCGTCGGCCATCAGCACGACCGAATTGGCGGCGAGCCCGAACCCGAACTCTGCCGCCACGAAGCCCGCATTGAGCAGCGTCCCGATGGCGAAGGCGCGGCCGTAGCTCACCGGCCCGTGCTGATGGCCATGATGGCCATGATGCTGATGGTCGTGGGCGTGATCGTGCCCGCTCATTCGGCGCCCTTCGCGTGAAAATCGGCGGCGCGAGCTTAGGTATGCGCCTCCAGGGGGTCAAACAACGTGCCGTCATCACGACATGCTGATTGCGGACCGACAAACCCCCGTTACATCCTTGGTTTGTAGACCGGCCGCGACCTTGGCCGCAGGGCAGCGGCAGCGCGCAGAAGGAGCCGGCGGCGTCGGGCAGGCATGGTCGGCAGTTCGATCGTTCTCATTCTCAAGCTGGCCGGCACCCGACCGCTCCTTCAGGCGCTGGCGATCATCCTCGGCACCTTCATTCTCGAGGACGCCGCAACAGTGCTCGCCGCCATGCGCGCCGAGGAGGGCGGTATCCCGATCTGGCTGGCGCTGTTCTCGCTCTATGTCGGGGTGGTGCTGGGCGATCTCGGACTCTACTGGCTAGGTCGGCTGTCGGCACGGATCGGCTGGATCGCGCGTCTCGTGCCGCCCGAGCGATCGGGATCACTCGCCGACTGGTTGCGCGGGCGCGTATTCACGGTCGTGCTGGCGAGCCGCTTCCTGCCGGGGATGCGGCTGCCCACCTACACCGCTTGCGGTTTCCTGCGGGCCGATTTCCGCCGGTTCGCCCTGGCCGCGATCGTCGCGACACTGGCCTGGACCACGCTGCTGTTCTGCGTCTCCCTGCGGGTCGGCGGCTTCCTCATCGACCATTTCGGCGCCTGGCGCTGGGCGGGCGCCGTCGGCTTCGCCCTCGCGCTGATCCTCCTCGGCCGATTCGCTGCCCGGTTGCAGAGCGTGCCGCGGTGAAGTTCGACGCGGCGCGGGGCGCGATCCTTCCAGCGCGGCTGCGGGAAAAGCCAGTCTCGTTTTTCGAGTTCTGGCCGGGCTGGCTGTTCTACTTCCCGATCGTCGCGCAATGGATTGCCCTCGGGCTGCGTCACGGCGACATGAGCCTGCCTACCGCCGCCAATCCCTGCATCACCGGGGGCGGACTGTGCGGCGAGTCCAAAACTTCCATTCTCGACCAGGTGGACGAGGCGGCGCGCCCTTGGCTCGTGCCCTACACAAGCCTCGTCACCGGCCGCACTTCCCGCAACGATCTCGCCGAGGCAGAGCGCGTGCTCGACCGGGCGGGGATCGGCTTCCCCCTGGTCGCCAAGCCGGACATCGGCTGCAACGGCACCGGCGTCCGGCTGATCGAAAGCCGCGCCCGGCTTGGGGAGTACCTCGAGGCGTTTCCGCGCGATTGCGGGGTCATGCTCCAGGAATTCGCGCCCGAGGAGGGCGAAGCCGGCATCTTCTACGTCCGCGAGCCCGGTGCCGCCACCGGCCGCATCACCTCGATCACCTTCAAGCACGCGCCGTACGTGATCGGCGACGGGCGTTCGACCCTGCGGCAACTCGTCCTCGCCGACCCCCGCGCCGGGCGGGTGCCGCATCTCTACTTGCCCAGGCTCGCCGATCGGCTCGGGCAGGTGCCGGCGCGCGGCGAACGGGTGCGGCTCGTATTCGTCGGCAATCACTGCAAGGGCTCGGTGTTCGAGAACGCGACGCACGAGGCCACCCCGGCGCTCACCGCCGCGATCGAGCGGATCGCCCGCGCCTTGCCCGAATTCCATTTCGGCCGATTGGACGTCCGCTTCGCCTCGCTGGCGCGATTGCGTCGCGGCGAGGGCTTCCGTGTCATCGAGATCAACGGCGCCGGGTCGGAGGCGACCCATGTGTGGGACCCCGCCACCACCCTGCGCGAGGCCTGGCGCGCGCAGTTCTTCCACTACGGCGCCGCATTCCGCATCGCCGCCGCCAACCGCGCGCGCGGCCACCGCTCGACGGGCCTGCGGGCGCTGTTCCGCCTGTGGCGGATGCAGCGGCGGCTAATGGCAGCCTATCCGCCGAACGACTGAACCTCGCGTTACCGCAAAGACAAGTTGCCAATCCTGGGGCTTTCGGTCAGGAACGCGCCCACTGGCCAGCAAGCGGCCACAGGATTTGAGACACCCCGGGGAACTCACCGCATGGCCATCAACCGCGCCTCCGTCGCCACCACCGGCACAGGGGTTCTGCCGGCATGAACCTGCTACAATCCATCGCCATCGCCATCCTGCAAGGCGCCACCGAGCTGTTCCCTGTGAGCAGCCTCGGCCACGCCGTCGTCCTGCCGCCCATACTCGGCTGGCACCTCGACCAGCACTCGGCGGCGTTCCTGCCCTTCCTCGTGATGCTGCATCTCGGCACCGCCGTCGCCCTGCTGCTGTATTTCTGGCGCGACTGGTGGGCGCTCACGACCGGCGTTCTGGGGATCGGCTCCGCACATCAAGTCGGCGAGAGCCGGCGCGTGTTCCTGCTCATCGTCGTCGCCACCATCCCGGCCGTGATCGTCGGGTTCCTGCTGGAGAAATTCGTCCGCGGCCTGTTCGGCTCCCCGGTGGTCGCCGCGACCTTCCTCGTGGTCAACGGCTTCCTGCTGCTGTTCGGCGAGAAGCTGCGCGGCTCGGCCGACCGCAACCGGCCGCTCTCGACCCTGACCGTGATGGACGCACTGACCATCGGCTGCTGGCAGTGCACTGCACTGATCCCCGGCATCTCCCGCTCGGGTGCGACGATCGTGGGCGGGCTGCTGCGCGGCATCGACCATGCCGGCGCGGCGCATTTCTCCTTCCTCATCGCCACTCCGATCATCCTCGGCGCGACGGTGCTGGAGGTGCCGAAGCTATTGCACGAGAGCATCCCGGCGGGCGTGTTCGAGATGTCGGCCATCGCCGCCGTCGTCGCCGGCGTGACCGCGTTCGCCAGCACCGCCTTCCTGATGCACTATTTCCGCCGCCACGACGCCTGGGCGCTCAATCCCTTCGCTTATTACTGCATCGCCCTCGGCCTCGGCAGCTTGGCGCTGCTGTATTTCGTCGTCTAAGCGGAGGCACCCATGACCGAGACCAATCGCGGCCCGCTCGCGGGCATTCGGGTGATCGACCTCACGACTGTCGTGCTCGGCCCCTTCGCCAAACTGCCGGCAGATCGGCCCGAGCCGGACCGAGGGGATGGGCTCCTACTTCGTCACCCTCAACCGCAACAAGCGCAGCATCGTGCTGGATTTGAAGCAGAAGCCGGGGCGAGAGGCGCTCGGGCGGCTGGTCGAGACCGCCGACATCGTCGTCCACAACATGCGCCTCGGCGCCGCCGAGCGGCTGGGGCTCGACTACGCCAGCCTCGCCGCGCGCAACCCGCGCATCATCCTCGCCTGCGCCAGCGGCTTCCGCAAAGGCAGCTCGATGCAGGAGAGCCCGGCCTTCGACGACCTGATCCAAGGCCTCAGCGGCATCGCCTCGCTCAACGCCGGCCCGGACGGCGCGCCGCGCTACTTCCCCACCGTGGTCGCCGACAAGGTGAGCGGGCACATGCTCGGCTCGATGATCGGCATGGCGCTGTTCCACCGCGAGCGCACCGGCCAGGGCCAGGAGGTCCATGTGCCGATGATGGAGACGATGCTCAACTTCATCCTCGTCGAGCACATGGAACACGCCAGCCTGGGCGAGCCCGAGAGCGGGATGGGCTATCCCCGGATGATGACCCCGCATCGGCGGCCCTACGCGACCAAGGACGGCTTCATCTGCGTGATCGCGGTGAGCAACGTGCAATGGTCGCGCATCTTCGAGGCGATGGGCCGACCCGAGCTGATCGACGACCCGCGGTTCTGCAGCATCAAGGCCCGCGCCGAGAACGTGGACGCGACCTATGGCTTGCTCACCGACGGCATGAAGCATCGGACCACGGACGAGTGGCTAGCGCTCCTCCGCGCCGCCGACATCCCGTGTGGCCGGGCCAGCACGCTGACCGAGCTGTTCGACAACGACTACCTACGCGAGACCGGCTTCTTCCAGGAGGTGCAGCACCCGACCGAGGGCCGCATGGTGTTGAACTCGATCCCGGCGGCATTTTCCGCGAGCCCGCCCTCGATCCGGCGTCTGCCGCCGAAGCTTGGCGAGCACACCGAGGAGGTGCTGCGCGAGGCGGGGCTTTCGGCGGCGGAGATCGCCGAGGTCGTGGGAGGACAAGCGTGAGATTGCGGCGCGACCCCTCACCCCAGCCCTCTCCCACAAGGGGAGAGGGAGAAGAAAAAGCCCTCTCCCCTTGTGGGAGAGGGTTGGGTGAGGGGTCGCGCCGCGCGTTCCTGCTGCTCGCCTCACTCCTCGTCCTCACGGCCGCCAGCCCGGCCGGGCATCGCGTCCCCCTCGCCGCCACGCCAATTTCCCGCATGGATCTGAAATGGTGGCGCGCCCGCCACGAGGCCGTGCTCGAACGCATCCGGCGCGGCAAAGTGGATCTGATCTGGCTCGGCGACTCCATCACCCAGGATTGGGAACGCAAAGGCCCGCAGGACTGGGCGGATTTCCAACCGATCTGGAACCGTTTCTACGGTGACCGCAATGCCGTCAACATGGGTTTCAAGGGCGATACCACCGCCAGCCTGTTATGGCGCATCCGCAATGGCGAGGTGGACGGTATCGCTCCCAAGGCCGCCGTCATCCTGATCGGCGCCAACAATCTCGGCCACCTGCACTGGTCTGCCGAGGACACCGTTTCCGGCATCGAGGCGATCGTCGCGGAACTGCGCCGCCGCCTGCCGCAAACGCGCCTACTGCTGATCAGCGTCCTGCCGAGCGACCGCTCCGCCTGGACCAGCGAAACGACCGTCGCGATCAACCGGATGCTCGCCGCCCGGTTCGACCACGCCGACGACGTGAGCTTCGTCGATGTGACTTCGGTGTTCATGAAGGACGGCCGGCTCGACCGCAGCCTGTTCTTCGATCCGCTGCTCAAGCCGCCTGACCCGCCGCTGCACCCAACCGCCCAGGGCCAGGAAAAGCTGGCGGCGGCGATCGAGCCGACGCTTGCCCGCCTAATGGGCGACCGGAACCACGCGGCGCCGCGCTGAGCCGCCGCGTGGCGGGCGCGGTCAGTCGAGCGACTTCTCCAGCAGCTGCAACACCTCCTTGGCGAAACGGCGCATGTTCGCCACCCGGTCGTTCCCGCCGGTCTCCAATGTGACGGCACGCTCGGTCGGGCCGGCGACCGCGAAGCAGCAATGCCCGGCCGCATCGCCATAGCGGTTGCCGATCGGTCCGGTCGCACCACTCTCACCGATGCCCCAGGTCGTGCCGAGCGTCGTGCGCGCCTTGCGGGCGAGCAGCAGCGCGTAGGGCTCGGTCGAAGCGCGCATTCCCGCCAGCTCCGACTCCTGCACGCGGGCGAGCTCGGCGCGCGCCGGGCGCGTGTAGATCACGCCGCCGCCGACGAAATAATTCGAGGCCCCCGCCACCGACAACAGCGCCGCCGAGACGAGCCCGCCAGTGGAGCCCTCGAACACCGCGACGGTCTCGCCCCGCGCCTTCAGCCGCGCCCCGATCCGCTCCGCGATGGGCAACAATTCCTGCATGATCTTTCCCCCGTTACGATGTCTCGCGCGCCTTCGCGAGGATGGCCTCGACCAGCCTTTGCGACGCGAGTGCCTCCTCGCCACTCACGACGGGATCGCGCTCCTCCTCGATCGCGTCCACAAAGTCGCCGATGAGGTCGCGGTGCGCGTCGTGCGAGAAGGCCATCACACTGGCGCCGCCGCCGGTGCCGCCGGTATCCTCCACCACCTCCTCCGTGCCGTCGAGCAGGGACAGCCGCAACCCGCCGCCGGAGAGCAACGCGCTGCCCTCGGTGCCGATGATCCGGATGATTTCCGCCCGCCCCGGATAAGCCGCCGTCGTCGCCATGATGGTGCCGGGCGCGCCATTGCCGAGCCGCACCAGCGCCGCCGCGTAGTCCTCCGTCTCCATGCGGTGCAACGCCGTGGTCGCCACCTGGGCCGCGCTGACCTCGCTCACGCCCACCAGCGAGCGGAACAGGTCGAGTGCGTGGATTGCCTGGGTCAGCAGCACGCCGCCGCCGTCCCGCCAGCGCGTGCCGCGCCCCGGCTCGTCGTAGTATTCCTGCGGCCGCCACCAGGGCACCGCCAGCGAGGCCGCCTCGATGCGGCCCAGCGTTCCGGCCTGCAACGCACGGCGCAACAGCACGCTGCCGGGACGGAAGCGGCTCTGCAGCACCACACCGAGCCGTACCCCGGCCTGCCGCGCCGCCCCGACCAGACGCTCGGCACGCTCTACCGTTATGTCGAGCGGCTTCTCGCACAGCACATGCTTGCCGAGCGCGAAGCAGCGCGTTGCCAGTTCCAGATGGGTGTTGGCGGGCGACAGCAGGATCACCGCCGCCACCTCCGGATCGGCGAGCGCGCGGTCGATATCGGTGGTGACGGGGAAATCGTAGCGCGATGCCACGTCCTGCAGCCGGTCGCCGCTCGGCGCCGCGGCCCAGCGCACCTCCACGCGATCCAGCAAATCCCGCAGGCTCTTGGCGTGCGGCTCGAAGGCGTTGCCCAGGCCGACAACCGCGACCCCGAGGCGCACACTCATCGTCGGTTCTTCCCATGCCCGGCCACGCATGAAGGCTGGCACGCGTGTCCGGGAGCGGCAACGGCAAAGTGCGATCGGCCACCGCGCGCGGAACCGCTCAACAGGCGTAGCGTCAACACGCTGCACCGAAGGGCCGCACCGATGAGGGAAGAGGCAATCGCCGCCAACCGCCGGCCGCTTGACTGGCTGAGCTTCTTCCTGGCCGACGTGCAAGGCGGCATCGGGCCGTTCCTCGCCATCTACCTGCTCGGCAGCCGGCACTGGAACCCCGGCGAGATCGGCGTGGTGCTGACCATCGCCGGGATCGCGACAGTAGTGGCACGCGGGCCGGCCGGTGCACTGGTCGACGCGGTGACATGGAAGCGCACGCTGATCGCGCTGGCCGCCGGCACGATCATGGCGACCGCGTCGGTGATGGCGCTGTGGCCGTATTTCTGGCCCGTTGCCATCGCTCAAGGACTAACCGGCGCCGCCGACGCCGTGTTCCCCGCCGCCTTGTCCGGGATCAGCCTCGGCATCGTCGGGCGGCAGATGTTCACGCGCCGCATCGGCCGCAACGAGGCGTTCAATCACGGCGGCAACGCCGCCACCGCCATCGCGGCGGGCCTCGCTGGCTATCTGATCGCGCCGGGTGCGGTGTTGTGGATCGTGGTCGCCCTGGCGCTGGCCAGCATCGTCGCCTGCTATCGCGTCGATGGCCGCGCCATCGACCACGAGCTTGCCCGCGGTGCCGATGACGGCGACAACGCACACCAGCCTACCGGGCTCAAGCTGGTGTTCGAGAACCGCTCCCTGCTGATGTTCACCGCCGCGATCACGCTTTTTCATTTCGCCAACGCGGCGATGCTGCCGCTGCTGGGCGAGAACCTGGCCCGGTCGCACGCGGCGGCCGGCAGCCTGTTCATGGCCTCGTGCATCATCACCGCGCAGGTGGTCATGGTGCCAATGGCGATCATGGTCGGCCGGCACGCCGATGCCTGGGGGCGCAAGCCGATATTCCTCGCGGGCTTCGCGGTGCTGCCAGTGCGTGGCTTCCTCTACACGTTGACGACGGACCCCACGCTGCTGATCTCGATCCAGATCCTCGACGGCGTCGGCGCCGGCATCTTCGGCGCCCTGTTTCCGGTGGTGGTCGCGGACCTCACAAAGGGCTCCGGTCGCTACAACCTCGCCCAAGGTGCGAGCGGCGCGTGCTGGGGATTGGGTGCGGCGATGAGCAACGGCGTCGCCGGCGAGATCGTCAACGCGGCGGGTTTCGACACGGCGTTCCTGTTCCTCGCCGGCTGCGCGCTCGCCGCCCTGCTGGTGTTCTGGCTAGGCGTGCCGGAAACGCGCGATGCGGCGATCCGCGCCGCACCCCCTGCCCCGCTTCGCGCCGTGGCCGATTGAGCGATGCGCGCGGTCGGCGTCGTCGTCGCCGGGCTCGTCGTCCTGCTCGCGCTCGCAGCGGCGGCGGCCCCCTGGCTGATGCCGGCGGATGACGCACTCGCGCGCAAGGTCGCGGCCGGCGGCATCTTCGCCGCGAGCTATCTCGCACTCGCCATCGGCAAGGTGCCGGGCCTCGCCATCGACCGCGCCGGCATAGCACTGGTCGGCGCCTCGCTGATGGTCGCGTCGGGGGCGCTGACGCCCGAAGACGCCTACCGGGCGATCGACCTCGACACCATCACGCTGCTGCTCGGCATGATGATCGTGGTCGCCAATCTGCGCCTGTCGGGCTTCTTCGCCCTGGCCAACGCCTGGGTGATGCGGCGCGCGCACCGTCCGATGGCGCTCCTGATAGCGGTGGTCGCCGTGTCCGGCGTGTTCTCCGCCTTCCTCGTCAACGACGCGATCTGCCTCGTGCTGACGCCGCTGGTGCTCGACCTGACCATCGCGCTCAAGCGCAACCCGGTGCCCTACCTGCTCGCGCTCGCGATGGCGTCGAATGTGGGCAGCATGGCGACGATCACCGGCAACCCGCAGAACATCATGATCGGCAGCTTCTCGCAGATTCCCTATTTGCACTTCACTGCCGCACTCGCACCAATCGCCGCAATTGGCCTCGTGCTAACGATTGTGTTGATTGCACTGCTGCATCGCAGCGAGTTCCGCGCCGGCACGCGGCTGGAGCCCACGGTGCGGCAGCCGCGCAGCAACGCCGCGCTGGTGATCCGTTCGCTGCTCGCGACACTGGTGATGGTCGGCCTGTTCTTCGCCGGCCAGCCGCCTGCCAAGGCAGCCATCGTCATCGGCGCTCTGCTGCTGCTGACCCGGCGGATGAAGAGCACTCGGGTCTACGCCGAAATCGACTGGTCCCTGCTGCTGATGTTCGCCGGCCTGTTCATCATCGTCGCCGGCGCGCAGCACCAGCTGCTCACGCCCCGCATCGTCGCCACCGTCGCCGGCATGCATCTCGACAGCGTGCCGATCCTCACCGGCGTGACCGCCGCGTTGTCCAACCTGGTAAGCAACGTCCCGGCGGTGCTGGTGCTCAAGCCGTTCGTCTCGGCGCTCCGCGACCATGACAGCGCGTGGCTGGTGATCGCGATGGCCTCGACGCTGGCGGGCAATTTCACCGTGCTTGGTTCTATCGCCAATCTGATCGTGGTGGAGAAGGCGGGGGCGCGAGGAGTCGCGATCGGCTTCTGGGCGTATTTCCGGGTGGGCGCGCCGCTGACAATCCTGACGCTCGTTCTTGGGGCATGGTGGTTGAGTTAAAGAACCCCCTCCCCTTGTGGGCTTGGGCTGCGAAGAGCAGACCAAGGCAGGGGGAGGGGTACGCGGCTGCGAGTTTTCGCGGGCGGCACCCCCTCACCCCGACCCTTGGTCCGCTCTTCGCGGCCCAAGCCCACAAGGGGAGAGGGAGAAGCTTACAGCGCCTTCAACGGCGTCGCCTCGGGCGGCAGCGGCACCCGGTCCACATTGAGCACGAACGAAACGATCGTGTAGTAGCCGACCGCGCCGATCAGGTCGATCACGCCCTGCTCGCCGAACTTCCCCTTCACCGCGTCGAACGCCGCGTCGCTCACCTGCCCCGTGTGCAGCAGCTGATGTGCGAAATCGTAGACGATCGCCTCGTCCGCCTGCATGTTCGCCGGCCGCTTGCCCTCGGCGATCGCGTCGGCGATCTCCGGCTTGAGCCCCGCCTTCATCGCCAGCTCCCGATGCGCGTACCACTCGTACTGCGCGGTCCATTTGCGCGCGCACAGGATGATCGCGAGCTCGTTCAGGCGCGGCTCGATCGAGCTCTTGAAGCGCACGAATTCGCCGACTTTCTGCACGCGATCGGCGATCTCGGGGCTGCGCAGCAGCGCCTTGAACGGACCCCGCTGCCAGCTGCCACGCGGGCCAGAAGCGATGCCGGCCGCGACGCGCCGCTGCTCCGGCGTCATCGTGTCTTCTGAAAGCGGTCCGAAGCGTTCGGTCATAGAGGTTTTCCCTTATGGAATGGTGGCGATCATGCCGCCGTCGACGACGATCTCGGTTGCGGTGATGAAGCGCGCCTCGTCGGAGGCAAGGAACAGCACGGCGTGCGCGACGTCCCAGCCGTCGCCCATATGGCCCATCGGCACCCGCTTGTGGCGGTCGGCGATCAGCGCCTCGGCGTCGTTGTTGCCGATCTGGCGGGCAAGTCGATGCGTCACCAGCGGCGTGTTCATGAGCCCCGGAACCACGGTGTTCACGCGAATGCCCTTCGGCGCGTATTTCACCCCGGTCGAGCGCGAAAGCTGGATCACGCCCGCCTTGCTGGCGCTGTAGCCGACATGCGTCCGCCCGACATGGTCGCGCAGGCCGGCCACCGAGGCGATGTTGACGATCGCACCCTTGCCCTGCTGCTCCATCACCGGCAGCACGTATTTGCAGCCGAGGAACGCGGTCTTGAGGTTCTGGTCGATCTGCAGATCGAACACCTCCTCGGTCATCTCCACCGGCCCACCCGGTGCCGAGCCGCCGACATTGTTGACCAGGATGTCGATGCGGCCGAACCGCGCCAGGCAGGCATCGACCGAGGCCTTCACCTGCGCCGCGTCGAGCGCATCGGAAACCCGTGTGACACAGGTATTGCCCTCGCCCTCGATGATCTTCCGCGTCTCCTCGACGGCAGCCTCGTTGATATCGAGCAGGAACACCGACGCACCTTGCCGTGCGAGCAAGGTCGCGGTCGCGCGGCCGTTGCCCCAACCCGGCCCGACCGATCCCGCGCCCGACACCAGCGCCACCTTGCCCGCCAAACTCAACATTCCGCTTCCCCCATCCGCGATGACGCGGACAGAGTAGGGCCGGCGGCGATGAAGGAGAAGCCGGCCCCGAGTTCGCGTCCTTGTGCGCGGGACGGAGGCGACGCAATCCGCTATCACGGCGAGGACTGCGACCATCGCTCGGCGCTCACCGGAGAAGGGCAAACGTTTGAAGGCGACCTACCGCCTGCTGCGATTCATGCTGGCGCTCATCCTGCTGCAACCCTCGGTGGACGTGGCGTTGATCGCCGCGGCGGGAGTGACAGGCGGCAGTACCGCGGCACTTGCCCGCAGCTACAGCAGCGGCGGCTACTCGCGGCCTGGTGGAGGCTCGCACAGCTTCAGCGCGCCGGTGCGGCGGCCGAGCACCAGCGGCGGCGGCTATTTCAGGCCGCCCGCGATGGGCTCGCCCGGCACGAGCGGCTTCTCGGGCGGCGATCGGGCCATATCGCGCCAGCAATCCGGAGAGGCCTTCCGCAACTACCAATCCTCACGCCGGCCGCCTCCGACGGTCGAGCGGCGACCGTCCCCCTGGGGTGCCGATAACGGCCCGGCCTACGCGCCGCCCATGCGGCGGCCGCCTTCCGGCGGGGGATGGGCTGGTGGCCCGGCCTACTCGCCCTATGTCGGCGGTCAGCGCCAGTTCGGCGCTTGGGACGCCCTTCTCCTGTACGGTTTGCTCAACAGCCTCAACGCGCCGGGACGGACGACCTTCTTCCATGACAACGAAAACAGTCCGGGGTATCGCGAGTGGCGCGAGGACGCCGAGCGGCGCGCGCGGGACGACCCGGCGCTGGCCGCCAAACTGTCCGAGCTCGACAAGCGGCTCGCTCAGGTCGAGGACAAGCCGCGCGATCCCGGCTCGGCCCCGCCTCCGGTCGCACCCCCTGCGGAATCCGGCGGAGGCTCCGGCGTGGTAATCCTCTTGGTGGTCCTCGGCGTGGCCGCGTTCCTCGGCCTGTGGTACTTGCGGCGCCGGGCGAGCACTGCCGCCCGCGCCGCCGTGCCGCCGGGCCTGACCGGCAGCGCGGACAGCCGGTTCCGCGTCGGCATGACCTTCCCGATCGATCCCGCCCCCTTCGTGCTCGCCGCAGGCGCCACCAAGGTCGTGCCGCCCGCGGGGAGCGCCATGATCAGCGTAGAGGCGATCGGGCTGCTCTAAGAAGGCGCGGTAGCGCTGCATCGGCTGTATCTGCCGGGGCGACGATCGCTCTTCCAGCTGCATCTCGGCCGCGCCGGCACGCCCGACGAGTGCCGATATTTCTCCAAGATCGACGAGGTGACGCCAGCGAGCCAGGAGGAATGGGGCTTCTGGCTGGACCCCGCGCAGGGGCTGATCGGCTGGCCGCAATTCCAGACGAAGGACGGCAAGACCTACGGACGGGTCTGGGCGCCTAGCGCCGGACGCATCGAGCCGCGCCAGCAGACCGAGACCGTGCAGGACGTCAACGGCACAACGAACCGGACGGTCATGGCGATGCTCTATGGCGGCCCGACCCGCGCCGCGCCGCCTGCGCCCGACACCGAATACATCCTCGTCTCGGCGATCAACGACGGCGGCCAGGCATGGGTGGAAATCCATGCCGGCATCGACATCAATCCGGCCGCCCTCACCCTGCCCTCGGTCCCGCTCTCGTCCTGAACGGATTTTTGGCCATGAACCCAGCACCTCCCGCCAGCGATTTCAGCATCGTCGACGCGCTCGGCAGCGGGCTGCCGCATCTCCTGCTGCAGTTCCTCGTCACCGTCGCGCTGCTCGTCGTCGGCGTGACGATCTACATGACGGTGACGTCGTTTCGCGAGCGCGAGCTGGTGGCCGAGGGCAACGTCGCGGCCGGCGTGGTGCTTGGTGGGGCGGTGCTCGGCTTGGCCATTCCCCTTGCCGCCCTGCTCGCCACCACCAGCTACTTGCTCGACATCATCGTGTGGGGCGTGGTGGCGCTCGTCATCCAGCTCATCACGCTCGGCGTCGTGTCACTGATGCTGCGTCGCCTGCGCGGTATGATCGAGGCCGGCAATGTTGCGGCTGCCGTGGTCCTGGCCGCCGCCCAAATCGCCATCGCGCTGTTCAACGCCGCGGCGATGGTTCCGACCTGACCCAACCAGAGGAGGCTCGCGTGCTCAAATTCGTCAAGAACATGTTCGGCGTGAAGATGGACCAGGCGGTCGAGGCCGGCATCGAGGCGCTGGTGCGCTGGGACCCGAAATCGGCCAGCGAGGCCGAGCTGCGCACGATGGAACAGCATCTCGACGAACTCGGCCGCGAGGTCGCCCTGGCGCGCCAGAGTTTTGACCGTGAGCAGAAGGAAGCCGACGCGATCCAGGCCCTGTCCGACCAACGCATGGCCGCCGCTGAGCAGCTGCATCGGCAGGTCGCCGCCGAGACCGATCCGGCGCGGAAAGCAAGCCTCGAGCAAAGCCTCGGCACGCTCGTCTCGATGCTAGAGCAGATGGCGCCGGAGATTCAGCGCGAAAAGCAGGACGCCGTCGACGCCAAGGACTTCCTCGACATGCTGCAAAGCACCTACGCGGAGGCCGGCGGCAAGCTGAAATCGGCGAAGTCGGAGCTGGAGCGCGCGCAACGCGACATGGGCCGTGCCGCCCAGCAGCGCGAGCAGGCGGAACGCCAGTCCGAAGCGGCACGCCGCGCGGCCGGCCTCGCCAGCACCACGAGCGGCCTCACCGTCGCGTTGAAGGCGATGCAGGACGCGGCCGCCAAGGACCTTGCCTCCGCGGATGCGGCGATGAGCAAGGCGAGGCTCCTGAAGCCCACCAAGCCGGAGCAGGACGACCCGAACATCGCCGCTGCAATGGCTGCCGCCGCCGGCAAACCCGCCGCGCCCCAGAACCTCGACGACCGCCTGGCCGCCCTACGCGCACAGCGGAAGTAGCGCGGCGTCTCTCACCGTCATGCCCGGCGAAGGCCGGGCATCCACGACTTTGCGAGCGCGCGAGGAAGTCGTGGATGGTCCGCCTTCGCGGACCATGACGGGATGTGACGTGCGTACTTAGGCGTGCGGGAAGTTGATCTCCACCGCGACGCCATCGGGGTCGTGCATGAAGAGCTGCGTCAGGCTGACCGAGGCGATCTCCCGCTCGTCGTATTTGATGCCGTGCTGCGCCAGCCGATCCTTCACGCGGGACAGATTGGCGCCCTCGAAGGCGATGTGATCGAGCCGCCCAGTGGGCGGCGGCGCTTCTCCCGCGCCGCCGGGCTCGGTGCCAAGCAGGTGGATCACCGCCTGCTTGCCGCAATAGAGCCAATAGCCCGGAAACGGCAGCGTCGGCCGTGGCCCGACCTCTAGTTCCAGGACGTTCACGTAGAAATCCTTGGTCGCCTCCAGATCGCTCGGCCGCGTGGAGACGTGGTTCAGCCCATTCAGCGCCATGTGCCCCTCCCTGTTTGCCCTCACCCAGGCCCTCTCCCAGAGGGAGAGGGAGCA
>JAFKFI010000019.1 GCA_017307285.1 Alphaproteobacteria bacterium | reverse complement strand
GACCGAGCTTCCGGCACTAGGTCGCCGACCGCCGGCTCCGCTAGAATCCGTCCATCATGGAGTCGCGCATCCGCCTGCTGTCCGAAGCGACGGTGAACCGCATCGCCGCCGGCGAGGTGATCGAGCGTCCCGCCGCCGCCGTGAAGGAGCTGGTGGAGAACGCGCTCGATGCCGGCGCCGCGCGCATCACGGTGGCGCTCGCCGAGGGCGGCATCGCGCGCATCGAGGTGAGCGACGACGGCTCCGGCATGAATGCCGCCGAACTGGCGCTCGCGGTGCAGCGCCACGCCACATCGAAGCTCGCTGACGAGGCGCTGGTACGGATCGCCACTCTCGGCTTCCGCGGCGAGGCGCTGCCCTCGATCGGCGCCGCCGCCCGCCTCGCCATCACCTCCCGTCCGCCCGACGCATCGAATGCCCATACCATCCAGGTGGAGGGCGGGATCGTGTCGGAAGTGGCGCCCTGCGCCGGCGCGCCGGGCACCCGCGTCGTCGTGCGGGACTTGTTCTTCGCCACGCCGGCGCGACGCAAATTCCTCAAGCACCCGCGCACCGAGGCGGAGCACGCCGAGCTCGCGGTGCGGCGGCTGGCGCTGGCAGCGCCGGGCGTGGCGTTCCGGCTAGAGAGCGACGGGCGCCTCGCGTTCGATCTGCCGGGGCAGGCGCGGGAGGCGCGGGTCGCGGGGCTGCTCGGAGAGGAGGCCGCCGCCGCGCTGCTGGCGGTGGACGGCGCGCGCGATACGCTGCGCCTCACCGGCTTCGTCTGCGCCCCGGCGCTCAGCCGCGCGACCGGAGCCGCGCAGTATCTCGTGGTCAACGGCCGGCCGGTCGCCGACCCGGTGCTCAAGGTCGCCGTGCGCGTTGCTTATCGCGACGTGATCGCGGCCGGGCGACATGCCGTGGTCGCGCTGTTCCTCGACATGCCGCCGGACGAGCTCGACGTGAACGTCCATCCGGCCAAGACCGAACTGCGTTTCCGCGACCCGGCCGCGGTCCGCTCGTTCGTCATCTCGACGGTGAGCCGGGCGTTGTCCGGCGGCGCGGGGGTCGCCAGCCCCACTGTGGCGCTCCACCCGATTCACTCCCGCCCGGCGTGGGGCGCGGTGCGGCGCACCTCGCCGCCGGGCTTCGCCGAGGCGCCGCCTGCGCCGCTGCGGCCATTGCCGCTCGACGCGGCGCCCGGTGCGCGGCTGCTGGCGACCGAGGCGCCGTCGCACGACTATCCGCTCGGCGCGCCGGTGGCGCAGGTACTCGACACCTACATCATCGCGGTCGCCGCCGATGGCAGCCTCGTCCTGGTGGACCAGCACGCGGCGCATGAACGGCTGACCCACGAGGCCTTGCGGGCACAGATGGTGGACGGCGGCGTGCGCAGCCAGCCCATGCTGCTGCCGGCCGTGGTCGAATTGGCGCCGGCCGATGCCGCCCGGCTGCTCGCCCGCACGGTGGAACTGGCCCGTTTGGGTCTCGAGATCGAGGCGTTCGGCGGTGCCGCCGTGCTGGTCCGAGCGATGCCGGCGGCACTTGGCGCGCCCGAGCCTCGGCCGCTGCTGCGCGACCTTGCTGACGAACTCGCCGAAATGGACGAGAGCACGGCACTCGACGCACGGCTCGATGCGGTGATCGCACGGCTCGCTTGCCACGGCAGCATCCGTGCCGGGCGCCGCCTCGGCGCGGAGGAGATGACGGCGCTGCTCCGCCAAATGGAGGCGACACCGCGCGCCGCCACTTGCAGCCACGGCCGGCCGACGTACCTGAAATTGTCGAAAGCCGAGATCGAGACGCTGTTCGGGCGACGTTGAAGCTAACCGGCACTCGCTGGGCGGGATTTCAGGGCGGCCATGAAGGCGAGTTGGCCAAGCACGGTCGAGGCGATCAGCACGGTCGAGGCGGTGAGCGCCGGGTGGTTTGGCCAGATGCTGACTGCCACTGTGCAGAGCGCGCCGAACCCCATCTGCACGAAGCCGTAGAGGCCGGACGCCGCGCCGATCATCGTCGGCTGCGTGCTGAGCGCGCTGGCGAGCGCCATCGGGCTCGCCGCGCCGACGCCGACGGAATAGACGATCATCGCGCCGAGAATCGTCGCAACGCTGAGATGCCCGGAGATCGCGACCGCGAAGAACAGCGCCGCGCCGACCACCGCAATGGCGCTCGTGACCTGCAGCAGCAGCCCCAGCCGTACCCTCCGCACCAGCCGGCTCGCGGCGAAACTGCCGATCGGCACCCCGACCATGACGACGAGATAGTACAGCCCGACCTCTTCGGCCGGCCGGTGCAGTATGTCGGTAAAGATGAACGGGGAGGCGGAGAGATAGGCGTAGAAGCTCGTGGTCGTGAGTGCGCCGCCGATCATGTAGCCGCGGAATGCCGGGGTGCGCAGCAGCCGAAGATAGCTCCCGAGCATCCGCCCAGAGCTGGAGCCGCGCGAGCCGGCGGTCTCCGGCAGGCTGAACAGGGTGCCGATCAACGTCACCACCCCGAAGACGAACAGCGCGGCGAAGATCGAGCGCCAGCCGAACCAGGCGCCGAGATAGCCGCCCACCGCCGGCCCGACGCCTGGTGCCAGACTCTGCACCATCGTCAGCATCGCCATCTGCGATGCCGCCTGACCCTCCGCCGCGCCGTCGCGCACCACCGCGCGGCCCAGCACCAGCCCGCCGCAGCCACCCAGCGCCTGCACCACGCGGGCGATCAGGAGGACTGTGAGGTTCGGGGCCAGTCCCGCGACGATGCTCGCGCCGACATAGAGCACCAGCGCGACGAGCAGCGCAGGCCGCCGGCCGAACCGGTCGGAAACCGGCCCATACAGCAGCTGGCCGCCAGCGACGCCGAACAGATAAAGCGTGATGGCGAGCTGGATGGCGCCCGACGAGACCGCGAGATCCTCCGCCGCCAGCGGCAGCACCGGCACCAGGATGTGCATTGCCAGGGTGCCGGAGGCCGTGACCGCGACCAGCAGCCAGAACGGCGCCCGGGGACGGCTGCGCAGCAGCGGGGTGGTAAGCCATTGCATCGCAGCATGAGAGAGCACGGACCTGCCTCGGTCTAGCCCTCGGTACGCAACCCTACCGTGAGGTAGCTCTATCGTGAGGTCGCATTGTACGCGGCGGCGGCCGGCGCGGCCGAGGTGCCCGCGTCGACCGGCAGCACGATGCCGCTGACCCAGCGCGCCTGCTCGCTCACCACATAGAGCACGCCGTTGCCGATGTCCCAGCCGGTGCCCTCGGTCTTGAGCAGCGAGCGGTTGCGTCGGGCCTCCCTCGTCGCGTTGCTCATGCCGCCGTCCGTGACCATCGGCGTGTAGACCGCGCCCGGTGCCACGCAGTTCACGCGGATACCCTGATGCGCGTGATGCGCCGCCATCGCGCGGGTGAGGTTGATCACCGCACCCTTGCTGGTCGGGTAGAACAGCGACGGGAAGCCGCCGAACAGGCCGGCAAACGAGGAGAGATTGACGATCGCGCCGCCGCCCGCTCGTGCCATCTCCGGGACAGCGTATTTCGCCATCAGCACCATCGAGGTGAGGTTGACCCGCATGGCCTGGTCCCACGCCTCGGGGTCGACCTCGACGGCGGTGCCGGTGGGACCGAGGATGCCCACATTGTTGACCAGTATGTCGAGGCGTCCCCAGGCCTCGACCGTCCGCCGCACCGCCGCCTCGCAATCGGCCGGCCTGGTCACGTCGGCCAGCACCACCTGGCAGGTGCCGCCCTCGTCGCGGATCATGCCGGCGGTGCGCTCCGCCCACTCCGCCACCTGGTCGAGCACCGTCACTTTCGCGCCATGCCGCGCCAGCAGCACCGCCGTCGCCCGGCCGTTGCCGATTCCGTCGCCCCGCGATCCGGCGCCGGTGACGATCGCCACCTTGCCAGCCAGTCGGCCATCGCCCGTTTGCGCCATCCCCGTTCCTCCCGTGCTTACCGGTGGGGAGGGGCGCCAGCCCGCACAAGCGGTCAAGACTGAGCGGAACTCCGCCTATGGAAAAATTGCCGGTCCACGCCGAGCCGTCTCGGTCCGCTTTCCAGGCCGCGCAGACTTGCGGCTGTAGCGGTCTGGCCTCTGCGATCGCGCCGGCGGCGAGCAAATCCATGAAGCGGCCGATCGGCTCGTCGTAGAAGTCGGAGTGCATTCCCCGACCGCTCGTGTCGGGCTGCGCGCCTTGCAGACGGTCGAGCTCGTCCGCTTGAGCCGTCGCCGGGGCAGCGATCGCGAGAGCGGCCAGCAGCCTGAAACCGGTGACGCGCGACATCCTGCCTCCTCCGACTGACGCGCCGCCCTTCCGCTATCGGCGGCATTGGTTCTAGCCTCCCCGCATGGCCGAACACGGCCGGTCGGGGGAGGGATGAGGCATGATACCAGCATCGCTTCGCGCGGCGGGATGGGCCGTGGCTGTCCTTGCAGCGCCAATCGTCGCGCGCGCCGAGATCGCGGTCGTGTCCAACGACGCGCACACCGTGCTCGACAACGGCAAGCAAGTCGTCGCCAAGGACGCGCCGGCGGATACCGTGGCGATCGTCGATCTGAGCCAGCACCCGCCGAAGATCACCGGTACCGTCGCGGCACCAGGGAGCGTCGTCGGCCCGCCGATGGCGGTCGCGGTGGCGCCGGACGAAAGCTGGGCGGTCGTCACCTCGGCGACCCGGGCGGAGGGTGGCGCGATCGTGCCGAACGACGTCGTGTCGGTGATCGACCTCAAATCCTCGCCGCCCAAGGTGGTGCAGACCGAGCAGGCCGGGGCAGGGGCGACGGTGGTGCGGTTCACGCCCGACATGAAGATGGCGTTGGTCGCCAACCGCACCGAGGGAACGGTCTCGATCTTCACCATCGAGGACAAGCGCCTGACCTCCGCGGGCAAGCTCGGTCTGGGCAATCTGAAGGCCGGGCCGAGCGGCCTCGCCATCCTGCCCGACGGCAAGACCGCGCTGCTGTCTCGCGACGGCGACAGCATGGTGAGCGTGCTCCACATCGACGGCCCCAGAGTGACGATCGATCCACGCCCTGTCACGGTCGGGCTGCGGCCCTACACGCTCGACGTCAACGCCGCCGGTACACTGGCGGCGGTGTCCAACATGGGGCGCGGCGACGGCGACGCCGATAGTGTCAGCCTGATCGATCTGACCAAGACGCCCTATCGCACGGTCGCCTTCATCACCGTTCCCAGCGGGCCGGAGGGGCTGAAATTCTCGCCTGACGGCAAGTTCCTTGCGGTGGGGTCGCAGAACGGCACTGGCAAGCCGCCGGGATCTCCCTTCCACAACAAGCAAGGCGTCCTGACGCTGTTCGCTATCGACGGGCACAATGCGCGGCCGGTCGCCGAGGCGCCGATCGGCGCATGGAACCAGGGCTTTGCCTTCTCGCGCGACGGCAAGACGATCCTGGTCGGCAGCATGGTCGATCGCGCGTTGCAAACGTTTCAGTGGCAGGACGGGAAACTCACCCCAGGCCCGTCCCTGCCGCTCGGCGCCGGGCCGGCGGCGATCCGGACGGCGTGGCCGTAGACGGAGATTCGTATTAGCTCTGCTGGCCCCCAGCCTTGCGGGGCCGTCCGCCACGCTTGCCGTTGGCACGCGATGCAGCGGCCTTCGTCGTGCTGCGGGTTCGTCCGCCGGCAGCGCCGAGGCGCGCTGCCATCCACTTCTTTGATCCCAGCACGCCCTCGAGCAGGGCCGGCACGTAGAGATCGGCGTCCAGTCGCGGGAAGTGGATGCCCAGGCCGAAAGACTGCAACTCGATCTCGCTCAGTTCGGCGCGCGAGGCCTGCTGCAATCCTTCGGCGTCACGTGGCGCGAAACCGATCTCGACCCCTGTGGTCAGCCGCACGATGACTCGGTCGCGCCCAGCATCGTAGTGGACGCTTTCTGCGCGCGGTCCATTCAGACGCTCCTCTCCACGAGCCTGCGCTGTTGCGAATTGCTCCGCGGTCAGCTCAACCATGCAAGCGCCTCCAAGCTTCCATCAACGTCTCCCGGTGGCTGGCGATTAGGTGCAGGACGCGCCGGGCTTCCGGCTCACTGCAACCGATCACCTCGCGAACCGCCGGCCCTCTGAGATTGATGACCACCCCAACCCGGCCCGATGACATGGACATGCGTTGGCGGATGATCGCTTGGGTAGATCACAACGCGCAGACCGTCGACGCGCAGGACCGTTGACACCCGACGATCCTAGCAAAAACCCAAGCGCTCAGGAAACCTCTTCCGCCGGCACGTGCTTGCTCTCGTCTCGCACCCCGTCGCCGGCCTCGGCCGCGTCCCACATCAGGCGTGGGTCGAACACGCGGGTCGCCAGCATCGAGAGCACGACGCTCGCCAGGAAGAATGTGGAGCCGCTCCTCACGTCGAAATGCGCGATGCTGTCGAACTGGATCATCGGCGCGAAGACCATCACCGTGAATGGGTCGAGATTGGACCAGCGGCCTATCTCGTCGATGATGCGATAGAGTCGAGTTCTCGTCCGCAGCCACCATGACCAGCGCCAGCGAACCGCCGCCAGGAACCATGAGAGAATGATCAGCTTGGCGAACGGCACGCCGATCGAGACGATCACCAGAACAACGCCGAACGGCCAGAAGCCGTTGTGGAGCAGCACCGCGATTCCCTCGATCACCGTATGCGGATGCGCCTCGCCGAGCTTCCAGAAGGCGCTCATCGGCAAGCCGTAGGCGGCCGGCATGATGAGCCAGCACGCCAGAAGCAGCGCCGTGCATTGCATCAGTGCAAACGGATGCCGCCAGTGAACCGGCGCGGCACAGCGCGGGCAGCGCCCGCCTTGCGCGTCCCGCGACAGCACGAGGTCGCAACTCGTGCAGGCGATCGTCCCGCCCTCGCTATCCGTTCCTGGTAGCCGGCGCCAGATGGCCCGGCGCTCCAGGCTGGCGCGCGTCACCATCGTCATCACGGCGGCGGCCACGAAGCACCACCCGCCTACGTCGATATGCACCGGGATCTGCGAGCTCACGCGCCCGTAGCCGATGCCGGCGCCGATCAGCACCACGTCGGCCATCGCCCAGAGGTCGAGCTTCTGGCACAACCGGAAGGCTGGTCCCAGCCAAGGGTCGCGCACGCCGAAGCGGATCGCGCCGAGCGTCACCGCGAGCAGCCCGAAGCGCACGAACGGCAGAACGATGCCGAGCAGCCCCATCACGATCGCGAGCAACGGCCAGCCCTGCCGCCACGCCGTGACGAGACCGGAGGCGAGATGCGTGGAGGATGTGATTCCCGCGAGATGCACGGTCATCACGCTCATGAAATTGGCGGGGATCAGCAGAAGCAGCGTGGCGAGCGCACAGGCCAGTGCCACATCCACGCTGCGCCCGGCGGTGCGCTCGAGTACGTGGCCGCACCGCCAGCACTCGACCCAGCCTTTCGCGGGGGGCGAGGGCATCCTCTGGATGGCCGCGCAGTCCGGGCAAGCGATCAACGTCATTCCGCTGCCCGGCGAAACGCCCGCCATTGCATCCAGGTTCGATGTAGCCTGTTCTGGCACCCGCGAAGGATGGAGGAACAGCACGATGACCGGGACTCAGAGCCAGCGCGCGATCCGGTTCGCCGAACTGCACCGGCGGCCCGGCGCCTTCGTCATTCCCAACCCGTGGGATGCGGGGTCGGCGCGCATCCTGACCTCGCTCGGCTTCGAGGCGTTGGCGACATCGAGCGGCGCCTGCGCCGGCACGCTCGGCCGTCGTGACGGTCGGGTCAGCCGGGACGAGGCGCTGGCCCACGCGGCGGCGATCGTGACGGCGACCGACCTGCCGGTCTCGGCTGACCTCGAGCGCGGCTTCGGCGACGCGCCGGCCTATGTCGCCGAGACCATTCGCCTGGCCTCCGGCGTGGGCCTAGTCGGCGCCTCCATCGAGGACGCGACAGGTGCCGCGGAGCGGCCGCTCTACGGCCTGGAGGAGGCAGTCGCGCGGGTGCAGGCGGCGGTTGAGGCGGCGCGCGGGCTGGCGTTCCCGTTCATGCTGGTGGCGCGCGCCGAAGGTTTCCTGCGGGGCAATCCGAACCTGGACGATGTCATCGCCCGCTTGCAGGCCTTCGAGCGTGCCGGCGCCGACGTGCTGTTCGCTCCGGGCCTGCCCGACCTCGCCGCCGTGCGGACGGTGTGCGCCGCGGTGTCGAAGCCGTTCAACTACATGGCCGGCATCAAGGGCCGCTCGTACCCGGTCGCGGACCTCGCGGCGGCGGGGGTGAAGCGGATCAGCGTCGCGACGTCGTTCTATCGCGCCGCGATGACCGGGCTGCTGGAGGCGGCGCGCGAGGTGAAGGACGAGGGCACGTTCGGCTACGTCGACCGCGCGATCCCAACGCCCGAGTTCAACGGCTTCATGCAGGGCTGACGCTCCAACATCAGCGCGCACGCCCCATCCAGGTCGCCGCAAGGAAACACGCGAACAGGGCGACGAACAGGCCGAGCAGGCCGTCCGGGTTCCACGCATCCATCGCCGATCCGCCGAGTGTCGGGCCGACCAACGAGCCAATGCCGTAGGCGACGATCATGGCGGCATTGGCTGTCACCATCTCGCCGCCCTGGAAGCGGTCGCCGGCCATGCTGAGCGCCACCGGATAGATGCCGGCGGCAATGCCGCCCCACAGGAACAGCACGCCGAACAGTACTGGCGTCGAGACCGGAACACTGGCGAGCAGCGCGGCGCCTACGAGCCCCGCCGCGCCGCATAGCCTCAGCACGACCGGTCGTGCCATCTTGTCGGACAGCCAGCCGATCGGCAGCTGCATGGCGATCGAGCCGATGAAGATCACCGACAGCGTCGCCGCCGCGAGATCACGGCCGAGACCGGCGCGCACGCCCCATACCGGCAGCAATGTCAGCATCGCCTGCTCGTAGAGACCGAACATCGCGACCGCGAGCAGGATGAGCGGCGCTTTCCGGAACACGCCGAGCGGATTGCCCCCACGCTCGCGCCCGAGATCGCC
This sequence comes from Alphaproteobacteria bacterium, assembly GCA_017307285.1. Classification (GTDB taxonomy): domain Bacteria; phylum Pseudomonadota; class Alphaproteobacteria; order Acetobacterales; family Acetobacteraceae; genus JAFKFI01. The sequence goes on along the minus strand of JAFKFI010000019.1, from coordinate 12,161 downwards.
GGTGCTGGAGCCGGCGGCGAGCAGCGGCACCGCGGCGCTGGCGGTGATCGCGCCGTTGACGATGAACGGCAGCCAGCCCTCGATGCCGGTGAGCGACAGCAGCAAGGGGCCGACGGCGAAGCCGGCCGAGAGGGCGGCGGCGTAGAAGCCGATGATCCGGCCGCGTGCCGCATCGCCGGCGAGCAGGGTGATCCACGCCTCGCTCGCGGTGAAGATGCTGGAGCCAACGACGCCGAGCAGTACGCGCAGCACGAACCACGCGCTCAGACTGTCGAAGGCGCGCATCAATGGAAACAGCGCGACATCCAGCGCGAAGCAGATCAGCAGGAAGCGCCGCAGCCCGAGCCACCGGACGGCGCGCGGCGTGAGCAAGGGACCGAGCATCACGCCGATGAAGGCAACCCCGGCGTTGAGTCCGTTCCACGTCGCGTCGACGCCGCGCGCTTCCAGCATCAGCGACAGCAGCGGCCCGCCTTGTCCAATGCCGACGCCGAACACCGCGACGGCGGCAATCGCCGCAGCGAGGCTCCAGCGGCGGTTGGATTGGGTGAGGTCGGGACTGGTCATGGCGATGCTTGCGCGGCAAGGGCGAGCATCTAGGCCATAGTCACCTCGGCTCCAAGGGCGCGCGTCGAGGCGTCCACCTCAACGCGCGCGCTCGTCGCGTATCCTGCTCACGAGTTGCCCTGCATCGTCCTCAGGGGCTTCACCGTGCCCGCGTCATCAATTATCGCGTTCCAGTCCTCGCCTTCGCCTTCTCCAAATCGGGCACGTTGCTGGCCGAGGCGCCCAGCATCGACGACTTGGTGACGGCGAGGGCCGCGGCGGCGGCCTCGTTCTCGACGATCTTGGCCATCACCGCCTCGCGGCTGCGGTCGAACACGGCGCGGTTGTTGGTGACGAAATCCTGCGACTTACGCAGGCCGGCGAGGTAGCCGTTGATCTCCGGCACGACGTAGCGCGCCACCATGTCCCAGCTGCGTGCGGTGTTCTCCGGGTTCGCCCAGTCGTGCACGAAGCCGACGACGGTTCCGAAGCCGCCGCTGATCTCGAGTACCGACTTGATCCGCTGCACCAAGTCATCCGGCGTGCCGATCGTTGCCGCTGCCGCGTCGGAGAAGGCGGTCTTGTCCACCGCCTCGTCGGGCGTCTTGAAGGGACGCGCGCCGGGGCGCTGCAAGGTCGCGGTGATGTACTCGTTGTGATGCCGCATAAGTCCATCGCGTGCTTCGACGCGGGCTTTCTCGCGGGTCTCGGCGATGTGCCAGCTCAGCAGCACGCGCCAGTTGCGGCGATCGACCGTCGTGCCGTGCTTCGCGGCGGCGGCTTCGGCGAAGCCCCACTGCGTCGGCAGCGCGTTGAGGCCCTCGTTCGACAGCGAACCGATCGAGATGATGCCGATGCCGTGCTTTCCCGCGAGGGTCATGCCGGAGGGGCTGATCTGCGAGGCGACCGCGAAGGGCATCTCCTCCTGCAACGGCAACAGCTGCAATGCCGCATCCTGCAAGGTGAACCACTCGCTCCGGGCGGTCACACGCTCGCCCTTGAACAGCCGCCGGATGATGCTGATTGCCTCGTCCTGCCGGTCCCGCAGGACCATCGGGTCGACCCCGAGCGTGTGCGCGTCGGACGCCAGCGCGCCTGGACCCGAGCCGAAGATCGCCCGCCCGCCGGTCATGTGATCGAGCTGCACCATGCGCTGCGCGACGTTGAACGGGTGGTGGTAGGGCAGGGAGACCACGCCGGTGGCAAGCTTGATTCGCTTCGTGCGCTCGCCGGCGGCGGCGAGGAACATCTCGGGGGAGGCGATCATTTCCCAGCCGCTGGAATGGTGCTCGCCGCACCAGAACTCGTCATAGCCGAGCCGATCCAGCTTCTCGACGAGGTCGAGGTCGCGGCGGAATTGCAGCATCGGATGCTCGCCGACCGGGTGATGCGGGGCAAGGAAGGCGCCGAAATTCAAGCGTGGCATCGAGAAGGCTCCTGGATTTGAACGACGTCTGAATGATCGAACCTGCGGGCCATAGTATGCTGCGCCCTCGGGTGCGCCATCCCCTGCCCATCCTTGGCACCCTTTGACCTCCTGCGCGAGATGGTCCAGAGGGGCGGGGTGGAGCACCGCGCCGCACGCGATGTCCCAGGTGAATGCGGTGTCCCGGCAATCCTCCGAGAGGGACGACCGCAGCGTGGTCCCTGCAAGCCGAGCGGCTCGACGAGGCGCACGCCGATCAAGGAGGTGAAATGGCTCGCTGCGAACAAGTCTCCCACTCCGGTCGTCGCGCACGGGGCTGATGCGTTGCGGTTGATTCGAGCCAAGATTTCTCTCGGTTGGCGTCCCTTGCTCGGGCTTTGGCTCGGGATCATGTGCGTTGCCGGCATCGTGCAATGGCTCGGGCCGCCTTCCGGCCCGCCGCTCCGCGACGTAGCCAAGCCGGTGCCGCCGCAAGCTGCTCGCCCGAAGGAAGCCAAGCCCCTCATCGGGACGGCCGATTTGCCCGCGCAAGGACAGCCAGGGCCGAAGGATCAAATGGCTGCGCCGAATGAGGCTCAGTCCTCCGGCTCCACGCCGACCGTCGATATTGCCGCGGCGCCGGCCACCTCCGCCGAATGGACCCAAGCGCCCCCGAACCCGCCCGAGCCGGCAGCGAAACCGGCCGGAGACCCGCCTCCCGCTGCAACGCCAAAGGCTTCCGAGCGCCAAGACATCCGGCCCCAGGCCAAGCCGCTCCTCATCCTGCATGCGTCTCGACCCCAGGCCGCGGAAGCGGCGGCGGCGCAGTTGGCGCCGCAGGTCGGACTGACCCCCGCTCAGGTCGACACACAAGCGTCTGCTGACCTACCTCCGCGTGCCGTCATTCGTTTCTATGCGGCCGCGGATCATCCGCTGGCACGGCGGATCGGCCAGGAACTCTCGCAGATGGGTTATAGCTGGCGGATCGAAAATCTGTCCGATCGCGCCTCATCCAAGGGACAAGTTCCCGAAGTCTGGCTCCCGGATCGATAGCGTCAGGGCTCGCGCCAGATGGTCAGCCGTGCCGTGCCGTGTGCCCGCTCGGCGAGCGGCTCGGCGGCGAGCGGGAGCGGTTCATCGCGGGCCGTCTCGGCGACAATCAGGGCGCCTGCCGCGATCCAGCCCGAGGCGCGCAGCCTGGCGAGCGCGCGGGGAATCAGCTCCTGCCTGTAGGGCGGATCGAGGAAGATCAGGTCGCAGCTCTGGTCCGCGGCCAAGGCGAGTATGTCGGCGGCGAGCACGGTGCTCCGCGCCTCCGCCCGACAGCGGGCTATGTTGCCGCGTAGCGCGGTGAGCGCGGCGCGGTCCTGCTCCACGAACGTCGTATGCGCCGCACCGCGCGACAGCGCCTCGAGGCCGAGCGCGCCGGTGCCGGCGAAGGCATCCAGTACGCGGACCCCCTTCACCGCGTCGCGCCCGCCCCAAGGCGCGTGCAGCAGCATGTCGAACAACGCCTGTCGCACCCGATCGGCGGTGGGGCGCGTGTCGTGTCCCGCCGGCGCCGTCAGCGCCCGGCCGCGCCACTCACCGGCGACGATTCGCACGGGGTGCCGCGTCCTCGCGGGGCAACTGGTCGCGCAGCACGCGCGTGGGGACTTCCTCGATTTCGCCGCGCGGTAACAGGCCGAGTTGGAACGGCCCGTAGGCGATGCGGATGAGCCGCGACACCTGTAAGCCGAGATGCGCCATGATCCGCCGTACCTCGCGGTTGCGCCCTTCACGGAGCCCGACGCTGAGCCAGGCGTTCTCGCCCTTGCGGGAGTCGAGCCCGGCCTCGATCGGGCCGTATTTGATGCCCTCGACCATCACACCCTTGGACAGCGCGGCGAGATCGGCGGGGTTGACGGTGCCGTGCACCCGCACACGGTAGCGTCGCTGCCAGCCGGTCGCCGGCAGTTCGAGCCGGCGGGCCAGACTGCCGTCATTGGTCAGCAGCAGCAGCCCCTCACTGTTGAGGTCGAGCCGCCCGACGCTGACCACACGTGGCAGTCCGGGCGGCAGCCGCTCGAACACCGTCGGCCGTCCCTCCGGGTCGCGATGCGTGGTCATCAGCCCGTCCGGCTTGTGATAGCGCCACAGCCGGGTGCGGCCGGGCGGCTCGACCACCTTGCCGTCGACCCGCACGATGTCGCCGGGGGCCACGAAAGTCGCGGGATGTGTCACGGCGGCGTTGTTGAGCTTGACCCGTCCGGCGCCGAGCATCGCCTCGGCGTCGCGCCGGCTGGCGATGCCGGCGCGGGCGAGCCACTTGGCGATCCGCTCGCCCCGCTCGGCTTCGGGAGCGGGGTCGTCGGTCATGCGCGGCAAGCGGCGATGAGGGCGGCGAAGATGCGCCGGTCGCCCGGGTCGATGAAGAACTCGGGGTGCCACTGCACGCCGAGGCAGAAGCGATAGCGCGCATTCTCGACGCCCTCGACCACTCCGTCCGGCGCCAGGGCGTTGACGACGGCGGAGGCGCCGGGGTCGCGCACCGCCTGATGGTGCGCCGAGTTCACCTGCATCTCGTCCGCGCCGACGATACGGTGGAGCAGGGTGCCCGGCACGACACGGATGCGGTGGCCCGGCTGGTGGCGCGGGTTGGGCTGCTCGTGCTCCAGCGCGTCGGCGACGCTGTCCGGGATGTGCTGGATCAGCGTGCCGCCGAGGGCAACCGCCAGGAGTTGCTGCCCGCCACAAATCCCGAGCACCGGCAGGTCGCGGGCGAGTGCCCCTTGCACCAGCGCCATCTCGGCGGCGGTGCGGCCCTCCTTCAGCGTGACCGTCGCGTGCCGCGCATCGTCGCCGTAGAGCGTGGGATCGACGTCGAACGCGCCGCCCGTGACCACCAGCGCGTCGATGCGGTCGAGATACTCCCCCGCGAGCGCCGCGTCGTGTGGCAGGGCGACGGGCAGGCCGCCGGACGCGATGATGGCCTCGGCGTAGTTCGCCCTGAGCGCGTACCACGGATAGGCGGAATAACCGCCCGGCTGCTCGGCATCAAGGGTGACGCCCACGAGGGGGCGACGTTCGCTGATCTCGTCCATGCGGCGTTGCTAGACCCCGGCGCCGTGGCCGGGCAAGAAATGCGTATGTCGCCCATGCAGATCGCGCTGGACGAAGCCCGCTTGGCTGCCGCGCGCGGCGAGGTGCCGGTCGGCGCCGTCGTGATCGGGCCGGATGGCGCCGTGCTGGCCCGCGCGGGGAACGCCGTCGAGGCGGCGCACGACGCGGCTGGACATGCCGAGCTGCTCGCCCTGCGCGCAGCTGCGGCGGCGCGCGGGGAGGCGCGGCTGCCCGATTGCGACCTGTTCGTCACCCTAGAGCCCTGTCCCATGTGCGCCCAGGCGATCAGCTTCTTCCGCATCCGCCGCCTGGTGTTCGGCGCCTACGATCCCAAGGGCGGCGGGGTCGAGCACGGCGCGCGGGTGTTCGACGCGCCCTCCTGCCATCACTGCCCGGAGATCGTCGGCGGCGTGCGCGAGAGCGAGGCGGCGGCGCTGTTGCGGGAGTTTTTTGCGGCGCGGCGGCGGTAGGAACCCCTCACCCCGACCCTCTCCCGCAAGGGGAGATGGAGAAGAAAGCCCCCTCCCCTTGTGGGAGGGGTTGGGGGAGGGTGGGCACTCGCGTGCCCGGCTTGGCGCCGCCCAGCACCCCGCCCAATATGGGCCGTATGGACCAGTCGGAATTCCGCTCGATCTACCGCCACGGCTTCGTGCGCGTCGCCGCCTGCACCATCCGCACCGCGCTCGCCGACCCGGCCGCCAACGGTGTTCCCCGAGCTGGCGCTGTCCGCCTACGCGATCGATGATCTGCTCCTGCAAGACCCGCTGCTCGAAGCGGTGGAGCGGGCGGTTGCCACGCTGGTCGAGGGCTCCAAGGATCTGCTGCCGCTGCTGCTGGTGGGGGCGCCGCTGCGGCATGGCAGCCGGCTCTACAACACGGCAATCGCCATCCATCGCGGTAAGCTGCTCGGCGTCGTGCCGAAGGTGCATCTGCCGAACTACCGCGAGTTCTACGAGCACCGGCATTTCGCCTCGGGCGAGGGTGTCGTCGGCGAGACCATCCGCGTGGGCGACCTCACGGCGCCGTTCGGCACCGACCTGCTGTTCGCCGCCGAGGATGTGCCGGGCTTCGTCGTCCATGCCGAGATCTGTGAGGATCTGTGGGTGCCGCAGCCGCCCTCGGGCGCGGCGGCGCTCGCCGGAGCGACGGTGCTTGCCAACCTCTCGGCGAGCAACATCACGATCGGCAAGGCGGAGACGCGGCGGCTGTTGAGCCAGTCGCAATCTGCCCGCTGCCTCGCCGCCTATCTCTACGCCGCCGCCGGCGCCGGGGAGAGCACCACCGACCTCGCCTGGGACGGGCAGGCGTCGATCTTCGAGAACGGCGAGGTGCTGGCCGAGACCGAGCGTTTTCCGCCCGGCGCGCAATTCGCCATCGCCGACGTGGACCTCGACATGCTGCGTCAGGAGCGCGCACGGCAGGGCACCTTCGAGGACAACCGCCGTCATAGCGCGGCTGGGGTGGCGTTCCGTCGCGCGGGCTTCCGGCTCGATCCGCCGGCGGGCGATGTCGGGCTGCTGCGGAGCGTCGCGCGCTTCCCCTTCGTGCCGGCCGATCCCGACCGGCTCGCGTTGGATTGTTACGAGGCATACAACATCCAGGTCGCCGGCCTGATGCAGCGGCTGGAGGCGGCGCGCATCAAGCGCATCGTCATCGGCGTCTCGGGCGGATTGGATTCCACACAGGCGCTGCTCGTCGCCGCGCAGGCGTTCGACCGGCTGAAGCGCCCGCGCACCGACATTCTCGCCTACACGATGCCCGGGTTCGCCACCAGCGACCACACCAAGGGCAGCGCCTGGCGGCTGATGCGGGCGCTCGGCGTGACCGCGCAAGAGCTCGACATCCGCCCGGTGGCGCGGCGGATGCTGGAGGATATCGGCCACCCCTTCGCGCGCGGCGAGCCGGTCTACGACATCACTTTTGAAAATGTGCAGGCCGGCTTGCGCACCGATTTCCTGTTCCGCCTCGCCAACCAGCAGGACGGCATCGTGCTCGGCACCGGCGATCTGTCGGAGCTGGCCCTCGGCTGGTGCACCTACGGCGTGGGCGACCAGATGTCGCACTACAACGTCAATGCCGGCGTGCCGAAGACGCTGATCCAGCATTTGATCCGCTGGGTGAGCGGCCACGGCGAGTTCGGCGCCGAGGTCTCGGAGACATTGGAAGCGATCCTCGCCACCGAGATCAGCCCCGAGCTGATCCCCGCCGGCGAGGGCGAGACCCCGCAGAGCACCGAGGCCAAGGTCGGCCCCTACGCGCTGCAGGATTTTTCCCTCTACTACACGCTGCGCTACGGATTCCGCCCGTCGAAGATCGCTTTTTTGGCAATGCACGCCTGGGAGGATTCCGATAGCGGCGCCTGGCCACCCGGCTTTCCCGCCGAGTTGCGGATGGCGTTCACCTTGGGGGAAATCCGCCGTTGGCTTGGCGTGTTTCTGCGGCGGTTTTTTGCGTTCAGCCAGTTCAAGCGGTCGGCCATGCCGAACGGCCCGAAGGTCGCGGCAGGGGGTTCCCTCTCGCCACGCGGCGACTGGCGGGCGCCGTCGGATGGGAATGCGCGGGTTTGGCTGGAGGAGTTGGAGCGGAACGTGCCGGAGGGATAGGACGAAGCATGTGCCGCCTCTATCACGTCAGCAAATCGCCGCGTGAGCTCGCGCGGCAGTTTCGTTTGAGTCTTGACGCGCCGTTGCCGAATTTCGAGCCGTCCTGGCGCATCGCGACGACCGACCCGGCGCCGGTGATCCGCCGCCATCCCGAGACCGGCGCCCGCCGCCTCGACGTGCTGCGATGGGGCCTGATCCCGCATTGGACAAAGGACGCCGCGAAAGCCCCTCGTCCAGTCAACGCGCGCACCGAGACGGTTGCCACGTCGAGCATGTTCCAGAAGGCGTATCGCCAACGCCGCTGCCTGGTGCCGGTGGATGGCTGGTACGAGTGGCGGAAGCGCGAGGATGGTCAGAAGCAGGCCCATGCCTTCGCCCGGCAGGACGATCAGCCGATGGCCTTCGCCGGGTTATGGGAAAGCGTGCGCTGGCCTAGCGGTGAGATTCTACGCACCTTCGCCATCATCACGACGGAGCCCAGCCTCGAGGCGGCGGTCATCCACAACCGGATGCCGCTCGCGCTAACCGAGGCCGACTGGCCGCTCTGGCTCGGTGAGGCCGAGGGCGATCCCGCCACGCTAATGCACCCGCCATCGGCGGGCATGTTGCGGATTTGGCCCATTCTTTCGCCGCTCGGAAAGGGACGGCCGAACGGTCCGGAACTGCTGAACCCTGTTTCAGATGATACATCCTAAACCCGCAGGTGCGGTCGATTCTGCATCCTTAAACTTGGCGGCTGGGTGCCGCGGCGTCGATGTTCTGCTACCTGCGCAGCAATCCGGAGAGTGACATGACAACCAAGGACCCGACCTACCCGCTCAGCCTGTCCGTCTCGATCAAGAACGAGGCGGAGAAGCTGGCGGCGGCCGAGGGCACCAGCCTCAACCAGTTCATCGCGACGGCGGTCGCCGAGAAGGTCGCTGCCCTGCGCATGGCCAGTTATTTCGCCGAACGGCGAGGGCGGGCGAATTGGGAGGCGTTCGATCGGCTGATGGCCCGACCTGGAAGCGCCGCGCCTCGGAGTGGCGATGAGCTGCCAGACAATTGAGCTGGTTTGCTCGAGGTTTGCGGTAAACGTCGATTCGCCGCCCAATGGGGGTTAGCGCGGCGGCATCCGCGGCGCGAGCTGCGAGCGGAACGTGTAAGAGGATTAAGTAACTGAACGCCAACTTCATCGCCACCAAACCAATTCCGAGGAAGCTGTACAAATATCGTCGATTTGACGTGTTCTGCTTGCGCCTCCTCACGCACGCCGAGGTCAGTTATTCCGACCCAAGATCTTTTAATGATCCACTCGATTGCGACCCAACCATCGAAGTCGATCTTGATCGAAGCGCGATGGAACATCTCTGCTATGCGATGCTGCTGCGTGTGCATTCTGAAGATCAGGCAAGAGCCGAGATCAACAACTATCGCTATCTTTCAAGTGAGTATGGTGACTTTAGGACGGAGCCGGGCGTTGAGGATTACCTCAAGCGAATACTGGCGCAGCGGATTAAGGATGAGTTGGAACAAGAGTTTGGATTGCGGGGCGTTCTCTCCCTCTCTGAGCGCTGGAATTCGGTGCTGATGTGGAGTCACTATGCTGACCAGCATAGGGGAGTTTGCATCGAGTTCGACACGAGCGAGATTGAGCATCCGACCTTGAAGCCGATTGATTATCGGGCGCCCCGACGTATTCGAGCCAGCGACCTTCTCAAATGGAAACATGAACAGTCCGCCGCTGCGGAGCAGCTAATCTTTGATACTTACTTTTTCGCCAAGGCTGGCGCCTGGAGATACGAGCGAGAGTGGCGAGAAGTTGTACTGGAACGCGGAGTCAGTGAGTCTGGTTTTCGCGTAACGGCAATTTATTTTGGTCTGCAATGCGATCCAGCCATAGTTCTGAGCGTGGTTAAGCTGCTGGCTTCAGACCCCGACGTGAAGCTTTACAGTATCTTTTCGATGGATGGAAGCTTTCGACTCAGCCGTCGACTGATCGATCGGCAACAAATTGAATGCTACGGGCTAAAAATCCCGGCTGCCATCGAGTTCAAAGACGTATTTTTGAACGAGATCGCGGTTGCAAACACTCCTGAGTAAAGCGGGCAGACGCTGCATTGCCCGAACTCCTGACCGGAGCCAAAGCTGGGTCGCCGCTCAACTCCGCGGCGGCGGCAGCGGCGTAGCCTGCACCGGCCCGAGCGGCTGCGCGGCCGGCGGGGGGGCAAGCTGCATCGGCTGCTGCTGCGGTGTGTATTGCCCCGGAGGCGGCGCCTGCGCCGCGACGGCCGGGCCGGGGGTGCCATACCGGGTAAGCATCTCGCGCAACGGGTCAGCGCCCGGATTGCGCGCCTGCATCAGCATCACGATCTGCCGCGCGGCGAGGGGCTGGCCGTAATAGGCCTGGTTGTAGTCGGTCTTCGTCCTCATCACGCTGCCCTGCAGCGCCACGCCGGCGAACAGGCCGCGGCTCTCCGCTGCCACCACGATGTCGGCGCCGAGAGCGGTTGTGGTCGCTGCCTCCACGCCCGCGCCGAGGGAGACGACGGCGATCGAGGCGTCGGCGCCGAATTTGAACTGGCTGTCCATCACCGCCGCCATGCCCTTGTCGGTGAGGATCATCATCATGATCGCGCTGTCCTGGATGCCCGCCTGGAAGCCGGCGCTGGCGCTGCCCATGCCGTAGAAGGCGGGGTAGGACCAGCCGCCCGCCGCGTCGCGGCCGACCAGCACGCAATCGGAGCCAGAACCGCCGAAGATGAAGGCGATGCGCAGCACCTGCGGGCAGATCATCACGCCCTTGGCGCGGCGCAGCAGCGACGGCGGATCGTTGGGCGTCGCCTTGCTCATCAGGTCCTGCACGGTGAGCGTCGCGCGGTCGACCAGCGACTGCTGCTCCATCTGCGCGTGGGCCGAACCCGGCGCCCAGGCGAGCAGGGCACCCAAGGCGGCACCCCAGATGGCGCGCGGGAGAATGCGGATCATCGGCGGACTCCTGTGGTCAGTATTCCGTCGCCAGTCGGATCAGAATCAGTAACCGGGCAGCTCGTTGACGCATACGACTCTCCACCCTTCGGGAGTCCGCTCGATTCGTGTCAATGAGAGGTTCTGCACGCTGAGGTGAAGCGCGTTGTCGGCCTCGATGTCGAGCGCGTGGGCGACGGCGGCGCGGATCGCTCCGCCATGCGCGACGGCGACGACGTCCTCGCCGGCGTGCCGGTCGGCCAGCCGCTCCAGGCAGGCGCCGACGCGCAGGATCACGTCGGACATGCTCTCCCCGCCGGGCGGACGCTCGCGGCCGCCATGCGGCCAGAACGGGTGGGCGGGCATGGTGAGCCGCGCGGGCAGCTCCTCGTGCGGCAGGCCCTGCCACTCGCCGAGCCCCTGCTCGATCAGGTCGGGCTCTTCCGCGAGCGCGGCGGCGGGGTAGCCGGCGGCGAAGATCGCCTCCGCCGTGCGCCAGGTGCGCGACAGCGGGGTGACGATCCAGGCGGCGGGGCGGGGCAGCCGGCGGGCGAGGCCGGCATACATCGGCTGCTGCTCGATCAGGCTGGTCGGGCACAATTCCACGTCCATCGTGCCGTAGAGCACGGCGCGGGCGTTCTCCTCGACGATGGCGTGGCGGATCAGCCAGAAGCTTGTCGTGCTCATCGCCTCACTCGCCGATGCTGAGCAGCGCGCCGCGGGCGCGGGCGGCGCGGAACTGGCCGGCGAACAGCAGCGCGGCGGCGACCATCCACACCGCGTTGAGGGCGAAGGCGGCGGCGAGATGGTCCCAGCGTATTGTCCCGGTCAGCATCGCGGCGCGCATCCCCTCGAACACATGCGCCGACGGCAGCGCCAGCGCGATCGGCTGCACCCACACCGGCAGCACCGCGACGGGATAGAACACCGCGGAGAACGGCGTAAGCCCGAACAGCACGGACCAGGCCAGCGCCTCCGCCCCGGCGCCGTGGCGCAGGATCAGCGACACCACGCCGAGCGCCACCCACCAGCCCATGATCAGCAGGTTGGCGAAGAACAGCACCAGGATCGGGCCGAGCGCGAACAGGTTGAAGGCGTAGAACACCCAGGCGAGCAGGATCGCCGGGGCGAGCCCGATCGCGGTGCGGATCACCGAAATGGCGATGAGGGCGCCGACCAGCTCGCGCGGGCGCAGCGGGCTGACGAACACGTGGCCGAGATTGCGCGACCAGATTTCCTCCATGAAGCTGATCGCGACGCCCATCTGGCTGCGCAGCGCCACCTCCCACAGCAGCACGCCGCCGAGCAGCAACCCGGCCGCGAAGGTGACGCCGCTGCCCGCGCGGGCCGCGAGGAAGGACGCGGTGAAGCCCCAGATGCACATTTGCAAGGTCGGCCAGTAGGCGAGCTCCAGCAGGCGCGGCCAGGAGCGGCGGTAGAGCGTGAGATGGCGGTACATCATCGCCCAGACGCGGCGGAGGGCGGCGTGGCGGGCGGGCTGCCTCGGAGTGTCACCCCTCCCCCCGCCCCCTCCCGCAAGGGGAGGGGGAGCAGAAAGC
>JAFKFI010000018.1 GCA_017307285.1 Alphaproteobacteria bacterium | reverse complement strand
CGCCACCTCCTCGTATAGCGTTCGCGCCTCAGGCGCCGGGCCGCGCCTGGTGGCGAGCGCCTGCACGCGGACCACCCGTACGGCACCGCGCAGCGGCACGGTCAGCACGTCGCCCACGCGCAGGCGGGCATGCGGCTTGTCGGTCGGCTGACGATTGATGCGCACGAAACCGCCTGCGACCAGCCTCGCGCAGTCGCTGCGCGCCTTCATGAACCGGGCGCACCACAACCACTTGTCCAGCCGCTGCCAGTCTTTGTCTTCCCGGGCCCGGTCCTCTGTCTCCATCTAGCGACGGAGTGCCGCCAACGCGGCGAATGGGCCGGAGCGACGCGGCGCGACCTCCGGCGTCGCGACGGGACGCTTGCGCCGCGCCGGCAGGATCATGGCCGGGGCGGGCGGGCCGTACTGGTCCGCCGCGAGACCAGCCGCCGGCAGGACCCGGACGCCGATCCGGCGCAGGATGACCGGCAGCCATTCGGGCTTGGCGGAGAAGCGAGAGGCAAGCCCCGCCGGCAGCGCCACCGGCCCGCCGCGCGCGGCCCAGCCGAGCTCGGCGGCGACACGTTCAGCGACGTCGAGCCGCAGCAGTACCGGGCCGGCCTCGATCCAGCCGATCGCCTCGGCGAACCCTGCCGGCCAGTCCGGCGGCGGCACCAGCGAGACCAGCCCCGGCGGGGGCAGGGTGGGTAGGGGGCGGTCGTGCTGCAGCGCCCAGAGACGCGCCCGCATCGCCGCCGCGCGCGGTTTCAGCAGCGCCGGCAGGAACAGCGCGAACCGGCCCGCGCGCACACCGAGCGGCTTGAAACGTGCCCGCAACTCGGCCGGGATCGACGCCTCCGTGGCGCCCGGCACCAGCCCAAGCGTCTCGGTCAGCCGGTGGAGCGCGCCGCGCAGCGCCGCGTCGCCTTGCGCGCGCTCCACCGCGGCGAACAGCGGGGCCAGATCGCGCGCGATCGTGTCGTCGATGAAGCGTTGCAGCCGGAGCCGCACCCGCTCGCGCTGAGCGCCGTCGAGGAACTCGCTGTCGAGCGCCTCCACCATCGGCCGCAGCGCCGTCGTCCCCCGTCGCACCCGAGCGACCGCGACGCCTTCCCAGCTCACCCGCTGATCGGCATCCCAGGCGAAGGCTTCGTCGGAGGCCGCTTCCAGCAGCCCGACCCGGCGCGGCATCTCCTCGCGCAACGCGCGCCGCGCGGCGCGCAGCACGAGCTTCTTTTCCTCGCCCTCGGCCAGCGGGTCGGGGATGAACGAGAAGCCGCCGATATGGCCGACGGGATGGCCCTCGACCACCACCTCGCCCCGCCGCGTGACGGCGGAGAGCAATTCCTCGCCGTCGCCCGCATCGAGCCGGCGCATCAGATGGGCGGCGCGGCGGTCGACGAAGCGGCTGGTCAGCCGCTCGTGCAGCGCGTCGGACAGCAGATCCTCGACCTCGCGCGCACGGGCCTGCCAATGCGGAGCGTCGCGCACCCAGTCCGCACGGGCGGCGATGTAGGACCACACGCGGACCCCCGAGAGCCGCTGCATGAGCGTGTCGATGTCGCCCTCGCTGCGGGCAAGGGAAGCAATCTGGCCGGCGAGCCAGTCGGTCGGCAGCCGTCCCTCGCGCGCGAGGTGGCCGAAGATGCGGGCGCAGAGCCGTGTATGCGTTTCGTCCGCGAGCTTGCGGAAATCCGGTACCTGGCACGCTTCCCACAGCAGCCGGACGCGGCTGCGCCCGCGAGCGAGTTCGCGGATTTCCGGCTCGCGTGCCAGGGCCGCCAGCGTCTCGAGGTCGGAAGCGTCGTTGCCGCGGACCAGCCCCGGCGCGGGCGGCGGCTGGCTGAGGCTGGCGAGCAGCGCGTCGACATGGCTGAAATCGAGGTCCTCGTTGCGCCAGCAGAGATGCGACAGTGCCTCGAAGCTGTGGTTTTCCACGGCGTGCACCAGGTCGTCGGTCAACGGCCGGCAATCCGCGGTGGTGCCGAACGTGCCGTCGCGCATTCCGCGCCCCGCCCGCCCGGCGATCTGCGCCACCTCCGCCGCCGTCAGCCGGCGCGGCCGGTGGCCGTCGAATTTGCCCAATCCGGCGAAGGCGACATGGTCCACGTCCATGTTGAGCCCCATGCCGATCGCGTCGGTGGCGACGAGGAAATCGACCTCCTTGTCCTGATACAGAGCCACCTGGGCGTTGCGGGTGCGAGGCGAGAGGCGGCCCATCACCACCGCGCAGCCGCCGCGCCGCCTGCGGATCAACTCGGCAATGGCGTAGACCTCGCCCGCGCTGAACGCCACGACAGCGCTGCGCGGCGGCAGCTTGGAGAGCTTGGCGTGGCCGGCATAGGCGAGCTGCGACAGGCGCGGCCTGGTCTCAACCGTGGCCTGCGGCACGAGGCGCTGCAGCAGCGGGCGGATGGTCTCGGCGCCGAGGAACATGGTCTCCACGAGGCCGCGCGCGTGCAGCAGGCGCTCGGTGAATACGTGGCCCCGGTCGGCGTCGGCGCAGAGCTGGATCTCGTCCACCGCGACGAACTCGGCCTGCCGGTCGAGCGGCATCGCCTCCACCGTGCAGGCAAACCAGCGCGCCTCGGGCGGGACGATCTTTTCCTCGCCGGTGATGAGGGCCACGTGGCGGATGCCCTTGCGCGCGACCATCCGGTCGTAATTCTCGCGCGCCAGCAGGCGGAGGGGGAAGCCGATGATGCCCGAGGAATGGGCCAGCATCCGCTCCATCGCGAGATGCGTCTTGCCGGTGTTGGTGGGGCCGAGAACGGCCTTCACGCGGGGAGCAAAATCCGAGACGAAACCCGACATGGGGCGATGTTTGGGGTTACGCGCCCGCATTGCAAGCATGGCGCCGAGTCGCACGGGTCACAAATTGCGTCCTGATTGAATCACAGCTCTTTCAGGCACATATGGCCGGCCGCAATCAGGGAGACCGAGGGTATGAGCGCAGCGGGAGCACAAGCGGAACGGCACGATTTTGGCGCCGAGGTGGGGCGGTTGCTCGACCTTGTGGTGCATTCGCTCTACTCCGACCGCGAGATCTTCCTCCGCGAGCTGGTCGCCAACGCCGCCGACGCGATCGACCGGCGGCGCTTCGAGGCGCTGACCGACCCGGCCCTTGCTCTGCCTGGCGACGCCGCCATCCGGCTGGTCGCCGACAAGGACGCGCGCACCCTCTCGATTGCCGATACCGGCATCGGCATGAGCCATGACGAGCTGGTGCAGAATCTCGGCACCATCGCGCGCTCCGGCACCCGCGCCTTCGGCGAGAAGCTGGAGGGCGCGAAGCCCGAGGATCGGCCGAGCCTGATCGGCCAGTTCGGTGTGGGTTTCTACTCGGCCTTCATGGTGGCCGACCGGGTCGAGGTCACGTCGCGCAAGGCGGGTGCCGAGGGCGCCTGGATGTGGGCCAGCGACGGAGCCGGCGCGTTCACGATGTCGCCCGCCGAGCGCGATGCGCCGGGCACGACGATCGTGCTGCACATGAAGCCCGACGCCGACGAGTTCCTCGATCCCATGCGGATCGAGACGATCATCCGCAAATGGGCCGACCACGTCACGGTGCCGATCACCCTGGCCCGCGACGGCAAGGACCAGCCGATCAACGAAGGGACCGCGCTCTGGCGCAAGTCGCGCTCGGAGATGAGCGAGCAGTCGGCGACGGCGTTCTATCGCCATCTCGGCAACATCTTTGACACGCCGTGGGCGACCCTGCATTGGAAGGCGGAGGGCACGCTCGAGTTTTTCGCTTTATTGTTCATCCCCGGCATGAAGCCGTTCGAGGCGGTGGAGGGCGAGCGTAAGTCCCGCGTGCGGCTGCACGTCCGGCGCATGTTCATCACCGACGAGGCCGAGCTCCTGCCGCCCTGGCTGCGCTTCGTCCAGGGTGTGGTGGACACCGAGGATCTGCCGCTCAACGTCTCCCGCGAGATGCTGCAATCGACCCCGGTGCTCGCCCGCATCCGCCGCGCCGTCACCAGCCGGGTGCTGTCCGAACTGAAGACCCGCGCCAAGGAAAGCGAGGAATATGCCAAGTTCTGGGAGAATTTCGGCCCGGTGCTGAAGGAAGGCATCTGGGAGGACACCGAGCACCGCAAGGACCTTGCTGAGCTCCTGCGCTTCCGTTCCTCCTCGCAGGAGGGTTGGGTGAGCCTCGCCGACTACGTGGGACGGATGCAGCCTGGCCAGGACGCGATCTTTTACCTGGTGGGCGACGACGTGGACGCTCTGCGCAACTCGCCCCAGCTCGAGGGCTTCCGCGCCAAGGGGCTGGAGGTGTTGTTGCTCGCCGACCCGATCGACGCCTTCTGGCCCGACCGTTTCGACACCTTCGAGGACAAGCCGCTCCGCAGCATCACCCAATCCACCGCCGACCTGTTCCATCGTCCCGCCGATGCCGAGCCATTGCCGGACGTCTCGGCCCTCGCCCTGGCGCTGAAGGACGCCTTGAAGGGCGAGGTGTCCGACGTCCGCGCCACCGACCGCCTGGTCGACAGCGCCGTGGTCCTCGCCGCCGGCCCGGGCGGCCCCGACCTGCAGATGCAGCGCTTGTTGCGGCGCTCGGGGCGCGGAATGCCGCCCGCGCCCCCGGTGCTGGAGATCAACCCGCGGCACGCGCTGGTCCAGAGGCTCGCCGGCGAGACGGGCGGGGAGGGGTTCGCCGAGACGGCCGGCACGTTGCTCGACCTCGCCCGTGTCCAAGAGGGCGACTTGCCGCGCGACCCGGCGGCGTTCGCGAGGCGGGTGACGGCGATGCTGGCGGGTAGGGACGAGCGACGATAGCTCCAGTGGAGTTGAGCAGCGTCAATCGCCTCCTTGGCGCGGCTCCGAACCTCGACGGACGGCTTCCACATTACGGCATCAGCATCTATCCTTCTAGGATGTCTCTACCTGACTATCAGTCGTTAATGCTCCCGGTGCTCGTGGCTTCCGCAGACGGAGAGGTCCGCATTGCCGACCTCGTTGATCGTTTGGCAGCGAAACTGAATTTGACGGCAGAAGAGCGAGCGGAACTTCTGCCGTCGGGCAAACAGACGGTTTTCAACAACCGGGTTCATTGGGCGAAGACTTATCTTGGAAAGTCCGGTCTCATCGAAAGCACCCGGCGGGGGCATTTGAAAATCACCTCACGCGGTCAGCAAGTGCTTAATTCTCACCCGTCTCGGATTGATAATTCATTCCTAAATCAGTTCGATGAATTCAGACAGTTCAAGGAGCGGTCGGCCCGGAATATCTCTCACGATGTAAAGCAGCTGGAGCCGGCGTTCGTAGGCCAGACAGAGACTCCCGACGAGATCGTGCGGGTTGCGCATAAGCAAATCGACGATTCACTGGCCCAGGATCTGCTGGATCGTATCCGTGCCGCGCCGCCGGAATTCTTCGAGCGGCTCATTGTGAGTCTGCTCCTCAGTATGGGGTACGGAGGGTCCGCCGCGGATGCCGGCCGTGCGCTCGGCCGCAGCGGCGACGAGGGCATCGACGGCGTCATTGACCAAGACGCGCTCGGACTTGACCGAGTCTACATCCAGGCAAAGCGGTACGGAAACGGCAACAACATCGGTTCCGGTGCTATACGAGATTTCTTCGGAAGCCTTGATCGCCACAAGGCAACAAAAGGCCTGTTTGTCACGACATCAACTTTCTCCTCGTCAGCCAAGGAGACTGCCGAGTTCCTGAGCAAGCGCATCGTTTTGGTCGATGGCGAGCAGCTGACCAAGCTCATGATCCGCCACAATGTCGGGTGTAGGATCGAGGAGACCTTTCACATCAAAAAGGTCGACGAGGACTTTTTCGAGTAGGGCTAACGAAAATTGGTCATCCCTTCACCACCTGGGTAAAATCCGACCATTGTTCGACGCGGAAGGCGCGAATGTCGCGGACGGATGCGGGCAGCCAGGAGAGCGCCCTGAGTGCCGCAATGGCGGAAAACAGGTTGGCCAAGTCTTCCGAGGCATTGGTGTAGAGGCTGCCCTGGACGCGGTCGAAGCCATAGTTCGCGAGTACATTCCCTATGTCGGCGTAGGCCTGCGAGACGCCTTTGGGATGGT
The DNA here is from genome assembly GCA_017307285.1 of Alphaproteobacteria bacterium. Taxonomy (GTDB): domain Bacteria; phylum Pseudomonadota; class Alphaproteobacteria; order Acetobacterales; family Acetobacteraceae; genus JAFKFI01. The sequence continues at coordinate 26,225 of JAFKFI010000018.1, read as the reverse complement.
GCAGCGCGGTCTCGGCCACCACAAGATCGAAAGCGATGGCGAACATCAGCGCTCTTTCGGATCGTCCATGATCTCGGATAACCGGTAGTCGAGTTCCTCGCCGCTTTCCACGACGCGGACACGCATTATGCGCTCGCCGCCGGGCAACTCGCCGCGCGCGCCGATGATCTCATAGACCGGCCCAGCCGTGCCGAAGCGCCGCCAGGTTCCAATGAGGTGTTCCGGCCGCAACAGCCTCGCGAGATCGGCATCAACCTGCGTCATCGCAGTCCTGTAGCATGGATTCGGCATCGCTGCCCGCCCTTGTTGCCAGGTACACCACCCGGCCGTACCAGGAGGGCAGCAAACAAGGGCCCGCCTCATGGACAAATCCGAACTCATCGCCTGGGCCCTCTCCAACGGCTGGCAGATCATCGCCGGCCATCCAAGCCTCACGAAGCCATCGCGGCCCAAGGAGGCCATCGTGCGGATTGTGCTCAAGGCCACGGTCGTCGCCATCGAGATCAAGAAGCCCGCCGGAAAATGGGAGAAATTCTCGAGTGCCAGCTACGCCCAGGTGACGGCGGACCCGGAGGGCGGGATGCCCGAGGGGCTCGGGCTCTCCAGCATTCCGGGCTTCGCCATGCTGATGCGCGAGAACCGCGACAAGATGGTGTTCGCCAAGATGGGCGGCGCGGACCAGCCCTGAGCGCCCCGATAGCGCTCCGGCCCGGATCGCGCCACACTCCCCGGCATCGACCGGAATACCGGCGATCGATCACTGGGAGAGAATGTCATGCACCATCAGCCGACGCGCCGCGCCGTCCTGGCCGGCGGGGCCGCCGCCGCTACCACGCTCATCGCACCGCGCGCCCGCGCGCAGGACGACACCATCCGCATCGGCGTGCTGACCGACATGGCCGGCACCTACTCGGCCCTCACCGGGCCGGGCTCGGTGCTCGCCGCGCGGATGGCGGTCGAGGATTTCGCCAAGACACATCCTCACATCAAGGTCGAGCTCCTGCAGGCCGATTTGCAGCTCAAGCCCGATGTCGCGCTGGCGATCGCCGGGGACTGGTTCGACAGCAAGGGCGTCGACCTGCTGACCGACGTGCCGCTGTCCTCCGCCGCCATCGCCATCGGCGAGATGGCTAAGGCGAAGGACAAGCTGGCGATCTACACCGGTGCGGCCTCGGCCCAGCTCACCGGGCCGCATTGCGGCCCCAACCATCTGCACTGGGTCTACGACACCTGGGCAACGCCGCACGCGGTGGTGCAGGCGACGGTGCAGGAGGGCGGCAAGAGCTGGTTCTTCCTCACCGCCGACTACACGTTCGGCCACTCGCTGGCCAATGACAGCGGCGCGTTCGTCAAGGCGGCGGGCGGCACGGTGCTGGGCGAGGCGGCCTATCCGTTCCCCGGCACGATGGATTTTTCTGCATACATCGTCCGCGCCAAGGCGAGCGGCGCCAACGTGATCGGTCTCGCCAATGGCGGCGAGGATTCGGTGAACTGCATCAAGCAGGCCGCCGAGTTCGGCATCATCAAGGGCGGCCAGCGCGTGGTCGGCCTCGGCCTGCTCGTCATCGACATCGCCAGCATCGGCCTGCAATCGGCGCAGGGCGTGCTGCTCTCCGAGCCGTACTACTGGGACCTCAACGACGGCACCCGCGAATTCGGTCGCCGTTTCGCCGCCCGGATGACCGGCGGTGCCATGCCCGATTCGGCGCAGGCCGGCGAATATTCCGCCGTCGCGCATTATCTCAAGGCGGTCGCCAAGATGGGCGTTGCAAAGGCAAAGGCCAGCGGCCGCGCCGTGATCGCCGAGATGAAGGAGATCCCCGTCCAGGATCAGATCTTCGGCAAGAGCACCATCCGCGCCGACGGTCGCGTCATCCACCCGATGTATCTGTTCGAGGCGAAGAAGCCTTCCGAATCGAAGGAGAAATGGGATCTGCTGAAACTGTTGCGCACCATCCCCGCCGACCAGGCCTTCCGCCCGCTCGACGAGGGCCACTGCCCGATGGTGCGGAGCTGAGAGAACTGCTCAGCGCGCCGGCGGCGGATTCGCGGGGTTAACGCGTCGGGAGTCGAAACGATCGACTGTCGGCGCCGACCCGCCGCTCAGCCGCTCCACGCGTCCAGGATCGCCGCCGTTTCCGCCGCCTCGATCTGCTCGCTGAACCGCTCGCGATACAGGGTCAGTAGCGCATCGTGCGTGCGGTCGGAGGCGCTGCACAGCGCGTCGGTGGCGAGGATCACCCGATAGCCGTGATCGACTGCGCCGAGCACCGTCGCTAGCACGCACACGTCGGTCTCGGCGCCGCTCACGATCAGCGTGTCGATGTGCCGCGCCCGCAGATGTTGCCGCAGCGCCGGCTCGACGAAGGGCGAATAGAGCCGCTTGTCGATTACGGTCGCTGGCGGCACTAACGCGGCGAGTTCCGGCACGAGCTCCACCATCGCCGGGTCGAGCCGCTCCAGCGTCATCTGCCGCCAGCGCCGGTAATAGCGCCGCCATGTACCGGACATATCCTCTGGCCGCTCGGGGGGCACGAACCGGGTGAAGATGGTATGGTCGGCGTGGGCGCGGGCGAGGCGCAGCACGGCTGGCAGCACGCGCTCAAGCCAGGGCAGGTGCCAGTCGGTGCGCTCGGCGAACACCGTCTGCATGTCGATGCACAGATGCGCCGCGGTGGGGCCAAGCGGCCCATGCGGCAGCCCGGTGGTCGAATCGGAACCTGCCTGCATCAGTGAGCGCTCCTTCCCCGGGTCTCGGCGGCCCCCGCAAAACGGATCATCACGACGCTGGTTGCAGCGGCGAATTGGCCGCATTGGCTCGGAATCGGCGGCTTGGGATGCGAATTCGCGAAAACATGCCTTGTCCGTTTCGTTGCAATCTGCCGAGACTTACTCCCGCTACCAGAACGGGAGTGACTCTCATGGACATGTCTCGGCGGGTCGGAGCGGAGTTCTTCGGCACTTTCTGGCTGGTGTTCGGCGGATGCGGCGCCGCGGTGCTGGCCGCCGCCTTCCCGGCACTCGGGATCGGCTTTCTCGGCGTTGCCTTCGCCTTCGGCCTCACCGTGCTGACGATGGCCTACGCCGTCGGGCACATTTCGGGCGGACACTTCAACCCAGCGGTGACGTTCGGCCTGTGGGCTGCCGGTCGCTGCGCCAGCAAGCACGTCATCCCCTACATCATCGCCCAGGTGATCGGCGCGATCTGCGCTGCCGCGGTGCTGTGGTTCATCGCCTCGGGCAAGCCGGGCTGGGAGCCGGGCGGCTTCGCCTCCAACGGCTATGGTGATCTCAGCCCCGGCAAATACGCTCTCGCCTCCTGCATCGTCATCGAGTTCGTGATGACGTTCTTCTTCATCTTCATCATTGTCGGCACCACCTCGAAGGGCGCCGCGGTGGGCTTCGCCGGCATTCCGATCGGCCTCGCCTTGACCCTGATCCACCTGGTGACCATTCCGGTCACGAACACCTCGGTCAACCCGGCGCGCAGCACCGGTCCGGCACTGTTCGCGGGCGGCGCCTATATCGACCAGCTCTGGATGTTCTGGATCGTGCCCCTGGTCGGCGCCGGGGTCGCCGGGCTGATCTCGCGATGGATGTACGAGCCCCACGTCCTCATCGACACCGTCGTCATCGAGGAGCGCAGCGCCGTTTGAGGCTCGTGTGATCCCGCTCACTGCGGAGCGGCATACGATGGAGTTCCCTCGCGCCCGAGGATGATCGGGGGCGAGGGAGATGCCTATCTGGATCATGGTCGGATTGCTGCGGGTCCGCGTGCTGGCGCGGATCGGCTTGGCGCGCCCACAGGGGCGCTTCGTCTATCGCTGGGTGACGGACGCCGAGACGGGCAAGCTGTTCTGCATCTGGCTGCCGGCGGACGCGCCCGATGTCCACGTGGGCATGGTCGAGGAGGAGCCGCCGCGGCAGAGCGAGGACCAGGCGCTTCACTAGGCGATATCGAGCCGGTTCAACCGACCCCGAGATAGGTCTCGATCACCCGTGGATCGGCAGCCAGCATGGCGCTGGCGCCCTGGAGCGCGATCCGGCCGGTCTCCAACACGTAGCCGTATTCCGCCACCTGCAATGCAGCGCGCGCGTTCTGCTCGACCAGCAGGATCGCCACCCCGGTATCGCGCAGGGCGGCGATGGCGCGGAAGATGTCGCGCACGATCAGCGGTGCCAGGCCAAGGCTCGGCTCATCGAGCATCAGCAGCGATGGGCGCGCCATCAGCGCCCGGCCCATCGCCAGCATCTGCCGCTCGCCGCCCGACAGCGTCCCCGCCGCTTGCGAGCGGCGTTCGCGCAGGCGGGGGAACAGCGCGTACACCTCGTCGAGCGCGCGCCGCATCGCCGCCGCGCCCGCGCCGCGGTGACGCCAGAAGCCGAGCCGCAGATTGTCCTCGACCCCGAGTGTGGCGAACAATTCGCGTGTCTCCGGCACCAGGCTGATGCCGCGCCGCACCCGCGCCTCGACGTCGAGCCGGCCGATCGCCTCGCCCCGGAAACGCACGACGCCGCGCGCCGGCAGCACGCCCATCACCGCGTTGAGCAAGGTCGTCTTGCCCGCGCCGTTCGGCCCGATCACCGTGACGATGCGCCCCGCGGGAACGTTAAGGGTCAGGCCCTCGACGGCAACGACGCCGCGATACGTCGCCGACAACTCTTCCACTTCCAGGACCACATCAGTCACGCGACGCCGCCGAGATAGGCCTCGATCACCACCGGGTCTGCCCGCACTTGCGAGGGTGGGCCTTCGGCCAGCTTGGTGCCGAAATCCATCACCACCAGCCGAACAGCGCCGCGAGCGCCTGTTTCTCGGCGTGACGCAACCCGGCGGCGGGCTCGTCGAGCAGCAACAACACCGGGTCGAGGCACAATGCGCGGGCGATTTCCACGATCCGCTGCTGACCCAGCGCCAGGCTGGCGGCCGGGCGGTCCGCGTGCTCCGCCAGCCCGACGCGCGCGAGCTGGCGCGCGGCTTCGGCGAACAGCCGCGCCTCCTCCGCCCGATCGAGCCGCAGCAACGCGGCGACCGCCCCCGCGCGCCCGCGCAGATGCGCGCCGATCGCGACGTTCTCGATCACCGGCATGGCCGCCACCAGCCGCACGTGCTGGAAGCTGCGCGCGATGCCGGCGCGCGCGATGGCAGGAGCGGTGGCGCGCAAGCGGGCGCCGCGAAACGCGACATGCCCGGCGCTCGCGTGATCGATCCCAGTCAGCAGATTGAACGTCGTGCTCTTGCCCGCCCCGTTCGGCCCGATGAGCCCGACGATCTCGCCGGCGGAGAGGCGGAAGGACACGTCGTTGACCGCGACCAGCCCGCCGAAGTTCTTGCGCAAATCGCGCACGTCGAGCACGGCGTCGCCACGCTGCGGCATCGCGCGGCGCGGCAACTCGGGTGCATGGCCGATGACGCGACGCGCCGGACGCAAGCGCACGAGGCGCGGCCACAGCCCCTCGGGTGCGATCTGCAGCATCAGCACCAGCAGCGCGCCGAACACGATGGTCTCGAAGCTGCCCTGGGCGCCGAGCAGCAGCGGCAGCAAGCTCTGCAAGCGGTCGTTGAGGATCGTCACCACCGCCGCACCGAGCAGCGCGCCGGGGATATGCGCGGCACCGCCGATCACCGCCATCAGCAGATACTCGATGCTGGCGTTCAGGCCGAACGGCGTTGGGTTCACCGCGCGCTGGAAGTTCGCATACAGCCAGCCGGCAAGCCCCGCGAGCATCGCCGCGTAGAGGAAAGCCAGCATCCGCGCCCAGGTCGTATGCACGCCGAACGACGACGCCGCCACGGCGCCGCCACGCAGCGCCCGCACCGACCGCCCGACCCGGCTGTCGAGCAGGTTGCGGGTACCCAGCATCGCCAGCGCGACGCAGATCCACACGAGCACGAAGAACCGCCGGCTGTCGCCGAGCCCGATCCCGAACAGGTCCAGCGCCGGCAATCCGTTGATGCCGTCATAGCGTCCGGTGAGGTCGAGATTGCCGAACAGATAGAAAAGACTGACGCTCCAGGCGATGGTCGCCAGTGCGAGATAGTGCCCCGACAGCCGCACCGCTGCCGCGCCGATCACCAGCGCCGCCGCGAGGCTCGCGATGATCGCCGCCGGCAGCCCGAGCCACGGGGAGAAACCGGCCTGCGTCAGCAACGCCGAGGCGTAGGCCCCGAACCCCATGAAGCTCGCCTGCCCGAACGAGGTCATGCCCGCGACGCCGGTGAGCACCACGAGGCCGAGCGCCACGATCGACGCGATGCCGATGGTGTCGAGCAGGTTGACCCAGAACAGCGGCAAGCCGGGCAGGAACGGCACGCACAGGAACAGCGCGAGCGCCGGGAGCCAGAGCAGCCTGCGCGCTCTCACTCCTCTTCCGCCTCCGGTGCGGCGAGCAGCGAGCGCGCCAGCAGCACCGGCACGATCGCGCCGAACACGATCACCTCCTTGAACGCGCTGGCGTAGAACGACGAGAACGATTCCCCGATACCAACCGCCAGCGCGGCGACCAGCGCCGCCGGGTAGCTCACCAGCCCGCCGACGATCGCCGCGACGAAGCCCTTGAGCCCGATGAGGAAGCCGCTGTCGTAATAGACCGTGGTGAGCGGCGCGATGAGCACGCCTGACAGCGCACCGATGCAGCCCGCCAGCGCGAAGGCCAGCCGCCCCGATTGCGCCGTCGGAATGCCGACCAGCCGCGCGCCAAGCCGGTTCACCGCCGTGGCGCGCAGCGCCTTGCCGCGCAGCGTGAGCCCGAAGAACAGCGCCAACGCCGCCATGATGAGCAAAGTCGCGCCGACGATCCACAGCGCCTGGCCCGGCACGGTGAGCGCGCCGAGCGTATAGGTCGCACCCGAGAATGCGTCGCCGCGCGAGCCCTCGGGGCCGAAGAACACCAGGCCCAACCCGACCATCGCCAGATGCACGCCGACCGCCGCGATCAGCAACACCAGCACCGAGGCCTCCGCCATCGGCTGGAAGGCGATGCGATACAGATAGGGCGCCATCGGTGCCACGATCAGCAGCGCGAGGAAGGCCTCGACCGCGATCCCCGCCCGCTGCGGCGCCAGCCATAGCGTCAGCACGAGCACCGCCGCCGGCAGCAGGATCGTCTCCCCCAGCAGCCGTAGCGTTGCGCTGAGGTCGAGCGTGCGCCGTTCCGCCCAGAACCCATACCCGCACGCCGCGATGCCAAGGGCGCAGAGCAGGAAGACGCTGCCCGGCACGCGTCCCGCGCCCAAGGTCGCGTAGGTCAGCGCGCCATAGGCGACGAACTCGCCCTGTGGGATGAGCACCACGCGGGTTACGGCGAACACCAGCACGAGCGAAAGTGCGAGCAGCGCATAAATCGCGCCGTTGACGATGCCGTCCTGCAGCAGGATCAGGAAGATGGTGGGGTCCACGCTATTCACTCACCCAACCCTCTCCCAACGGGAGAGGGCTTTCTTCACCCTCTCCCTGTGGGAGAGGGCCGGGGTGAGGGGTCAGTGCAGCAACACCCACTTGCCGTCCTGGATCGTCACCATCACGCGCGCCCGCTGGTCAAACCCGTTATGGTCCTTGGGCGACATGTTCGCGACACCCTGCGTCAGCACCACCTCGTGCAGCCCTTCCAGCGCGTCGCGCAGCGCGCTGCGAAATGCCGGCGTGCCCGGCTCGCCTTTCTTCAGCGCGAGCGGGATCGCTTGCTGCAGCAACAGGTCAGCATCATAGAGATGCGCGCCGAAAGTCGCCATCGAGCCGGCGCCGTATTTCGCGTCGTAGTCGTGCACGTATTTCAGCGCCACAGGCTTGATCGGATTGCTGTCGGGCAACTGTGCCGCGACCAGCACCGGGCCGGCGGGCAGGATGGTGCCCTCCACATCCTTGCCGCCGACGCGCAGGAAGTCGGCGTTCGCCACCCCGTGCGTCTGATAGATTTTTCCCGTGTAGCCGCGCTCCTTCAGCGTCTTCTCGGGCAGTGCGGCGGGCGTGCCCGAGCCCGCGATCAGCACTGCGTCGGGCTTCGCCGCCATCATTTTCAGCGTCTGCCCGGTCACGGACGTATCGGCGCGCGCATAGCGCTCGGTGTCGACCAGCTTGATCCCCTTGGCTTCCAGCGCCCGCGTCGCCTCGGTCAGCCAGCCGTCGCCATAGGCGTCGTTGAAGCCGATGAACGCCACCGTCTTGATGCCGTGCTTGGCCATGTGGTCGGCCACCGCGTCGGCCATCAGGCTGTCGTTCTGCGGCGTCTTGAACACCCAGACGCGCGCCCCGCCCGGCGGATCGATGATCTTGGACGACGCGCCGAGCGAGATCATCGGCACCTGCTTCTCGGCCACCACATCGACCATCGCCAGCGAGGCCGGCGTCACCGAGGAGCCGATGATGACGTCGGCCTTGTCCTCGTCGATCAGCTTGCGCGTGTTCGCCACCGCCTTCGTGGTATCCGATGCGTCGTCGAGCAGGATGTACTTGACCTCGCGGCCGCTGATCTCGGTCGGGAGCAGGGCCACGGTGTTGCGCTGCGGAATGCCGAGCGAGGCGGCGGGGCCGGTCTGCGAGACGGTGACGCCGACGCGGATCGGCTCGGCGGCATGAGCAGGGATGGTTGCGATCGCAACCAATGCGGCGAGCGCGAGGCGCGCCGGTAGGCGGGGCATGGCGGTTCCTCCCGAGGATAGCCTCGGGTGTAGGGGGCGGCGGGAAAACCTGTCAAGAAAGCCGGCAATCACCCTTGGGCGGAGGCAACGGCGGCCCGCGCCGCGCCGTCGACCATCTGCACGTCGAACCCCACCAGCAGCATCCGGTAGCCTGCCGCCCGCTTCGCGCGAGCCGCTTCGGGTGTGAGCGCGACGCCGCCCATCGGGATGCCGGAGCGCAGCACCTTGGCCTCCGCCTCGGCGACCAGTGCGCGGACGTCCGGATGATCGAACTGGCCTGGCACGCCGAGGCTCATCGAAAGGTCAAACGAGGCAATCGCCACCGCGTCGATGCCCGGCACGACAAGGATCGCGTCGAGGTTCCGCACGGCGTCCGGGTCCTCGATGGTGATGACGTTGAGGATTTCCCGGTTGGCCCGCTTGATGTACTCCGGCGGCGACAGCCCCCAGCGCAGCGCCGCGTAGGATGGCGCCGAGCCCCGCACCCCCTCCGGCGGGTAGCGCAAGGCCGCGACCGCGGCGCGAGCCATCTCCGGCGTCGAGATCATCGGGAAATTGATGCCCATTGCTCCGGTATCGAGCACCGGCTTGGCCAGCCAGTGCTCGGTCCACGGGATACGCACGATCGGCGTTGCCTGGGTGTCCTGGGTCGCGGCGACCATCGCGTGGACCGTGGTGAGGTCGATCGGCCCGTGCTCCATGTCGATGATGAGGCAATCCACCCCGCTCGCCGCCAACACCTGCGCCATCGCGACGCTCGGCATCGTCACCATGAAAGCGGTCACAACCTCGCCCGCGGCAAGCTTCGCGCGCATCTGGTTCACTACCGCCGGACCCACCATTCCGCTTCCCCCGCCGTTGCGGCCGGCGGGAGAATGCCACATTTCTGGCGGAATGCGACGGCTCGGGTAGCGCGGCTACGGTCAGCCGGTCTGGCGCGCGTTGTAGTGGAATTCCTTCATCTGACCGAATTGATCCTTGGTCATGTTCGGGATCATCGCCTTGTTGTCGCCATTCTTCTTGGCGTCGCCGAATTTCATCTCGTTCCAGGCCACCGGATACAGCTTGCCGTCATGCGAGACGATCACCTGCGGCTGGCCGTTGGTACCGATCACCACGCCATCGACCGTGCCAAGCTTCTGGTCCTTGTTGTTGTAAACGTCGGTGCCGATCAGCTTGCCGGCGCGCACCGCGCCGCTATCGGTCAGCAGCGGATTCTGCTCCGACGTGGCGGTCGCGCCGGAGGGATGGGCGACGTTGGCGGGCTCGGTCGCCGTCGCACCCACTTGCGGGCTGGCGGCGCAAGCCGGAACGAGCGGCAGCGCGGCCATGCTCGCGGCGAGAGCGATGGCGGCGAAAGTCGGCGTACGCATGGTGAAGTCTCCCTGTTGCTGGATGTGCGGAGAGGCGCCGTGCAGCCTCCATCCGCAAACGTCGGCGCCGTCGGGCGGGTTGTGACCCATTCCTAACAGCGGGATAAACTTCGGTTTACGATATTTTCCACGCTCGAGTAATGTCCGAATAGCGGCGTCGCTTGCCTGACCGAGGCTCGACTGTATCTTTCCGTCCCTTGGACGGGAGGAACGGCATGATGACACTCACGCGGCGCGGCTTCGCGCTCGGCACGGCGGGCGCGGCGGCGGCGATGGCACTTGCCCGTCCGGCCATTGCGCAATCGGAGCCGATCCGCATCGGCTGGCTCGGCTCGCTCACCGGGCCGCTGGCGGCACCCGGCGTCGGGTTCGATCGCGGCATGAAATGGGCGCTGGCCGAGGTCAACGGCGCGGGCGGCGTGAAGGGCCGGCACGTCGAGATCATCGTGCGCGACACGCAGGGCGATCCGACCAAGGCGGTCAACGCGACGCAGGAGCTCATCAGCCGCCAGAAGGTCCATGCCATGTGGGGGCCGGGCAATTCCGGCGAGGCGCTGGCCACCACGCCGATCATGGCGCGGCAGAAAATGCCGGACCTGCATCCTTGCGTGGTCAATTCGCTGATCGACCCCGAGAAATACCCTAACGCCTTCCGTCTCGCCCCGTCCAACACGCAATGGGACGACGCGGTGCGCCACTACACGCTCGACATCGTCAGGGCGAAGGATGTGGCGGTGATCGGCGATTCCACCGGCTACGGCACCAGCGCGGTCAAGGACAGCGTGGCGAACTTCAAGAAGGACGGCGCCAACGTCGTCTATCAGGCGACGATCGACCCCAATACCTCGGACGTCACGCCCGACATGCTGCGGATGCGCGATTCGGGTGCCAAGGCGCTGGTGATCTGGAGCGTCACCACCGGGCTCAATTCTCGCCTGATGAACGCCCGCGCGGCGATCAAGTGGGACGTGCCGATCATCGGCCATCCCGCGCTGGGCACCGGCGAGGTGGGCAAGCTGGTCGACAAGCCGGCTAACTGGGAAAACGTCTACATGGTCGGCTACCGCAGCTGCAGCTACGGCGCGGACGGCAAGCTGCCCGCGCGTTCGCAGGAATTCGTCGACAAGATCAAGGGCAAGATCGAGCTGGCGGATACGTCCCTGTGGTGGGTGCTCTGCGCAGTCGACGCGGTGAACGTCATCACCCGCGCCGTAGCCGAGACCGGTTCCACCGCGCCCGAGGCGCTGATCGGCGCGTGGAACAAGCTCGACCCGTATCCCGGCCTGTTCGGCAACTACCGCTTCAGCCCGACGCAGCACAACGGCTACCCGACAGACGAGGTGGTGATGTCGGCCGCCAACTCGCAGCGCGACCTTGTGGGCTTGGGCTGCGAAGAGCAGACCAAGGGTTGGGGGAGGGGGCGCGCTCCGACTTGCCTGCTACGCCCATGCTGAGCGCGATCCTGGCCTCCGGCCTCGCGGTCGGCGCGGTGTACGCGCTGATCGGCGTCACCTACAACGTGATGTTCTCTGCCTCGCGGGTGATGAGCTTCACCGCCGGCCAACTCGGGATGCTGGGCGGCGTGTTTGGCGCTCTGTTCATCAGCCGCCTCGGCCTGCCGGGCGTCGTCGGCTTCGCGCTCACGCTGGCCGCGTGCGCGCTGGTGGGGGTCATCACCGAGATCGTCGCCGTCCGCCCGGTGCTGGGTCGGCTGGAGCAGCATCTCTACGTGCTCTCCACTCTCGCCTTCGCGCTGATGATCCAGCAATTCACCGCGATAGAGTGGAGCACCGAGCCGCAGCCGTTTCCCCGTCTGTTCGGCATCGGCTCGGGCGGGCCGTTCGACGAAAAATTCTGGCTGCCGCTGCTTGCCTGCGCGGCGGTTATCGTCGGGCTCGAATTGCTCTACCGCCGCACTCTGGTCGGCCGCGCCTTCCTCGCCATCGCCGAGGACAATTTCGCTGCCCGGGCGCTCGGCCTACCCGAGCGTAATCTGCGTATCGCGAGCTTCGCCTTGGCCGGCGTGATCGGCGGGCTGGCGGGCTTTGCCGGCGGCGAGCTGTTGCTGGCCAATTTCGCCAATGGTGGCGTGCTGAATTTCTATGGGTTCGTCCCGGTGGCGCTCGGCGGCTTGGGCAACAGTCGCGGGGCGGTGGTCGGCGGGTTGGCGCTCGGCGTGTTCCAGCAGGCGGCCAACTTCACCGTGGGCGGCGTGTTCGCCTCGGTCGCGGTGTTCGTCGTGTTCATCGTCGTGCTGCTCGCCGCGCCCTCGGGCCTGTTCGGCCCGCAGCAGGCGCGTCGGGTTTGACCGGCTTGCGCGCGCTCGTCCCGTTCCTGCCGGTCGCCGCCCTGGCCATCGCACTGCCGTTTACCGGCAACGACTACTGGGCGGTAATCGGCACGCGGGCGGCGATCTACTGGGTCTTGGTCGCCGGGCTTAACCTCGTCGTCGGGTTCGGCGGCCAGCTCGCCATCGGCTGGGTCGCCTTGCTCACGGTGGGTGCGTACACCGCCTCCGTGCTGGTCGCGAGCGCGGCGTGGCCGATCTACATGGCACTCGCTGCGGCGGCCGGGCTCGGCGCAGTGTCGGGTGTCGTCGTCGGCCTGCCGGCGCTGCGGTTGCGGACTTTCTATTTCGCGATGGCGACGCTCGGCTTCGCCACCATCGTCACCCAGGTGGCGCTGGCCTGGGAGAGCGTCACCGGCGGCGGCATCGGCGTTTCCGGTCCCGCCTTTCCCGCGCCGTTCGACACCGCCTGGGGGTTCTACGCGCTCTGCGCCGTCGCCGCGGCGCTCTGCACCTGGATGACGGTCAACGTAGGCGACAGCCGCTTCGGCCGCGCCCTGGTGGCGATCCGCGACGCCGAGGTGGCGGCGGAGGCGACGGGCATCTCCAAGCCCGCGCTGCTCGTTACCGTCTTCCTCTTCGCCGGTGCCACGGCCGGGGTCGCGGGCGGGCTGTTCGCGACGCTGCAATCCTACATCACGCCCGACGCCTTCACTTTCGACCTCTCGGTGCTGTTCTTCATCGCCATCCTGATCGGCGGACGCGGCTCCATCATCGGCCCGCTGCTCGGCACGATTCTGCTCACTGTTCTGCCCGAGTTCGCTGCTCCGCTGGTCGCATGGTCCACCTTTCTCTACGCGGCGCTTCTCGGCGTCATCGTGCTCGTCATGCCGGGCGGCATCGCCAACTTGCTTGATTTCCGGGGGAGAAAGCCGCTGGAGAGCAACCGCGCCATCGTGCCGCGTCCGGCGCTACTCGGCGAATTCCTCAATCACACCACCGCCGAGGCGTCGATCCGTCTCGCCGGCGTGGCCCTCGGCTTCGGCGCGGTGCGCGCGATCGACGGGCTCGATCTCGTCATCAGGCCGGGCGAGGTGCACGGCCTCATCGGCCCGAACGGCTCGGGCAAGACCACCACGCTCAACGTCATCAGCGGCTTCAACCGCCCCGATACGGGCAGCTTGCGCCTCGGTGCGCATCCGCTTCCCGCCGGGATGCCGCAGACCCGTGCGCGTCTTGGCATCGCCCGCACGTTCCAGACCCCAAGGCTGATCGGCGAGGCGAGCCTGCTGGAGAACGTGATGATCGGCGGCACCATCGAGGGCCGCGCCACCTTCGGCGAGACCCTCGTATCCTTGCCGCGTCATCGCCGCGACGAGCGTGTGCTGCGCGACGCGGCAATGCTGGCCCTGCGCACGGTGGGCCTCGAGTCATTGGCCGAGGCGCGCGCCGACCGGCTGCAGCACAGCGAGCTGCGCTTCATGGAGATCGCTCGCGCGCTGATGCTGCGCCCCGCCTTCCTGCTGCTCGACGAGCCCGCCGCGGGCCTCTCGCCCGACGAGATCCGCCGCCTGGGCGAGCTGATCGCCGCCATCGCCGCGCGCGGCACCGGCGTGCTGCTGGTCGAGCACCACGCCGACCTGATCTTCGACATCTGCGACCATGTCACGGTGCTGAACCTCGGCCGCGAGCTCGCCGCCGGCACCCCGGCCGACATCCGCGCGCATCAGGAGGTGGTCAGTGCCTATCTCGGCGGATAGAGAGCCAGCCCTCCTCGAAGTCCGCGATCTCGCCGCGGGCTACGGCAAGATCGGCGTGCTGCACGGCGTCTCGCTGACCGTCCGGGCGGGCGAGGTGGTGGCGCTGCTCGGCCCGAACGGTGCCGGTAAGACCACCCTGCTGCGCGCCATCTCCGGCTTGCTGCCGGTGGGGGCGGGCCAACTGCGCTTCGAGGGACGTGACCTGCGCGCCGCCGGCCCGCGCGAGACCGCGCGCGCCGGGCTGGTCCACGTCATCGAGGGCCACCGTGTGTTCACCCAGCTCTCGGTCTGGGACAATCTGCTGCTCGCCGGCTACGACCTGCCGCGCGGCGAGCGATCGGCTCGCGTTCAGGAGGCGCTGTCCCACTTTCCCGAGCTCGCGGCCAAGCGCGCGGACCGAGGCGGCGCCCTGTCCGGCGGTCAGCAGCAGATGCTCGTCGTCGCCCAAGGCCTGGTCCGCCGGCCCCGCCTGTTGATGCTGGACGAGCCCTCGGCCGGCCTCTCCCCGGTGCTGGTCGACCGCGTGCTCGCGGTCGCTGCCCGGCTGCGCGAGTCTGGTGTTTCCGTGCTGCTGGTCGAGCAGCTCATTGGCAAGACGCTGGCCTTGGCCGACCGCGTGTATGCACTGGCGCGCGGCCAGGTGGTGCTGGAGGCGGGGGCCGGGGAGGCGGATTTGCCGGAGCGCCTGGAGCGGGCCTATTTCGGCCAGCACGTTGCGACCGCCCTGCACGGCTGAGTGGATTTGGCATCGCCGGGCGGCGTGGCTATGACGCGCGATCCGTGACGGAAGGCTGATCCGATGACCGACACCCCGCCCGACCGCCTCTCCAACGACCCGAGAAGCCCGTACTACGACGAGGCGCTGCTCGCGCGCGGCGTGGGTATTCGGTTCAAGGGGACGGAGAAGACCAACGTCGAGGAATACTGCGTGAGCGAGGGCTGGATTCGCGTCGCGCTCGGCAAGAGCGTGGATCGGCGTGGCAACCCGCTCACGATGACCTTGCGTGGCCCGGTCGAGCCGTATTTTCGTGACGAGGAGGGCTCGGCGGGCTGAGGCTGTCGCCTAAGCGGCCGCCGCCGGATCGATCCCGGCCAGCGCCTCGAACTTTCCCGGCCGCAGCCACTCCGGGATCTCCCTGCCGGCGGCCGTGAGAGAGGCACGAAGACTGGCGGCGAAGCCGATCTCGAACACCTCCTGGGTGAAGCCTCGCAGGTGGACGTCCACCGCTTTCGCCCACGCCTCGACGGGCATCCGGCCTCGATCGGTGTCGAGCACCGGCGCCCGTCCGGCTGCTCGCGCGTCGTGCAGCTCGCGCAGCACGCCGCGCATCGCGTCGGCAATGGCGCCCGAGTCACGCACCGGGAACAGCTTGCCGAGCCCGTCGAGGATGAACGGCAGGTTCCCCGCCTCGGCGGCGATCACGTGACAGCCGGCCGACAGCGCCTCGATCACCGGCGTGCAGAATCCCTCATGATGCGATGGGATCACGAAGCAGTCGGCGGCGGCGTATTGAGCCGTGAGTTCGGCATCGGTGGCGTCCGGCAGCACCCGCAACCAGGGTCGGGCTGGACCGCGCCGCAACCGCTCATCGAGCCAGTCGAGCAGAAGCCGGTCGGAGAAAGAGCGGTTGAAGACCATGCTCAGCCGAAACTCGGGACCGCTCTCGGCGGCAATCCGGTCGGCGGCGTCGAGCAACTCCACGACACCCTTCGCGCGTACGAAGCGGCCGACGAACAGGAACTCGACCGCGCCCGGCTTGCGACGGTCGAGCTTGTTTGGCAGGCGTATCAGGTGCTCGGCGGGAGTCGGAGCTGGCACGACGCTCATGCGCTCGGGGGGAAATTCGATTTCCAGCAGATTGCGCCTGTTGAATTCGCTCACGCAGACGACGTGATGCGTCTCGAACAGATTGTATCGTTGTGCAAGGGACCGCAGCACCACCGGCCGCTGTGCATCGCTGACAAGCTCCAGCGGCGTGACGTTATGATAGATGCCAAGCTTGGCAGCCTCCGGGGGCAATATGAAGATTGTGTCGAACACGTCGTTCTGCACGCCGAACTCGAAGCAGTAGAGATCGGCGGACAGGAAGCCCGGCTGTAGCAACAAATCAGCGACGTTGGCCCGCGCCGTCACGCGCGGTCCCGGTCGATCGGTCCCGTGACAATAGACAGTCGCCTCGACTGGCACGCCGTTTCGCCGCAGGCGCTCAAACAGCGCCAGCTTGCAGGCAATGGTGCCGGAAATGCCGTCATTGTCGACGTACACGCCGGAACAGATCGCCACCCGGAAGGGGGAACCGGGAGTGCCGGTCATGGCTGGCTCAGGCGCCGCCGGCGCCCGCATTCCGCGCGGTGAGCCGCTCGATGGTTGCCTGCATCGTGCGTACCTGCTCTTCGAGCGCGGTGAGCCTTTGCTGCGTCTCGATCTCGTTCCGTCTGCTTTGACGAGCGGCGGTGTTGGTGCAGGAAATCGCGTTCAACAGGGCGGGCACGACCTCCGCGAAGGAGACCGGCATCGGCCCGGCGGCCACATCGCGGCTCCAGGCCCGCTTGAGCTGGTCGCTCGGATCGCCGCCGGTGCGGATTCGGTAGTCGATCCAGGCATAGAGCTGCGACCGCACCGGGCCGATCATCGGCCGGCCGATCTGGGCCGCGATCCTGCGCAGCGTGGCTTTCATGGCTAGTTCGATGTCCCTGTGGGCCAAGTCGTCATGGCGAGCCTACGAGTTCCCGCTTCGACGGCAGTATCCGGCGCCTCTCCTGTGCGCCGCTTCGGCCCAGAATATCCCGATAGAACCGAAGCGCACGCTCGGCCGTCGCCGTGCGGGTGAATGTCGTCGTGTAGCTTTCGAGTGCGCGCCGGCCGAGGCGCGTTCTCAGCTCCCGGTCGGTGGCAAGCGCGCCGATTGCCGCCGCAAGTGCGTCCGCATCCTCGGGGCGCACCAGCAGTCCGGTTTCGCCATTCGTGACGACTTCGCGCATTCCTCCGATATCGCAGGCGACAACCGCCTTGCCGTGGCGCATCGCCTCGACGAGGATCAAGCCGAAGGACTCGTATCGGGATGGCGCCACGAAGATATCGCACTCGGCGTAGCACTGATCCAGTTGCGCGTCCGAGACCTTGCCAAGAAACCGAATGATGCCACGCCCCACGAGGTCCGGGTGTTCGGTCTCGAATTCCTGGCGATAGCCGCGTCCATGTGGTCCCGGAATGCTGTCGTCCCCAACGATCGTGAAACGCAGGGTCGGGCTGGAAGCGAGCAGCACGGGAATCGCCGCTAGCAGCAGGTCGATCCCCTTGCGTCGCTCCAGCCGGCCAACGAACAGCACTTCGATCGTCTGATCGCCCTCGGGCCGCCGGGCCCCCGGCCGCGTTGTCGCGACCGGCGTGCCGAAGCCGTGCGGCACCACGCCGAGCTTGGTGCGGTCAAGCTGGATGCCGTGCCCGCGCTCGATCTCCTCGATCACCGCATCGGAGTTGGCCCGGATGAAATCGCAGCGATCGAGGCAGAAGGGCTCGAGCGCGAGCAGCGGGCGAATGTGCCTCTCGTGATGCTGGGCGTCCGCTTTCCAGTGCGGGCTGATCGCGAGCGCCGCCGGGAGCGGCGTGTGCAGGCTGACGACGGTCGGGACCGTGCCGTCCAGGATGGCCGCGATGCCTTCGGAATCCCAGAGCGGCAACTCGACGAGATCGACCGGACGATGGCGGTGGATGCGCAGCAACTCGTCGTTCAGCGAGGCCGAGTATTCCCAAATGGAGCGCGGGACGTTCGGTGTGGCTGGCAAGTCGCGGTACTCGGGGACGATGCGATGGACCCAAACGCCATCCTCGAGATCGACCCGATGGTGATCCTCGCCGCGCGTGAGCACATGCACGTGGTGTCCGAGTTCCGCCAGCCCGACGGCCAGCTCGCGGGTGAACTTGCCGATGCCGCCCACCACCCCCGGCGGATATTCCTGGCTGAAGAAGCAGAGATGCAGCTTCTCCGCCGCCGGTAGCCGTGTGGGGAAGGGCAGGAACGGGCGCTGGTGCGAGGCAAACCATTGCCCCGAGCGGTAGCGCCCCGCGCCCTCGCTGATGCGCGCGAGCCCAGTGTCGAACGCGCGATGCACGTCGGCCTCAAATCGCTGGAAATCCGCTTCGGAGAGGTGGCCTTGTTCGACGTTCCAGCGGTAGTCCTGACGCTGTTCCTCGGTGAAGGCCAGAACGTCCTGCATCACCTCGTAGAACGAGGTCATCACCAGAGCGTGCTTCATCGCGAAATACAGCCGGTTCTTGATGACCGAGTAGCGATCGCGCAAGGCGCGTCGTTCCGTGCGCAGATGGCTCGGCAGAAACTTGTGATAGACGAAAGCATCGGCCAGCAGGCTGATGACGTATCCACAGTCCACCAGCCGCACGCACAAATCCGTCTCGTCGAGGTAATACTCGAACTCCTCGTCGAACCCGCCAATCTCCACCAGCCGGTCGCGGCGGAAGGAGGAGTTGGCGCCGAGCAGCGACGGATAGGCGTTGCTGTAGGGCCGGTTCAGAACCGGGGTCGGGTCGTTCCCAGCGGGCCAGCCGGACCAGGACGTGCCGAAGCGGTTGCCGATATTGTAGAAGATTTGGAAGTCGTAGCCGGTGTGGTCGTACACCGGCCCGCCCGCGCCCGCGACCTCGTCGTCGGCGTAGGCCGCCGCGATCCGATCGAGCCAAGCTGGATCGGGATAGGCGTCGTCGTCGATGAAGGCGACGATATGGCCTGCCGCACCGGCAATGCCGAGATTGCGTGAGATGGACAGGTTCCGCTCCGGCGTGGTCAGGACCTTGATCCTGCCCGCCCATTCCCGCAGCACGTCCTTCGTGCCGTCGGTCGAGGGGCCGTTGACCACCACCACCTCGAAATTCGGGTAGTCGAGCAGGGTCAGCCCCTCCAGCGTCTGCCGCAGGCTGCCAGCGCGGTTAAACGTGTTGATGACGACCGAAATACTGGGAACGGCCGAGGTCATCGCGATGTCTTGGCCGATCGAACGAGGTTCGGGTCTCCGCCCGGCTGCAGCACTACCACGAGATTACCAGCTTCATTGCTCAACTCGATCGCGCTCTCCGGGATGTGGGACCAACCGAAGATGAGGAGGTCGGGGCCGGCGGCGAGGCGGTCCCATACGGGCTGGAACGTCCCGACGCAACCCCGAACCGCCGGGCGGCAGCCGGCCTGGCTAATGGCGCATCAGCACCGGCAGGTCGGCATGGGCGAGCACGTAGCGCGTCACGCCACCGAGCAGCCAGCCGTGCAAGGGATGATGCACGTAGGCCCCTATCACCAGCATATCGGCCCCAAGCCGGTGCGCCTCGGCCAGCAGGGCCGCGCCGAACGCGCCGGTGCCGATCGGCAGTACATGGAGTTCGACCGGAAGATCGTGCTCCGAGAGGATCGCCGGAATCACCGGCGCGCCGGCTCCCTCACGTAATCCCGCGAGCAAATGGACCTGGGCCGCGCGTGTCAGGCACCGGAGGGCTGCGAGCACCGCCTTCGTGGTGTGCTCGTCGTTCCGCCGATCGTCCCGCCAGGCGATCGCGACACGGCGGCCGAAGGGACCGCGCAGGGTCGACGGCACCACCAGTACCGGCCGGTCCGTCGTGAACAGGGCCGCGCGGATGCCGTGCCAAGTGGTGCCGTAGTCATGGTGTGCCGGCCGCTCGACGACGATCCAGTCGGCGCGGCGGCCCCAGTCCTTCACGACATCCTCGACCAATCCCTCGACGTCGACCCAGCGGGCGGTTCCGCCTAGCGGCGTCGTCACGGCCCAGGCATCGAAGACGGCCTTCACTGCGGCGGCTCGCGACGCTCCGATCGCGCGGATTTCCGCTTCGCGCCGGAGCGTCAGTACTTCGTCGCCCGGGAGGATGGTGGCTTCGGGAGGCGTGCGGACCAGCAGCGCGTTGATGCGAGCACCGCCGATAAGGTCAGCGAGGCAAGTCGCCGCGGCCAGCAAGCGGTCGGCCGCCGGCGGATGATCGAGCACGGCGAGGATCACGCTGGGCATCGCTCGCATCCGAGCCCGGCGACGGATGCCGCCACGTCGGGCTCGGCCAGATTTGGCATTGGCGATCTGGGATTTCAGGTCTCGCGATCAGCGGAATTGGGCAGTTCCAGGACGCCGGGGTCGAAATCAGGGTGGTGCGGGCCAGTTGAATACCTGGTCCGGGCCGAGACTGGCCATGAGGCGCCCGCGCGCCGGCCGATTCCGGTAGATCACGCACTGGAAAATCGGATCAGATGCGGGAGGGTAGCTCGGGTGAGGTTTGGCGCCCAGCTGCCAGAGATCCTGCGGCGAGGCCCCGGCCGACCATGACGTCATATATCGTGGACCGATTTGTTCCGCTACCAGTTCGGAACTCACGAAAAGAACCTCGGCGCCGGCACTGAGGCCGCCAGTCGCAAATCCCAGCGTTCCTTCGAGCTTACGCGGTGATTTGCCCAAGATGTCCCTCAGGATCGTAACGTAGCCACTGACTTCCAGGTCGCTCCCCAATGGTGTTGCGCTCACTCCCCGGGCCCGCACCTTCGTGCAGGTGAACTCGCCTTGCCGACGAAACATATTCAACAGGATGCCGACTGTGGCCTCGCGAATCTCGCGTTCGGCCACCGACATTGAGGCCAAGTCGTCGCCCAAGATGTCTCCGTCGTTGACGACGATGCCTTTTGCATTTCGGCTAAGGCGCATGGTCCCGCTCATGTTTTCCTCCCGCGGGACAAGTTTTAAACCGAATGTGAAATATTACGCAAGCCTGATGGATTTGGCGCCCTCAGTGACATTTGAATGCGTCGAACGGCTCCCGGCAGGTTCGGCAGCGCCAGAGCGCCTTGCAGGCGGTTGAGCCGAACGCGCTGATCTGCTCGGTGTCGCCTGATCCGCAGCGCGGGCAGGGCGGGGCGGCGGGCTCGCCGAACAGCGCGCGTCGCGAGCTGGTCGCCTCGGGCGGCGCGATGCCGAACTCGGCGAGCTTGCGGCGCCCCTCGGCGGTGAGCCAGTCGGTGGTCCAGGCCGGGGCGAGCACCGTCCGCACCCGCCCATCCTCGATGCCGGCATGGGCGAGGGCAAGCTCGACTTCAAGCGCGATCACGCTCATCGCCGGGCAGCCGGAGTAGGTGGGGGTGATCGTCACCTCCACTGTCCCGTCTTGCTCGGTGACGTCGCGCAGCACGCCGAGGTCGGCGATGGTCAGCACAGGGATTTCCGGGTCAACCACGGTCGAGACCGCCTCGCGGGCGCGCCGGACGCGCTCGCTCACCATGTCGCACCTGGATAGGCGCGCTGGAGATATTGCAGGTCGGCCAGCAGGTAGCCGAGGTGTTCGGTGTGCCGGCCTGTACGGCCGCCAGTCTGCATCCAGGTGTCGCCGGGTCGCGCGAGGGTCGCGCGGGCCAGCACATCCGCGAGCGTCGCGTCCCAGGTTCCGCGCAACGTAGCGGGGTCGGGCGCGATGCCGGCGTCGATCATCGCCTGGTCCGCTGCGTCAGCCTCGAACAGTTCGCCCGAGTAGGGCCAGAGCGCATCGAGCGCCGCCTCGGCGCGACGGTGGCTCTCCTCGGTGCCATCGCCGAGGCGGATGAGCCATTCGGCGCTGTGGCGGAGGTGGTAGGCGACCTCCTTCTCCGCCTTGGCGGCAATGGCGGCGAGCGTCGGGTCGGCGGAGCGGGTCGTCGCCTGCCAGCACGGGTCCATGAAGGCGCTGAACAGCACGATACGGAGAATCGTCTGAGCGAAATCGCCGTTCGGCAGCTCGACGAGGAGACAATTCCGCCAGGCGCGGGCGTCGCGCAGATAGGCGAGCTGGTCTTCGTCATGGCCCGCAAGGCTGCCGGCGTATGCGTAGAGCAGCCGTGCCTGCCCGATCAGGTCGAGCGCCATGTTGGCGAGCGCCAGCTCCTCCTCGAGCGTCGGCGCGTGGCCGGTCCACTCGGAGAGCCGGTGACCGAGGATCAGCGCGTCGTCCGCCCGGCGCAGCAGGTGTAGCACCAGCGGGGTTTCGTCCAGCGTGATCGAGGTGGTCGGCACCGCGCCTGCCTCACATGTTCCCGACTTCCTCCGGCACCTCGTAGAAGGTCGGGTGGCGGTAGATTTTGGAAGCGGTCGGCTCGAACAGCATGTCCTTGTCCGCCGGGTCCGAGGCGGTGATCGCCGAGGAGGGCACGACCCAGACGGAAAGCCCCTCGCCACGCCGCGTGTAGACGTCGCGGGCGGCCTGTAGCGCGAGCGTCGCATCGGCGGCATGGACCGAACCGACATGCTTGTGCGCGAGGCCGTTGCGAGACCGGATGAAGACCTCCCAGAGCGGCGTTTTCACCTCGGGCATCGCTCAAGCCGCCTGCTTTTGCGCGGACTGCTTCGCCGCATGGGCCATCGCGGCCTCGCGCACCCAGGCGCCCGTCTCATGCGCGCGTCGGCGCGCGGCGAGGCGTTCGCGGTTGCAGGGGCCGCCGCCGGCCAGCACGCGGCGGAATTCCTCCCAGTCGATCGGGCCGGTCAGCCAATGCCCGCTCGCCTCGTCGAGGCGCAGCGCGGGATCGGGGATCGCGAGGCCGATGTGGTGGGCCTGCGGCACCGTCGCGTCGATGAATTTCTGGCGCAGCGAGTCGTTGGTGAAGCGCTTGATCTTCCATGCCATCGACGTGTCGGAGTGCTGCGATTCGGTGTCGGGCGGGCCGAACATCATCAGGCAGGGCGCCCACCAGCGGTTCAACGCGTCCTGCGCCATCTCCTTCTGCTCGGGCGTGCCCCGCGCCAGCGTAACCATGATCTCATAGCCCTGGCGCTGGTGAAAACTCTCCTCCTTGCAGATGCGGATCATCGCCCGCGCGTAGGGGCCGTAGCTGCACCGGCACAGCGGGATCTGGTTCATGATCGCCGCCCCATCGACCAGCCAACCGATCGCGCCGATATCCGCCCAGGTCAGGGTCGGGTAGTTGAAGATCGAGCTGTAGCGCGCCTTTTGCGCCAGCAGCTGATCGACCAGCTCCTCGCGCGAGACGCCCAGCGTCTCGGCGGCGGCGTACAGGTAGAGGCCGTGGCCGCCCTCGTCCTGCACCTTGGCCAGCAGTGCCGCCTTGCGCCTGAGGCTGGGGGCGCGGGTGATCCAGTTGCCCTCGGGTAGCATCCCGACGATCTCGGAATGGGCGTGCTGGGAAATCTGGCGGATCAGCGTGCGGCGATAGGCTTCCGGCATCCAGTCATTCGCTTCGATCCGCTCCTCGGTGTCGATCCGCTCCTGGAAGCGCGCGGCGTGGGCCTCGGGCTCGGCCGTGTCCGGCGCGTCCTTGGTGTTCAGGGCCTGCGTGTACATCGGCCGTCTCCGCCTTCTGCCTCACTGAGATTGTAGCGCAGACAGCGGCTCGCAACGATGCCGCCCTTGTCCACCGAGGCGAGGCCGCGCAACCTTGCCCGAGCTTTGCCAGCGTGGGGCGAGCCAGGGGAGGCGCGGCATGAGAGAGCACCAGGCCATGCCTGTGTGGCAGGACTGGCGGGTGCTGGTGGTCGGGCTCGGCACCTTGGCGGTGCCGCTCGACTCGTCAGTCAATGTTGCCTTTCCCGAGATCACGCGCGGCTTTGGGCTGTCGATCCCGCAGATCCAATGGGTCGTTATCGTCTACATGCTGGCGCAGACCAGCCTGATGATGGTGTTCGGGCGGCTCGGCGACATGGTGGGGCACCGGCGCGTGTTCCTCGCCGGCTCGGCCTGGAGTGTGCTTGCCTTCGTCGCCTGCGCCGCCGCGCCGACCTATGGCTGGCTGCTCGCCGGCCGGATCGCGCAGGGCGTCGGGGCCGGACTGCTGCTGAGCTGCGGCGCGGCGCTCGCCATCAGCCTCCAGCCGGAGGCGATGCGCGCCCGTGTGCTCGGGCTCTACACGATGCTCTATAGCCTCGGCTTTGCGCTTGGGCCGGCGATCGCCGGATTGCTGGTGGCGCGCTTCGACTGGCCGGCCGTGTTCTGGTTTCGCGCACCGATCGCGCTCGCCGCCTTCGCGGCGAGCTGGGCGCTGCCCGCGCCGCCGCGCCCCGCTGCGGGCGAGCGGTTCGACGCAGCCGGTGCCGCGCTGCTCGTGCTCGGCATCAGCATGGCGGTGCTGGCGATCGACCGGCTACAGCATCTCGCCGACGGGGCGGTGTGGTCAGTAGGGGCGGCCTGCATCGCGGCGGTGGCATTTTTCGCGTTCGCCCGCCAGGAGCGCCGCGCGCCGCAGCCGCTCATCGAGCTGCGGTTCTTCGCCGTTCCCGGCTTCGCGCGGCTCAATCTCGCGGCGGCGCTGGTCAACCTCGCCTGCTTCGCGGTGCTCTTGTTGCTGCCGTTCTATCTCGCCCGGGCTGCCGGGCTCGGTGCCCCCGCGATCGGCGTCATGCTCGCCTGCTCGGCCGTCGGCATGGTGATCGCCTCGCCGCTGGCCGGCGTGATGTCCTCCCGTGCCGGCTCGCGTGCACTCGCACGGGCCGGGTGCATCGCAATGGCGGCCGGGCTCGCCGTGATGGCTGCCGCGCCGCCGCTGGCGATATTGGCGCCCGCGCTGCTGGTGCAGGGCTTCGGGCAGGGGCTGTTCCAGGTGGCTTTTCTCGACATTGTCACTGGCACCTTGCCGGCGAGCGCACGCGGGGTCGCTGGCAGCCTCGGGATGCTGACCCGCACGATCGGCGTGGTCACCGGCGCGTCGGTGCTGACGCTCATGTTTCAATCATTTCTCGGCAGTGGCGCCGGGGTTTCCGCTTCGGCCGCGTTCCTGGCGGCGTTCCAGGGCGTGTTCGCCGTTGCCGCGGCGATTCCCGCGATCTCCGCCGTGACCTTGATCGGGCGAGCGCCGCGCTATTCCGCGTAGATCATCTTGCGCGTCATGCCGCCGTCGACCACGAACTCGGCACCGGTGACGAAGCCGCTCTCCGGGCCGAGCAGGAACGCGACCGTCGCCGCGATGTCCTCGACGCGGCCGACCCGTCCGGCGGGATGCTGCGCGTGGTCCTCGGGCCGCAGCGTCTCGCCGTGCGTGTCAATCCAGCCGGGGCTGACACAGTTGACCCGCACCTCCGGGCCGAGACTGAGCGCCAGCGCGTGCGTCAGTGCAACGAGCCCGCCCTTCGACGCCGCATAGGCTTCGGTATCCGGCTCCGACATATGCGCGCGGGTGGAGGCGATCGTGACCACGGCGCCGCGTGCTGCACGCAGCAGCGTTTCGGCGGCGCGGGCGAGGAGGAAGGTGCTGGTCAGGTTCGTGGCGAGCACGCGGTTGAACTCGGCGAGGCTGAGCTGTGCGATCGGCTTGCGGATCATGAAGCCGGCGTTGCAGACCAGGCCGTCGAGCCGGCCCTCACGCGCGGCGATGTCGTCCACGAGTCGCGCGACCGCCGCTTCGTCGGACACGTCCGCGGCGACGAGCCGCGCGCCGGCGGGAAGCGCGGTCGGCTGATCGCGGTCCGCGACAATGACCCGCCAGCCAGTGGCCGCAAGTTGTGCCGCAACCGCCGCGCCGATGCCCCGCGCGCCGCCCGTGACGAGGGCGACGCGCGCTGGCTCGGTGGCACTCGTGGCGCGCTACTCCGCCGCTTTCGCCGGCACCTGCTTGCCGGCCGCGTCGAGCGCCTGCGACAAATCGGCGATGATGTCATCGATGTGCTCGATGCCGATGGACAGCCGCACATAGCCGGGCGACACGCCGGTCGCGAGCTGCTCCTCGGGCGTGAGCTGCGAGTGCGTGGTGCTGGCCGGATGGATCGCCAGGCTGCGCGCGTCGCCGATATTGGCGACGTGGTAAAAAAGTTGGAGCGCGTCGATGAAGGCGCGGCCCGCCTCGACCCCGCCGGCGAGCTCGATGCCCATGAGACCGCTCTGGCCGCGCGGCAGGTATTTCGCCGTGCGCTCGGCGGCGACGCCCTTGTGGTGCGCCGGGTGGATGACGCGCGTGACCTCCGGGCGCCCGGCGAGGAAGTTCGCCACCGCCAGCGCGTTCTCGCTGTGCTGGCGCATCCTGAGTGCAAGGGTCTCAATGCCCTGCAGGATCAGGAAGGCATTCATCGGCGCCAGCGGCGCGCCAAGGTCGCGCAGCAGCATGACGCGCATCTTGAGGATGTAGGCGATCGGGCCGAGCGGCTTGGCCGCCTCGCTCCACACCGCGCCGTGATAGCTCGGGTCGGGCGTG
>JAFKFI010000017.1 GCA_017307285.1 Alphaproteobacteria bacterium | reverse complement strand
CATCGCGCGCTCCTCGGCGCCTGGCCCGGCGAGAATGACGGGCACGGCGCCGAACAGAGGCCCGGACGCCAGCGCCCGGAACAACGCGGCGAAATTTTCGGCCGGCCAGACTTTCCCCTGCCAGTTGGCGGTCGGGCCGAGGGCGATCACGGGACGGCCCGAGGGTAGCAACGCCTCGGCGCGGGCGCGGTCCTCGGCGGCCGTCCAGGTCACCGGCAGCGGCGGTGGGTCGAGCTGCAGGATCGCCGCCAATTCCTCGATCTTGGGTCCGGGCCGCCGCCGTAGCACCGCCCGACGCTTGGTGCGGACGAGGAAGGAGAGGCCGGAACCGCGGATATCGACCACGAGGTCCCAGCGGTGCCTGGCGACCTCCCACCACAGCGGCAGCCAGTGTGCGCTGTAGGGGCGCTTGTCGAGAACGATGGTGCGCTCGCGGTTCGGCATCCGCGCGAACACGCCCTCGGCCACCCTTCCGCAGACGATGGTGATGCGGGCGGTCGGATGGGCGTGGATCAGATGGTCCAGCAAGCCGGTCGACAGCACGGCGTCGCCGACCCGGTTGGACGTGACGAACAGGATGCGCATGACGCACCGGACATAACACGCGCCCCGACATTCGGAAATTTGACGCCACTCGGCCGGTTGGGCAGCGTGCCGCCACGAAGCGCGCGGGAGGCAGCGATGGCGGACGGGCACACCTTGGTCGCGGTGGGCGAGGACTATCCCGAGCTTCGGGAATCCGTCCGGAAGATCTGCGCCGGCTATCCGGGCAGCTATTGGCAGCAGCTGGAGGATGACACCGCCTATCCGACGGCGTTCGTCGAGGAGCTGACCAAGGCCGGCTTCCTCGCCAGCCTGATCCCCGAGGAGTACGGCGGCTCGGGCCTACCCCTGCGCGCCGCCGCGGTGATCCTCGAGGAGATCAATGCTTCCGGCTGCAATGCCAGCCAGGGCCACGCACAGATGTACATCATGGGCACGCTGCTGCGGCACGGCTCGGAGGAGCAGAAGCGGAAATACCTGCCGGAGATCGCATCCGGGCGACTTCGGCTACAGGCCTTCGGCGTGACCGAGCCGACCACAGGCTCCGATACGACGCAGCTCAAGACCCGCGCTGTGCGCGACGGCGACCACTACGTCGTGAACGGCCAGAAGGTCTGGACCTCACGCGCGGAGCATTCTGATCTGATGCTCCTGCTGGCGCGCACCACGCCGACCGATCAGGTCAAGCGCCGCACCGAGGGCCTTTCCGTCTTTCTCGTCGATCTGCGCGCGGCGCGCGGGCACGGGGTGGAGATCCGACCGATTAAGGCGATGATCAACCACAACACCACGGAGGTGTTCTTCGACAATCTCCGCATCCCGGCGGACAGCCTGATCGGCGAGGAGGGCAGGGGGTTCCGCTACATCCTCGATGGCATGAATGCGGAACGCATCCTGGTGGCCTCCGAGGGGATCGGCGACGGCCGGTTCTTCGTCCGCCGAGCGACCGAGTACGCCAACAACCGCGTGGTTTTCGGCCGGCCGATCGGCCAGAACCAGGCGGTGCAGTTCCCGATCGCCCGCGCCTGGGCGGAACTCGAGGCCGCCGACATGATCTGCCGCCGCGCCGCCGCACTGTTCGACGATGGCAAGGAATGCGGCGCGGACGCCAACATCGCCAAGCTGCTTGCCTCCGAGGCGGCCTGGAAGGCAGCGGAGGCGGCGATGCAGACGCATGGCGGGTTCAGCTACGCCCGCGAATACGACATCGAGCGCAAATGGCGCGAGGTGCGGCTGCTGCAGATCGCGCCGATCTCGACCAATCTGGTGCTCGCCTATGTCGGGCAGCACGTGCTCGGGATGCCACGCTCGTACTGAGAGTATTCGCCAGCATGCAGGCCGCACTCGACCGTGCCGCCGGGCGTGAGCACGACACAATCCACCGGGGCGACGGTGCCCTCGCCTTCGCGGGTCAGATAGCCGATCACCTCCGCCCCGCGCACCAGGCCGGTGGCGATGGCGCCCATCTCGCGTAGGCTGGAGACGGCGATCCGG
Source organism: Alphaproteobacteria bacterium (assembly GCA_017307285.1). Lineage (GTDB taxonomy): Bacteria > Pseudomonadota > Alphaproteobacteria > Acetobacterales > Acetobacteraceae > JAFKFI01. The sequence continues at coordinate 12,889 of JAFKFI010000017.1, read as the reverse complement.
TCATGGGCACGATCCCAGCGCGCGCTCATGCTGGGGCCGATTTTGGCCCGCGTGGCAGCCGAGAGGCTGCCCCAATGCTCGCCGGCGATCCCGTCGACCATCGCTTCCACGATCGGCCGCCCCGCCCCTTGTGCCACCACGACCGTGCGGTTCGACCGCCAGATTGCCTCGTAATCGCTCTCCAGCCGCGACGCGAACTCCAGCCGGTCGCCGAGGCCGCGCCATAACCGCAGTGAGACGAGCACCGGAACGCCGGTAGCCGGGCAGCACAGGCCGACCGTCACATACAGATCGCAGGATGCCGGCCGGCTCGATCTCGCGTCCGGGCCGCCGGCGGGCGCCGGCTGGACGGCCGCCTGGATCGGGTCGGGTCCCCGCGGCACCGGCCCGGTGAGGGCATCCAGCACCGCTACGGCCAGCGCCTCGGGGCGGCCGACGTTCTCGGCCGAGCGCACCGCGCGCTCGACCTCGAGCGCAAGCCGCGAGACCGGAGTGTCGAGGATCGCCAGAGGTCCGGCGGCCATCATTGCCGCCGGCGCGCCGGTCCTCAGCCGCAGCAGCTTCTGCTCCTGCCCGGTGGAGCGCGCCGGCCCGTCGCGGAACACATGGCGGTCGCTCGCCATCGCGATCCCGTAGCTGTTTGCGATAGCCAGCTGGACAGTCATGACGATCCGGGCGTTTCACATCACAGTCGCGTGATGTGAATAGCGGCGGAGCACCGATTGATCCAGACGAAAAAGTACCGGCCGGAATGCGCGCGGCGGTTATCTCAGCCGAGCGTCACCTCGACTGCTTCCGGCCCCTTCGGCCCCTGGCTGACCCGTAGCGAGACCGGTGTGCCTTCCGTGAGCTGCTGGATGCCGCAGCGCGTTAGGGTCGAGACATGGACGAACACGTCCTTGGTCCCGTCGGACGGCGTGATGAAGCCGAAGCCCTTCGTCGCGTTCCACCATTTCACTGTGCCCTGCATCTCGGTCGCGGGGCCGCCGGGCGTCCGCGGGCCGCTGCGGGGCCGAGAGCCGGGCGTGGCGGGGCCAGCTCGGCGCTGCGGACCCGGTCCCGGCTGTACTTCGAGGACTTCCGAGACCTGGCGCCCGCGTGGGCCCTGGCCGACCCGCACGCGAATGGTGTCGCCCTCCGTCGCGCTCAGGCCGGCGCGGGTCAGCGCCGAGGCGTGCAGGAAGCAGTCGGAACCGTCCTCCAGCGTGACGAAGCCGAAGCCCTTATCGGTGTTGAACCACTTGACCGTCGCTTGGACGGGAAGCGCCACCGGGTCGGCGAAGTCGAGCTCGGGTCTCGGCTGGCGAAAGCGTGAACCGCGGTCCTCGTAGTTGTCACGGTCTTGGTTGTCGCGGGAGCCACGGAAGCGGCGGTCGGGGTAACTCATCTCGGGGTCTCGTAGTGCCTATATATTGCGGGCCAGGGCTCGGCGATCGGGTCGATGCGGACGAGGCGCTGGAGTTGTGCAGAGGCCGGCCTAGCCGGATCACGAGGGAATATAGCCCATTCGGCGGCGAATTTCTCCCCCTGGTTTCGCGGGGGCGCCGATCTGGCTTACCAACGAGTAGCCCCGCGCCCGCGTGCGGTGTTCACCGTCTCCCCCCTGTGCTACAGGCTCCGCGCGACCGATCCCGAGCCAGAAGCGGAGTCGCGTGGGCGTTCCGCGGCGGCGTGATCATCCAAGGTGCCGTGCTTCGCCTCGCGAGGCGGCCCTGCCAACCGAGACGAGACAAAATTGAGCGATACGCCTGACCAGACGCCGCCCGGCCCACCGGAGGACATGCAGCCGGTGACGCTCGAGGAGGAGATGCGGCGCTCCTATCTCGACTATGCCATGTCGGTCATCGTCGCGCGCGCCCTGCCGGACGCGCGGGACGGGCTCAAGCCGGTGCATCGGCGCATCCTGTACGCGATGCAGGAAGCCGGCTACACGCACGACAAGCCGTATCGCAAATCGGCCCGCGTGGTCGGCGACGTGATGGGCAAGTACCACCCGCACGGCGACGCCTCGATCTACGACGCCCTGGTGCGCATGGCCCAGCCTTTCTCGATGCGCGTGCCGCTGATCGACGGACAGGGCAATTTCGGCTCGGTGGACGGCGACCCGCCGGCGCAGATGCGGTACACCGAGGTGCGGCTAGAGCGGGCGAGCACCATGCTGCTCGCCGACATCGACAAGGGCACGGTCGATTTCCAGCCCAATTACGACGAGAGCGAGAGCGAGCCGCGCGTCCTGCCGGCGAGTTTTCCCAACCTGCTGATCAACGGCGCCAATGGCATCGCCGTCGGCATGGCGACGAACATTCCGACGCACAATCCGACCGAGATCATCGACGCCGCGCTGCTGCTGGCGAGCAACCCGGATGCCTCGCTCGACGAGCTCATGCGCATCGCACCCGGCCCAGATTTCCCAACCGGGGGCGTGATCATCGGCCGCTCCGGCATTCGCTCGGCGTTCGAGACGGGACGCGGCTCGATCGTGCTGCGCGCCCGCGCCGAGATCGAGGAAATCCGCCGCGATCGTCAAGCGATCATCGTCACCGAGCTGCCGTTCCAGGTGAACAAGGCCAATCTGCTGGAGCGCATCGCCGAGCTGGTGCGCGCCAAGCAGATCGAGGGCGTGTCCGACCTGCGCGACGAGAGCGATCGGTCGGGGATGCGCATGGTCATCGAGCTGAAGCGCGAGGCCACCCCCGAGGTGGTGCTGAACCAGCTGTTCCGGTTCACGCAGCTGCAGATCAGCTTCGGCGTGAACATGCTCGCTCTGGACGGCGGGCGTCCGCGCCTGATGGGCCTCAAGGACGCGCTGCTGTCCTTCATCGCCTTCCGCGAGGAGGTGATCCTGCGGCGCAGCCGGCACGATCTCGGCAAGGCACGCGACCGGGCGCACCTGCTGGTGGGATTGGCCATCGCGGTTGCCAATATCGACGAGGTGATCCGCCTGATCCGCGCCAGCCCCGATGCGGCGGCGGCGCGCACGGCGCTGATGGACCGCGACTGGCCGGCGGCCGATATCGGCGCCCTGCTCGCGCTGATCGACGAGCCGGGCAACATCATTACCGAGGCGGGTACTGTCCGGCTGACCGAGGAGCAGGCGCGCGGCATCCTCGATCTGCGTCTGCAGCGGCTGACCGGCCTCGAGCGCGAGAAGATCCAGCAGGAGATGACCGAGGTTGGCGCGAGAATCCGCGACCTGCTGGAGATTCTCGGCTCGCATATCCGGCGCGTCGAGGTGATGCGCGGCGAGCTCGCCGAGGCGCGCAAGGAGATCGGCACGCCTCGCCTCACGAGCATCGTCGATGCGGTCGCCGATCAGGACGACGAGAGCCTGATCGAGCCGGGGCAGATGGTCGTTACCATTACCCGCGACGGCTTCATCAAGCGCACCCCGCTGGAGACGTTCCGGGCGCAGAACCGGGGCGGGCGCGGGCGCACGGGGGCTGGCACGCGCGGCGACGACATCGTCACGCGCAGCTTCAACGCGCACACGCACCAGTGGGTGCTGTTCTTCAGCGCCGGCGGCAAGGCGTTTCGCGAGAAAGTCTGGCGGCTGCCCGAGGCGAGCCCGACGGCGCGGGGGCGCGCGCTGGTCAACCTGCTGCCGGAACTCGGCGCTGATGGGATCACCACCGTTCTGCCGCTGCCGCAGGACGAGAGTTTGTGGAGCAGCCTGCATCTCGTGTTCGCCACCGCGTCGGGCCATGTGCGGCGCAACCGGCTATCGGATTTCCGCAATGTGCGGGCTTCCGGCCTGATTGCGATGAAGCTCGACGAGGGCGACCGGCTGATCGGTGTGGCGACCTGTCGCGATGGCGACGACGTGCTGCTCGCCACGCGCCGCGGGCGCTGCATCCGCTTCCAGATCTCGGACGACATGCTGCGCGTGTTCGCCGGGCGTGACAGTTCCGGCGTGCGCGGCATCCGCCTGGCACCTGGTGACGAGGTGATGAGCATGTCTGTGCTGCGCCACGTCGCGGCCAGCAGCGAGGAGCGCGTCGCGTACCTCAAGCACGCCGCCGCGCGTCGCCGCACCAACGGCGACGAGGAGGCCGAGCCGACGCTTGAGGGCGAGGAGCCCGCCGCCGACATCGCGCTGCTGCCCGCGCGGATCGCCGAGCTGGAGGAGGCGGAGGAGCTTTTGCTCACTGTCACTGATGCCGGTTTCGGCAAGCGCTCGTCTGCCTACGACTACCGGGTGACGGGAAGGGGCGGGCAGGGGATTGCCAACATCACCTTGGGCGGCCGTAATGGCACTGCTGTCGTCGCGACCTTCCCGGTGCGGCCGGGCGACGACGTGATGCTGATGACGGATGCCGGGCGGCTGATCCGCGTGCCGGCCGACCAGGTGCGCATCACCGGCCGGTCGGCGATGGGGGTCATGCTGTTCCGGGTGAACGCGGAGGAGCATGTGACGAGCGTATTTCCGGTGATCGAGGACCCCGCCACGGAGGACCCGTCGGAGGGCGCCGGGTCTGACGAGCCTCTGGCGGGCTCGGACGAGAATGGCGACCCGGAGAACGGCCGCGATGGGTAAGGCGTCCATGAAGCGACGGATCGGCGTCTATCCCGGCACCTTCGATCCGGTGACGAATGGCCATCTCGACATCATCGGCCGCGCCGCCCGCCTGCTGGACAAGCTGGTCATCGGTGTCGCGATCAATGCCGGAAAGGGACCGCTGTTTCCCCTGGAAGAGCGGGTCGAGCTGGTCCGCGCCGAGATGGCGGCGATTGCCGATCGCAGCGGCGCCGAGATCGAGGTCGAGCCGTTCGACACCTTGCTGATCGACTTCGCGCACAGGGCTGGAGCAGGCGTGATCTTCCGGGGGCTGCGCGCCGTCTCCGATTTCGACTACGAGTTCCAGATGGCCGGCATGAACTACCGGCTCGCCCCGGACGTGGAGACGGTGTTCCTGATGGCCAGCGAACGGCACCAGTTCATCTCCTCGCGCTTCGTGAAAGATATCGCGATGTTCGGGGGCGACATATCGAGCTTCGTACCCGCCTTGACCCTCGAACGTACGTTGCAGCGCGTCGGCCGCTGACCGAACGAAAGAACCACATGCATCGTCGTACCCTGATCGCCACCACTCTTTTGGGAGCTCTCATGAGCGAAACCACATCCGCGCAGCCCGCCAAGCTCGACCCCGAGAACACGCTGTACATGGACCTCAAGGACGGAAGGGTGGTGATCGAGCTGCTGCCGGAGCTGGCGCCCAAGCATGTCGCGCGGGTGAAGGAGCTGGTACGCGAGAAGTTCTACGACGGCACGCCGTTCCATCGCGTGATTCCGGGCTTCATGGCCCAGGGCGGCGATCCGACCGGCACCGGCACGGGCGGCAGCAAGCTGCCGGACCTGCCCGCCGAGTTCACCAACAAGGCGCATTTCCTGCGCGGCACGATCGGTGCTGCCCGGACGCAGAACCCGAACTCGGCGAACAGCCAGTTCTTCATCATGTTCGCCCCGGCACCGCATCTCGACGGCCAGTACACGATCTGGGGCAAGGTGGTCTCCGGCATGGAATTCGTGGACCACATCAAGCCCGGCTCCGGCTCCGGCGGGACGGTGCAGAACCCGGACAAGATCATCCACATGCAGCTCGCGGCCGACGCCAAGGGCTAGGCTTATTGACCTCTCGCCCGGCTTGGCGTTCAAGGCGGGCCGGGAGCCTGTAGCTCAGTCGGTAGAGCACGAGACTTTTAATCTTGGGGTCGTGGGTTCGAATCCCACCGGGCTCACCAACGCATAGGCCGCACACGGAACGCCCGCCATCACTGGCGGGCGTTCGCGTTTGCCGTCAATGGCTCGGCAATCAGTATTCGTCGCGTTGACGCCCGCCAATGGCACCGGCGACGGCGGCGATGAAGGCGCCGATCAGCATGGAGAAGAAGGTGAAGAACGATAGCGACGCCGCCGACTTGCGGGCTGCGTCGGCCGCGGCGCGAATCTTGTCTTCTGCCGCCTTCTCCTGGGCCAGCACGGTGTCGACGCGCTTCTCTGCATCGGCCTGCGAGAGGCCGGTGCGGGCCGCGACAAGCTTGGCCAGATACGTCTTGTCGGCGGGGTCGATGCCGCCGTTGGCGATTCCTCTCGCGAGAATCCGTGCGGCCTCCGCAGTGGTCTGCTCTGCCGGGGCGTTGGTGTTGGGCTGATCGGAGCGGAACAGGGCATCCACGAAATAAGCCGTCGCGCTGCTCGCGGACGGGCTCGAAGCGGCGCCCTGGGTTGCGCCGGCCACCGCGCCGGTGGCGACGTTGCCGGCGATGTGAGCCCCGCCGCTCACGACGGAGGAGACCGACGAGGCGAGGACCATCGCGACGACGACCGAGGCCACGGCCCAGGTCAGGAAGCCGTGCGCGGTGTCGCGGAAGAACACCTCGTGGGTGTGGACATTGACCCATTTGGTTCGCAGCCGGCCGGTGAGATAGCCGCCGAGTGCGGAGGATAGCCATTGGATCACTATGAGCCAGACCGCCGCGCCAACGGTGAAAGCCGTTGCCGAAGCGCCGGCGCCGGACCAGGGCGACGTCGAGGAGAACCCGATCCCCGCGCCCAGCGCGAGCAGAAGCAATGAGATCGCCGCCGCCGCGAACGCGCCGGCGATGATGGCGGCCCAAGATATCGCGGAGCGGGAGGCCTCTTCGGCGACTCCGACGGTCCCGCCGGGTCCGACACGAACGGGTTCGGGTGCGACTGCCATCTCGTATTCCCCCTTAAGCCGTGTGGGTTAGTGCCAGAACAGCAGGATCAGGATGATGATGGGGATCGGGATCCCCAGCAGCCAAAGCAGAATTCCGCGTCCCATGTGTCTCTCCTTTGAAGCAGGACCATAACGGGCGGCGCGTGATCGCGTTCCCGGAAGGGATGGACTTTTCGTAAGTTACGGGGCGGTGCTTGGACCTGACCGCAGCCGAATAGCCACGCAACGATGAAAGCGCACGAAGCCGCCGTTGTGCGCCTGGCCCGCCTTGCCGGTGAAAGGGGCGCTGCTAGGATGATGGCAACGCCGCTGTGGAGGATTGAGCGATGTCGCTTCCCAAGTACCAGATCCTGATCGGCGGCGAGTGGCAGAATTCCGCCTCGGGCGAGTTCTTCGAGACCGACAATCCGTACACGGGCGAACCCTGGGCGCTCATCCCCCGCTGTGGGCAGGCCGATGTCGACCGCGCGGTCGAGGCGGCGAGCGCCGCTTTCGAAAGCGGACCCTGGCCGAAGCTAACGGCCACGCAGCGCGGCGCCCTGCTGCGCCGGCTTGGCGATCTCATCACGCAGCATGCCGAGCCGCTCGCGCAGACCGAGGTGCGGGACAACGGCAAGCTGATCGCCGAAATGCACGGCCAGACCAGCTATGTGCCGCAGTGGTTCCACTATTTCGGCGGGCTCGCGGACAAGATCGAAGGCAGCGTCATCCCGATCGACAAGCCGGGGATGTTCAACTTCACACGGTGGGAGCCGCTTGGGGTGGTCGCGGCGATCGTGCCGTGGAACTCGCCGCTGCTGCTGCTGGCCTGGAAGCTCGCGCCTGCGCTCGCCGCTGGCAATACCGTCGTCATCAAGCCATCCGAGTTCACGTCCGCCTCCACGTTGGAGTTCGGACGGCTAATCGCCGAGGCCGGGTTCCCGCCTGGCGTCGTCAACATCGTGACCGGGTTCGGAGCCAGTGTCGGCGAGCCGCTCGTGCGTCACCCGAAGGTCGCCAAGGTGGCCTTCACCGGTGGCGAGCTTTCCGGCCAACGTGTCTATGAGAGTGCCGCTGCTGGACTCAAGCATGTGACGCTCGAGCTGGGCGGCAAGTCTCCGAACATCGTGTTCGATGATGCGATACTCGACGATGCCGTCAAAGGCGCGATCTCGGGCATCTTCGCGGCCACCGGCCAGACCTGCATCGCCGGCTCTCGTCTGCTGGTGCAGCGATCAGTGCACGACGCGTTTGTCGAAAAGCTGGTCGCGTTCGCGAAGACGGCGAAAATGGGCGATCCGGCGAGCCACGACACCCAGGTCGGTCCGGTGACGACGCCGCCGCAGTATCAGAAGATTCTCGACTATATCGGCGCCGGCAAGGACGAGGGCGCGCAGGTGGCGCTCGGCGGCAAGCCAGCGGACAAGGCTCGGTTCGGCGGGGGTCGGTTCGTGGAGCCAACGATCTTCACCGGCGTCAACAACCGGATGCGCATTGCGCAGGAAGAGATTTTCGGCCCGGTGCTGTCGGTCATTCCGTTCGAGGACGAGGAGGATGCGATCGCCATTGCCAATGATACGGTCTACGGGCTCGCCGCCGGCGTGTGGACGCAGGGCATCCGTCGCGCCCTTATCATGTCGGAACGGCTGCGTGCGGGCACGGTGTGGGTGAACACCTATCGCGCGGTCAGCTTCATGTCGCCGTTCGGCGGCTACAAGCGGAGCGGCCTTGGGCGGGAGAGCGGCCAAGAGGCGATCTATGAGTATCTGCAGCAGAAGAGCGTATGGATCAGCACCGCGACCGAGGTTCCGAATCCGTTCGTGATGCGTTGAGTCCTGGGTACTTAGAGCAATCCCTCCTGGCGCAGGCTGACCCAGCGGCCGTTGCCGACGATCAGGTGGTCGTGCAGCACGATCGACAGGGCCTGCGCGGCGATCTTGACCTCCTGCGTCATGTCGATGTCGTCATTGGACGGGGTGGGGTCGCCGCTCGGGTGGTTGTGCACCAATATAGCCAGAGAAATAATTCTTTTTTTATCAGTATGTTATGCGCTACATCGAATGGACTGGGGTATGGGTTTGGTATCTGGAATAAATGACGTTCTGTGACCATCCCGCCGTATTCCGCCTGATCCTTCCCGCTTCCGGAAACGCATGCAGGATCACGAGTTCCTGTGGCAACCACGGTTACGGGAGAATGCAGATCGCGACAAGTGTCTCTCTGGAAGCAGTGTTCGGGCCCGTTCGCAGCAGCAGGCTTTGCCCCTGCCAACTGGACGGGGGCTCATCCCGACGCTCACATTCCGCAGGTCTTGGTCTCGACGGTATCAAAAGGGAGATGTCGCGTGCGTTGGCATAAGATGAGGTTTGAACGATCCCAGCGGTCTAGCTCGTTGACCGGGTATAGAACCGCTTTGCCGATTTTGATGAACGATGGGCCGATCTTCTTGGAGCGCCAATTGCGTAGCGTGCCCTCGCTAATCTGATTGCGATAGCGTTCAACGACTTCATCCAGTGTCAGGTAAAGAGGAACAGACACAAATTCTCCCGGGCCTTCGTCATAGTGCAACAGGTTGTTGCACTATGACGGGCGATCACGCGAGGCGACGCCTAAGAGTATTCTGCGGGCGATTGGGGCGCGACAATCCTGCGGTCGCACTGGCCCTTCGAGGAGGCGGACAGGGAGAGCATCGAAGGAATCACTGTGGCACGGGTTTTTACGCGCGAAGAATTTTACGAACTCGTCTGGTCCAAGCCGCTGACGCATTTGGCAAAGGAGTTCGCGATCTCCGATGTCGCGCTTCACAAGATCTGCAGGAAGCATGACATCCCGAATCCACCGCTTGGCTGGTGGGCGAAGAAGGCAGCCGGGAAGAAGGTTAAGCAAGCGCCGCTGCCGAAGGCTAAGGCGGGGAGTGCTGACAATATCACAATTGCCAATGCGGACCTCAGCCGTGAAGCTGCCGCGCTTGCCGGCGTGCGCGAGCAGGCACGTATCCTCGCGTCTGAAGGCGATGATAGCCAGGCGGCCCCGCCGCACCCAGTTATCGAGCGGACGCTCGCCGGGCTCAAAAAGGCGAAGCCATCCGATATCGGTATCGTTGCTGCTGACAAGCCTGGGCTCATCAAGTGTGAAGTGGCTTCGTCGTCGATCGACCGTCTTGCCATCGCCCTGTCGCGCATTGTCCGGGCAGCATCACTCCAGGGCTTCGAGCTCGTCGCAGGCGAGGGCTTAGCGACGTTCAAATCCGAAACTGAGACGGTCGGCTTCTCGATCACAGAAACGATCAGGCGCGAGAAGCACGTGCTGACTGATGCTGAGCGGGCCAAGGAGGAGGCCTGGGAACGAAAGAGGGATCGCGCGGCGAGGCGGAGCTCTTGGGACGACGTATTCTTCGACAGGCCTCGTTTTCCGGAATGGGACTACCATCCGACCGGTCAGCTCTCGTTTGAGTTCGAGCAGGTCTATATTTTCCGGGGCACTGCGCCGCGCCGCAGCTTCCGCGACGCCAAAGTTCAGCGGCTGGAGAATATGGCCAGTGACATCGCAGTAGGCCTCGCGGTGCTCGCAGCGGCGAAGACGGAAGAGCGGCTCAGGCGTGAGGCAGAGCAGCGGAGGATTGAGGAGGAACGCCGTCGCCGCGAACTGGCTGCGCGCATCAAACATGTTGAGGATCGCCGTACCACCGGCCTGGGAGCGATTCTCTCCGAACTCGACGAACTGGATCGGCTTCGTCGTCTCATCGCCACTCTCACGGAGGAGGTTTCGGCTGAGCCGCGCCCCCGGTTGTCGGCGTCCCTGGCCTGGGCGAGGGAGCATTTGGCGAAGCGTGAGGCTCGCCTATCACCGCGGGCGATGGAGGAGCGATTCGAAGCGGAGCGCCTATTCGGCGACGATGACGATCACGGCTTTGCGCCGTCCAGATGGTAGCATGGCAACAAGAGCGACGGGTGCCACGATGGGTTATGAATGGCGCTGCCCCATGCTCGGGACCGTCGGTGAGCCGTCTGGCGTTTTGTCACGCCGCGGGGGCAGCAGAGTTTGACGCAACGCCTGGTATCGCTTCTCGATCTTGTCCTGCTGATCCAACGGGAGCTCGCCTATGAATTCCTCAATCGTTCGGGGCATGCGGCTACTCTTGTGGTGTTGGCTGCAAATCATCCGCCTCGGTCGATCCTGAATATCCGCCTCCCTAGGCTTTGATCCGACAGACTGTGCAACGGCCTGTTGCACAAATGAATGTGCCTTTGGGAGCGGACCCCGATTACGCGAGGCGGCGGCACGGGCCACGCGGACTAGTGTCCGAAGATTCTCAACCTCGCGTTCGCCCGCCCGCAAGCGGTCCCGAGGCTTTCCAGAAACATTAATAGCTGTCGATCGCGGTTTGTCAGTGCCTTCTTACGGGCTCGGTCGCGAGTTTTCTCCACATCCAATAGGCGGCCTGCAACAATCCAGACCTCGCGGTCGTAGCTCGGATTCGTGAGGGCTGCTCTGACCGTAGCAGCGACATCGTTCTCGGGTATGTTCTTTTCATTTCTGAAAATTCGCGACAGGGCCACCGTCTTGGCGTTAAACTGTGTGGGACGTTTCCAACGGTCATTTTCAATCCCCTCGACCTGCGCCATTGTCGAGCAGAACGCGAGTGAGGCGGCCGACTGGCGACCGACCGCTTCGAGCTTGGTGACGCCGCCGACGCTCAGCTTACCACTCGCCTTAGCATGGACGATTGCGAGGCGCCGTTCTCCAATCGCAATAAAATCGCCAAGCTCCGAGGAATCATCATCGAGTAGGACGAGATCGAAGTCCCTGAGGGCTCGCTCCAGGTCATTCGCGCCACCCGTGCCCGGATTGGCACAGTAGGACTTGACCAAGCCGAAGACGGATGACTTCGCCCACGTGGCGGGTTTCGAGAAAGAGTTCTCGCCCTTTTCACTCTTGGTGTCGCGAAGTTCGGAGATGGCGACGGCGCATTCTAACGGCAGCACAGTCCCCGTTGCGCTTAGCACGTCGCGCGCCTTCAGAAACTCGCCGTACATGTAAACAACGCCGTCCTGCGAGGTGAGCACCCGGAATGCCTGGGACGTGTTGATCCGTTCCGTCAGCGCAATCGCGCGATTAGCTCGGGATGTTGTGAGCGGTGGATGGCGCTCGTTCAGCGCCTTGCTGCTGATCGCATAGCGCAATGTTGTTGGATTGAACCGGATCGAACAAGGAACGTCTACGCCATCCAATCCCTTGATCGAGAACTTGTTGTTCTCGATGTCGGCACACAGGTCTTCATATGCTAATACGCCGTCTGGCGGATTAGCACGGTCCCCGCCGCCGCGAAGCCCGAACTCGCGCAGAGCTTCCTCAGTCAGGTCGAGCAAAATGTTTACGGGCTTCTCGGCCTTATCGCGATCAGGCGTGACCCGCGTCGCGTAGCGCATGAAGACGGAGTTGGGTGTAGCATTTTTGTCGGTGAGCTGGACTTCGATCTCCCGTGCCCAGGCCATGAAATCGCTGATGGAGACGTTCTCATCGGTAGCGTCGGCCACCTTCGCGCGGACGATGCCGATGTAACGACCTGATCCTCCGACATACCCTGTAACCGTCGTGGGGCGGAGCATCGGATCGAGTAAGTCGGTGAACGTCTCGGCAAAGGACCGTGTCCTTTGGGTAAGCGACCTGATCGCCCGATCGGACATGTCGAGCGAGTTCGCTGAAACCTGGGTAATTGTAGAGCTCGCGGGAAGCAGCCGGGTCATGCTGCCCTCTGGCGGCCGGGCGGCACCGACGCGCGACGGACTAAAGGTCAGGCCATCGGAATCGAAGACGAAGAGGTGATTACGCACACGTGCGGCTAGTGCGACTCCAAACCGCCACTCGGTAATGAAGTGATTAGAGAGGTAGGGGCTCTCGTCGACCGTGAAGAAGGTCCAGCCCAACACATCTGGGGGCAGCCCATCGATCGGTCGGACGACAAAGCGGTTGCTGGCCAGAATGCTCTCAAGGATTTCGGTGCTGGCGATGCCGAGGTCGAACGCGTCTTCGGTCTCGAAGACAGCCGCCCGGCGCGGTACGACAATGTCATTTGCCCCGACCGACACAGAGTCGGGCAGCCGATGCCGGAATCGCCCATCCACATACTGCATCTCTGGCATTGCGCCGACGATCTTCTCTGGAAGGTAAGCCTCGCTCGGGACAATGCCGCCAAGACCTGTCGCCGCGTA
>JAFKFI010000016.1:15012-22012 GCA_017307285.1 Alphaproteobacteria bacterium | reverse complement strand
GCGCCAGCTCGTCCTTCTTCACCTTCCCCGTCGCCGTCATCGGCAAACTATCGAGAATGCGGATACGCGGCACCTTGTAGGTCGCCATGTTGCGCCGGCACCATGCTGTCAGCTCATCCGCGCTCAACCTCGCCCCCGGATTAAGCGTCACACCCGCAACCGGCACCTGCCCCTTGTCGGGATCGGACTGCCCGACCACGCCGACGCCGAGCACGTCGGGATGTTTGCAGAGAATGGCTTCGATCTCGGTCGGGAACACGCTCATGCCCCGCACCTTCAGCATCTCCTTGCGTCGGCCGAGATATCGCAGAAAACCGCGCTCATTGAACGCGCCGATATCGCCGGTGCGCAGCCAGTCGCCGATGAACGTCTCCGCCGCCGCCTCCGGCTTTCGCCAATATCCCTTCGTCACGGAGGGGGAGCGGAGCGTGATCTCCCCCTCCTCGCCGAGCGGCAGCACCGCGCCGCTCTCGAAATCGCGAATCAGGATCTCGGTCCCCGGCATCGGCAGCCCGACGAAGGTGGGCTCTGCCTTGAGGTCTATGTCGTCGTCCTGCAGGCCGAGCGTGAAGGTGTCGAAAGTCTGCGTCTCGGTCATGCCATAGGCGGGCTCGGTGAGCGTGCCGCCGGTAAGCGCGCGCCAGCGCTCGCGATATTCGATGCTCATCTTCTTCAGCAGCGACGATGCCGACACCTTTTGCAGCGAGCGCAGATCGTACCGCGCGACATCCGGATGCTCCAGCACCTCCGCCACGCTATCCACCAGCATCCACACCTGTGACACGCGGTACCGCTCCGCCGCCTGCATGAAGCCCACGCAATCCCAGCGCGCCATCAGCACGCAGGTCGCACCGGCGAAGATCGGCAGGATGATGCCGACATCCTCGCCGGCGATCCAGAACACCGGCGCAAAGCAGAGACACACCTCGCCCGCGCCAATCTGCATGGAGCAGGTGGTCGCGGTGGCGGCGGTGTAGATCATGTCCCGGTGCGTGTGCTCGCAGCCTTTCGGCATTCCCGTTGTGCCGCTGGTGTAGTTCAGCGCCGCCAGCGCATCGAGCGTCGCGCGATGCGGCGGCGGCGGCTCACGAACCTCCCGCAGCGCCGGCATCAGATCGATCGCGCCGGGACAATCGATCTTCGGCACGGCGACGGTGGGATGCACGTCGAAGGCCGGCGGCTCCGGGATCATTTCTCCCAGGCTCGTGACCATCAAGGTCGTCAGCCTGGTCTGCCCGCGCACTGCCTCTACCAGCGGCATGAGCTGGTCCTGCACGAGGATGATCTCGGCGTCGGTGTCGTTGAGCTCGTAAAGCAGCTCATGCTCCTTGAACAGCGGATTGACCGGCACGTGGACGCAGCCGGCCTTGAGGATGCCGAAGAAGGCAATGAGGAATTGCGGGCAGTTCTGCAGGAACACCGCGATACGGTCGCCGGGCTTCGCACCGTGCCGCGCGATCAGGGCGGCGAACGCATCGCTCAGCCGGTCGAGTTCCGCGTAGCTGATCTCAGTCCCGTAGAACACAATGGCGGAAACATCCGGCTGCCGCCGCGCCCACTCGCGCAAAATATCGCTGAGCGGGATCTCGCCGAACGGATAATGCGGCGTGCGCGGTATGCTGGCCGGCCAATTCTTCTCCCAAAGTGCGTGCAACTGCGCCAGGATCGCGGCTTCGCTCATCTCTCGCCTCCAAGCTCAGCCGGTGAAAGTGGAAAACACTTCCTCGATCGCCTTCATCTGGTTGCCGGCCGCCGAGGACGGCACGACGATCGGCGTGCGGACACCGGCCGCGCGCCACGCCTCCAGCTCCTCGCGCACTCGCGCGGCGGGGCCGAACAGCGACACGTCGGCGAGCCACTTGTCCGTCATGTGCTTCGGCACGTCGTCCATCCGCTGCTCGGCGACGGCGTGCTCGACGCCCTCCATCTCCTCGACGTAGCCGCATTCCTTCCAGTAGTTGCGGTAGTTCGGCAGCAGCAGATAGCTCGACAGCGTGCGCCGGTTTACCGCCTTGGCCGCCTCGATATCGTCCGAGATGCAGGTCGGGATCATGTTGCCGACGAAGAATTCGGCGTCGGCGCGCTTGCCTTGCGGCAGGTGCGCGAGCGACGCCGCCATGTGCGAGCGGGCGGCATTGGCGAACACCACGCCCTCGCTGATCTCCCCGGCCAGCGCCACCATCTTCTGACGCAGCGCGGCGATGATGATGGGCGGCTGTTCGCCCTGGCCCTGCTGGGCACGGAACTTCTCGACGAAGTTGCGCGTGTCGCTGATCGGCCGGCCGACGACGACCTCCATGCGCGCATGGCTCGGCGCGTGCGCCACACCAATGCCGAAGCGGAACCGCCCGCCCGAGACCTCGTGGATAAACGCCGTCGCCTGCGCGAAATCGGGCACGGTGCGCGCATAGATCGGCGCGATCCCGGTGCCGAAGGGGATGCGCTCGGTGTTCCAGGCCAGCGCCTCGCACAGGGACATGTTGCTGAATATGCTGGGCACGTAGATGCCGGCGAAGCCGCGCCGCTCCATCTCGCGGGCGGCCTCGACGGTCGCGCGCCGGCGGCCAGGAACGGCGATCAGGCTGAGAGCGGGCAGAGTCTGGGGCATGAGCGACCTCGATGTCTCGGTGCGCGACGCTAGTCCGGATCACGCGCGCGCGACAGAGGCTAGGGCGTGGCGGCCTCGAGGAATTCGAGCACGACCGTCGCGAGTTCGTTCGGTAGCTGCAGATGCGGAAAATGCGCGCCGTTCTCCAGCAGGTGAAACCGTGCGCCGGGAATGAGCGCAGCGACGCGCTGCCCGGTCTCCGGTGGCCAGATGAAATCCTGCGCGCCCTGGATCACAAGGGTCGGCGCGGCGATCCGGGCGAAGTCCTCGGGCGCGATCCTCATCCGGGTCAATGCCAACGACAATTCCGCGTATCCGGCGGGATCGTTCGCCAGATAATGCGGCCGATAGGCGCGCCGCGCCGCCTCGTGCGGGGCCGGAAAAGCATTCCCCAAGCTCGCATCGGCGACCGGCCGCATTCCCTCCCGCCGCACCCGCTCGGCGCGCGTCGCGAGATAGTCGCGCGCCGCATCGCTGATCTCGGGCGCGCAGGCGCACAGCACCAGCCGCCGCACGCGCGCCGGATGCCGCAACGCCAGTACCACCGCGACGAGCGAGCCGAGCGCCGAGCCGACGACATCCGCCGCCTCAATCCGCAGCCCATCCAGCAGCGCAGCGAGATCGTCCGCGAGATCGTCGAGCTCCACCGTCCCCGGCGGCTTCTCCGAGCGCCCGGCATGGCGCAAATCGGGTGCGATCGCCCGCCGCGCCACGGCGAGCAACGGCAGCACGCCGCTCCAGCTCTCGCCGCTGCCGCCGAGCTCGTGGATCAGCAACACCGGGTCCTGGCCGCTGCCCTGCTCGCGGTAGAAAAGACTGACCTTGCCGGTGTCGATGAACGGCATCAGCCGAGGTCGAGCTCCCAGTTCTCGCCGATCAGATCGAGCCCGAAGCTATGATGCGGCTCGGACTGCACCAGCAGAAAGCCCGCTTCGGCGTAAAGATGACGCGCCGCGAGGAGGATATCTTGCGTCCACAGCGTGAGGCGCCGGTATCCCGCCTGCCGGGCAAATCCGACGCACCCGGCGACGAGCGCGCGCCCGACGCCGAGACCGCGCGCGCTCGGCTCGACGATCAGCAGACGCAGCTTGCCGATCTCGTTGGAGTGACGAACGAGAAACACGGAACCGACATTCGTGCCGTCGCGCTCGGCGATCCAGCAACGCTCGCGCGTCGGATCATGCGCTCGCAGGAACGCGCCGGCGATTTGTGCGACCAACGCCTCGAAGGTTTCGTCGAAACCGTACTCCTCCGCATAGAGAGCCCCGTGCCGCGACACCACCCAGCCGATGTCGCCTGGGCGATGCGCGCGCAATGTCGGCCTCGACGGGTCGCGCCCCCCGAGCAACCGCGCAATCCTATCCATCGCCTCCACGAGTTCCGCCTGCGCCAGTTCGGGGAGCGCACCGATGAGCGACCCGATTTCCGCCCGCGACGCGGAATCAAGAGGTGCGAAGGCAGCACGCCCGGCATCGGTCAGCGAGAGCAGCGTCTGCCGCCGGTCAGGGGCGGGCAGGCGGGTCAGCAGGCCGTCCCGCTCGAAGCCGCGCAGGATGCGGCTGAGATAGCCCGCGTCGAGCCGCAGCTCGCGCGCGATCTCCGCCGCGGTCGAGCGTCCGCGATCCGCCAACTCGTACAACACGCGGGCTTCGGCGAGTGTGAACCGGCTGTGCAGCAGCTTGTCCTGCACCACGCCGATCGTGCTCGTGTAGAAGCGGTTGAACCGTCGGATCGCGCCGATCCGACGGTCGAGTCCGCCCGGTTCCACCATGCCGTCCATAGGTGACGCCTAGACGGACTCTTTGACTCAGTCAATCAATTTCCGACCTTAAATCGCCGCCGTCGCTCGCGGCATCCAGTTGGCGCCTGCCGCCGGCAGCGCCTCGCCGGCGAAGAAGCGGCGCGGATTCTCCTCGAGAATGGAGGAAATCTCTTCGTCGCGCAGCCCGCGCTCGCGCAGCATCGGCACGAAATCGGTGAACATGTACGTGTAGGGCGGCGGCCAATCGCCGGCGGCCTTGCGCTGGTCGATATGCGCCTGCTCCTCCGGCGAGAGCTGACGCGCCATCTTGCCGAGCCAGCCGCAATGCCGATCCTGGCTCATCATCACATGAGCGCCGTACCCCGCGCGTACCAGTCGGACCAGGTTGTCGGCACGCACCTCGTCAGGCTGCAAGCGCAGGATGCCGATGCGGTCGAAGCCGATATACGCGCCGGTCTCGACGACGCGGCGGTGATAGGCGGGGTCGGGATTGCCGCAGCAATGGCCGATGAGGCAACGATGCGGCGACACGCCGCCCTCTCCGAATGCCTGCGCCTGCTCTGGCCCGCACACGCCGTCCTGCGTGTGGGTGATGATCGGCACGCCGGTCGCCCGCTGGGCGATGCAGGCAGCGTCGAGGAACTTGCGTTCCAGCGGCGTGATCGCCGGCGCGCCGGTCGCCACCTTGATGGCACCCGCGCGCACGCCGGTGGTGCCGATGCCGCGGGTGATCTCGCGGATATAGAGCTCGGCGATTTCTTCCGTGGTGCGCGCGCGCCAATACACCGGCAGACCCATCGCCTCGAAATAGAATCCCGTGGTGCAGACCACGTTCATCTCGGATTTTTCCGCGATCTCCGCCATCATCGCCGCATCGCGCCCAAGCTCGATCGGACAGGGATCGACGAAGGTGCGAACCCCGTGCTCCTCGCGCAACTGGCGCAGGCGCTTCACCGCTTCGGCGACGAAACTCGCTCGATCGAAGGTGGCGGCGGGATCAAACTCGGCGCCGGGGAAGGCGATGAACAGATGCTCGTGCATCAGAGTGCGCCCGAGCTTGTCCAATCCAACCGGGCCGAGAACCGTCTGTACCTGCACGCCGAAGCTCCTTCGCAATGTTGCCGCGAGTGTGGCCCGGGGTCGGCGCGCCGCTCAAGAGGGGGCGCCGCTTGTCGCTGATTGTAGTCATGGTTATAGTCCGCGTTGGAGGCCCGAATGAGCCGTCAGATAGAGCTTGACGATACGGCGGATCACCGACCGCCGCGCCGGCCCGAGGAGACGTTCGGCTTCCGCCTGTGGCAGGTCATGCACGCCTGGCAGCGCCGGCTCGAAACCGCGCTGGCGCCGCTCGATCTGACGCATATGCAGTTCGTCATCCTGGCGACGACATCGTGGCTGTCGCGATGCGGCGAGACGCCGTCGCAAACGCGCATTGCCGGCTTCGCCAAGGTTGACCGCATGATGGTCTCCAAGATCCTCCGCCTGCTCGAAGCCAAGGGCTACGTGACGCGCACGCCGCACCCGGACGATCCACGCGCCAACCGCGTCGATCTCACGCGTTCCGGCCGCGCCGCCGTCGAGCAGGCCGTTCCGTTGATGTGGTCGGCACAGGAGGCGTTCTTCGGCCGGCTCAGCGACGCCGGCCGCCGCTCGCTTGGCGAGCAGCTCGACACGCTCATGGCCCTGGAACGCGGCGTGCCGGACGTGCTGCAAGACGGCGTACTGAGACACGGCGCCGGGGAGTGTTGAGATGGACGGCTCCCAGCCTGTCGGCCTGTCCACCAGCTCCGCGCGCCCTGGCCGTCGCGGCCTGCGGCGCGCGCTGTTCCTCGTCGCTCTGCTCATCGCCCTCGGCGTCGGCGGGAGCTACGGGTATCACTGGTGGACCACAGGACGCTTCCTCGAAGCGACCGACGATGCCTACACCCAAGCTGACGCCGTGACCATCGCGCCACGCGTCGCCGGTACAGTCAGCGAAGTCCTCGTCACCGACAATCAGCGCGTCCGCGCGGGGCAGGTGCTTGCGCGCATCGACCCACGCGACTTCCGTGCCGCACTCGACCAGGCGCGCGCCGACGCCGATGCCGCGCAGGCCGAGATCGGCAGTCTCGACGCGCAGATCAAGCTGCAGAGCGCCACCATTGAGCAGGCCCAATCGGACATCGCCTCGGCTCAGGCGGCCCTCGATTTCGCGCGCTCTGACTACACGCGCTACACCGAGCTGATGCGCAGCGGCAACGGCACCGTACAGCGCGCGCAGCAGGCCGACACCGACATTCGCTCGCGTACCGCGGCACTCGCGCGCAGCCGCGCCGGCTACGAGGCCGCGAGCCAGCAGGTGCAGGTGCTACGGGCGCAACGCGCCAAGGCCGTCGCGGCGCAAGCCCGTGCGCAAGCCGCCGTCGAGCAGGCTACGCTCAATCTCTCCTACACGACGATCACCGCACCGATCGACGGCGCGGTGGGTGACCGCAGCTTGCGCCTTGGGCAGTATGTCCAGCCCGGCACGCGGATCATGGACATCGTGCCCACGGGGCGCGACATCTACGTCGTTGCCAATTTCAAGGAAACCCAGCTCGCACGCATGTGGCGCGGCGAGCTGGTCGCCGTCGCCATCGACATGCTGCCCG
>JAFKFI010000016.1:0-15003 GCA_017307285.1 Alphaproteobacteria bacterium | reverse complement strand
CCTCACCGGCCATGTCGACAGCCTCGCCCCAGGCTCCGGCGCGCAATTCGCGCTGCTGCCGCCGGAGAACGCGACGGGCAATTTCACCAAGATCGTGCAGCGCGTGCCGGTGAAAATCCTGCTCGACGCCGCGGACGAAGTGACCTTGGCCAAGCTGCGTCCTGGCCTCTCGGTCTATGCCACGGTGGACACGCGCACCCGGCCGGCTGGCCCACTGCACACCCTAGTCGACGAATCGCTCGACCGCACATCGCGGCCCGCCTTCACCGCGCGATGAGCGGCACCGCGCTCGCGCTGGGCGGCGCCGCGCCGGCCAGCCGCTCGGTGCCGCTGCGCAACTGGCTCGCGGTACTGGGCGCGATGCTCGGCGCCTTCATGGCGATCCTCGACATCCAGATCACCAACTCTTCCCTCGCCAACATCCAAGGCACGCTCGGCGCCTCGCTAGAGGAGGGGAGCTGGATTTCCACCGGCTATCTGATCGCCGAGATCATCGTCATCCCGCTCACCGGCTGGCTGGCAATGGTGTTCGGGCTGCGTCGCTACCTGCTGGTCAACAGTGCACTGTTCCTCGGCTTCTCGATGCTGTGCGGCACCGCGACCAGCCTCGAGCAGATGGTTTTCTATCGCATCGGCCAGGGCTTCACCGGCGGCGTGCTGATTCCGCTCGCCTTCACCATCCTGCTGGTCAAGCTGCCCCTCTCGAAGCGCGCGATCGGCTCGGCGATATTCGGCTTCACCGCGACTTTCGCGCCGGCGATCGGCCCCACCGTCGGCGGCTGGCTCACCGAAACCTATTCGTGGCACTGGATCTTCTACATCAACGTCATCCCCGGCGTGCTGATGATCGCGATGATCTGGTACGGCCTCGACGCCGCACCGGCGCAACTCGACCGGCTGCGGCGCGGCGACTGGGCCGGTATCTTCTGCATGGCGGTCGGGCTCGGTTGCCTCGCCTTCGTGCTGGAGGAGGGTCAGCGCAAGGACTGGTTCGGCAGCGACACCATCTGGTGGTGCAGCTGGATCGCCGTCGTGTTCCTGACCGCGTTCGTCGCCATCGTGCTGGTCCGCCGCGAGCCCTTCATCAATTTGCGGCTGCTGCGGCAACGCTCGCTCGGCTCGGCCTGCCTGATGAACCTCGCGACCGGGCTCGGCCTCTACGGCACCGTCTACATCATGCCGGTCTATCTGACGCAGGTACAGGGCTACAACGCGCTGCAGATCGGCTGGGTGATGATGTGGATGGGCCTGCCGCAGCTCGCGTTGTTTCCGTTCCTGCCGCTCATCCTGCGCTATGTGGATAGCCGCGTGGTGTGTGCCTTCGGCATCGCGCTGTTCGCCGCGAGCTGCTTCATGAACGCCTTCACCATGAGCCACGACACGGCGATCGAGCAGCTCAAATGGTCGCAGCTGGTGCGCGCACTGGGTCAGCCGCTGCTGATGTCGCCGCTGTCGCAGATGGCGGCCGTCGGCATTCCCGCCGCACAGGCAGGCAGCGCGTCGGCCTTGTTCAACATGTTCCGCAACCTCGGCGGCTCCATCGGCATCGCCGCACTGGCGACCCTCGTGGAGCGGCGCGAGCATTTCCACTTTTCCATCATCGCCGAGCGGCTCACGCATAACTCCCCGCGCGTCGCGGAGACGCTCGACCGCATCGCGCTGGGCCTGTCCGCGCGTGGCGGTGATCCCGCGATGCGCGCACTTGCCGAGTTGGCGCGGATGGTCCGACGCGAGGCGTTGGTGATGGCCTACGCGGATGCCTTCTTTTTGATCGGCGCCGCGTTGACCCTGTCCATCGCAGGTGCCTTCTTCCTCTCCCGCGCCCGATCCGGCGCCGCCGCCGGCGACGCGCACTAGCGATCGGCGCAATCAGGAGGAACAGTCAGGGGAGTCGCCCCGTGGCATTGAAGATCGCCTCGTTTCTCGCGCTGGTGCTGACCGCACTGGCGCTAGCGCCCGGCGGGGCGCATTTCTTCGCGCTGCCCAACAAGATCCATCTGGCGCAGCAATCCTACTTCATCGTGCAAGGCATCTATCGCGGATGGGCGCTGCTCGGCGTCGTGCTGATCGGCGCGCTGTTCGCCAATTTCGTGCTGATGATCCTGTCGCGTGGGCGCGGCGCGCCATTTTGGTTCGCGCTCGCCAGTTTCGTGCTGGTCGGCGCGACGCTGGCGATCTTCTTCACTTGGACCTATCCGGCGAACCAGGCGACCTCCAACTGGACGGTCGCCCCCGACAACTGGGCCGCGTTGCGCGTGCAGTGGGAATACTCGCACGCCCTCAACGCGGCCCTCACCTTCGTCGCTCTCTGCGCCGTCACCTTGTCGGTGTTGACGCGGGAGCGGACCTAGCGGCCCCGGAACACGGGCTTGCGCCGCTCGGCGAAAGCCCTGACCGCCTCCTTGTGATCCTCGGTCTGGCCTGTGCGGGCCTGGTGCAGCGCCTCCAATCCCAGCACGTCGGCGAACGGCTCGGTCTCGGCGGCGAACAGGTTGCGCTTGATATAGCCGTGGGCCACGCGCGGCCCGTCGGCGATGCGGCGTGCGAGCGCCAGAGTCTCGGCGCGCAACTCGTCGTCACCGACGACACGCGTGACGAGCCCGATGCGCTCCGCCTCCTCCGCGCCCACTTCGTCTCCCAACAGGTACATCTCGCGCGCGCGGGCGCTGCCGACGAGCCGGGTGAGCAGCCAAGTGCCGCCGAAATCGCCCGAGTAGCCGATCTTGACGAACGCCGTGCCGAAGCGCGCGCTGCGCGCGGCAATGCGGAAGTCGCAGGCCATCGCGACACCCAACCCGGCACCGAAGGCCGGGCCGTTGACCATGCCGATGATCACTTTCGGCAAGGTGCGGAACAGCAGCGACAGCTCGTGCATCTTGTCGAGCCCCTGCATCCGCTGCTCGAAGCTGCGCTCCGTCCGCTGACCCATCGCCTTGACGTCGCCACCTGCACAGAAGCCGCGCCCCGCACCGGTGATGACGATCGCGCCCACCGCGGGATCGGCGCCAAGCCGCGGCAGCGCCTCGTGGAAGGCACCCAGCATGTCGGGCGACAGTGCGTTCAGCCGCTCCGGCCGGTTCATCGTCAGCGTCGCAACGCCGTCCTCGATGGTTTCGTTCAGGTCGCTCATCGTCGCCGCTCTCCGGGGTTTGCTGGTGAATACCGCGTGTTTGGGCGATGCTAGCGGAAGGACGCCGGAGTGGGGAGAGGCGAATGTCGTGGATCATCTCGACGGTGACGGGCACGGGACAGGCGGGCTATTCGGGCGATGGCGGGCCGGCCACCGAGGCTTGTCTCAACAATCCGTTCGACGTGGCATTCGACCGCGCCGGCAATCTCTATTTCTCCGACACGTTCAACCACTGCATCCGGCGCGTGGATGCGAACACCGGAGTGATCGGCACTGTCGCGGGCAATGGCGAGGCGGGCTATTCCGGCGACGGCGGCCGGGCCACCGAGGCGCGGCTCAACGAGCCGTATGGCATCGTGCTCGATGCCAGCGGCAATCTCTACTTCGCCGACCGGCTGAACCGGCGCGTCCGGCGGGTCGACACGCGCGGCGTCATCACGACCGTCGCCGGCACCGGCGAGCCGGTATCCGATGGCGATGGCCGCCCGGCAGATCGCGCGGGTCTCGCCGAGCCCAACGGCCTCGCGCTCGACCCGGCCGGTGCCCGCCTGTTCATCGCCGACGTCGCCGCCCATCGCGTCCGCGTCGTCGATCTGGCGCGCGGCATGATCGCGACCTTCGCAGGCAGCGGCGAGCCGCGCCACGACGGCGACGGCGGCCCGGCCGCGCAAGCCGGCATCTTCGGCGCCCGAGCCGTGCAGGTCGCGCCGGATGGCACCGTCTATATCCTCGAGCGCCAAGGCAGCACCTTGCGCGCCGTCAATGCGCGGTCCGGCGTGATCCGCACGGTGGCCGGCACCGGCGCGCGCGGTTACGACGGCGACGGCGGCGAAGCGGTGGCCGCGACGTTCAACGCCCCCAAGGAGTTCGCTGTCGATGCCGAGGGCAACCTACTGATCGTCGAGACCGAGAACCACGTCATCCGCCGCATCGACGCGCGCACTCGTATCGTAACTACCATCGCGGGCAATGGCGGGCATGGCGGCGAGGGCGACGGTGGCCCCGCCACGCAGGCCGGGCTGGCACGGCCGCACGGCGTCGCGGTCGGTCCCGATGGCGCCATCTATATCGGTGACACCGAAAACCATCGCATTCGCAAGCTGACGGCCAGTTGACGCGGATGAGGGGCGTCAGTGCCGCCAATCGCCGATGGCGGCCCGCTTCATTCCCAAATTCTCCCGCAGCGTGACGCCCTCGTAATCCTTGTGAAACAACCCGCGCCGCTGCAACTCCGGCACGGCCAGTCGGACAAAGTCCTCGTACGCACCCGGCACATGCGACGCGGCGACGACGAAGCCGTCGCAAGCGCGTCCCACGAACCATTCCTCCAACTGATCGGCAACATCCTTCGGACTGCCATAGACGCGCGGATGATCGTGGAACGTGCCACGCGCGCTCACCTGGATGACGTCGCGCACCGTCGGGTTGCGGTTGCCGGTCTCGCGGATGACGCGGTTGCGAATGCCCTGCGCGCCGGTCATCGCCGCGAACTCCGCGTCCGTGAACGGCTCGTCGAGCGGCTTGCTGCCGAAATCGAAATTGAACACCTCGGATAAAAGCGAGAGCCGGTCGGCGTCGCGCGGCAATGTGTCGATCAAGGCGAGCTTGTCCTCCGCCTCGGCGCGCGTCTCGGCGACCACCGTGTAGATCTCGGGCGTCACCTTCACGCTCTCGGGGTCGCGGCCGTGTTGCGCCACCTGCTCCTTGAAGGCCGCGTATTCCTGCTGGCCCTGTGCGAGGCTGTGATAGACGACGAACACCACCTCCGCCCAGCGCGCCGCAAACCGCCGGCCGCGATCGCTCTGGCCCGCCTGGATCAGCACGGGATGCCCCTGCGCCGAGCGCGGCACGGTGAACGGGCCGCGCGAGTTGAGGAACTTTCCGTTGTAATCGAGCCGATGCACCTTCTCCGGATGCGCGAACAGGCCGGATTGCTTGTCCAGCACGATCGCGTCGTCTTCCCAGGAATCCCAATGCCCGAGCACGACTTCCAGGAATTCGTCGGCGCGGTCATAGCGTTGGTCGTGCTCGCCGTGCGCGGCGATGCCCATATTGTGCGCCTCGCCGTCATTCATCGAGGTGACGATGTTCCAGGCGGCCCGCCCGTCCGTCATCAAATCGAGTGTCTGGAACACCCGGGCGACGTGGAACGGCTCGTAATAGGTCGTCGTATAGGTGGAGCCGAGGCCGAGGCGCTGGGTCGCCATGCCCATGACCGTGAGGATCGTCACCGGGTCCATCTTCACGCAGCGTATGCCGTTGGCGACGGTATGAGCGTGGTCGCCCCCGAAACGGTCGGGCATCGCCAGGCGGTCGTCGAAGAAGCCCATGTGGAACTTCCCGGCTTCCAAGGTGCGAGCGATGCGGCGGTAGTAATCGGCGGAGGTGAAATCGGGATAGGCGTCGGGGTGGCGCCAGGACCCCACGAAATTCGTGCAGTTCTGTGCCTGCAGGAAGGCCACCAGGGTCATCTGCCGCATCGTCGTCTCCTCCGTCGCCCGGATTCGTAGCATGGACCGGGCCGGCGCCAAGCCCAAGCCGGGCGCCGCGATTGCCACCCATGCCGCCGCTGGGTAGCCTGCGCGCCACCGCAAGCAGGAGAGTGTTATGGACGCGACGGCGCATGTCCTCGTGGAAGTGAAGGACGGCATCGGGTGGCTCACGCTGAACCGGCCCGAGGCGCTGAACACGCTGTCGCGCGAGATGAAGGACATCCTGTTCGACGCCACCGCCGATTTCGAGCATGATCCGGCGGTGCGCTGCATCGTCATCCGCGGCAACGGCCGGCATTTCATGGCCGGCGGCAACATCAAGGAATTCAACGAATCGCTGCGCTCCGGAGACCGCGAGACGTATTTCCGCGGCTTCGAGGCGCGGGTGGTCGGCGCGCACCAGGTGATCTATCACCTCCGCCGGATGCCGAAGCCGGTGCTCGCCTCGATCCACGGCGCGGTCGCGGGCTTCGGGCTCAGCCTGGTGATGGCGTCCGACCTCGCCTTGGCCAGCGACGACGCGATCTTCACCCTTGCGTATCGGCATATCGGCCTCTCGGCCGATGGTGGCGCGAGCTATTTTCTCCCCCGCATCGTGGGCGAGCGGCGCGCGCTCGAGATCGCGCTGCTCGGCGAACGGTTCGACGCGGCGAAAGCGAGAGAATTCGGCCTGCTCAACTGGGTGGTGCCGCGCGACGAGCTGGCGAGCGCCACAGAGAAGATGGCGCGCCGCCTCGCCGACGGACCGACCCTCGCGCTCGGCCGCGCCAAGCAGCTCATCCGCAGCTCGCTCGATAACAGCTGGGACGAGCAATCGCATCGCGAGGCCGAGGCGATCGCCGAGATGGTCAAGACCGAGGACCATCAGGAGGGCCTGACCGCCTTCCTCGAAAAGCGCCACCCACGTTTCCAGGGGCGCTGAGTGTCGCGCATCAAGCGACTGCTGATCGCCAATCGCGGCGAAATCGCCATCCGCATCGCGCGCGCCGCCGCCGAGCTCGGCATCCATTCCGTCGCGGTGTTCTCCGAGGACGATGCCCGCTCGCTGCACGTCCGCCGCGGCGACGAGTCGCGACCGCTTAGCGGCATCGGCGCGCGCGCCTATCTCGACATCTCCCAGATTGTCGCCACCGCGAGGGAGGCGGGATGCGACGCGGTGCATCCCGGCTACGGCTTCCTCAGCGAGAACGCCGATTTCGCCCGCGCCTGCGCCGAGGCGGGGCTGATCTTCGTCGGCCCGACGCCCGACACGCTCGATTTGTTCGGCGACAAGACCCGCGCCCGCGAGCTCGCGCGCAACTGCGGCGTGCCGGTGCCGCGCGGCACGTCGAAGGCAACCGACCTCGCCGAGGCCCGCGACTTCCTCGCCTCGCTCGGGCCGGGCGGCGCGATCATGGTGAAGGCCGTCGCAGGCGGCGGCGGGCGCGGGATGCGCGTCGTCACCTCCGAAGCGGTGCTCGGTGATTCCTTCGCGCGCTGCCGCTCCGAGGCGCAAGCCGCGTTCGGGCGCGACGAGCTCTACGTCGAGGAGCTGATCGAGCAGGCGCGGCATATCGAGGTGCAGATCGTCGGGGACGGCACTGGCGACGTCGCGCATCTCGGCGAGCGCGAATGCAGCATCCAGCGCCGGCATCAGAAGCTGGTGGAGATCGTACCGAGCCCGACGCTCTCGCCGACCTTGCGCGGCCATATCACCGACGCGGCGATCCGTATGGCCGAGAGCGTGCGCTATCGCGGCCTCGGCACGTTCGAGTTCCTGGTCGACGCGCGCGACGAGCACCGCTTCGCCTTCATCGAAGCCAACCCGCGCCTGCAAGTCGAGCACACCGTCACCGAGGAGGTGTACGGCGTCGATCTGGTGAAAACACAGCTGCGCATCGCCGGCGGCAAGACGCTCGCTGCACTCGGCCTCCGCCAAGCCGACATCACGCCGCCGCGCGGCTACGCGATCCAGCTGCGGGTCAACATGGAGACCATGCAGCCCGACGGCACGGCGCTGCCCGCCGGCGGCACGATTTCACGCTACGATCCGCCATCCGGCCCCGGCGTGCGTATCGACGGCTTCGGCTACGCCGGCTATCGCACCGTCGCGAGCTTCGATTCCCTCCTCGCCAAGCTGATCGTGCACTCGCCGTCGCCCGACTACGCGGACGCGATGACGCGGGCACGGCGCGCGCTCGGCGAGTTCCGCATCGACGGTGTCGCGACCAACCTGCCGTTCCTCGCGGCATTACTGCGGCACAAGGACGTCGCCGCGAACGCCGTGACGACGCGCTGGCTCGACGAGCACGTCGCAAAGCTCGTGAAGGCATCATCCGAAGTGGCCGCCGACCCGTTCTTCGGCGAGAGCACGGCGACGGCGGAACGGTCGGCCACAGTCGCGGCGCCGCCGGGCACCGTGGCTGTCCCCGCGCCGATGCAGGGCTCGGTCGTCGCGCTGGAAGTGGGCGAGGGCGACGAGGTGCGCCAGGGTCAGCCCGTCGCGGTGCTCGAGGCGATGAAGATGGAGCACATCATCCCCGCCGTCGCGGGCGGCATCGTCCGGCTGGTCGCGGCGGCGCGGGGCGACGTACTGATGCCCGGCCAGGCGCTGCTGTTCATCGAGCCGCGCGAGGTCGCGGCGGCCGAGGAGGCCGACACCGGCGAGGTCGATCTCGACGCGATCCGCCCCGATCTCGCCGAGAGCATCGCGCGTCACGCGCTGACCCTGGACGAAGCGCGCAAGCCTGCGGTCGCCAAGCGGCACAAGCAAGGCGGGCGCACGGTGCGCGAGAATGTCGAGGATCTCTGCGATCCCGGCAGCTTCGTCGAGTACGGCGCCTTGGCTCTCGCCGCACAGCGCACAAGGCGCTCCACCGAGGAATTGTTGCGGACGACACCCGCCGACGGCCTGGTCGCCGGCGTCGGCACGGTCAACGGGGAAAAATTCGGCGAGGAGCGGGCGTCAACGGTGGTGGTCGCCTACGACTACATGGTGCTGGCGGGCACGCAGGGTACCATGAACCACAAGAAGCAGGACCGTATATTCCGCCTGGCGGAAGAATTTCGCCGCCCGCTGGTGCTGTTCGCGGAAGGCGGCGGTGGGCGGCCGGGCGATACCGACAAGCAGACCACCACCGCAGCCAGCCTGGACATCCCGACCTTCCGCACCTTCGCCGGATTGTCGGGCCTCATTCCGCTCATCGGCATCGTCCACGGCCGCTGCTTCGCCGGCAACGCGGCGCTGCTCGGCTGCTGCGATGTCATCATCGCGACCGAGAGCACGTCGCTCGGCATGGGCGGACCGGCGATGATCGAGGGCGGCGGGCTCGGCGTGTTCAAGCCGGAGGAGGTCGGCCCGGTCAGCGTGCAAGTGCCCAACGGCGTGATCGATGTTCTCGTCCGCGACGAGGCCGAGGCGGTCGCGACGGCGAAGCAATATCTCTCCTATTTCCAGGGTCCGGTCGCGGAATGGAGCTGCCCCGACCAGCGGCTGCTGCGCCGCGCCATCCCGGAAAACCGGCTGCGCGTCTACGACATTCGCAACGTCGTCCGCACGCTGGCCGACACCGGCTCGGTGCTGGAGCTACGCCCCGAATTCGGTCTCGGCATGATCACCGCGCTGATCCGCGTCGAAGGCCGGCCGATGGGGCTCATCGCCAACAACCCGATGCACCTCGCCGGCGCGATCGACGCCGAGGCGGCGGACAAGGCGGCGCGCTTCATCCAGCTCTGCGACGCCTACGACATCCCGATTCTTTCCCTTTGCGACACGCCCGGCTTCATGGTGGGACCGGAGGCGGAGAAGACCGCGCAAGTCCGCCGGGTCTGCCGCATGTTCGTGGGCGGCGCCAGCATCACCGTGCCGTTCTTCACCGTGGTCCTGCGCAAGGGCTACGGGCTCGGGGCGCAGGCGATGGCCGGCGGATCGTTTCACGCGCCCTGGTTCACCATCTCCTGGCCCACCGGAGAGTTCGGCGGCATGGGATTGGAAGGCGCCGTGCGGCTCGCCTATCGCAACGAGCTCGCCGCGATCGTCGACCCCGTCGAGCGCGACGCCACCTATCGCCGGCATGCCGACGAGCTCTACACGCGCGGCAAGGCGATCCATGTCGGCTCGGTGCTGGAGATCGACGACGTGATCGACCCAGCGGAGACCCGCCGCTGGATCATGCGCGGCCTCCGCACCGCACCCAAGCCGCCCACGCGCGAGGGCAAGAAGCGGCCGCATATCGAGACGTGGTAGCGGGGCGCCATCAGAGAGTGCGTGCTGGTATTTCCGCCCTCCGTCATGCCGACCACGACGAAAAAAGCGTCAGAGCAACGCCTGGTGGAATCACGCCGTCGCCAGCAGCAGCACGCCGAGCGAGATGAGGCCGACCGCGGCGAGGTGCGTGGTGCCGAGCGGCTCGGCGAAGGCGAAATGGCCGATCAGCAGTGCTGCGACATACGAAGCGGCGGTGCAGGGCAGGGCGACCGACATCGGGATACGGCGGAGTGCCACGATGTAGAGCAGCGCCGCCCCACCGTACAGCGAAAGCCCAAGCAGCGTGCGCCAGTCGAACAATTGCGCCATGAAATTGGCCGCGCCTGCGCCCGCCTTGAGCAGCGCCTGTCCGATCATGCTGGTGGCGATGGCGGCGGCGAGGACGAACCAGTACGGCGTCACGTCCGGGCGCGCTCCACCACGGCCGGGCTACGCTCGATCAGCCGCACCGTGCCTTGTGGCTTGCCGTTGGCGGAAAGGAACGTCCGTCCGACGTACTCGCCCATCACGCCGAGGATCATCGACTGCACGCCGGACACCAGCAGGATCACCGTCATCGTCGAGGCCCAGCCCAAAGGTGTGTCATGGCGGAACAGCGCCTCGACGATCACGAACACGGCGCCGATGCCGCCGAGCAGCGCCAGTGCGGCACCCGTCAGCATGGCGATGCGCAACGGTGCCAACGAAAAGCTGGTGACCAGGTTGAGCCACAGCCGCACCAGCCGCCGCAGCGTGTAGTTCGAGCGTCCCTCGGCGCGCGGCAGATGCCGCACCTCGATGCTGTCGATCCGCCGCGTCACTTGCATCAGCAGCCCGTCGACATACGGGTAGGGGCCGCGATAGCGTGTCACCGCCTCGACCATCAGCGCGGACATGCAGCGGAACGAGGAGAGATAGAGCCCGCGCGGCTTGTCGAGCAGCCAGTCGGCCACCTTGTTGGCGAAGCGGCTGCCGAGATTGCGCCAGCCGGCATGCGCCTTCGCGGCATAGCGGGTGTAGACCACATCCCAGCCGCCGAGCCGGGCGTGGTCGTAGAGCCGGATCACTTCCTCGGGCGGGTTCTGCAGGTCGTCGTCCATCGTGATAACAAAGCGCCCGCGCGCATGGCGCAAGCCGGTCATCACCGCGTTGTGCTCGCCGAAATTGCGTGCGTGTTCGATATAAGTGACGGGGATGCCCGCGCTGTGCACCAAAGCGCGGCACACGTTGGCCGAGTCGTCCGGGCTGCCATCGTTGACCAGCACCACTTCGAGACCGCCTTCCGGGCGCAGGGTGGCGAGGGCGGCGACCAGCCGGCCCACCGAGCCCGCGCCGTTATAGACCGGGACGACGATCGACAACCCGACCGGCGCCGCGCTCCCACGGTCGAAATCGCCTGCACTGGCCGTAATGATGCCGTCCATCACCTCCTCGCTCATGGCCGCCGCGCCGTCGCCAGCACGGAGCCCCCCACCGGCAGCCGCATGGGCAGATGCCGCTCGATCTCCGCTACTGTGTGCAGGGTTGCGTTAAGCCAAGGCGAAAACCGGGACACATCCGAGGCGGAATTGCGGCGCGGCGGGAAAATCTTGCGCCGCGCCACCATCAGCGGCAGCAGCAGCCCGTTCCAGTAGCGCGCGCGAATGTCGGCAAACCCAGCCCCGCCGAGCATGGCGCGGACCCTGCGCGCCGACTGGCGGCGTGCGTTGTGCACCAGCCGATCATGGTCGGAAAGCAGCCACTCATACGCCGGCATGTTGACCAACAGGATCCCTCCTGGCCGTAGCACCCGGCGCAATTCGGCCAGCGCGGCTGCGGGGTCCACGGCGCGATGACACAGCACGTCGGCGACGATGGCGGCGTCGAACCGTGCATCGGCGAAAGGGAGGGCGTTGACGCTGCCGCGCGCGACCGGCGCGCCGGATTTCTCCATTGCTCTTCGCGCCGCCTCGGCCTCCCATTCGAGGCCGATGCCCGTCAGCTCAGGACAGGCCGCGAGCCTCTTCAACAATCCGCCGGTGCCGCAGCCGGCGTCGAGCACCTCACCGCGAGCGCCGTGCAGCGCGTCGAGCAGCCGCGCGTGCAGGGCGCGATACCACCACATGCCGGCCTCCTCCGCGTCCATGAGCTGGTATTCCGCAGGCTCCATGCCGGCGTCTTTGACAGGAAACGCGCCTTGCCGCGCAAGCCCGGCGCCGCCGTATCGTGCTATCTTCCGCAGGCGCAAGGAGGGACGCGAATGAGCGGCGATGCCCAGCATACATACTGGTCCGATCCGGGCGCCATGCGGCCGCGCCTCGCGGAGCTGCCATCCGACGTTCGGGCGCTGCCGGACGCGCTGGAGAATTTTGTCATCCACCACGCAATCGCCCGCGCGATGGGCTTCGGCGTGCCGGTGGAGGCCGAGCCGGACCGGGACCTGCGCACCGCCGCGCGATTGCTCGACGTTCTGGTGCGGCGCGATGGCCGGCATCTGTCGGAACATCGCGCGCTGCCGAATTATATTTACGGCACGTGTCATGATTTCGCTCTGCTCGCTATGAGCGTGTTGCGCGAGGCCGGCACCCCGGCGCGGTTGCGGGTCGGAGCCGCGAGCTACTTCAAGCGGGACCAGTGGGAGGACCATTGGATCTGTGAGTATCGGCGGGGCGGAGAATGGGCGGCGCTCGACGCTCAGCTCGGCCCGCGCGCCCGCGCCGGCTTCCGTATCGGCTTCGATGTCGCCGACGTGCCGGGCAACGGGTGGCGCTCGGCCCCCGCGATCTGGCGCGACATCTGCTCGGGTGCGTTGGACGAGAGAAGGTGCGGTCTGTCGATCGCCGGGATCGTCGGGCGATGGTTCGTCGCCTCGGCGGTGATGCGGGACGCGGCGGCGCTGGCCGGGATCGAAACCTTGCCCTGGGACTATTGGGGGCCGGGGCGCGAATTTCGCGAGACGCGGCAGGTGAGCCCGGATTGGGCGAGGCAGATCGACGCTCTCGCGGCAGCACTCGATCCCGCTCCTGCCGACCGGGAGAGTGCCGAGGCGCTGCTCGACCGCTTCCCCTGGGCACGACCGACATCCACCGTGTGGAGCCTGCCCGAAGGGCGGCCGACCGAGGATGTCGCGATCCGCCCCTGAGGCGGCGGCGCGTGAGAAGAAATTAACCCCGTGGCCGGAAGCTGCCGCGTATTCGTTTGCCTTGTGTCCGCCATCGTCGCAGGGCATCCATCCGCCGCAGCATGAGCATGACCCCGAGCGACACGCGATCCTTGCCGGACAGCCCGGCTGCCGGCAGCACGCAAGTGGGCGCGTGGCTCGCCCGGCTGCGCCGGCATCCGCTGGTCGCCACCCTCCTCCGGGTGCTGCCGGCGCTGTTGCCGGCATTGCTGTTCCTGCCCGTGGTGCTCGCGCCGCCGGTCAATCACGATGTCGCGGCGGTGCTCGATTTCTCCCAGCGATGGCTGGCCGGCGAGCATCTCTATTCGGACCTGATCGACGTCAACCCGCCGCTGATCTTCGTGCTCAACCTGATTCCCGCCTGGCTCGCCTCGGTGACGCCGCTTGACGGGGTGCAGGCCCTGCATCTTTGCCTTCTCGCGTACGGCGGTTTCTGCTGGTGGCTGGCCTTCCGCATGCGCGACCGCGCGGCGGAAGGAGCCGTGCAGCGGGCCTTCCTCGACGTGCTGCCGGCGCTATTCCTGCTCGATGCCGGCTACGATTTCGGCCAGCGCGAGCATCTGATGGCCGTGGGTGCCTTGCCCTACGTGCTATGCGCCGCGCGACGCGCGAGGGGAGAGCGCCCGCGCGGACACATCGCCGTGGCGTTGACGGCGGGCGTCGTCTTCGCGCTCAAGCCACACTTCCTCGGCGTGCCCGCGCTCATCGAATTCTTTCTGGTCCTCAGCCGTGCGCCGTCCGGCCAGCCGGTGCTTCCCGCGCTGCGCGCCGGCCTGCTCGCCTCGCTGCGCGACCCGGTGCCCTGGGTGATGGTGGCGGTCTGGGCTGCCTATCTCGCCTCGTTGCCGCTGGTCTTCCCCGACTATCTCGGCGTCGTCGTGCCGCTGGTGTGGGATTTCTACCTCGACCTCGGTGGGCTCACCGTGGTCCAGGTGTTGCTCTCGCCGCGCATGGCGACCGCGCTCTGCCTGTTGCTGCCGCTGCTTTGCCTGGCGTTCCGCCGCCCGGCTCCGGAGACGCCGTTGCCGCGGCTGCTGGGGCTCGCCGCACTCGGCGCACTAGCCTCGGCGCTGGCGCAGCACAAGGGCTGGTCCTACCACATCCTGCCGATCGAGCTGTTCGCCTGCGCCCTCGGGGGCGTGCTGGCGGCCTGCTGGCTGGACCGGCTGAGTGGCGCGCGCTTCCGCCCCGCCGCCTACCCGGCCGCGGCGATCCTTGCCGGGTTGTTCGCGCTCTACGCCATCTCGAACGGCGAGGCGCCGTGGAAGGAACTAGAATACGACGGCAGCCAGGTGGACCGACTGACCCAACTGTTGCAGCAGGACGCTGCCGGCGAGCGTGTGCTGGTGTTCTCCCCTGGCATCTACCCGATCTACCCGACGCTCAACTATGTCGGCGCGCACAACACGCTGCGCACGATGAACATGTGGTTGCTGCAAGGCGCCTATCAGCAGTGCCTTCCGGACGGCCGGCTGTATCGGGAAGTGTGGGAGATGGGCCGCCCGGAGTTCTTCATCTATCGTACCGTGGCCGAGGATTTCGCCCGCGCGCCGCCGGCCGCCGTGGTGGTAGACCGCCAGCCCGGCATTCCCTGGTGCGGCGCCGAGTTCAGCTTCATCGACTATTTCAAGCGGCACCCGCTCTTCGCGGAGGTATGGTCGCATTACGAACTCAGCGCCGAATGGGACCGCTACCAGGTCTACACGAGGAAGGACTGACCGCGATGAGCTTCCAGGAATATGTCGGCAAGACGGAGACGCGCAGCGACACGGTATGGCCGACCGTGATCCGCGGCCTCGCCGCGACGCTCGACATTCCCGAGCAAGAGGTGGCGCCGGGCGGCCGGCTCCCGCCGCTCTGGCATTGGATGCTGTTCCAGGAATGGGCGCCGGCGCACGGCCTCGGCCCCGACGGGCACCCTAAGCGCGGCGGCTTCCTGCCGCCGGTGCACGATCTGCCGCGCCGCATGTGGGCCGGCGGACGAGTGCGCTTCCTC
>JAFKFI010000150.1 GCA_017307285.1 Alphaproteobacteria bacterium | reverse complement strand
CAGTTCCTCGATCGCTACGTGTTCTTCACCGACCACACGTACCCGGAGACGACGCTCACGTTCGTCCGTCGCAGGACGACGCGCGGCTTTCTTCCGGTGGAGCTGTCTTGCGCGGGTGAGCTCACCGACTTTCGCCCGCTCGGGAGCAGCGGCGAGTACGAGTATGCGTGGATCCAGACAACGCGCGATTCGCTGCCCCAGAAGCTAGGCAAGGGCGAATGCGGCTACGGTCGTCTCGAGGCGCACAGCGATGGCCCCTTCTCCGTCACTGTCTGGGGCGTCGGGAGGGCGGCGAGCTACGGCTACGCGGGTCGGATGGGCAGCCGCCCGATCAACGACGCCAAGGTTCCCGTCGTGAGGTGACACGGTCTGCGGCGGCCCACACCTTCCGCGGGCGCGTAGGAAGGCGAGCCTCACGTCGCCGAGCGAGGAGCCCGGCGCCAACCGAGTGTTCCCGAGCGCGAGCTCGACGCGCTACTCGTGGCATCGTGCCATGTTGGCGCCACTGCCGGACGACGTGAGACAACAAATGCGCGAGCATCCGGAGCCGATTGCGGTGCTGCCCGGTTTTCCGACCTCGGCGATCTTCACCTTCCATGCTTTTGTCGCGCCGGTCATCCGTGCCCGCGCCGGGCTGCCGCCGGAGGCTGCGGCCGGAATCGAAGCACGCGTGCCGCAACGCATCGCCTCCGAGATGGGGCGCAAGGAGTTCGTGCTGGTGTCGCTCGTCGCCGGCGAGCACGGCGCGGTGGCGTTCCCCTCCACCAAAGGCTCCGGCGCCGTCACAAGCTTCTCTCAGGCGGACGGCTTCATCGAGATCGACGCGCTGGCCTCGGCGCTCGACGCCGGCACCTCGGCGCGTGTTACGCTGATCGGGGACGCCGCCCGTGCGCCCGATGTCGTCATCATGGGCAGCCACGATATCGCGCTGGATGTCGTCGTCGGTGCGCTGGCAGAGCGCGGCTTCTCCGCGCGCACCATCGCGGTCGGCAGTCAGGGCGGCGTTGCAGCGGCGGAGCGCGGCCAGTGCGATGTCGCGCCGGTGCATCTCGTCGATCCGGCAACCGGCGTCTACAACAAGCACTTGTTCTCGCCGGGTCTGTCATTGGTCGAAGGCTGGCGGCGAATGCAGGGCATCTTGTTTCGGCTGGGCGATGCCCGGTTCGAGGGCAAGAGCGCCGAAGACGCGGCGCACGCCGCGCTTGGCGATACCGACTGCCTGATGGTCAACCGCAATGCCGGCTCCGGCACCCGCGTGCTGGTGGACAAGCTCCTCGCCGGTGCACGACCGCCGGGCTACGCCAACCAGCCGCGCTCGCATAACGCGGTCGCCGCCGCCATCGCCCAGGGCCGCGCCGATTGGGGCGTCGCCATCGAACCGGTGGCGCGGATGTATGGGCTTGGTTTCCTGCCGCTCGCGCCCGAACACTACGATTTCATCGTGGTGGACTCGCGGCGCGACCGCCCCGCGGTGCAGGCGTTTCTCGCCGCGCTGACCGATACGGCAACACGGGAGCGGATCCGCGCGCTGGGTATGCAACCGGCGGGCGTTTGATCCGTCGCGCCCTGCCACAAGCAAGGCCCTGCCGCGACCCGGACTCTGCTATAAGCCGGTCATGCGCATCATCGGACTGGCGGGCTGGAGCGGCTCGGGAAAGACCACGCTGATCACCAAGGTGCTGCCGCGCCTGACGGCGCGCGGCTGCCGTGTCTCCACACTGAAGCACGCGCATCACGGCTTCGATCTCGACCAGCCCGGCAAGGATTCGTTCATGCATCGCGCGGCAGGCGCGACCGAGGTGGTGGTCAGTTCGTCGAAACGATTTGCGATCCTGCACGAGTTGCGCGACGAGCCGGAGTGGAACCTCGCGGGTCTTTTAACCAAGCTCGCGCCGGTCGATCTCGTCCTGGTGGAGGGCTTCAAGCGCGAAGCCTTTCCCAAGCTCGAAATCCATCGTGCCGAAAACGACAAGCCGCTGCTTCATCCCGACGATCCGCTGATCGTCGCCATCGCGGCCGATACCGCGTTGCCGCAGGCCACGGTGCCGGTGATCGACCTCAACGACATCGAGCGCATCGCCGATGTCCTGCTCGAACACGCCGTGCCGCTTGAGCGGACCACGGCCGTTCTGCGGAGCGGCTGATGGCGCAGCTCACCGACGATTGCTTTGCGTTCTCGGGTCCGCTGCTGCCGCTCGCGGACATGGAGCGGCTGATCGTCGAGCGTGTACAGCCGCTGCACGAGGTCGAAACGGTGGCGCTCACCACAGCGCGCGGGCGAGTGCTGGCCGCCGATCTGGTGACGCCGCTCGATCTGCCGCCGTTCGATAATTCCGCCGTGGATGGCTACGCGGTGCGCCACGGCGATCTCGCCGCTGCATCCGAGACAAGGCTCAACGTCGTC
>JAFKFI010000148.1 GCA_017307285.1 Alphaproteobacteria bacterium | reverse complement strand
ATCTGCGGCGACGCCGCCGAGAGCAGCGCCTCCGATATGGCGGGGTAGTTTCGCCGTACCTCCGGATGAGCCGCGACATCGCTCATGCGGGCGAGCGCGCCGATGCGCAACCCTTCCTGCCGCACCTCCACCGTGTCGGAGAGCACGCCATCGAGATCAACGAGGCGGCTTGGGCGCTCTACCTCCTGTTTCATCAGCTGCATGAGGTCGGTGCCGCCGGCGATGAATGCGGTATCCGTACCCGTCGCCGCCGCGCAGGCCGCGTCCACGCTGGCGGGGCGGGTGAGGGTGAAGCTTCGCATGGCGCTAGCCCTCCGACGCGGCGGTCTGAATGGCGGCGACGATGTTCGGGTAGGCGCCGCAGCGGCAGATGTTGCCGCTCATCCACTCGCGGATTTCCTCGGGCGAGCCGGCGTGTCCCTCCTGGATCAGCGCCGCGCCGGACATGATCTGCCCCGGCGTGCAATAGCCGCACTGGAAGGCGTCGTGCTCGAGGAACGCGGCCTGCATCGGATGCAGTTCCTCGCCGATGGCCAGCCCCTCGATTGTCGTTACCGCGTGACCTTGGCAGCGGATTGCGAGGGTGAGGCAGGAGAGCACGCGCCGCCCGTCGACATGGACGGTGCAGGCGCCGCAGGAGCCCCGGTCGCAACCTTTCTTGGTCCCGGTGAGCCCTGCCTGCTCGCGCAAGGCGTCGAGCAGCGAGGTGCGCGGCTCGACCGCAAGCGCGATCCGCCGCCCGTTCACCTGCAAGGTGATGTCCTGCATCTCCGGCGTGCGGACCGGCGGCGGAATGGCGGCGGGGGCGTCCGGGGCAGGGGGCGCCGCTCGTCCGGAGAGAGGGATTGTCGCAAGACCGGCGGCCGTGCCGCCCAGAATGCCGCGCCGGCTCAGACCCTGCATGGCCATCGCTCGCCCCCGTCCTGACACTTGCACGGAAATTGGCGTGGGGGCCGAAGTTTCACCTCACGACCGCGTGCGGACGACGCGCGTCAGGCGGCGAGTTCCAGAATCTCCCGCACCTGCGCCGGCCCGGCGATCGGGCGTGGGTTGCGCGGTACCCACGGCGTCCCCATCGCCTGCTCGGCGATC
Source organism: Alphaproteobacteria bacterium (assembly GCA_017307285.1). GTDB lineage: Bacteria > Pseudomonadota > Alphaproteobacteria > Acetobacterales > Acetobacteraceae > JAFKFI01. The sequence goes on along the minus strand of JAFKFI010000148.1, from coordinate 14,381 downwards.
CGGCCGAAACTGTCGGCGCCGATGTTCACGGCAGCGAGCGAGCGCGGCATCCCGAGGTCGGCGATGAAGCGGTCGAGCAGGTCAGCCGCTTCAGCGCCCGGATGGCCGATCGAGGCGGCGACCAGCGCCTGACGCCCGGCATTCGCCGGCTTGTTCCAGCGCAGCACGGCGGGGGCGTTGCAGGGCGGCGGCCCGAGGGCGCCGTCCGGCCCCGGCACCGGGCGGAGCGCGTCCAGCGCTTCCGTGGTGAGGATGTCGTTGGCGAGGCAGAGCCGCACCGCCTTGGCTCCATCGGTGATGGAGCCGCCGCCGATCGTCACGATGAGGTCGGCGGAAGCGTCCCGCGCCTGCGCCGCCGCCGCGATCACCGCACTTCGCGGCGTATGCGGCGGCATCCGATCGAACACCGCCGCGCAGCGATTGCCGAGCGCCTGCCGGACACGCTCGATTTCGTCCGTGTCGCGGTTGAGCGTACCGCTCACCATGAGGAACACGCGGTGTGCGTCGAGACGCTGCGCCTGCTCGGCGACCGCTTCGGCGGCCGGCACGCCGAACAGCACTTCCTCCATCTTGCCAAACCCGACGCGACCTCGTTGCGGCATTGTGGTCCTCCGTTCGGCTTCAGGAAGGGTGGCCCGCCTACGGGTCGATCAACACCCCAGGATTGAGCACCGCGCGCGGGTCCAGCGCCTGCTTGGCAGCCCGCAGTGCCGTCGCGAACAGGTGGGGACGCTGGCGGTCGTACCAGGGGCGGTGGTCCCGGCCCACCGCGTGGTGGTGCGTGATCGTCCCGCCCGCCGCGATCAGCGCATCTCCGGCGGCTTTCTTGATCGCTTGCCACTGTTCCAGCAACGCGCCGTGGCGGCCGAGTGCGTGGAACGAAAAATACGGCGCCGGCCCGTCCGGATAGGCATGGGTGAAGCGGCACGTCACCTGGCCCGCGCGCCCCGTCGCGCCGCGGATCGCGTCCTCGGTGGCGCGAGTGACAGCGGCATGGAATGCCTCGAACTTGTCCCAGGTGATCGCGGTCTCGAACGTGTCGGAGATGATGGCGCGCGGCACCATCTTCTCGCGCGCATAGGGCATCCGGATGAAGGCGTTGCGCCAGATCCCGGCCGCGCCCTGCAAATGCGCGTCCGGCTTCTCCGCGTTCTCGGGCGTGCCGCCATGATCGGTGCAGCATTCGAGCGCGCGCGCCATCCAGGCCTCGAGCGGATGATCGGCCGACTCGAAAGCCAGCACCATGATCGCGGCGCTACCGTCGCCCGCGCCGGTGTTCGCCGCCTCGTTGGGATCGAGGATGCGGCAATTCGCGGGATAGAGCCCGGCCTGCGAGATCGCGCGCACCGCTCGCGCGGCTGCCAAGAAATCCCCGAAGCGCACGGACGCACCGGCGCGGAAGCGTGGCCGATCTTGCAGCCGCATCCATGCCTCGGTGATGACGCCGAGCGTGCCTTCCGAGCCGATGAACATGCGGTCCGGGCTGGGGCCCGCGCCGGAGCCGGGCAGGCGCCGTGTCTCCACGGTGCCGGCAGGCGTCACCACGCGCAGGCTTTCGACCAGATCGTCGATATGCGTATAGAGCGTCGCGAAATGTCCGCCTGAGCGTGTCGCGATCCAGCCGCCGAGCGTCGAATACTCGAAGCTCTGCGGAAAGTGCCTGAGCGTGAGGCCATGCGGCTTGAGCTGCGCTTCCAGCGCGGGGCCGAACACGCCGGCCTGGATGCGTGCGGCACGCGAGGCCGAGTCTACTTCGAGCACGCGATCGAGATGGCGCAGATCGAGCGTCACCGCCGCCTTGTAGCGCGCGCCATCCGCCACCGGCTCGACCCCGCCAACCACGCTGCTGCCGCCACCGAAGGGTGTGACGGAGGCCTGCGACCCGCCTGCCCAATCCAGCACCGCGGCGACCTCCGCCTCGTCGCGCGGATAGGCCACCACGTCTGGCGCGCTGGCATAATCCCCAAGCATGCCGCGCACCATGTCCGGGTACGACTTCCCGAAACTATGTGCGGCGCGGTCGTAGGTCTCGGTGGAACAAAACCGGGTAAGAGCCGCCGGCGGTGTAAGGCGGGGCGCGCGGAGGCTAATCCGGTCCAGGCCTGGGACCGCGACCGACTCGAATTGCTCGACACCCAAGCGTCGACGGAACATGCCGAGATAAAATTCCTCTTCCTCGGTCGACAGCGCCTCGCCTTCGCGCCCCCAACCGAACACCTTGAGCCGAGCCTCGGTCATCGTACCCTCCGTCGCGCTATCGCTCCGTCCCGGATCACCGCCGCTTCAAGTCTTGGAAGTGCGCAGGCGATTCAGCAGCGCAAACATCGTCATCGCGAATGAGGCGATCAGTATGGCCGCCAGCAAGCCGGAAAGCCCGCCGATGAGAGATGATCCCGGCGGAGTTCGTAGATCGACACTGAGCTCGTGTCCCGCGAGTCCGCCGATCACCGTAGCAACGATGACATTCCAGACGACCATGCCCTGCGGCAAGGAAGCGCCAGCATTCCGGTCGATAACGTAATGCGCAACGATGAGTGCCAGGATCGCGCCAACGAACGCGCACACGATGGCCAGCGCGACCTCGCTCCCGATCGCACCGCCGAGTACAACGCCCGCGATGCCGCCACCGATCAGGCCGGCAAGAGCCATGCCGAGAACGCTCGCCGAAACCGAACCACTTCCAACTTGCACGATCATCCCCCCGTATCGTTGCCTGTCATCGAGACATCAGGCGCGACGTTCATGTATAGTATTCTAGGCGCGAAACGCGGCCGCAGCTAGCGGCCCTAGTCAGTAGGTACATCCACGCCGAATAACAGCCACCCGTCCAAGCACAAGCGTCGCGGCCGCCATTATCGACCCGGATCGGTGAGCGGCTGGTTTCCGCCTTCGGTTTCTCGCACGGTCGGTTCCCGGATACGGAACCACGCGACGTAGAGTGCCGGCAGGAAAATAAGCGTGAGGACCGTCGCGACCAGCAATCCTCCCATGATCGCGAAAGCCATCGGTCCCCAGAATATCGTGACGGCAATCGGGATCAGGCCGAGGACTGTCGAGACGGCCGTCAGCATGATGGGGCGGAAGCGGGACACCGATGCCTCTATGACGGCGTTCCATATATCCTTGCCCAGCGCCTTTTCCGTCTCGATCTGCTCGATGAGGATGACGGCGTTCCGCGCGATCATGCCGATCAGCGCCAGAATGCCGAGGATAGCGACAAAGCCGAGCGGCCTGTTGAAGACGAGCAGCGCGCCGACGATCCCGATCAGCCCCATCGGCACGACGCTCAGCACCAGGAACAGCAGGTTGAAGCTCTGCAGCTGGATCATCAGGAATGTGATCATGAGAAACAGCATCAACGGCACCACGGCCATCACGGATGCCTGGGAATTCTGGCTTTCCTCGACCGTGCCGCCGACGGCGATGCCGTAAGAAGCCGGCAAGCCCGCCCGCAGCTTCTCGACTGCCGGCGCAAGGTCGCTCACCACCGATTCCGGCAGCAAGCCTGGCGCGACGTCCGCCTGAACAGTTAACGTGGGAACGCGGTCGCGCCGCCAGACGATCGGGAATTCCTGGTCGAAGTCGAAGGTCGCCAGTTGGCTCAGCGGGACAGTGCGCCCATTCGGCAGCGGCACCTGGAGATTGCGCAGCGTGGAGAGCGAGAGGCGCTGTTCATCGGTGGCCCGGGCAAGCACGTCGATCGAATAGATGCCATCCCGCACTTGCGTCACGGGCGTGCCTGAAACGACCGTGTTCATCACATGGGCCAATGTCTGCGTGCTGAGGCCGAGCAGCCGCGCCTGGTCCTGATCGATGTGGATTCGGACTCGTCTCGCCGGCTCCATCCAGTCGAAATTGACGCGCCGAACACCGGGGTTGGCACTCAGCGGACCGGCGAGCTGCATCGCGATATCGCGCACTTGGCTGATGTCGGGCCCGCTGATGCGGTACTGCACCGGCCAGCCCACCGGCGGCCCGAGTCCCAGCGGCGAGACCCGGCTGACCACGCCCGGAAAATCCTCGGCAAGCGTCTTTTCCAGCTTGACCTGCAGCCGGTCGCGCGCATGCACGTCCTTGGCGACGATGACGAGCTGGGAAAAGAAATCGTTCGGCAACTGCACGTCGAGCGGCAGATAGAAGCGGATCGCGCCGCGGCCGATATAGGTCGTCCAGTGATCGACGTCCGGGCTGTCCTTGAGAATTTTGTCGAGCCGGGCGGATACGGTCTCGCTGGCATAGATCGAGGCATTCTGCGGCAGCCGCAGATCGACCAGGAGGTCCGGGCGATCGGATGGCGGGAAGAACTGGCGCGGCACGAACGGCGACACCAGGAGGGCGGCCACGAAGCAGGCGAGCGTGGCTCCGATGGTGATCCAGCGCAGCCGCATGGCGCTTGTGAGAAAGCTCCGGAAGGCGCCCAGGATCCTGCTCGGTTTTGCCGCTTGCTCCTTCTTCGGGTCGGCAAGGATGACCACGCCGAGCAGCGGCGCGAACAGCACGGCGACGAACCAGGAGACGATCAGCGTGATGCCGACCACCACGAAGATCGAGAAAGTGTATTCGCCCGCCGAACTTCGCGCAAAGCCGATCGGCACGAATCCCGCTGCCGTGACGAAGGAGCCGGTCAACATCGGGAATGCCAGCGTCTTGTAGGCGTACGCTGCCGCCTGCGGCTTGCTGTCGCCTTCGGCCAGCCGCGAGGTCATGACGTCGATCGTGGTCATCGCGTCATCCACCAGCAGGCCGAGCGCGATGATCAGCGCGCCGAGCGAGATGCGCTGCAGGTCGATCCCGAAGAACTCCATGAACGGGAACACGATGGCGATGGTCAGCGGGATCGACAGGGCTACGACGGCGCCGGGCCGGATGCCGAGGCTGACGATGCTCACCGCCATGATGATGACGATCGCCTGCCAGAGCGACGAGGTGAAGTCGCTGATGGCGTGTTCGACGACCTGCGGCTGATCGGCGACCAGGATCGGCTCGATACCGATGGGCAGATCGGCGGTGATCTGGTGGATGAGGTGTTCGACGTTGCGCCCGAGGGTCAGGATGTCGCCACCTTCCCGCATCGAGATGGCGATCCCGATGGCCGGGTGGCCGTTGACGCAGAACATCGGCTGTGGCGGATCGGTGTAGCCCCGGTGGATCTCGGCGATATCGCGCAGACGGATCAGGCGCCCGTTGGCGACGAAGTTCACCGCCATGAGGTCCTTCTCGGATTCGAACGCGCCCGAGACGCGGAGCAACAGCTTTTCATCGGCGGTCTGTATGGTGCCGGCGGGGCTGACGACGTTCTGTGCCTGCAGCGCCGACAACAGCGCCGTGCGATCGATCCCGAGCGTCGCCAGCTGCCGCATGGAGAATTCGACGAAGATCTGCTCGTCCTGCGCGCCGAGCAGATCGACCTTGGAAACGTCGGGAACTCCCAGCAGGCGCGAGCGGATATCCTCGACGTAGTCGCGCAGCTCGCGGTGGCTGAAGCCGTCGGCCGTGACGGCGTAGATGATACCGAACGTGTCGCCGAACTCGTCGTTGAAGCCCGGACCGAGCACGCCCTGCGGCAGCGTCGATCGCATGTCGCCGATGCTCTTGCGCACGTGGTACCACGTATCGGCGACCTGCGCGGCGTTGGTCTTGCCCTGCAGGTTGACGAAAATGGTGGTGCGGCCTGGGCTCGTGAAGCTGCGCAGGAAATCGAGATGCGGCGTTTCCTGCAGCGTGCGTTCGAGCCGCTCGGTCACTTGGTCGAGCGTGTCGTTGAGCGTAGCGCCGGGCCAGACCGCTTGCACGACCATCGTCTTGATGACGAAGGGCGGGTCCTCGTCGCGGCCCAACCGATAGAACGAGAGCGCACCCGCGATGATCGAGGCGAGCATGCAGTAGACTACGAACGATCGGTGGCGGAGCGCCCAATCAGAAAGGTTGAAGCCCATGATGGCGGCCCCCTAACTCGGCCGCACTACGAGGTCGGTCCGAGCAGCCGGACCTTCTGGCCGGGATGCAGCGCCTGAACGCCGGCCGTCACCACGATATCTCCGGTTTCGAGTCCTTCGGCGACCACCACGGTGCCCGGATCGAAGCGCGCCACGGAGATATTGCGCATCGAGACGGTCAGCTTCTTGGGGTCGACGATCCAGACCGCGGGTTGGCGATTGAGCTCGGTCAGTGCGGAGGCGGGAATCGAGATCATGTCGGCGGCATTGAATTGCGCGGTGCCGTTGACGGTGGAGCCGAGCCGCATCGCCGCAGGCGGGTCGGTCAGACCGACCTTCACCTCGAATGTCCGCGTCGCCGGATCGGCCTGGGCGGCGATCTCGCGCACCCGGCCGTTTGCCTTGACCGACGGATCGTCGGCCAGGGCGACGGTGATCGGCGTGTCTTCCGGTGCGCCCCGCAGCATCTGGGCGGGCACGTCGAATACTGCGTCCCGCCCGCCCTGGCGCGCGACCCGTACGATCATCTGCCCCGCTTGCACCACCTCGCCCGGCTCGGCGCCGCGCGCTATCACCGTCCCCGGGGCGTCGGCGGTCAGGATAGTCCAGCTGACGCGGCGGCCCGCGATCTGAAATTGCGCTTCGGCGTCGTCGAGTTGCGATCGGGCGCTTTGCAGCGCCTTCTCGGCCAGATCGAATTGCGACCTCGGCGTGTGACCCTGGGCGAGCAACGTGCGCTGGCGCTCGAACGCCGCCCGAGACTGGTTCACTGCAGCGTGCGCGGCGGCGACGCTGGCCTGCGCGGAACGCAGCGCGTTCACTTCGTTCTCAGGATCGAGCTTTGCCAATTCCTGCCCAGGCTTGATCCTGTCGCCGACATTGACCGGCCGTTCGATCATCCGCCCGGACAGGCGGAACGCGAACGACACCTCGTCCTCGGCCTGGATGTGCCCGGTCAGGACGAGCTTCTCTCCCGTCGGTTGGACGGCGACAGTCACTGTGCGGACGGGTCGCGGCTCGGGGGCTTCGGCCTTGTCGCTAGGCTTGCACGCCGCCGGCCCGAGCAACGAGAGGCAGAGTATCAACGACAGCCGATGAGGCGATCTCACGCGATGCTCCTTACGCCAGCGTTGCTTGCCGCATGGCGCGACGATTGGTGAGCGCGATCGCGAGATAGGCGCAGCCCGCGACGATCAGCGCGATGCCGCCGACCGTGCCGGGCGTATAGAAGCTCGTGTAGCGCAGCTTCATCACCATCGCCGCCGTCACGCAGAGCGCGATCAGGCCTGCGACCAGAAGCCAGCCCCACCCGGCGCGTGGCCGCACCCTGAATGCCAGCCCGATCTGCACGAGGCCCTGCACCAGGAAGACCAGGGCGATCAGCAGCGTGATGGCGAGAGCGCCCGCCCAGGGATTGAGATAGATCAGGATGCCGCCGACGATCTCGACCGCACCGACCAGCATCTGCCAAGCATATCCCGCCCAGCCCGTCACCTGCAGCGCCTCGACGATCTTGACCACCCCGCTGATCGCCAGCGCCACGCCGAGGACGACGCTCGCCGCGAACGAGGAGGCCACGGGCAGTATCACGGCAGCGGCGCCGCACCCGATCAGGACGATACCGAGCAGCAGGAACCAAGCCCACTTCGCCGCGACCGATGCGCTTCCGCTGCGTGTCCCCACTTTTGCCATCCCAACTTTCATGACGGAGCACCGTTCGGGCCGGTCGCTCCTAAGTCCTAGTACAGAAGAATACAGTACAGGCGCCGGTGGCCGGCGGGATGGCTTCCAATCCCAGCGCCATGCCTAGAATCCCAAACCAGGCGACGATGTGGCTGCACCGCTGCCTCGGCCGCATCAGGTCCCGCGCAGCAGTTCGCCGAACCCCACCATCTTGCCTCCTGGCCGCACTACCGGCAGGAGGGAGGGCGCCATTCCGTTGGCCGCGGCCGCGCGCAGGGCGCTTGGGCTGTAACCGAACTCACGCCGGAATGCGCGACTGAAGCTTGACGGGTCCGCGATGCAGAGATCCTCGGCGATTGCGGAGATCGGCTGGGTCAGGCCTGGGTGGCACAGGAGCGCGTGCGCCTCGAGCAATCGTTGCCGCTGGATATATTGCGCGACACCGCCGGCATCTTCGAGCAGCCGATAAAGGTTGGAACGCGAGATCCCGACCAAGCGACCAAGCGATTTCGGCGTCAAGGCCGGGGACCGTAGATGCTTGCGCACCGTCTGGCGTACCCGCTCCAGTCGACCGAGATCGATCTGCTCTCGGGCGTTGGCGAGACGCTCGACGGACGGCGCGATGCAGGCAATGAGCATCTCACGTACGGCGGTCGACAGACGCGGCAAGTCATCCGGCTTCAGCGCAGGCAGCCGCCGTTCGAGCGCTAACATATAGTCGCCGAGCAGATGTCCGAGCGGGGTGTCGAGAGCCGACCCGCGCGCGAGGTCGAGCAGCGGAGCGACCTCCCGGAAGGTGTCGCGTGGCATGAAGATCTGGACCCTTTCGACGGCTGTCCGCTCGCTCTCGGACATCTCGCCGAGTGACCATAGAAACGGAACCCCGGCCGGCGCTTGGATCAATGCCTTGTCAGTCTCGATGGACGTCGCGCCGCGGCTGCAATAGGTCACCACCCAGTGATCGACGGGGTCCCGACCCAGGCCTGCCTTGGTGCGGGCGACGCGCACGGCGGGAGCGGACACTCGGCTAACAACAAGGTCGCCCAACTGCCAGATCCGGTTCTCGGCCTGGAAACCGCCGCCGTCTTCCAGGTTCGGCATCACCTCGAGTACCGGACGGAATCGCTCGCGCCAAGCATCGAATTGATCCTTCGCGGCCAGCGATTGCGTTGTGAATACGTTGGATATCATCTGCTCCGGGCTCCTCCTTCCGTGTATCGGATCGCTTCGGCGACTTGGCCAAGTCGCCGAGACTGTTGCGCGACGCGACACGGCGTCGGATGCCAACTGGAAGCCGTGACACGCCCACGTCGGCGTTGCCGGCACGATGACCACTTGCAGTTGGGCATTCCGACGCCGGCAACTGCTGTCTGTCAATGGAACTTTCCACGAAGGAATCCTGTGTGTCGTGGATGTTACAGCCCCCGGTCACGCCGGGCCCGCTCGGGCCGGACGATATAGCTGGCGCGGATTGGGACGTCCGGCACAGTCGCGGGATCCGAAGTCAACGCCAAAGCTGGTGGGCATTTTGTAGGGTTGCGGGCGCGGCGCGGAACGCCGCGTCAGCGATTCGCGTCACTCGACTCAACAGGAGCTTTCATTCCCATGACGTCGCGTCCGAAATCAGCCGCCAGCCTGGCCGTCGCGCTCGGTGCCATGCTGGTCATGTCCTCGGTCGTTCTCGCCCAGGCCGCCACGACGATCGAACAGGCCGAACTCGCCGGGCTGAGCCCAGAGAAGCGGGCCGAGGTCGAGCAGCGGATGAAGCAGCCCGGCCAGAAGGTGCACGAAATCCTGCAGACCATGCTGCTCAACAACATCAAGGCGAAGTTTCCAGCAAACCAGATCGTCGCCCTGGATTTCGCCCGGGGCATCGCAGTGGTGGAGCTGCCCAATGGGCAGCTGCGGAGTGTTCATTTCGACACCACTACTCTCGCCATTAAGTCCTGACGACGGCCTCTCGCTAAGGCGGACGGCGTAACCGGCGATCGGCGGTGCGGGGTCCGCCCCTCCCCCGCAGCATTTCATGCGCGCTCGGCGGGACGGCCCGAGAGCAGTTCTGATAACCAGCGGCTGCGCGGGTCCTGTTCGCAGATGGCGAGCAGGACGATGACGAACGGGATGCCGATGAACGCGCCGGCCAGGCCCCATAGCAGCGCGCCGAAGAACACCGCGAACAGCACGAGGAAGGGTGACACGGCCAGTACGTTGCCCGCGACGCGCGGTTCCAAGTAGCTGCCGACCGCGAACTGGATCGCGTAGATCCCGACAAACACCATGACGCCGATCTGCCAGTTCTCGTACTGCAGCCCGGCGAAGAAGGTGGGAACGATCGTGGCCACGAGCGGCCCGATGAAAGGGATATAGTTCAGCGCAAAGGCGATCACGCCCCATTCCAGCGCGAGATCGAGGCCCGTCAGGCGGGCGAAGGCGTAGATCATCACGCCCGTCAGAACACTCATGACGGTCCGCACGAGCATGTAGACTTGCAGCTTCCGCGCGATAACCGCTGCCGTGCGCAGCACGGTTGCGCTCAGTTGGGTGTCGGGCCATGCGGCGATGCGGCTGCGCAGCGCGTCGAGTTCTAGCAAGCCCAGCAAGGTGAAGAGCAGGGTGATGCCGGTGAAGGTCAGGAAGCCCTGCACAGCGCCGGCGACTTCCTGCCCGCGCCGGGCCAGCCAGGCGACGCTGAAATGCTCGGCGAGAATGTCGGACAACCCGATTCCGTAAGCATCCAGCCACGACGTTTGCTCGATGTAGAGTTGCTGCAATCGGGGTCCATTCGCGATCACCCAGCGCGCGGCGCGGCTGAAGCCCCAGGCGATCATCGCCGCGAGCAGAGCCACCACGACGAGCGTCGTCATCATGGTTGCCAGGACTGCAACCGGCCTCGGCATCCAGCCTTGAAGGGCCCGTTGCATGGGCCACACCACGGCGACGAGAAACAGAGCGAAGGTCACTGGCGCCATGACCGGGCGCGTGAGGTAAAGCACTCCCAGCACAAGCACCGCCGCGATGCAGCCTGTCAGGACTACAAGGGTGCGGTTGCCGCCCATGCGCGATGATAGCCCTTAAGATTGCCGACGCGGGCGGCCAAGCGTCAGGATCAAGCGATCCTGTCGAGCACCATACGGTAGCGACAGCCCGGATGGGGCCGAAACAATGTTCCCTCGAACCGCCCGTCGGCGAGGCGGCCGGTGATCCAGGATTGCTGGAGGACCATTCGCACTCTGCCGTTGGCGTCGACGCGGCCGCGATAGTCGCCGAACTGTGCGCGGCCCTCGTTGACCCTCATGCCGGTGATCGAGATCTGCCGCGGGCAGTTGATCTGGCCGCCCGGTGCGACCAGGAGATGCCCTACGCCGGCATACTCACCATCCCATCCAGCGCGGGCCGGCGCGGGCGGCTGCTCCGCTGCGGGCGGGATCGTGGCTGCTGTCGGCGCCGGTCGGAGCGGGGGCGAGGGCTGGCAGCCTGCGAGCGCCAGCGACATCACGAGCAGCCCGGCCGCGCCGCGTCGCTGGAAATGGCGGCGGATGCGCGTCCGCACATGAATGGGCCGCGCTGTCATTTGCTGTGCTCCGTTCCGATCAGCCGCCGGTATATCAATCGCGCCGAGCGAACAATGGTCGGGGCGGCCCGGTCCCTTTCGCATCCAGTCGTTTGGGATTTCCTGCATAGTCGCTGGACGGAGAGCCCAAGCGCCACCACTCGGATACCGCTAGCATCGGTGTCGTGCCGAGCTGCCGCGCAATGCGGTGACGAAGCCGTGATGTGTTGCAACAGCGTAGGCGGCGCCCGTGAAGTTTCCTATGATTTGCAAGGTCGGTGCAGTGGGGACAGCGTTGCTGCTGGCGCTTGCCCCGAGCCCAGGGCACGCCGTATCGCCGCAGGACTTCACCGCGGGCACAACGGGCCAGTTCGTCGACTTGTGCTCGGCGCCCGCCGACAGCCCGCTGGCGACCGCGGCGCTCGATTTCTGCTACGGGTTCGCGCAAGGCGCCGTGGTGGTCCAGTTGGCGCATGACGCGGCGTCGCGTGGCGGCACGAGGCTGTTCTGCTTGCCCACGCCGCTACCATCCCGCGCGCAGACAATGGCCGAGTTCGTGCAGTGGGCGCGCCGGTCACCCGCTCACATGGGCGCTCCCGCCGCAGATGGACTGTTCCGTTTCCTTGGGGAGCGCTTCCCGTGTCCGAAGAGCCGCTGATGCACGGGTCCACGAGGTTCCCAATGAAATTCTGCGCTGCGCTCCTGGCTCTCGCCCTCTCGGTTACGAGCTGCTCGGACCTCAACCCCACACAGCAGCGGGCTCTCACCGGAACGGTGGGCGGCGCGGGCGTCGGAGCGGTCGCTGGAGCCATTGGCGGCAATGCGGGGCTGGGTGCCGCGGTTGGAGCGGGCGCCGGCTTGCTGGGCGGGCTTATTTGGGACCAGCACCGGAGAGCCGAGGATAGGGCGTTCCAGCAAGGGTACAACGCCGCGCGCCAGGGCGCGCCACCGCCGACGGCGTCGCAGTCACGATAGCGATTTCGCTCGTCAGGTGGAGGTCTGAGCGCCGGCGCAGCTTTGACCCGAACGAGACTATCGACCGTGACACGTTCTGACCGTGGCGCTGGCGCGCTTGCGGAGGCGGTCAGGGTCCTGCGTTGTGCTTTCTGGCCGCTCCTAGTGTTCGAGACAACGATCGGGCTCGTCACCGGTGTCGTGCTCGACCCGCTGGTCCTGCTCCTGCTCGACCGGGTCGTGGCGCTCGGGGGCGACCCTTTCGTCGGCAGCACCGCGCTGATCGCGTTCGCTCTCTCGCCGCCCGGACTGATGGCCTTGGCGATTGCAGCGATCGGCGCCACGTTCTTCGCGGTCGCAACCTCTGGCGGCGACAGCTTGATTCTATGGGGCGCGCGTCGGGGCAAGCCTCCGCGCCAACTCGTGGTGTGGCGCTCGCTGCTCGGTCGTGTCCCAACCCAGCTGGCGATCAGCGCGTGTTTCATCGGCATGGCCTTGGTGCTCGTGCTGCCGGTGATAGTGACGGCGATCGCGGCGCGGCGTGGATTGCTGTCGGGCGGCGACTTCTATTTCTACTGGACGACGCGACCTCCCGAGTTTGTTTGGTTCGCCGTTTCCGTCACGATCATCGCGGCCATCGCCGCGGTTTTCGGTTTCCTGGTGCTGCTGCGGACCGGCCTTGCCGTACCAATCTGCCTTGTCCGACCAATCGGAGCTTGGCGGGCATTCTGGCTCTCGGTGGCGGCGACCCGGGGGAGGCAGCGCGCGTTGGTCCTGCGACTGCTCGGGGTAGCGGCGGGACTCGCGTTGCTGTGGGTGGTCGTGCTCGCCGTTGCGTCCATCCTGCTCGAGCGCCTGCTGGCAATCCCGATGTCGGGGCCCGCATTGCTGCGAATCGGCGCGCTGCTCGCGGTGGGCGGATCGGTCGGGTTCGCAGTGCTGGCGACGATCTCGCGGGCAGCCGTGCTGCTCGTTCTGCTGCTCGACCGCGCCGCCGAGGAGGCTCTGCCGGCGAGCGCCGAGTACGGGCCGATTTCGCCACGTCGGCACTGGGCGGGCATCGTCATAGCGCTCGGCATTTGCGCCACGATCCCGGTCGCCGCCGCGATGCAAATAGGCAGCGGCGGCGGGGCGATGCCGCGTGCGATCGGCATCACAGCGCACCGTGCCGGTTCCGCACACGCCCCCGAGAACACCATAGCCGCGCTGCGCAACGCGATCGCCGAGGGCGCGGATGTCGTGGAGATCGACGCGCAGGAGACGGCGGACGGAGAAATCGTGCTCTTGCACGATACGGATTTGCGCCGCGTCGCCGGGGTCGCTCGCCCCGTCTGGGAGATGCGATACGATGAGTTGCGGCATCTGGATGTCGGTTCCTGGTTCTCGCCCCGCTTTGCCGGCGAGCGCATCCCGACCCTGCGAGAGTTCGTCGACGCGGCAGAGGGCCGCGTGCGGCTCAACGTGGAACTCAAGAATAACGGGCACGAGCAGGACCTCGCGGCTCGGGTGGTGGCCGTCCTGCGCGAATCCGGTGCCTCGAACCGGGCGGCGATCTCCTCGCTCGATCTTGGGCTGCTGCATCAGGTTCGGCGGATCGCGCCGGACATCAAGCTTGGCCTGATCCTGGCGACGGGGATCGGCAACCTGCGTGGCGTGGATGTCGACTTCGTGGCGCTCTCGCGGCGTCTGGCGACGCCGGCGGTGATCCGTCAACTGGACGAGCGCGGGCGGGAGGTTCATGTCTGGACGTTGGACGACGACGCGACCATCGCGCGGGCCATGCTGGACGGGGCGGCCAACATCATTACCGGCGATACCGCGCGGGCGGTGCGGGTGCGTCACTGGTTCGAGGGCTTGAACGAGGCAGAGCGCGTGCTACTCCGGGTCCCGAATCTGGTCAGTGCCGCCTGGCTCGACATCGCCGGGCGCAATCTGCCGGGACGCGACGCCGTTGCGGAGGAGGAGTGAGCCGCGGGCGCTCGCTCGGTTCGCGTCAGAAGGACATACCCATGCCGACCCCGACCCGTCATCGTCGCGTGTTGCGCGTCCTCAGCCTGTTCCTGCTGAGCCTGACGATTAGCGGATGCGCGTCCCTTGTCGTGACGGACACGACGCCGTTGCCCACGTCGCGGCTCGAGCCGCCGGGCAGCGAACGCATCTCCAGGGGTGGATACAGTCTCGACACGGTGGCGGTGTCGCCGGATACGCCGGACCTGCTCGTCAGCGTGGCGATGTCGGGCGGCGGCAAGCGCTCAGCG
>JAFKFI010000147.1 GCA_017307285.1 Alphaproteobacteria bacterium | reverse complement strand
AGCGCGGTTGGCGCGGTGAACAGCACGCGTACCTTGTGCTGCTCGCAGGCGCGCCAGAACGCCCCGGCGTCGGGCGTGCCGACCGGCTTACCCTCATACATCACGGTCGTGCAGCCACGCAGCAGCGGTGCGTAGACGATGTAGCTGTGTCCCACCACCCAGCCGACATCCGATGCAGCCCAGTACACGTCGCCCGCATCGACGCCGTAGACCATCCGCATCGAGTTCCACAGCGCGACGGCGTGCCCGCCATTGTCGCGCACCACCCCCTTCGGGCGCCCGGTGGTGCCGGACGTGTAGAGAATATAGAGGGGATCGGTCGCCGCCACCGACACGGGCGCGTGCGGCGTGCCGGAGGCTTCGACCTCCGCGTAGTCGTGGTCGCGGCCGGAAATCAGCTCGGCGCGGGACTGCTCGCGTTGCAGGATAAGGCAGGCGGCGGGCTTGTGCGGCGACTGCGCGATGGCCGCGTCCAGCAGCGGCTTGTATTGCACGATGCGCCCGGGCTCGAGGCCGCAGGACGCGGAGATAATTACCTTCGGCTGTGCGTCGGCGATACGCGCGGCAAGCTCGGAGGCGGCGAACCCGCCGAACACCACCGAATGGATCGCGCCGAGCCGAGCGCAGGCGAGCATCGCGATCGCCGCCTCGGGGACCATCGGCAGATAGATCACCACCCGGTCGCCGCGCGTAACGCCCAGCGCCGCCAGCGCGCCAGCCAGCTTGGCGGTACGTTCCAGCAAGCGGGTGTAGGTAAAAGTCTCGATCCGCCCGGTCATCGGGCTGTCCCAGATCAGCGCCGGCTGCTCGCCGCGTCCCGCAACGACGTGTCGGTCGAGGCAGTTGAAGCTGGTGTTGAGCCGGGCGCCGACGAACCACCGTCCATACGGCCCGAGCGAGGGGTCGAACACGTGCTCCCACTTCTTATCCCAGGCGATGCCCTCGGCGGCCTCGGCCCACCAGGCCTCGGGGTTCGCCTGCCAGGCCTCGTAGGTGCGTGCGTAGCGGTCCATCGGCGCCTCCCTCGTCATCCCTTAGACGCCGAGGTAGCGGTGCAGCACCTCCGGGCGAGCGCGCGCATCGGCCGCGGTCAGCTCCTCGACGATGTGGCCATTGTTGAGGATATAGACGCGATCCGCCAGCGACAGCGCCGCGTGGAAGTTCTGCTCCACCAGCACGATCGTCTGTCCGCCATCGGCGAGGGTGCGGCACACGCCCAGCAGATCGCGCACGATGATCGGCGCCAGCCCCTCGAATGGCTCGTCCAGCAGTACGAGCTTCGGATCGCGCACCAACGCCCGGGCGATGGCCAGCATCTGCTGCTCGCCGCCGGAGAGGTCGGTGCCGCGGCTACGTCGGCGCTCCTTGAGGCGGGGGAACATCGCGTAGATGCGCTCAAGCGGCCAGCGCGCCTTGGCGGTCAGGCCGGCGAGGATCAGGTTCTCCTCGACATTGAGGCTGCCGAACACCCGGCGGTCCTCGGGCACCAGCTGCATTCCCCGGTCGGCGATGGCGTAGGCGGGCAGCGCCTCGGCCGCGGCGCCATCGAACAGGATGCGCCCGGAGCGTGGCCGCACGGCGCCAATTAGGCTTTTCAACGTCGTGCTCTTGCCGGCGCCGTTGCGCCCAAGCAGTGCCACCACCTCGCCCTGGCCGACATGCAGCGACACGTCGAACAGGATGTGGCTGTCGCCGTAGAAGCTATTGATCCGCTCGACTTCCAGCAGATGCGTCATTCCGCCGCCGCCACGCCGCCGAGATAGGCGTCCTGCACGAAGCTGTTGCGCTGGATTTCCGCCGGCGTGCCCTCGGCCAGCAGCCGCCCCTCGTGCAGCACCGTGATGCGCTCGGCGAGCTCGAAGATCGCGTCCATGTCGTGGTCCACCACGATCATGGTGCGGCCGCGACGGATATTCTTCAACAGCTGCACCGTCTCCGCCCGCTCGCGCGGGCTCATGCCGGCGAGCGGTTCGTCCAGCAGCAGAAGAGAAGGCGAGGCGGCCAGCGCCAAGGCGATTTCCAGCCGGCGCTTCTCGCCATAAGCGAGGTCAGAGACCGGCACCTGCGCCCGCGCGCTGAGGCCGACCAGTGCCAGCGTCTGCTCCACCTGCGTCTCGAGCCCCGGCACGCGGTCGATGCGGCGCAGTAGGTCGAGACGGAACGGGCCGCGCCGCTCGGCCAACGCGGCGATCATGACGTTCTGCCAGACCGTTTGGCGGGTGAAGAGCTGGTTGACCTGGTAGCTCTTGGTCAGCCCGAGCTGGCAGACTTGTGCGACACCCATGCCGGTGATGTCGCGGCCGTGAAACAGGATTTGGCCGGCGGTGGGATGTACCTCGCAGGTCAGCATCTTGAAGAACGTGCTCTTGCCCGCACCGTTCGGCCCGATGATGCCGCGCAGCTCGCCGTCGGCCACGGCAAAATCGATGTCGCGGTTGGCGAACAAGCCGCCGTAGCGCTTGGTCAGCCCGCGTGCTTCCAGAACCGGGCCGCTGAATGCCGGCTCGTCGCGGTGCCGGTGGGCGATGCTGGCGAGCACCGGCGGATCGGCCACGATCGGTGCCGATTCCTCGGCGGCTTCCTCGTGCGGCTTGCGGCGCCGTGTCATCGCGACGAGATCGCGCAGTCCGCCGATCAGGCCCCGCCGGAGAAAGCAGACCAGCAAGACGAACACCAGCCCGAGCACCAGCTTCCACGTCGTGCCGAGGCCCAGACCCTGCTGCAGGAAGTCCCGCAGATAGAGCCAGACGGTGGCGCCGAGCAGCGGGCCGAACAGCGTCGCACCGCCGCCGATCACCGTCTGCATCACCAGCTGCCCGGAGGTGTCGAAGGTGAACGCCTCGGGCGGCATGTAGCCTTGCAGCACGCCGAGCAAGCCGCCCGCGATGCCGGCATAGGCCGCCGCGATCACGAAGGCGGCGAGCTTGTAGCGCCACACCCCATGTCCCACCGCCAGCGCGCGCTCGGGGTTATCGCGGATCGCGGTGAGGATCGCACCGACCGGCGAACGCACGATGCGCAGCGCGATCACGATGCCGATGAAGTAGCAGGCCGCCAGAAACCAGTACATCGACCAGCCGGTGCCGACATGCCAGATCAGCGGCCCGAGCTCGAAGCTCGGCGATGGCACGCCGGGCAGCCCGTTCTCGCCACCGGTGTAGGCCGAGAGCGGTGAGTTCTCCAGGAAGAAAAACATCTCCGCGATAGCGACGGTGATCATCGCGAAGTAGATGCCGGTCCGCCGCAGCGCGACGACACCGACCAGCGCGCCGACGACGGCGGCCGCCAGCATCCCTACGAACAGCGCGCCGATCACGCTGACCATGATGTTGCGCGTCAGGAGATAGGCCGTGACGAAGCCGCCGGTGCCGTAGAATGCGGCCTGCCCGAACGACAGCAGCCCGGTGTAGCCGAACAGCAGGTCGAAGCCGATGCCGAGCAGGCCCCAGATTAGGATGTGGTTGACTGTGTCGGGGGCGAAGCCGAGATGCGGCAGCACGAAGCGCGCCGCGACCAATCCAGCGGCGGTCAGCGCCACGATCAGCCATAGGGGGGTCTGGCGCATCGTATGATCCGGCTAGGCGCGGCCTGCGAGCCCGAGCAGGCCCTGCGGCCGGAGGAACAACACGAGGGTCATCACGGCGAACAGCATCACGTCGGAATAGGCCGGATTGACCATTGAGGTGAGGCTGAGGATCTCCCCGGCGATGATCCCGCCGAGGATCGCACCGGGAAATGAGCCGACGCCGCCGATCACCACCACGACGAAGGTCTGCACCAGGATGGAGTCCCCGACATTGGGCGTGAGGGAGACCACCGGGGCATTGATGATGCCCGCGAAACCGGCGGCCATCGCGCCGATGCCGAACACCAGCATGAACACGCGATAGACGTTGATCCCGAGCAGCCCGACCATGCCGGAATCCTCGATCCCGGCGCGCACGATGAGCCCGATGCGGGTGCGGTAGAGCACGACGTAGAGCACCGCCAGCGCGACCGCCGCGATGCCGAGCACCACGAGGCGATAAGTCGGGTAGATCATGAAGCCCAGCGACGTGATGCCCGCTGCCCAGGCGGGCGGCGGTACGGTCGCGGTGAGGCTCCCGAAGATGAAGCGCACCACCTCGACGAGGACGATGCCGATGCCGAACGTGACCAGGATCTGGTCCTCTGGCGGACGGCTGTAGAATCGGCGGATGACGACGAGCTCGATGACGGCGCCCGCAACGAGCATGAACAGCGAGCCGGCGAGCACCGCGAGCGCGAAGGAGCCGGTCGCCTGGAACGCGACAAAGCCCGCATAGCCGCCGAGCATGAACATGGCGCCGTGTGCGAGGTTCAGCACACCGAGCGTCCCGTAGATGATGGTCAGCCCCGCGCTGATGAGGGCCAGCAAGGTGCCCGCCGCCAGCCCGTTGACGAGCTGCGAGACAAAGTTCGGCCAGGTGATCATGGGCGTGAGCTGTAGAAGGCGTCCAGCCCCCCCGCGTCATGGTCGGCGAAGGCCGGCCATCCACGACTTTCCCGCCGCATCACCGCAGCAACTCGTGGATGCTCGGCCTTCGCCGAGCATGACGGAGGAGACGAAGGGATCATCAAAGCACTGTCTGGTATCAGGTATACGAACCGAGCTTGCAGCCGAACGCATCGGGTGCCTGCATCACGCCCTCGCCGGGCACGATGTCGATGACCTCCCAATAGTCGTCGGGCGCCTTCATGTCGGACGGCTTCTTGCCGCGCACCAGGATGACCGGCCGCACCAGCTGATGGTCGGCGGCGCGGAAATACACCTCGCCCACGGTGGATTGGGTCTTCTTCCCCTCCTCGTAGCTCTTGATGACAGCTGGCGGATAGAAAGTGCCGGCGCGCTCCACCGCATCGGCCCATAGCGCGAATTCCATGTAGCCGTTGTTGGCACCCCATTCCGGCTTGTAGCCGTATTTCTTCTCGAACGACTCCACGAACATCTTGGCCAGCGGGTACTTGTCCTGCAGCGTCCACCAGAAATCGGTCGCCGCAAGCACGCCCTGCATGACCTCGGGCCCGACTTCCTTGCTGATGAACGGCACCTGGTAGGGGACGACCAGCTTCTGCTTGTCCAGGATGCCGAATTGCTTCGCCTGCTGGATGGACAGCACGCAGTCATGGCCCCAGTTGATGTTGAGCAGAACCTCGGCGCCCGAATTGGCGACGTTGAGCAGATAGGAGCTGTAGTCGCGGGCGCCGAGCGGCGCCACCTGGTTGGTGACGGTGGTCCAGCCAGACTTGCCGAGATACTCCTCCATCGATTTCTGTACGGTGTGGCCGTACGTGTAGTCGGGCGTGAGATAGGCGGCTTTGCGGTTCTTGCCCATCTCCTGCACGAGCTTGGGCGCCAGCGCGGCCGCCGCGGTCTGGCCATAGAAGCACTGGCGGAAGCCGTAGCGCACGCAGTCCTTGCCGGTGGTGTCGTTGGACCCCGAAATGCCGGCGACGTAGAGCACCTTCTCCCGCTCGGCGAGCTTGTTGAGCGCCACCGCGACCGCGCTCGAGGTGCTGCCCGTCATCAGCACCGCCTTGTTCTGCGAGATGAAGCGCGACTGCGCCTCCACCGCGGTGTTCGGCTTGGCCTCGGAATCGGCCACCCCATAGGTGACCTTCTTGCCGAGCACGCCTTGCTTGGTCTTGGGCGAGATCGCGCGGATCAGCGGGTCGCCGGCATTGATGTGTTCGATCGCCAGGAGATAGCCCTTGAGCTCATCCTCGCCCTGGATCGCGTAGGTACCCGTGCGGGGCACCGAGATGCCGATGAAGACCGAATCGCCCTCGCTGCCGGCCGGCCAGGTGCCGATCGGGGGGTGGTCTTCCGCCGCGCGCGCGGCAGCGGGCAGCGTAGCCGCGGCGAGCAGACCGCCGCCAGCGGCAACACCCGCCTTCAGCACGGCGCGGCGCGTGGCCGCCGGTTGGGTGAGCCGGTTCATTCTTGCCTCCTGGTCGTCAGCGTCCCTGAATATCCGCGCCATGCGAGAGTCACGCGAATTTAGACGCTGTATACTGGTTCGCCGCGCGGGACTGCAAGAGATCGCGACTCCTCACGCCATTGAACACGCCGCCGCGTGGGCAGCATGTCAGGTAGGCCGTTGCGGGGACTGTGGATGCTTGACCCGCGCACCCCGCCACCCGATACACAAGAGAGCCATTCTGGGCAGTACTCCGGCGCCTTGTCGCGCAGCACTGCCCGCCGGTTGGTCTATGGGACCGGCCGCATTGTTTCGTGAGACGCGAGCGCGATGGATTTTTCCCCGGCCGGCTCCTCCCTGGGTCTCGGCTTCGGCTTTGACGACCTCCGCACCCGTGACGGGCTGATCCGGCTCGACCGGCTGTTCCTCGATCGCCTGGCGGCCGAGGACGCCGCACTGCACGCCCGTCTGCTGGCCGCGCGCGCCGCGCCGGATGCCCTGCCCGGGAAGGAGGAGAGCGCGCTCATCGTCGAACTGGGGCCGCATCTCGACAGCTTCGTGGCGGCCCTGTTCGGGATCGAGGCGGAGATGCTCGGGCTCGCCCGCGAGACCCTGGCGCTTGACCCGATCCACGCCTGCAAGCGGCTGTTCGTGCAGCGTCAGGCGGTGAAGAAGTATGCCGATCCGTCGGGGTTCGATGGTGCCGCGCTCGGCGCCGAGATCGTCGCCCGGATCGGCCGGCCGCTTACGGAGCGCGCCTTTGCCGATGCGGTCGCGGAATGGGAGGCGGCAAAGGACACCGAAGCACTCGACCTCGCGATGCGCTACGCCGCCTGGGCGACGCTCACCGAGGCGGGCGCGGCGGCGCATCCCGGCAACACGCTGTTCCGCGTGCCGCATCGGCTCGACTTCCAGCGCCTCGTGCCGGTCGAGACCATCGAGCGCGACGGCGTGACCATGCTGCGTCTGCCCGAGTACGAGTGGCGCGCGCGCGACGGTTTCGCGCTCACCGATCCCGGCATGAACGAGCAGCAGGCGCTCGATCAGATGAACTACTGCATCTGGTGCCACACGCAGGGCAAGGATTCCTGCAGCACCGGCCTCAAGGACCGCAAGACCGGCGCGTTCCAGAAATCGCCCTTCGGCATCACGCTGGCCGGCTGTCCGCTCGACGAGAAGATCAGCGAGATGCACACGCTGCGGGCGGCGGGCCACGTGCTCGGCGCGTTCGCCACCATCGCGGTCGACAACCCGATGATGGCGGCGACGGGACACCGCATCTGCAACGACTGCATGAAGGCCTGCATCTACCAGAAGCAGAACCCAGTCGATATTCCACAGGCCGAGACCAGCATTCTGCGAGAGGTGCTGGCGCTGCCTTGGGGCTTTGAGATCTATTCGCTGCT
The DNA here is from genome assembly GCA_017307285.1 of Alphaproteobacteria bacterium. Taxonomy (GTDB): domain Bacteria; phylum Pseudomonadota; class Alphaproteobacteria; order Acetobacterales; family Acetobacteraceae; genus JAFKFI01. The sequence goes on along the minus strand of JAFKFI010000147.1, from coordinate 23,574 downwards.
GACCCGCTGGAACCCGCTCGACATCCGACGTCCGCTGCCGCGCTCCGATAGCGGGCGGAAGGTGCTGATCGTCGGGCTCGGTCCGGCCGGCTTCACCCTCGCGCATCATCTGATGAATGACGGGCACACTGTCGTCGCGATCGATGGGCTGAAGATCGAGCCGCTCGGCATCGACCCCGCCGCGCCGGTCCGCGATGCGGAGATGTTGTTCGAGAATCTCGATGACCGCGTGATGGCCGGGTTCGGCGGTGTCGCCGAGTACGGCATCACCGTTCGGTGGAACAAGAACTATCTCAAGCTCGTGCGCCTGCTGCTAGAGCGGCGCGGCGAGCAATTCGCCATGTTCGGCGGCGTCCGCTTCGGCGGCGGCGCCACGGTGACGATGGACGACGCCTGGACGATGGGCTTCGACCACGTGGCACTCTGCATGGGCGCCGGCAGGCCGACAGTGATCGACATTCCGAATGGGCTCGCGCGCGGCGTCCGCCAAGCCTCGGACTTCCTGATGGCGCTGCAGCTCACCGGCGCCGCGAAGCTGTCCTCCATCGCCAATCTGCAAATCCGCCTGCCGGTCGTGGTGGTCGGCGGCGGGCTCACCGCGATCGACACGGCCACCGAGAGTCTCGCCTACTATGTGCGACAGGTAGAGAAATTCGCCGCCCGCTATCGCATCCTGGTGACGGAGCGCGGCGAACAGGCGGTGCGCGCCGGCTGGACGGAGGAGGAGGCGGAGATCGCCGCCGAGTTCCTGTCCCATGCCGAGGCGATCCGCGCCGAGCGGGCCGCCGCCTCGGCCGAGGGTAGGGAGCCGCGTTTCACACCCATGCTCGATGCTTGGGGCGGCGCGACCATCGCCTATCGCCGAAAGCTCACCGACGCGCCATCGTACACCCTCAACCACGAGGAAGTGGCCAAGGCGCTTGAGGAGGGCGTGCGGTTCGCTGAGGGGCTGGCACCGCTCGGGGTCGAGATCGATCGCTTCGGCCACGCCAACGCGCTGCATCTGTCGCGCGCGGACGGCTCGGAAGCGGTGCTGCCGGCGCGTGCCATCCTGGTCGCGGCGGGAACCCAGCCCAACACGGTGCTGGCGCGCGAGGATGGGCGTATCGAGCTCGACGGGCGGTATTTCCAGGCGGTCGACGAGAACGGCAACAAGGTCACGCCCGAGCGCGGGCTAGCCAAGCCGGCGCGAGTCGAGGTGCTGATGCACCGTGCTGAAAATGGCCGTTTCGTCAGCTTCTTCGGCGATCTCCACCCGAGCTTCTTCGGCAACGTCGTCAAGGCGATGGGTAGCGCCAAGAAGGGCTTTCCCGTGGTGACCCGCGCGCTTGCTGCGCTGCCCGCGACCGAGATCACCGGTGCGGAACTGATCGCGCGCTGCCGCGATGAGCTGGCGGCGACGGTGCATGCGGTGAATCGCCTCACGCCGACCATCGTGGAGGTGGTGCTCCGCGCCCCGGCTGCCGCGCGCGCCTTCCGTCCGGGCCAATTCTATCGCTTGCAGAATTACGAGATGCACGCGGCGAGTATCGACGAACCCGGCTTCGGCAGGACGTTGCTGTCGATGGAGGGGCTGGCGATGACCGGCGCCTGGACCGACCCGGAGCGCGGCCTCGTCTCGGTAATCGCGCTCGAGATGGGCGGCAGCTCCGATCTCTGCGCGCTGCTCAAGCCAGGCGAACCCGTCGTCCTCATGGGGCCGACCGGCACGCCTACCGAAATTCACGCGAACACCACCGTCGCCCTGGTCGGCGGCGGGCTTGGCAACGCGGTGCTGTTCAGCATCGGCGCGGCGCTGCGCGCGGCGGGCTCACGAGTGATCTATTTCGCCGGCTACAAGAAGCTGCGCGACCGATACAAAGTAGAAGAGATCGAGCGCGCCGCGGACGCGATCGTCTGGTGCTGCGACGAAGCGCCGGGCTTCTCCCCCGGCCGCCCGCAGGATCGCGCCTTCGTCGGCAACATCGTTCAGGCGATGGCCGCTTACGGCGCCGGGCGGTTGGGCGAGCAGTCCGTGCCGCTCAACGAGGCCGCGCACATGATCGTCATTGGCTCCGACCGCATGATGCAGGCCGTGGGCGCGGCGCGGCATGGCGTGCTGGCGCCGTATCTGCGCGCTGGGCACAGCGCCATCGGCTCAATCAACAGCCCGATGCAATGCATGATGAAGGAGGTCTGCGCGCAATGCCTCCAGCCGCATGTCGATCCCGCGACGGGCGAGCGCAGCGTGGTGTTCAGCTGCTTCAACCAGGACCAGGCGCTCGACCGTGTGGACTTTTCCGCCCTTCATGAGCGGCTCTACCAGAACAGCCTGCAGGAGAAGCTGACCGCGCAATGGGTCGACCGCGCGCTGCATCGCCTGCAGGCGCGCCCGGCGGTCGCCGCGGAGTAGCAGCTCAGCTTTCCGGCTTGTGGCAGACGGCCTCGATGTTGTGGCCGTTCAGGTCGATGACGAAGGCGCCGTAGTAGTTCGGATGATATTGCGGGCGCAGGCCGGGGTCGCCGTTGTTCGTTCCGCCTGCGGCGAGTGCCGCCGCGTGGAACGCGCGAACCTGCGCGCGGTCGTCGGCGACGAACGCGATGTGCGTTCCGCCTGAAGACGGCTTGCCGGCGTTGAACCAGAACTGCGCCCGTCCATCCCGACCCATTCCGGCGTAGCCGTCGCCATCCATGACGATTGCAATGCCGAGCGGCGCCAGGGCGCGGGTGTAGAAGTCACGGCTCTTGACGAAATCGGCGACCGCAAAACCGACGTGGTCGAGGGTCATGTCAGCCTCCGCTGCTTGCGCCGCGAGCCTACCAGATCGCGGCTGGGTCTGTGCGAGCCGCGACGGATGCGGCATGATCGGCGCATGACAACGCTCCCCGTCGGCCCCGAAGTCGATCCCACGCCCCGCCCGCTACCGGCTCGCGTCCCGATCCGGGGCCAGTACGTCGTGTTGGAGCCGCTGCATCGCCGTCACGCCGAGGAGCTTTGGCAGGCAGCACAAGCGTCGGATGACAGTTGGGCGTATCTGCCCTATGGCCCGTTCCCCACGCAGGCGGCGATGACGAGCTTCGTCTCCGAGCTTGCCGTGCAGCACGATCCGATGGCCTGGGCGGTCCGGCCGGTCGCGACTGGCGAGATTTCGGGATGGCTCACCCTGATGGACATGCAGCCGAAGAACGCGGCGATCGAGCTCGGCGGCATCTGGTTCTCGCCCCGGATGCAGCGCACGCGGGCCTCGACCGAGGCGATGTTTCTGCTGCTGAAGCTCGCGGCCGACGATCTCGGCTATCGTCGGCTGGTATGGAAGTGCAACGCGCTTAATGCGCCGTCCCGCCGCGCAGCGGAACGGTTGGGCTTCACCTATGAGGGGACATTGCGTGCCCACATGGTGCCGAAGGGGCGGCGGCGGGATTCCGCGTATTTCAGCATCCTCGACGACGAATGGCCGCGCTGCCGCGACGCGCTGATCCGCTGGCTAGACCCGGCGAATTTCGCGCCGGACGGTACCGCGCTGCACGGCTTGGCGGAGTTGCGAGGCTAAACGCCGAGATAGCGGCCGCGCAAACCCCCGTCGGCGGCCAGTTCTTGCAGGGTCCCGCTCCAGGCGATCCGGCCGGTCTCGATCAGCGCCGCGCGCTCGGCGATCCTCGCGGCGAAACGGAAGTTCTGCTCCGCGAGCAGCACCGCGACCCCTTGCTCGCGCAGCGCGCGGATTGCGGCCACGAGCTGGTCGAGGATCACCGGCGCCAATCCCTCGCTCGGCTCGTCGAGCAGGACGGCGCGGGGGTTTCCCATGAGCGTGCGCGCGATCGCCAGCATCTGCTGCTCCCCGCCGCTCATCCGCGCCCCTGGTCGGTCGCGCATCTCGGCGAGATTGGGGAACAGCGCGAACAGCCGCTCCGGCGTCCACGGGGCGATGCCATCGCGCTGCGCTCGCCTGCCGACGAGCAAATTCTCGGCGACCGTGAGATCGGGAAAAATCCGCCGCTCCTCCGGCACGTAGCCGAGGCCAAGCCGCGCGATCCGGTATGATTCGGAGCGCGTGATGTCGTGGCCCTCGAACACGATGCGTCCCGAGGTGGCACGCAACAGGCCGATCAATGCCTTGAGGGTGGTGCTTTTGCCGGCGCCGTTGCGGCCCAGCAACACGAGGGTTTCTCCACGCGCCAGCGAGAAACTCACCTCGTGCAGGGCGTGCGCGCGGCCGTAGAAGACATTGACCTGCTCGACCGACAGCATCACTCCACGCCGAGATAGATGTCGCGAACCCGCTGGTTCTCGCGCACCGCAGCGGGGTCGCCGGCGGCGATCAGCGCACCGCGATCCAGCACGAGCACGCGGTCGGCGGCGCCGAACACCACCTCCATGTCGTGCTCGGTGAACAGCACGGCGAGCCCGCGTTCGCGCACAAGGCGTCGCGCGAGACCGATGAGGGCGCCGCGCGCGTCCGCGGCCATGCCGGCGGTCGGCTCGTCCATTAGCAGCAGGCGCGGCGAGCCCGCGAGCGCGATCGCCAGCTCGACGCGCTTGAGATCGCCATAGGCGAGCACGCCGACCGCGCGCTCCGCCTGGCGTGCCATTTCCACCTCGGCAAGCAACGTGTCGGCCTCACCACGGAACAGCGCGCTGGCCGGGCGGCTGAAGCGCCAGACTGCGCGGTGGCGCGAGATCAGCGCCATCTGCACGTTCTCGCGCACGGTCATGGAGGAGAAGATCGCTGGCACTTGGAAAGTGCGCGCCACGCCAAGCTGCCAGATCGATTGCGGCGGCAAGGTCGCGATGTCGCGTCCCTCCAGCAGCACGCGGCCGGCATCAGCGCGAAGCTGGCCGCTGAGCAAGTCGAAGCAGGTCGATTTGCCAGCGCCGTTCGGGCCGATCAAGGCCAGCATCTCGCCCGAGTTCAGCTCGAACGATAGGTCTGCGACAGCGGACACACCGCCGAACGATTTGCGCAAATTGCGCACCTCTAGCAGGCTCACGCCTCGCGTCCTCGCAGCCAGAAGCGTCGCGTCGCGCCGGCAATACCTTCGGGAAACGCCATGACCAGCAAGATGATCGCGAGGCCCAGGATGAAGCGCCACTGGCTCGTCGCCAGCAGGAGCACGTCGTACAGCCCGGTATAGGCGAGCGCGCCGACGATCGGGCCGGCCATCGTATCGACGCCACCGAGCAGCACCATCACCAGCGCATCCACCGACCGGCCGATGCCGGCGTAACCGGGAAACACGCTGCCCTTGGCGAAGGCGAACACACCGCCGGCGAGACCAGCGGCGGCACCGGCCAGCGCGAACGCGGCAGCACGCAGCGACCGGGGATCGAGTCCGATCGCCTGGGCCCGGCGCGTCGAATCGCGTGTGGCGCGCAGGGCGTAGCCGAATGGCGCCATCATCGCGCGGCGCAGCACCAGCGCACCACCGACGCAGATCGCAAGGGTGAGCCAATAGAACGCCGGCGCCGATCGCAGCCAGCCGCCCGGCCACAGTCCGAGGATGCCGTTGTCGCCGCCGGTGAGTGCGTCCCACTGGAACGCGATCGCCCAGACGACCTGCGCGAAGGCCAAGGTCAGCATGGCGAGATAGACGCCTGCGAGGCGCACGACAAACCAGCCGAACACGATTGCGAAAATCCCCGGCACCAACACGGCGGCGAGCAGCGCAACCATTGTGGATGCGCCGCCGCGTTCTACCGCGAGCGCCGCGGCATATGCGCCGAGACCGAACCAGGCGGCGTGGCCGAAGCTCGGCATTCCGCCTGGCCCCATCATCACATGTAGGCTGGCGGCGAACAGGATGGCGATTGTGCATTCGGTAAGCACCGACAGCAGGAACGGTCCGGCAAAAAATGGCGCGACGATCGCGAGCACGAGGCAGGCCAGCCCGAGCCATTTCAGCGTGGTCGGTGCGGCGCGTATCACAGGGCGGATCTCTTGCGTAATCTGTCCCGGCGCGAGCGGTCGGCCGAGCAACCCGTTGGGCCGGATCAGCAGCACCGCCGCCATCGCGACGAATACCAGGACCAGCGTGGCGCGCGGTACGAACACGATCCCGAACGCTTGCAAGAGGCCAATCAGCAGGCTCGCGAGATAGGCGCCCGGCAGGCTGCCGAGTCCGCCGATCACGACGATCACAAAGGCCTCGACGACGGCGGACAGATCCATTTGCAGATTGGCCGATTGGTCGGGCAGCGACAGAGCGCCGCCAAACCCTGCGAGACCCGCGCCGAGCGCGAACACTGCACTGAACAGCAGACGTTGATCGACGCCCAGTGCCGCGGTCATTTCTCGATCCTGCGTCGCCGCGCGCACCAGCACGCCCCATCGCGTCCGGTGCAACAGCAGCCACAAGGCGAGCAGCACGAGCGGGCCGATCCCGATGAGAAACAGGTCATACGCGGGGAAGCGCTGCCCGGCGATTGCAACGGATGCACGCAGCCAGGCGGGGCGCGCCAGAGATAGGTCGTTCGGCCCCCAGACCGCGAGCGTGGCATCCTGCACCATCAACACCACGCCGAAGGTCGCGAGCAACTGGAACAACTCGGGCGCGCGATACACGCGGCGCAGCACGATGGCTTCGAGCATGACGCCGAGCAGCGCGGTGGCACCCGCCGCGCCGAGCACGCCGAGGGCGAACCAGCCGGGCTCGCGCGGCAGGCGGGTGAGGATGCTCCAGCCAATATAGGCACCGAGCATGAACAGGCTGCCATGCGCGAAATTCACCACGCGCGTCACGCCGAAGATCACCGTGAGGCCGGCGGCGACGAGAAACAGTGATGACGCCGAGGCGAGCCCGGTCAGGAACTGGACGGCGAGAAAGTCCACGCTCAGCCGGCGGCGGGTCGCATCTTGCGCACCTCGGCGTCCGGCGGCAGGAATTTTCCCCCATCGTCGTAGTGCCAATCCGCCATCACGCCGCGCCCGTCTTTCAGTACAGTCTTGCCGATGAAGGTACCGAGCGTGGATTGGTGGTCGATGGCGCGGAACGCGGCGCGGCCGAACGGCGTGTCGAATACGGCCCCGGCAAAGCCGTCGGCCATGTGCTCGGTATCGGTGTTGCCGGATTTCGCGACGCCCGCCGCGATCGCTCGGATCATCGCAAAGCCGACCACCGAGCCCATCATCGGATGCGTCTTGAATTTTTCCTGGTAGGCGCTGACGAACTCCTGGTTGGCGGGCGTATCGACCTGCGCCCAGGGGTAGCCGGTAACGATCCAGCCCTCCGGCGTTTCATCGCCGAGCGGTTCGAGATATTCGGGCTCGCCTGTCAGCATGGAGACGACGGCGCGCTTCTCGAACAGGCCGCGCGTGTTGCCCTGGCGTACGAAATTCGTCAGGTCCGGGCCGAAGGTGATGTTGAGAATCGCCTCGGGTTCGGCGCGCGCCAGCGCTGCGACGGTCGCCCCCGCGTCGATCTTGCCGAGGGCCGGCCATTGCTCGGCGACGAAGCGCACGTCCGGCCGCTTCGCGCTCAGAAGCTGCTTGAACCACTTCACCGCCGATTGGCCATACTCGTAATTGGGCGCCACCGAGACCCACTTTTTCGCGGGCAGCTTCGCGGCTTCCTCGACCAGCATCGCCGCCTGCATGTAGGTGGAGGGGCGCAGCCGGTAGCAGTAGCGATTGCCCTTCTCCCACACCAGCGCATCGGCCAGCGGCTCGCTGGCGACGAACAGCTTCTTGCGTTGCAAAGCGAAATCGGAAACCGCGAGGCCGACATTGGACAGAAAGCCGCCGGCCAGAAGATCGACCTTCTGCTCGTCGAGCAATTCGCCCGCGAGCCGCACGGCGTCCTGTGGCTTGCCGGCGTCATCGCGGCTGATGACCTCGAGCGGGCGCCCGAGCACGCCGCCCGCTGCATTGACCTGCTCCACGGCAAGCTTCCACCCGTTGCGGTAGGGCAGGGTGAAGGAGGGGATCGCAGTGTAGCTGTTGATCTCGCCGATGCGGATGGGCCGGGTGCCCTGCGCGCGTACGATCGCGGGCGCGGCCAGGGCGGCGGTGCCCGTCAGCAGGACGCGGCGGGTCAGGTTCATCGAAGCTCCCCGTCTTCTGCCGCCGAGCCCGTCTCCCTTGACTTGCCCTCGGCCCTGGGGACCATCATTCCGTTCGCCCCAGAGCGCAAGTAGGGAGAGGTCCCGCATGTCCGACATTACGCTGGTCATTCGCAACGGCACCGTCGTCGACGGAACGGGTGGCGATCCGTTCGAGGCGGATGTCGCGATCGCCGGCGATCGGATCGTCGCGGTCGGCCGCGCGCTGCCGAAGGGCGTGGAGGAAATCGACGCGCGCGGCAAGCTGGTGACGCCGGGATTCATCGACCCGCACACGCACTACGACGCGCAGGTGACGTGGGGCAATCACATCAACCCGTCCTCGTGGCACGGTGTGACGACCGTGCTGATCGCCTGATCAGCGGGAAATGTTGGTCAAGCTGATGGAGGGTGTCGAGGACATCCCCGAGGTCGTGCTCACCGAGGGGCTGCCGTGGAATTGGCAGACGTTTCCGCAGTTCCTCGACGCCCTCGATGCACGAAGCTACGACCTCGACGTCGCCACGCAGGTGCCACACGCGGCGTTGCGCGTCTACGTCATGGGCCAGCGCGGCGCCGATCGCGAGGACGCGACGGAAGCCGACCGGCAGCGCATGGCGCAGCTCGCCGCCGAAGGGATCGGCGCCGGCGCGCTCGGCTTCTCGACTTCGCGCACACTCAATCACAAGACGCTGGATGGCCGCTCGATCCCGACCCTGACGGCGGCGGAGGACGAGCTCGCCACCATCGCCGGTGCGATCGGCAAGGTGGGGAAAGGCTGGATGCAGGTGATCGCCGACTTCGACGATCAGCTGGAGCCGGAGTTCGCAATGCTGCGTCGGCTGTCGCAGAGTTCGCGGCGTCCGGTCAGCATCACCGTGCTGGAACGCGATTCGAAGCCGCTCGAGTGGCGCCACCTGCTCGACCGGATCGAGCGCGCCAACGCCGACGGGCTGCCGATGCTCGGCCAGGTGCTCAACCGGCCGACCGGCATCATGCTCGGCTTCGAGATTTCGCAGAACCCGTTCCTGTCCTGCCCGAGCTTCGCCGCTATCGCGCATCTGCCGTTCGCGCAAAAAATCGCCGCGTTGCGCGATCCAGCGCTGCGTGAGCGGTTGATCGCCGAACGCAACACGGACAAGGCGCTGGGCAAGCGCGTGGCGACGTGGGAGCGCATCTTCGAGCTCGGCGACCCGCCGAACTACGAGCCGCCGGCCGAGCAGAGCGTCGCGGCCCGGGCGGTGCGCATGGGTGTGGAGCCGGCGGCGCTCGCCTACGACCTCCTGATGCAGGATGGCGGCAAGAAGATTCTGTACCGCCCGCTGAGCAACTACGCGCACGGCAATCTCGACACCGTGCGGGAGATGATGACGCATCCCAACACGCTGGTCAGCCTCGGCGACGGCGGCGCGCATGTCGGCGTGCTGTGCGACGCGAGCGCACCGACCTACCTGCTCACGCATTGGACGCGCGATCGCGGCACGGGCCGCTTCCCGGTGAGCTGGGCGATAAAGCGACTGACCCGCGACAACGCCCGGGCGCTCGGACTGCACGATCGCGGCGTGATCGCGCGCGGCTACAAGGCGGATGTCAACGTCATCGACTACGACCGGCTCGGGCTGCATGGGCCGGAGGTGGTCTATGATCTGCCCGCCGGCGGACGCCGCATGGTGCAGCGCGGGCGCGGCTACGAGGCGACGATCGTGTCCGGCGTAATGGTGCATCGCGAGGGCGCGGCGACCGGGGCGCTGCCAGGCCGTCTGATTCGCGGCGCGCAGGACGCACCGGCGTAGATGCGGGATAACGGGGCAGGAGAGCTTCCTCTCGAATACGATTACGAGAAATACGTCGGCCATCAGAGCAACCAGGGTTTGCGCAAGTTCAACGAAGCGGAGGCCCGGTTCCACTATCAGGCGCATGGCCGGGCGGAGGGGCGCGTGTGCAGCGCGATCGACGGGCGGCGGGCGTTTCTCGCGCTTGTGCCCCCTGACCGCCCACTACTGGAAATCGGCCCGTTCTGCACGCCCGCGTTCCGCGCCCCCACGCATCGGGTGTCCTATCTCGATGCGTTCAGCACCGACGAGCTCCGCGAGCTGGCGCGCGGCATGGCCTGGGCCGATCCTGCGCTCGTGCCGGAGATCGATTTCGTCTGGAAGGGGCAGAGCTACTCCGAGCTGATCGGAAGCAAGTTCGAGTTGGTATTTTCATCGCACAATGTCGAGCATCAGCCGTGCCTCGTCACCCATTTGGAGGAGGTCGCGTCCGTGTTGCGGAGCGGCGGCCGGTTCATGGTGGCGATTCCGGACAAGCGCTATTGCTTCGATCACTTTCTCCCGGAAACGACGATCGCCGACGTGCTTGACGCATTTCTGAGCGGGCGGCGGGACCATGCACCGAGAAGTCTCGTGCAGGGCCGGATGATGCATACGCATAACGACGCGCATCGACATTGGCGGGGCGACCACGGCGACGACCCCTCGAAGCGCGCGGCCGATGACGGACTTGCCGCATCGGTGCGTCAGCTCGTCTCCGAATTCCACGCACGGACGGGCTACCTCGACGCGCACGCCTGGCAGTTCACCCCGGCCAGCTTTCGGACCCTCATGCAGGTTCTCGCGCGTGCGGGATTGGTGAGCCTGACGGTCGAGCGGGTCTACGAGACGCTCAGCGGTAGCAACGAGTTTTACGCGGTTCTGGTCAAGCACTAGGTCGCCCGCTTGACGACCAGCGAGGTTACGCGAGAACGTCGCGCATCACGATAAGCGGGAGTGGGGCGCGATGTCCGAGTTGCGAATTCTGGCGCATGACCTGAAGTTTCCCGAGGGGCCGGCCGCGATGGATGATGGCTCGGTCATCCTCGGTGAGATCGCCGGCGGCACCGTCACGCGCATCACGCCGGACGGCGAGGTGGATCGCTTCTCGCAGGCGGGCGGCGGGCCGAACGGGCTCGCGATCGGGCCGGACGGGGCGCTCTATTGCTGCAACAACGGCGGCAACGCATACGCGCATGGCGGATTCCTGTCGACCGGCCCGTCCGATGATTATATCGGCGGCTCGATCCAGCGCATCGATCCGCGCACCGGCGAGGCGCGCACGCTCTATACGCATTGCGGGCGCTTCAGACTGTCGGCGCCGAACGACATCGTGTTCGATACCGAGGGCGGCTTCTATTTCACCGATCTCGGCAAGCGCCGAGCGCGCGACCGCGACCACGGGGGGCTCTATTACGCGACCCCCGACGGCAACAAGATCATCGAGATTGCACACCCGATCGTCACCGCGAATGGTGTCGGACTCTCGCCCGATGGCAAGGTGGTCTACGTCGCGGACACCGAGGCGGCACGGCTCTGGGCGTTCGACCTCGACGGCCCCGGCGCGATCCGCAAGGCGCCATTCCCCTCGCCGCACGGCGGACGGTTGGTTGCCGGGCTCGACGGGTTTCAGCGCTTCGACAGCCTCGCGGTGGACGGCAACGGCAATATCTGTGTGGCGACGCTGATCACCGGCTGCATCACGGTGATCTCGCCCGGCGGACAGGTGCTGCGACAGGTAAAGGTGCCCGACGTCTATCCGACGAATATTTGTTTCGGCGGCAAGGACATGCGGACGGCCTACATTACGCTGTCGGCGGCGGGGCAGTTGGCCGTGATGGAGTGGCCGGATCCGGGATTGCGGTTGAATTACAATGGCTAGCCGATAGGAGCGCCCGCGCAGCTACGTCAGGAACGCTCCGCCGTTCACGTGGATCGTCTGCCCCGTGACGTAGCCGCCCTCCGGCCCGACCAGCATCCGCACCATCGCGGCGATCTCGTCCGGGGTGGCCTTGCGCTTGAGCGGAATCGCGTCGTTGCCGAGCCTGCCTGGCAGCGCACCCGCCGTTGGGCCACGCACCGTGTCCACGGCCCCAGGTGCCACGCAGTTGCAGGTGATCCGATGCGGCGCGAGCTCGATCGCGAGCGCCCGCATCAGCCCTTCCAACCCCGCCTTGGAGGCCGAGACGTGGCAGCGATTGGGTGTTCCCACATGGGTCGAGATGCCCGATAGCGCCACAATCGCGCCGCCGCCGCGCGGGATCATGCGCGGCACGGCGGCACGGGCGAGGATGAACGCGCCGTCGAGCGCCACCGAAAGGATTTCGCGCCACTCCTCCAGGCTCATGTCGAGAAACGCGGTCTGGCGTCGCAGGCCGGCGTTGCTGACCAGGATGTCGAGCCCGCCCATCGCGGCGACCGCCTGATCGATCATCGCCCCAACCGCGACCGGGTCCGTCACATCGGCGATGCAGCCGATCGCCTGCCCGCCCAGCGCGTTGATCTCGCCCACCACGGCATCAACCACGCCACGGTCCCGCCGTCCGTTAACGACGACCGAGGCGCCGTCGCGGGCGAGGCGCAGCGCGATCGCCCGGCCGATGTTCTTGCCTGCCCCCGTGACCAGGGCGACTTTTCCAGCGAGCGGCTTGTCCATCCCGTTGTTCCCCAGCGTGGCAAGTGCCGTCAGCTTACCGGCATCTCGTAGAGTACCCGCAGCACCACCATCCAGGGATAGCGCGTGTCGAGCACGGTGCCGTCCGGCTCGGCGAGCTTGCCGTCCGGAGTGGTTGGAACGTGCTTCATCGTCACTGCGTCGTCCACATTGCCGCCGATCACGGTAAGCTGGCCGGGTGCCACCTGCACGACGAAATCGCAATGAGCGGGGAACCGTCCGGCCGGCAGGTTGTCATAGCGGAGCGCGCCGGATCGGCCGCGACCGGTGCAGATCAAATCGCCCGGACGAGGTGCATAGGCGTCCGGCCGTTCCGCCGTGATATCGTAACCCGAGGTCTGGCCCAGCGACATCTCGCGGGCGATGTTGATGTAGTCGGCATGGGTGGGCGAGTAGGGAAAGCGCGGCCCGGCTCCGGCGATCCGCATGACGTAGGAGACGAAGGCGGCGGACCAGGCGTAGCGGCCGTCGTCGGAAGCGGGAAACACGAACCCGTTCTCGTCATGCTTGCCCGTCCAGGCGACCTCCTTGTCATTGGGATCGACGCCGAGCCACCAATACTCGCCGACACGCTGCCACATGCCGGGCCAGCGTTCGGGCTTCTGGTCGGGTTCCGGTGGCGGACGGGTACCCGGCGGGTCGTCGTCGACGCCCTGCCCGAACAGCCGCCACTCGCGCAGCGCGATCGCGACCACTGACTCGCGAGACAGGGGCTCGTACGGAATACGGGCAAAATCGGGCGTGTGCGCGTCGGCCGGGACACGCTGGGTCGTGCGTGCCGCCGCGGCCGCCGGAGGTGGCGAGGGACCCGCACACCCGGCGACCAGAAGGAGCCCCAGCGCCGGTGCGAGGGGCCGCATCTACGTGGCCCGCAGCCGCGCCAGCCGGAACAGGGAAAGGTCGGACGCGCTTTTGCCCGTCGTCGCCAGATCCGCGAGGATCTCCCCGATCACGCTGCAGAATTTGTAGCCGTGGCCCGAGCAAGGAGAGGCGACGACCACCTGTGGGCAATCGGGTAGTGTATCGATCACGAAATGCTCATCCGTCGTATTGGTGAACATGCAAGGCGCCAAGCCCATCGTCGGGCCGTTCGCGCGGGGGAAATAGCGTGCGATGGCGGTGCGTAGCAGCGCCTCGTCGGCCGGTGTGCAATCCCGGTTCATCGTCTCGGGGTCAACGGTTTCGTCCAGATGGTGATAGCGGCCGATCTTGAGGCCCGGCATTCCCCAGATCGGCAGGCCGTAATAGCGGCCCTCCTCGAACAAAGCGTTAAAGACCGGAAAGCGATCGGGACGGAACAGCGCCGGGTCGTTCGGCTGAAACCATCCGAGCACCTGGCGCTCGGGCACGGCGGCGCCCGCGAGCGGCGCGGCGAACTGGCCGATCCAGGCGCCGGCACTCACCACCAGCCGACCAGCCTCGTAGCGGCCACGCTCCGTGGTGACGCGCACCCTATCGCCCGACGGCTCCCAGCCGAGCACCCGCTCGCGCGCCCTGATATCCGCGCCATGCGCCTGCGCCAGCGTCACATGCGCGACGATCGCGCGCTCGGAGGCGATAAACCCGCCCTCGGGCTGGAACAACGCGCGGTATGAGGAGGGCAGCGTATAGCCAGGAAAGCGGGNGCTCGGCGCGGGAGGCGAGCGAGCCCTGGAACACCACGCTGTCTGGCGGCCCGGTATCGATCGAGCCGGTGACGAACAGCAATTGCTCGCCGAACATCCGCTCCGTCTCGCGCCAGTTCTGGTAGGCGCGGCGGAGCAGCGGGACGTATTTGGGGTTTTCGTAATAGGCGAGGCGGATGATGCGGGTCAGGCCGTGACTGGAGCCCATGCGGTTCGGGATGTCGAACCTCTCCAGCCCGAGCACGCGCTGGCCACGCCGCGCGAGATGGAACGCGGCGGCGCTGCCGATGCCGCCGACCCCCAGGACGATCACATCATAGGGTTCGGCCATCTTGGGGTTCCGATCGCTTCAGGCGTGTTCGGGAAACAGCGTGCGGAGGCCGTCTGCAGTCGCCGCGCAGCGGCCGCGCTCGGTGATCAGCCCGCTGACCAGCCGCGCCGGGGTCACGTCGAAGGCGGGGTTGGCGGCCGGGCTCCCGAGCGGCGCGACCCGCACCGTCGCGATCGACCCGTCCTCGGTGCGGCCAGTCACCGCCGCGACTTCGGCCTCCGCGCGCTGCTCGATCGGAATGTCGGCGACGCCATCGGCGACGCTCCAGTCGATCGTGGTGGAAGGGCAGGCGACCCAGAACGGCACGTCGTTGTCCTTCGCGGCGAGCGCCTTGAGATAGGTGCCGATCTTGTTGGCCACGTCGCCGGTGCGCGTCACCCGGTCGGTGCCGACGATGACCAGATCGACCTCGCCGTGCTGCATGAGATGCCCGCCGGCATTGTCCGCGATGACGGTGTGCGCGACGCCGTGGCGGCCGAGTTCCCAGGCGGTGAGCGCGGCACCCTGGTTGCGCGGTCGGGTCTCGTCCACCCAGACATGCACGTCGATGCCAGCATCGTGCGCCTTGTAGATCGGCGCGAGGGCGGTGCCCCAGTCGACCGTCGCCAGCCAGCCGGCATTGCAGTGGGTCAGCACGTTGACCCGCTCGCCGGCCTTCACCCGCGCGGCAGCCTCGATCAGCGCGAGCCCGTGCGTGCCGATCGCCTCGCACTGCGCCGCGTCCTCGTCGCAGATGAGGGCGGCCTCGGCGTAGGCGGTGCGGACGCGCTCGGCCAGCGGGGTGTTGCGCAGCCGGGTCAGCATCCGGTCGAGCGCCCAGCGCAGGTTGACGGCGGTGGGCCGCGTCGCCCCCAGCATCGCCGCGTCGCGCTCCATCGCCTCGGTGGACGCATCCGCTCGCAGTGCCAGCGCCAGCCCGTAGGCGGCCACCGCGCCGATCAATGGCGCGCCGCGCACCTGCATGGAGCGGATGGCGTGCCCCGCGGCCGCCACGTCGGCCAGGCGGAGGATTTCGACGTCCCAGGGCAGCTTGGTCTGGTCGAAGATTCGGACGGACCAGCCATCCTCCCGGTCCACCCAGACGCTGCGGTATGGCTTGCCGTCGATCTTCATGGTTCTCAGATGCGCTGGTGCAGCACGCAGACCAGGGTGAACAACCGCCGTGCGGTCTCGAAATCCATCGCGATCTTGCCGTGCAGGCGCTCCGACATCAGTTCCGCACCCTCGTTGTGCAGGCCGCGCCGGCCCATGTCGATCGCCTGGATGCGCGCCTCGCGCCCTTCCTCGACCGCCTTGATATGGCTGTCGACCAGCAGTTGGTAATCCTTGATGAGCCGGCGGAACGGGCCGAGCGCCAGTACGATGGCCGTCACCGGCGCGCCGTCCTCGCGCCTGATGTCGAACACCAGCCGGCCTTCCTGGATCGAGAGGTGCAGGGCGTACGGCCCATGCGTGTGCACCTTCGGCCCGATAGGCGCGAAGCGGTTCTCTGCTTCGAGGTCGGCCACTGCCTGTGCGCGGTCGGCCTCGATGATCGGCGACAGGCGCGTCAGGGCCTCGCCGTCCAGCACCACGCGCACCAGCCGCGCGTCGGCCTCCGTCGCCGCGGCCGGGGTCATCGTGGCTCAGCCATCGGATGCGGGCTTGACCATGCCGAGCGTCAGCATCAGGCCGACGGTGCCGCCCTTGATTGGCCGCAGCAAGGCGAGAGTCAGCGCCAGGGTTAGCGGCAGGAAGATCGCGGCCTCCAGCCAAATGGCCAGGTCGGTGTGCCGCTCCACCGCGAGCATGATCGGGATGATGATGTGGCCGACCAGGAAGATGGTGAAATAGGGCGGTGCGTCGTCGGCGCGGGCAAGGCTCAGCGGGGCGCCGCAATGGCGGCACTCAGGCACGACGCGGAGATAGCCATTGAACAGATGCGACTGCCCGCAGGCTGGGCAGCGGCACAGCAGGCCACGCTTGATCGCGGTACCCAAGGACGGCAGCGGTACGGACGACAGCAGGGGAGAGCGGTTCGGCTGCCAGCGGGTCGGGGTCATACGGGTGTCCTTCGTGCAGAGCAAGGGCCGAGGCGGCCCGAGCCGCGCCAGGATTCCGCGCCGCTGTTTACTTGATGCAGGCGTCGGTGGGCAGCAAGAATTGTGCATGGCACACATCCTGATCATCAACCCCAACAGTTCGTTGGCGTGCAGCGCTGGGATCGCGGCGGCCGTGGCGCCTTTCCGCTGGCCCGGTGGGCCGTCCCTCGAGGTCGCCACGCTGGAGGAGGGGCCGCCCGCGATCTACTCCTGGCGGGACTGGCACGGAGTGGTCGAGCCGCTGTGCCGGCGGGTCGAGAGCCATCCGGCGGATGCCTATGTGATCGCCTGCGCATCCGATCCGGGGCTGGCGGCGGTGCGTGGCGCGACCGCGCGGCCGGTCTTCGGTGCTTTTCGGTCCGCCGCCGCCGCGGCAGCGGCGCGCGCCGACCGATTCGGCGTCGTGGCCATCGTGGACGCCTCGAAGGACCGCCATTTGGCCGCGCTGCGTGACGTGGGGCTGGAGGGCCGGCTTGCTGCCGAAGTCGCACTGAACGTGACGATGGAAGTATTGCTGGAACCCGACGCGGCGCGATGCCGTCTCGTCGCGGCGGCGAGAGCTACCGTCGAGCAGGGCGCCAAGGCCGTGATCCTGGGCTGCACCGGGATGGCCCGCCACCGCGCCTGGGTCGAGAAAGCGGTTGGCGTTCCGGTAATCGAGCCGTGTCAGGCGGCCGTCGCGCTGGCCCTCGGCGTCGTCTTGGGAACGGATTAGCCCGACGGCAGGCGCCGCACGAAGCGGCCCGTGCCCGGCTCGGCAAGCACCTGCGTGCCATCCCAGATCAGGTTCCCGCGCAGCACCGTCGCCGCGACGCGGGCGCGCATGGCGCGGCCGTGATAAGGCGACCAGCGCGTCTCCGGCCGGTCCTGGATCGCCGCCTCGTCGAAGGTGAACTGACCGCGCTCCAGCACGAGCAAATCGCAATCGGACCCGACGCGGATGGCGCCCTTGCGTGGATACAGCCCATGCAGCTTGGCGCTCCGCTCCGCGCAGTAAGTCGCCATCAAGGTCGGCGGCAGCCCGCGTTCGTCGAGCAAGGTGAACATCAAGGGCGCGAAGCTCTGCAGCCCAGTCAGGCCGGCGCCGTTGGCGAAGATGTCGGCAGATTGCTTGCGTTCCAGCGGCCAGGGCGCGTGGTCGGTCGAGACATAGGCGACCTTGCCGTCGAGCAGCGCCTGCCACATCCGCTCCACCTCATCCGCGGTGCGGAACGGCGGATTGCACTTGCCGCGTCCGCCGAGCCGGACGATGTCGTCCTCGGTCATGCAGAGATATTGAATGCATGCCTCGCCAGTCGCCTGCGCGCCCATGTCGCGGAAGGTCTCCGCGATGGCGAAACCGCGCGCCAGCGAGGAGTGCGCGATGTGGACGTGGGCACCGGTCTCGAGCCCGATCTCGAAGATTTCCAGGTCCGCCATCGTCTCCGCAAGCGGCGGCCGGGTGCGGCAATGCATGATCGGATCGGTGCGGCCGGCGGCGCGCGCCTCGGCGGTCAGTCGCTCGACCAATTCCTGATCCTCATTATGCACCGCGACCGGCAGGCCGGTCTTGGCGATCTCGCGGAAGGCCGCAACCATCGTGGGATGGTCGATGCGCGGGAAGCGCACCGGATCATACTCGTAGGTCGAAAGCTTGAAGGCAGACACGCCGCCCGCCGCCAGCCCTTCGATCGCGCCTACGCCGCCGGTTTTCAGGATCGTGCCGTAGAGCGCCATGTCGACATGCGCAGTACGCTCCACCCAGCCGATCTTCTCGGCGAGCAAGGCCGCGTCCGTCACGGGATGCGGCACGTCGTAAGGCATGTCGACGCAGGTGGTGACGCCGCCGGCCGCCGCGCTACGTGTCGCGCCTTCGATTCCGGGCCAGCCCATCGCGGACGACGTGTGCATATGCCCATCGACCAGACCCGGTAGGATCAGCTTGCCCATGTAGTCCAGCACCTCGGTGGCCGGCGGCGGCGAGCCCTGGCCGATGGCGGCGATGGTCTCGCCGCGTACCGCGACGAAACCGTCGGTGAGAATGGCGTCGGCGCTGACCACGTCGCCCACGAACACCCGGTCGAATGAAGCGGACACCTTATATATGCACCCTGGTTGCGTGATGGCCGTGCGCTTGCCGTTGCAGCGACGTGACCTTACGAAGGCTGGGTTCAGAGGCTAGACCGCGCAAGTCAAGTCGCCAACCTGTCCGCGCCATCGGAGGATCTGCATGAAGCAGCACGAACTGAGGGTTTCTCCCTCGAAATCGAACCTGAAGCGGGAGGATCAGCTCGCCTGGAAGATCGCCGGTGTCGCGGCCGATCGGGTCGGCGTTGAGCGCGACGTTTCCGCCATGATCGTCAACCGCATCATCGACAATGCCTCCGTGGCGATCGCCGCGATCAACCGCCGCCCGGTCACGTCGGCGCGCGACATGGCGCTCGGCCATTCCCGCAAGGATGGTGCTACGGTGTTTGGCGTCGCAGCCAACAAGCGCGTCAGCCCCGAATGGGCCGCCTGGGCGAACGGCACGGCGGTGCGCGAGCTCGACATGCACGACACCTTCCTCGCTGCCGACTACTCGCATCCCGGCGACAACATCCCGCCGATCCTCGCTGTGGCGCAGACGATGGAGAAATCCGGTCGCGAGCTGATCCGTGGCATCGCCACCGGCTACGAAATCCAGATCGACCTCGTCCGCGCGATCTGCCTGCACGCCCACAAGATCGACCACATCGCCCATCTCTGCCCGGCGCAGGCCGCCGGCATCGGCACCTTGCTCGGCTTGAAGCAAGACGTGATCTATCAGGCAGTGCAGCAGGCGGTGCACGTCTCCTTTACCACCCGCCAGTCGCGCAAGGGCGAGATCAGCAGCTGGAAGGCCTACGCACCGGCCCATGCCGGCAAGCTCGCCGTCGAGGCGGTGGACCGCGTGATGCGCGGCGAGGGCGCGCCGAGCCCGATCTACGAAGGCGAGGACAGCGTGGTGGCCTGGATGCTGGACGGGCCGGATGCGGTGTACCAGGTGCCGCTGCCCGAGCCGGGCGAGCCCAAGCGCGCGATCCTCGACAGCTACACCAAGGAGCACAGCGCCGAGTACCAGTCACAGGCGCTGATCGACCTTGCATTCCGCCTGCGCGAGCAGATCACCGATCCGCGGCAGATCGAGCGCATCGTGATCCACACCTCGCACCACACGCACTACGTGATCGGCACCGGTGCCAACGATCCGCAGAAGATGGACCCGAAGGCCAGCCGCGAGACGCTGGACCATTCGATCATGTACATCTTCGCCGTCGCGCTGGAGGACGGGAGCTGGCACCACGTTGACAGCTACGCCCCGCGCCGGGCTTCGCGCGCCTCCACGGTCGAGCTCTGGCACAAGATCGAGACCCAGGAGGACGCCGAGTGGACGCGGCGCTATCATTCGACCGACCCCAACGAGCTCGCGTTCGGTGCTCGGGTTGAGGTGTTCATGCGCGACGGATCCAAGATCGAGGACGAGATGGCGGTCGCCAACGCGCACCCGCTCGGTGCCAAGCCGTTTAGCCGCCCGGACTACATCCACAAGTTCCAGACTCTGACAGACGGCATCATCTCGACCCGGGAGTCCAACCGGTTCCTGGAAGTCGTGCAGGACCTGCCGCGCCTGCAGGCGGGCGAGCTGCAACTGCTGAACGTGGCCTTGCCAGCCGGCACGCTGGCGGTCGGCAAGCCGGGAATCTTCTGAGCGGAGGAGAGAGCGATCATGAGCGAGACACAGGCACCGAGCACCCAGAGCCTGGCCAACCGGCCAAAGAAATCCGTGGCGCTGTCCGGCGTGACCGCCGGCAACACCGCACTCTGTACCGTCGGGCGCACCGGCAACGATCTGCACTATCGCGGTTACGACATCCTGGATGTCGCCGAGACCTGCGAGTTCGAGGAGATCGCGTATCTCCTGGTGCACGGCACGCTGCCCAACGTAGCAGAGCTGCGCGCCTACAAGACCAAGCTGCGCGCCATGCGCGGCCTTCCCGCCGCTGTGAAGGCGACGCTGGAGGCGCTGCCAGCGGCGGCGCACCCGATGGACGTGATGCGCACCGGCGTTTCGGCACTCGGCTGCGTGCTGCCCGAGAAGGAGGACCACAACCACCCCGGTGCCCGAGAGATCGCCGACCGGCTGATGGCCTCGCTCGGCTCCATGCTGCTCTACTGGTATCACTACGCGCATAACGGCCGGCGGATCGAGGTCGAGACCGACGACGACAGCATCGGCGGGCATTTCCTGCACCTGCTGCACGGTCGGAAGCCGAGCGAGCTGTGGGTGCGCGCGATGCACACCTCGCTGATCCTCTACGCCGAGCACGAGTTCAACGCCTCCACCTTCACATGCCGGGTGATCGCCGGCACCGGCGCCGACATGTATTCCGCCATCACCGGCGGAATCGGCGCGCTGCGCGGGCCGAAGCATGGCGGCGCGAACGAGGTCTCCTTCGAGATACAGAAGCGCTACGACAGCCCCGACGAGGCGGAGGCGGACATCCGCAAGCGGGTGGCGAACAAGGAGGTCGTGATCGGCTTCGGCCACCCTGTCTACACGATCGCCGATCCCAGGAACAAAGTGATCAAGGGCGTCGCGCGGCATCTCTCGGAAGAGGCCGGGTCGACCGCGATGTTCGACATCGCCGACCGGATCGAGGCCGTGATGGCGGACGCCAAGAAGATGTTCGCCAACCTCGATTGGTTCAGCGCGGTCAGCTATCACATGATGGGCGTGCCGACCGAGATGTTCACGCCCCTCTTCGTCATCGCCCGCACGGCGGGCTGGAGCGCGCACGTGATCGAGCAGCGCATCGACGGCAAGATCATCCGCCCGACGGCGAACTATGTCGGCCCCGAGGATATGCGGTTCGTGCCCTTGGCACAGCGTCGCTGACGTACGCGGCGCTCGCTCGCACCAATCGCCACGAAAGCCGCCGCGACGAGGCCCGTCGCGGCGGCTTCTTTGTGTTCACGCCGTCGTATTTGCATCCCGCGCGGATTTTTTCGCCGCGTGCAGCGTGAATCGGTTGCTTTTTGTTGACATGCGAATGTCAGAAGCGGAATAGCGGAAACGGCATGTGTGCGCCCGATTCGGTGATTCGTTCGGCACACGCATGGTACGCAAAGAAGGACGGTCCATTGACCGCGGCTTTGTTCAGGCGACGCATAGCGGGCCAAGCATCGTACGAAGATGTCGATCCGCGCTGAATGGAAGGATGGCGGCGCGCGGTTCCGGATGCAGCCGCTACGCGATCCCGTGCCTGGGTGGATGCGGCGGTGGGGCTTGGAGCGCGGAGGCGGCGCTTCTCGTCGGATACGTCGGTCGGTCGCCACACTCCTGCCGCGCGGTTGCGCTGGAATGTCGCGACGGCACCGGTCCGGTCACTGGCCCGATCAACAGGCGTCCGCAGGCGCGGCGATGCCGGCAACTGCGGATAAACTCGGAACCGGTTGCAGGAAGGGCCGTTCCGTTATCGCACGTTCCCGATACAACGGCCCTGACACGAGGGCGTCGAGTTCCCTGGCAAGGGCATGAACAAGGAGTTCGCACAGTGAGTAGCGAAGAAACCACCACCGATCGCCCGCGCGCTCAGGCTCAGGCCATGCGGACGGGCACGCGGAAGACAGCGACGCGCTCGACCACGCGCGCCACCGGAACGCGCGCTGCCGGCGCGCGCAAGACGACGGCCACGAAGCGGACAACAGCCGCCAAGAAGACCACCGCAACCCGGAAGGCCGCGCCGAAGCGGGCTACCGCCGCGAAGAAGCCGGCGGCGCGCAAGACGGCGACCCGCGCTACGACTGCGCGCAAGACGGCGAAGCCTGCAACGCGCAAGGCAACCACCCGCAAGACCGGCACGCGCACGGCTGCCGCTAGCCGCGCGGGAACCGGGCGCAAGACGACCCGTGCGACCGGCGCTCGCAAGGCGACCGCGACGCGCAAGACAGCCACCACCGCGCGCAAGACGACGGCCCGCAAGATCGCTGCGAAGCCGGCCGCCACGCGACGCACGACGGCTGCCGCGAAAAAGACGACGACGACGCGCCGCGCCGCCGCGGTCAAGCCCGCGACGAAGCGGACCACCACGCGCCGGACGCCCGCGGCGAAGCCCGCGACCCGGCGTCCGCGCAAGACGACAGTCGCGCCGGAGACGATGACCCCAGAGATGGAGCAGGATTCTCCGCAGTCCTCCACGGAGTCGATCGGTTAGAGCGTCGCTCTGAACGGCTCATACGATGACGAAAGGGCGCCCGCGGGCGCCCTTTCTCGTTTCAGCGCGGGGCCGCTCAGCCAAAATTGGCAAGCAGATCCTCGACCTGCGGCGGCGTCAGCAGCCGGTGCTCACCGCGACGCAGGATGAGGAACAGCTTGGCCGCCTCCTCGAGTTCCTCCGCCGCGTACACCGCGTCCGTAAGCGTCCTGCCGGATACCACCGGGCCATGATTGGCCAGCAGAACCGCGCGTGCATCCCGCGCGCCCTCGGCGATCGCGGGCTCCATCGCCGGATCGCCGGGCCTAAAATACCGAACCACCGGCATCTGGCGGCCGACGCGCATCACGAAGTAGGGCGTCAGCGGCGGAATGGGGTTGGCTGCGTCCACGTCCGGCAGGCACGCCACCGCCGTCGCCATCGTCGAATGCAGATGCACGACGGCGCCGGCTTCCGGGCGCGTCAGGTAGAATGCGCGGTGCATGAACACCTCCTTCGATGGAGGGTCGCCGCCGACGTGGCGAAACTCGGCGTCGAGCCGGGACAGCCGCGCCGGATCGAGCCGCCCGAGCGAGGAATTGGTCGGAGTGATGAGATAGCCGTCGGCGAGGCGCAGGCTGATGTTGCCAGCACTCCCCACGGAAAGGCCGCGCGCAAACAGGCTGCGGGCCAAGTCCACGAGCAAATGCCGCTGGTCGTCCTCGGTCATCGCGCCCTCCGTCAGCCGGATTGCTGGAACGCCTTCAGGAAGAAGTCGCGTGCGCCGAAATTGCCGGATTTCAGCGCAAGCATCAGCGGCGCGGTGCCGCCCTCCGCGTAGGTC
>JAFKFI010000146.1 GCA_017307285.1 Alphaproteobacteria bacterium | reverse complement strand
GCCGAATGCCGCCGCCGCCGCGGGCAGAGCCGTGCCCGCGGGTTGGTCCGCGACGATCCGGCCGCCGGAGAGGACCACGATGCGATCGGCGTAGCGCAACGCGAGGTCGATCGCGTGTAGCACCACGACGACTGCACGTCCCTCGGCTGCGGTGCGGCGCAGCAAGGCCATGATCGCGTGCGTGGCGGCGGGGTCGAGATCGGCGGTGGGCTCGTCGAGCAGGAACACCTCGGGGTCAGTGGCGAAGGCGCGGGCGAGCATGGCACGACGTGCTTCTCCGCCCGAGACGCGGTTGATCCGGGCCGCCCGCAGATGGGCAATGCCGCAGGCCTCCAGCGCCCGGCTGACGTCGGCCGGCGCCTCGTCGTGGTGCGGGATGCGGCCAAGGGCAGCGACTTGCGCGACCGTGATGCCCCAGGCGCAGCGCGCGCCCTGCGGTACATAGGCGACGCGGCGCGGGTCCGGCACGGTGCCGCCAGGCAGCAGGCCGGCGAGGGCGCGCAGCAAGGTGGTCTTGCCCGCGCCGTTCGGGCCGCAGAGGGCGACCAGCTCGCCGGGGCCGGCGGAGAAATCCACGTCGCGCAGCACGATGCGGGTGCCGAGCTGGATCGCGTCGGCTCGGATGCCGATGCCGCTCACGGCGCGATCCGGCGAGCGATCGCTACCAGGAATGGCGCGCCGAGCAGCGCCGTCAGGACGCCGACCGGTGGCTCCTGCGGCAGCGGCGCGATCCGCACCAGCAGGTCGGCGGCGAGCAGCAGCGCGGCACCCAGGAGAAAGGAGCCGGGCAGCAGCGCACCCGGCCGTTCGCCGATGAAAGGTCGCAGCAGATGCGGCACGACCAGGCCCACGAAGCCGATCGCGCCCGCGACCGCCGTGCCGGCGCCGACCGCGAGCGCGGTGCCGAGCGCCGCGAGCCGAAGGGTGCGGGCAACCGGCACGCCGAGGGTTCGCGCGGTTTCCTCGCCCAGGCTCAGCGCGTCGAGGCCCCGACCGAGCCGCAGCAACAGGGCGGAGCCGAGCAGGATCGGCGGCGCGGCCAGGGCCACGTGCTGCAGCGAGCGGTCGATGAGGCCGCCCATCAGCCAGAAGGTGATCTCCGCCAAGGCGAACGGGTTGGGTGCCAGCACCAGAGCGAGGGCGAGCAGCGCACCAGCAATGGCCGAGAGCGCCACCCCGGCAAGGATCAGCGACGGCCCGGACGGCGCGCGCCCAGCGAAGCCGAGCAGCATGACGCACCCCACCGCGGCGCCCGCCAAGCCGCCGAGCGGCAGCGCTGGGGGAAAGGCGCGGGCGATGCCCCAATAGAACACGATCACCGCGCCGAGCCCGGCGGTGCCGGTGATGCCGAGCAGGCCGGGATCGGCCAGCGGGTTTCGCAAGGCGCCTTGCAGTACCGCGCCCGACAGACCGAGGCCGCCGCCCACCAGCACTGCGAGCGCGGCCCGCGGGAGCCGGATCTGCCACAGGATGAGGCTGTGCGGGATGCCGAACCCGGCATCGCCGACCAGCAGGGCCAGCGCGAACAGCGCGACGATCACAAGGCAGAGCACCCGTATCATCGGTCGAGCATCACAGCGGCATCCGCCGTCCACGGCCCTGCGCAGATGGTCAGCGCGGGCGGGATGAAGCGACGCGGGATGCCCGCGGTTGCCGGATGATCGAGCAACTCCGTGGCGAGCGAGGGGGATCGCGCGGGGACGGGGAGCACCAGCAGGTCCGGCCGGAGCTGGAGCAGGGCCTCCAGCCCGACCTGTCGCCCGGTGCCGATATCGGTCAGGCCGGCTGCCCTGAGCACCGCGTCGGCGAGGCTGCCGGGGCCGGCGGTGTAGCCGCGCGGCTGCCAGACCAGGGCGCGCACGGGATGGTCCGGCGGCTTGAGCGCCGCGAGCTTGGCATCCATCGTCGCAATCAGTGCCTCGCCGCGTGCCGGCACGCCGAGCAGGGCAGCGAGCTTTCGCGTTTGCGCGCGGATGCCGGAGAAATCGGTCGGCAGGTCGATACGCTGCACCTTGATCCCTTGCTCCTCCAACAGCCCGAGCGTCGTCTGCGCTCCATAGGGCGCCGCCAGCACGAGGTCGGGGTGCAGTCGGAGCACGGCTTCCGCCGAGGCTCGCGTCACCGGCATGCTGGCCGCCTGCTTGGCGACGATCGACAATGTCGGGTCGCGCGCGAGTGGCGAGAGGGCCGCGACCTGGTCCGGGGCCAGCATTACCAGCATCTGGTCGGTGCAGAGATTGAGCGAAACCACGCGCTGGCTGGCCTGCGCCGGTGCCGCCAGCACCACGAGCAGGAACAGCGCGCGGACGGCGTGGATCACAGGACGAGAATGCCCTGGTGCTTCGCCTTGCCCTCGGGCTCGACGTGAATGGTGATCATCAGATGCGACATCTCGGCCTTCAGCGCGGCCTCGATGCGGTCGCAGATATCATGTGCGTCGGCGACGCTCATGGCACCCGGCACCACGAGATGGAATTCGAGGAAGGTGAGCTTGCCGGCATGGCGGGTACGCAGATCATGCGCCTCGATGGCGCCCTCGGCGTGGGTGCCCACCAGGGTGCGGATGCGCTCGACGATCTCAGGCGCGGGTGCGGCATCCATCAGCCCGCCCACCGAGGACGAGATCATGGTGGCGCCCGACCAGAGCACGTGCAGCCCGGTCGCCGCCGCAAGCAGCGGGTCGAGCACAAGATAGCCGGTCAGCACGGCGAGCCCGACACCGACGATGACACCGACCGAGGTGACGACGTCGGCCATCAGGTGCTTGCCATCCGCCATCAGGGCGGGAGAGCGGGTCAGGCGGCCAGTGCGGATCAGCAGGACCGCCCAAAGCGCATTGATCACAGTGGCCACGGCGTTGAGCGCGAGGCCGATCGCCGGCATGGCGAGCGGCTGCGGATGACGATAGGTGCTCCAGGCGTGCTCGAAGATCATGAGAGCGGCGACCACGATCAGCACGCCCTCGATCACCGCGGCGAAGAACTCCGCCTTATCATGGCCGTAGGGATGGTTCTCGTCAGCCGGCTTGCCGGCAAGGCGGATCGCGCCGAGCGTCACGATGGCCGCCGCGACGTTGACGGTGCTCTCCAGCGCGTCCGAATAGATCGCAGCACTGCCGGTCAGCCACCACGCCGCCGCCTTGATCGCCAGCACAAGGCTGCCGATGCCGATGCTGCCCAGCGCCAGCTGCTCGCCCTTGGTCATGCAACGCCCGTCATGCGCCGCTCGCCCGCAATCAATCGTCGGCCCCCCTCTCGCGGGACGGCCTGTAGCAGAGGCCGCCCCGATCCGAGAAGCGGTCAGACGGAGAAGTATTTGGCGTACGGGTTCACGACGACGATGGCGCTGGTGGATTGCTCGGGATGCAGCTGCCACTCGTCGGACAACGAGACGCCGATCCGCTCCGCGCCCAGCAGCTTGAGCAGCGGTTCCTGATCCTCGAGCTTTGGGCAGGCGGGATAGCCGAACGAGTAGCGCGAGCCCCGATAGCTCTGGCCGAGCATCTTCTCGATCTCGCGATCGTCGTCGGCGGCGAAGCCAAGCTCGGCGCGGATGCGCTTGTGGGTGTATTCCGCCATCGCCTCGGCCATCTCCACCGAGAGGCCGTGCAGGTAGAGATAGTCCTGGTAGCGGTTGTCCTCGAACCAGGCGCGCGTGACCTCGCTCGCCCGCTGGCCCATCGTGACCACCTGCAAGCCGATCATGTCGCGCTCGCCGTCATCCACATCGCGGAAGAAATCGGCGATGCAATCACCGTCCTGGCGCGGCTGTCGCGGCAGGTTGAAGCGGCAGATTTCCGTCTCGCCGTCCGGCTCGAACACGATCAGCTCATTACCCTGGCCGGCCGCCTTCCAATAGCCGTACGCAGCCTGCGGGCGGAGGATGTGCTCGGCCTCGCACAGTGCCAACATCCGCTTCATCACCGGGCGCAGCTCCTGCTTCGCCCAGCCGATGAAGTCGTCGAGGCTGCGCCCTTGCTTCCGGAAGCCCCACTGGAACTGATACAGGCTGCGCTCATTGATGAACGGCACGATCGCTTTCGGCGTGGACTCGATCGTGCGCGCGCCCCAGAACGGCGGCGTCACGACGGGCACGTCGCGCGTCAGCCGGCGCCGGCGCTCGCGCACCACCGCGACGTCGACCGGGGCGAAGGCGCGCGCATCAGCCTGGCCAAGCACGCGGGTATTGTTGCGCGTCTTGCCGACCCGCTTGGCCTGCACCGCCGAGAGATAGTCGTCGAAGCCGTTGCCCGTGATCTTGTCCATCAGGTGCAGGCCGTCGAATGCGTCGCGCGCATAGGCGACACGGCCGCAGGCATAGGAGCGGACGCACTCGTCCTCGACGTAGTTGCGCGTCAGCGCCGCCCCGCCGAGCATCACCGGGATTTCGATGCCCTGACGCGACATCTCCTCCAGGTTCTCGCGCATCACCACGGTGGATTTCACCAGGAGGCCGGACATGCCGATGGCGTGCGCCCTGTGCTCCTTCGCCGCCGCGAGAATGTCGGCCAGTGGCACCTTGATGCCGAGATTGACGACGCGGTAGCCGTTGTTCGTCAGGATGATGTCGACGAGGTTCTTGCCGATGTCGTGTACGTCGCCCTTCACCGTGCCGAGCACGACGGTGCCCTTCTCCTGGCCCTCGACGCGCTCCATGAACGGCTCGAGATAGGCGACGGCGGCCTTCATCGTCTCGGCACTTTGCAGCACGAACGGAAGCTGCATCTTGCCGGCGCCGAACAGCTCGCCCACCACCTTCATGCCGTCGAGCAGCACGTTGTTGATGATGTCGAGCGGCGGCATGTGTTCCAGCGCCTGGTCGAGCTCCTCGGTGAGGCCCTTGCGGTCGCCGTCGACGATGCGGTCCTTCAAGCGTCCTTCCACCGTGTCGGCACGCTTCTTGACCGTGGCGTCGGCCGCCTTGCGATCGGCGAAGATCTCCAGCAGCTTCTGCAACGGATCGTAACCCTCGCGCCGGCGGTCGAAGATCAGATCCTCCGCCACCTGCACCTCCTCGGGTGCCAGCAGATGCAGTGGGCGGATTTTCGAGACATGCACGATCGCGCCGCTCATGCCAGCGCGCACTGCATGGTCGAGGAACACGCTGTTCAGCACCGCGCGCGCCGCGGGGTTGAGGCCGAAGCTGATATTCGAGAGGCCGAGGATGATCTGGATGTCGGGGAACTCGTCCCGGATCATCTTGATCCCCTCCAAGGTCCATTGCCCGAGCTTGCGATCGTCCTCATTGCCCGTCGCGATGGTGAAGGTGAGCGGGTCGATCAGCAAATCCGATTGCGGCAGGCCGTGACGGTTGCAGGCGAAATCGACCAGCCGGCGCGCGATGGCGAGCTTGCCCTCGGCGGTCTTTGCCATGCCCTGCTCGTCGATGGTCAGCGCGATGACGGCTGCGCCAAACTTGCGCGCAAGAATCAATCGGTCGGTGGCGTGCTTCTCGCCGTCCTCGAAGTTGATCGAGTTGATGATCGGCTTGCCGCCGTGCAGCTTGAGCGCCGCCTCGATCACCGGCGTCTCGGTGCTGTCGATCACCAGCGGCGCGTTCACCGAGGCGGTGAAGCGGCGGATGACCTCGTTCATCTCGGCCACCTCGTCGCGGCCGACGAAGGCGGTGCAGACGTCAAGGCTGTTGGAGCCCTCGGCGATCTGCTCGCGCCCGATGGCGACGCAACCGTCCCAGTCCCCCCGCTCCTGCGCCTCGCGCCACTTCTTCGAGCCGTTGGCGTTGCAGCGCTCGCCGATGGAAAAATAGCTGTTCTCCTGGCGCAGCGAAACCTGCTGGTAGAGGCTGGCGACCGACGGCATCCAGACCGACTTGCGGGCGACCGGTGCCGGGCGGAACTCGCCGCGCTGCTTCAGCATCGCGTCGAGCGCGGCGATGTGGTCCGCGTTGGTACCGCAGCAGCCGCCGATCAGGTTCACCCCGTCCTCGGCGACGAAGCGCTCCAGCCAGCTCGCCATCTCGGCCGCGCCGAGCGGGTAGCGCGTGTGCCCATCCACGAGCTCGGGCAGGCCGGCATTGGGTTGCACCGAGAGCAGTCCGGGCCAGTTGGCGGCGAGCCAGCGCACGTGCTCGGCCATCTCCTGCGGGCCGGTGGCGCAGTTCAACCCGATCAGCGGCACATCGAGCGCGTGCACCACCGTCGCGGCGGCGGCGATGTCTGGACCCACCAGCAGGGTTCCGGTGGTCTCCACCGTGACCTGCACGAAGATTGGTATTTCCGCTTTCGCCTCGGAGCGCGCGAGTTTGGCGCCGTTGACCGCGGCCTTGATCTGCAAGGTATCCTGGCATGTCTCGATCAGGATGGCATCGACACCGCCGGCGATCAGACCGCGGGATTGCTCGGCGAGGGCGGCTTCCAGCGGGTCGTACGCGATGTTGCCGAGGCTCGGCAGTTTGGTGCCAGGTCCGATGCTGCCGATGACCCAGCGATGGCGGAAATCGGCAAAGCTCTCGGCGGCCTCGCGCGCCAGCTCGCCAGCGATGCGGTTGATCTCGAAGGCGCGGTCCTGCAGACCGAACTCGCCGAGGGTGATCGGCGAGCCGCCGAAGGTGTTGGTCTGCACGATGTCGGCGCCGGCGGCGAGATAGCCGTGGTGAATCACCGCACCGTCGCAGAGCAGCACCTGGTCGCGCAGCGCATCGAGGAGATGGGGTCGGGACATTCGTTTCTCTTTCAGCGACCCGGAGCGTCGTCAGAAGCTCAGGGCAGGGTGGGTGATCCTGACCGCTGCTGGTTGCTGAGCGGTAAGCGGCAGACGGGCGGACCACAGGCGGACGGTGAGTGGGCCGGGGATGGTGCTGTGAGGGGCGGGGGAAAAACCGGCGCCGGCGAGCAGGTCGCGCATGGTGGCATCGGAGAAGCCTTGCCAGCGATGCGCGAGCCGGGCGGCGAAATCGGCGCGGTCATGCGCGGCGAGGTCCACCACGATCAGCGTCCCGCCAGGGCGCAGCGCGCGGGCGGCCTCGGCCAGTACACCCGCCGGCTCCTCGGCGTAGTGCAACACCATTTGCAGCAGTGCGACGTCGAAGCCGGCATCGGCCAGCGGCAGGCGATACATGTCGGCCTGCCGGACCGCGCAATGCGCCAGCCGGGCGCGCGACAGGCGAGCGCGGGCGAGGGCCAGCATCGCCTTGCTGGCGTCCACCCCTAAGCCCTCGTCGGCGCGCGGGCCGAGGAGTTCGAGCAGCCTGCCGGTGCCCGTGCCGATGTCGAGCAGCCGGCCGATGTCGCCGGGGGGCAGGAGAGTGAGCAGCGCCTGCTCGACCGCGGCGGCCGGTAGGTCGAGTGCGCGCATCTCGTCCCAATCCGCGCCCTGCCGGCGGAAACTCTCGGAGGCCGCGCGGGCGCGCTCGGCCAGCACGCGCGCGGCCTGGCGGCGGTCGGCGGCGAGCACCGGATCGTCCTCCGGCAGCCGCGCAAGCAGGTCATGGACCAGGGTGCCGTCGGCGCCCACAGGAAGGGTGAACCAGGCGTTCGCCCCCTCGCGCACACGCGCCAGCAGTCCCGCGTCGCAGAGCAGCTTGAGATGACGCGACAGGCGCGGCTGGGACTGGCCGAGAATCTCGGTGAAGTCGGTGACGCAGAACGCGCCCCGTGCCGCGAGGGCGAGCAGGCGGAGCCGGGTTGGCTCGGCGGCGGCGCGGAGAGTTGTAAGAAGCGCTTCCACGGCTTGCATATGACATAAACATATCCTTATGTCCACTCATGCCGTGGTCAGTCGACGCTCGCATCCCGGTTTCGTTCCTCGCCGAAGCGGTCTCGGTGCCGGATACCGCGCTGCTCCTGGAAGGCGACTCGCCCGCGCCGGACGGCGCTGTGGTGGCTCGCTTCGCGCCCGGCCGTGGCCAACACAGGGTGGATTGCGCCTGCTGCGTGGCTCGTGGGGCGGTGGCCGACGCGCTTGGACGGTTGTTCCTGGCCCGCGCCAAAGGGGAGGTGAGCTTCTTTCGCGCGGTGGTCGTCGTCTGCGGCGCAGCCGGTCGCGCCGAAGTGCTCGCGGCGCTGGCGGCCGACCCCGTGGCGAGCGCCCGTTTCCGGCTCGCCTAGTCGGGCACGTCCGAATCGCCGGGGCCGAGGGTGCGCTGCATGAACACCACGTCCAGCCAGCGGCCAAACTTCACCCCGACGGCGTGCAGGGTGCCGACGATGCGGAAACCGAGGCTCGAATGCACGCCGATCGAGCCGGCATTCTCGGAGTCGCCGATCACCGCGATCATCTGGCGGAAGCCCCGCGCCTGCGCCTCCTCGATAAGCTGGGCGACTAGCAGCTTGCCGACCCCCTGGCCGCGCACGTCCTGGCGCACATAGACGCTGTTCTCCGCCGCGTGGCGATAGGCCGAGCGATCCCGGAACTGTGCGTAATAGGCGAAGCCTAGCACCCCCGTGGCATCCGTCGCGACAAGCCACGCCCAGCCTCGCCCGCTGCCGTGGCGAAAGCGCGCGGTCATTTCCTCGACCGAAGGCGGCACTTCCTCGAACGTGCCGGTCCCGGTCAGCACGTGGTGGGCGTAGATCGACTGGATCTCGGCGAGATCGGCTTCTTCCGCGTGGCGTATGTTCATGCTCGGCCCGGTGGGAATGGGTGGCGAATACACTGAATAGCCTCACTTCCTCCAGCGGCCAAATTGCGGCAGTCCTGATGACCTGTGTGCCCCTTCACCGATGCTTAACCGAGTTCAGCGAGTAATCGTCCGCTGACGGCGCGATGACGGGGTAGCCATGACGGAAGCGAGGGCGGAGACGTCAATTTTCCGCGTACGAAACATACGAATATTTGATCTCGCCGCTCGCAGCCGCCATAATCGGACCCACACTCCGCCGCGGGCGGACGGGCCGATTTGATTTTTGAATCGACGGGTCCGGGACGGTTCCGGTAACCCGGCGCGCCGCTCAGGGGGATTTTTAGTGGACATCTCGAACGACGAGCCCCTCGGCGTGGTGCGGGCTGTACCCGGCCCCGCCTCGTCCGACACGGACTGCTCGGAAGCAACTGCCGCGCCGCCGGTCGAGCCACGCCTGCAGGCGATGATCGTGGCTGGGCGGTTCTACGGCATGGAGCTCGACCCGGGCGAGTTCCCACGCAGGCCGGGGGAGAAGGTGCCCTCGGCAGCTTCGCTTTCGGCCTGGGCGCAAAGCTCGGGGATGTGGGCGCGCGCGGTCCGGCTGCGCTGGCGCCAGCTGTTCCGGTTCCAAGATGTGGGGCCGGTCGTGCTGTTGTTCGCCGACGGCAGCGCCGGGCTGCTGACCGGGGTGAACCAGACTCAGAACGTGGTGTTCCTGCAGGACCCCGAGCGGCCGAGCAGCGAGCCCGCCGTGGCGGTCGACGAGCTCCGTCTGGCGCAGGTGTGGTCGGGCGAGGCGGTATTGCTCCGCTCGCAGCGCGGCGTGACCGACGACGACGCGCCGTTCAACCTGCGCTGGCTCGCTGGCCTCGTGCTGCAGGAGAAGCGCACGCTGCGCGACATCGGCTTCGCCTCGCTCACCCTCAGCTTCCTGACGATCTTCCCGCCCTTGCTGGTGATGACAGTTGTCGACAAGGTGCTGACCCATCACAGCTACGCCACGCTGGCGATGCTCGCGACCTTGCTTGGCATCGCGGCGGCGTACGAGGCGCTGCTCGGCTACGCCCGCCGACTGATCGTGCTGGTGGTGGGAATGCGGCTCGATACGCGGCTGCATCTGCACATCTTCGGCCGCTTACTGCGATTGCCGCTCGACTATTTCGAGCGCCATCCGGCCGGCGAGACGATGCACAAGATCACTTCGGTGTACAAGGTTCGTGATTTTCTCACAGGCAAGCTGCTGACCACCTTCCTCGACCTGATCACGTTGCTCGTGCTGATCCCGTTCCTGTTCTATCTCAACGCCACGCTGGCCTGGATGGTGCTGGCCGGCTCTATGCTGATCGCCCTGGTGATCCTCGCTTATCTCCGTCCGCTCAGGGTGATCTTCAACAAGGTCGTGCAGGCCGAGACCAACAAGGCCTCGGCGCTCGGCGAGACGATCTTCGGCGTCAAGACGGTGAAATCCCTCGCCCTCGAGCCGCAGCGCCGCGCGGTATGGGACGAGTGCGTCGCCGACGTCGGCAAGTGGCGCATGGCGTTCGGCAAGCTGTCGAACTGGCCGCAGACCATCGTGACGCCGATCGAGCGGTTCATGTCGATCGGCATCGTGCTGATCGGCGCCTATATGGCGTTGTCGGACCGCACGGGTTACGCGGTCGGCGGATTGTTCGCGTTCATGATGCTGTCGATGCGCGTCGCGCAGCCGCTGGTCGGGCTGGCCAAGCTGATCGAGGACTACGAGGAGGTCGGCGCGGCGATCGGCGAGGCGGCGTCGGTGCTCAATCGCCCGATGGAGACCAACACCGCCGGCGGTGGCCTGCGCCCGCGCTTCACCGGCGCGATCAGCTACGACGACGTGACCTTCACCTATGGCGGCACCAAGGTGCCGGCGCTGGACCGTGTGAGCTTCTCGGTTCCGGCCGGCACCATGCTCGGCGTGGTGGGTCGCAGCGGCTCCGGCAAGTCGACGCTCACCCGGCTGCTGCAAGGCATCAACCGCGACTACAGCGGCTTCGTGAAGATCGACGGCAGCGATCTGCGCGAGATCAACCTGCGGCATCTGCGCCAGAGCTTCGGCGTCGTCCTGCAGGAAAATTTCCTATTCCGAGGCTCGATCCGCGACAACCTCATCGCCGGCCGGCACGGCCTCACCCTGGAGGACGCGGTGCGCGCCGCGCGGCTCGCCGGCGCCGAGGAATTCATTGAGCGGATGCCAAACGGCTACGAGACCTTCATCGAGGAGGGCTCGCCCAATCTCTCAGGCGGCCAGCGGCAGCGCCTGGCGATCGCCCGCGCGCTGATCACCGATCCGCGCATTCTGATCCTCGACGAGGCCACGAGCGCGCTCGACCCGGAGAGCGAGGCACTGGTCAACGCCAATCTACTGCGGATCGCGCGCGGACGGACAATGGTGATCGTCACGCACCGCCTGTCATCACTGACCGAATGCGACCAGATCCTGGTGCTCGACAAGGGCAGCGTGGTCGACATCGCACCGCACCGCGTGCTGCTCGAGCGGTGCTCGATCTATCGCCAGCTCTGGCTGCAGCAGAACCGTCATCTCGAAACCCAAGGCTCCCGCCATGCAGCGCTCGCTCCGACCCTTGCCCAAGGCGATTAGCCCGAGCGGCGGCAGGAAGGACCCGACCCTGCCGGCCATTCTGGAATTCCAATCGCCCTCCGCCGGGATCCTTAACGTTCCAGTGCCGCGCTCCGCGCGAGGCACCATCTGGGTCGTCACCAGCCTGTTCTTCGCCTGCCTTCTGGCGATGGGGCTGATCCCGATCGACAAGGTCGTCACCGCCCAGGGCAAGGTGGTCGCCCGCACGCCGACGCTCGTCGTGCAGCCGCTGGAGACGGCGATCGTCCGCTCGATCAACGTGACCGAGGGCCAGACGGTCCATGCCGGGGATGTGCTCGCGCAGCTCGATCCGACCTTCGCCGCGGCCGATGTCGGCGCCTTGGCGGCCCAGGTCGCCAGCCTGCAGGCCGAGGTCTCCCGGCTGCAGGCCGAGGCCGAGGGACGGGCGTTCACCTATACCGGGCTCGATCCGGCGCTTGCGTTGCAGGCGGCGATCTTCGCGCAGCGCCAGGCGGAGCGGAACTACAAGCTCGAGACCTATCGCCAGAAGCTGAGCGGACTTCAGGCCACGATCCAGCGCAGCATCGCGGATGCCGCCGCCTATCAGCAGCGCAAATCCGTGGCCCTGCAGGTCGAGACAATGCGCAAGGAACTAGAGCGGTTGCAGGTGGGTAGCCGGCTCAACTCGCTTGCCGCCACAGACAACCGGCTCGAGATCGAGCGCGGCCTGTCCAATGCCGTCGACACGGCCGAGACCGCCCGACGCGATTTCGAGGCGATGCGCGCCGAGCGTGACGGGTACGAGCAGAATTGGAAGGCCGAGGTCTCCCAGAAGCTCTCGGAACAGACCCAAAAGCTCAGCGACGCACGGGAGTCGCTGAACAAGGCGCAGCTGCGCCGGCAGCTGGTCGAGCTGCGTGCCGACCGCGATGCCACGGTGCTGACGGTCGCGAAAGTCTCGGTCGGATCGGTGCTGCAATCGGGCGACCAATTCATCACGCTGGTGCCTGCAGACGCCCCGCTCGAGGTGGAAGCCAACATCGCCGGCAGCGACGACGGCTTCGTCCACGTGGGCGATCCGGTGGCAATCAAGTTCGACACCTTCCCGTTCACACAGTACGGGCTTGGCTACGGCACTGTGCGCACGATCAGCGCCGACAGCTTCACCAGTCAGGACGAGCAGCGCAGCAAGTTCGGCGCGATGTCGGTGCCGGTTCCCGCCGGCAGCACGGAGCCGTTCTATCGCTCCCGCATCGCGATCGACCGGACCGAGTTGCACAGTGTGCCGAACGGCTTTCACCTGACGGCGGGAATGCCGGTCACCGCCGATATCAAGGTCGGCAAGCGCACGGTGCTCTCCTATCTGATGGCGAAGGTGCTGCCCGTGGCATCGGAAGGGATGCGCGAGCCGTGACGTTGACGCCTCCGGCAAAGCGCACGCTGGCTGATCGCCTGGTCGGCATTACCTCAGCGCAGGCGTCGCTGCGGCGCGCCAAGGGGCTGGCCGGTCGCGGACAGGCGGCCCGAGCCTTTCCGCTTTTCGCTCGCGCCGCTCGATCCGGTATCGCCGAGGCGGAGTTCCGATTGGCTCGATGCTATCTCGAGAGCGCCGGCGTGCCGGTCAGCCGAGTGGAAGGCGTGCGCTGGCTGGAACGCGCCGCGAATCGCGGCTTCGTCGAAGCGCAGGCGGTGCTGGCGGCGCTCTACGTCCAGGGTCTCGGCAGTCCGAACGGGGCGCAAAGCGCGCCCGGCACCGGCGCGGCGGCGACGCTGTTCATGGCCAACGAGGCAAGCGACCCCGACTTCGTACGCGGGGAAAAATGGGCCCGTCGGGCGGCCGAGGCCGGTTCGGCGGATGGGCAGGCGATCCTCGGCTTCATCCTTAGCTCGGGACCCGAGCAGATACGCAACCTCGACGAAGCGGCGCGCTGGTACGAGCTTTCGGCCGAGGCCGGTTGCCCGCAAGGCGCGCTCGGCTATGCCTTGTCGCTCGCCAATCGCGCGCAAGACGAGGAGGATCACGCAAAGCTGGCGCGGCATATGCGCCATGCCGCTGATGCCGGCTTGCCGACCGCGCAGTATCTGCTTGGCATGATGACCGAGCGTGGTGCCGGCGTGCCACAGGACCTCAATGCCGCCGCCCAGCTCTACAGGCACGCAGCAGAGAACGGCAATCGCAACGGCCAGGCGCGTTGGGGGCTGGCCCTGTTGGAAGGTCGCGGTGTCGAGCGCAATGCGGCGGAGGGCGAGTCCTGGCTGCGCCGCGCGGCGTTGGGGGGCGATCCGGAGGCTGCCGCGCTGGTCGGCGACCTCTATGCCAAGGGTGGCGCACTACCGCCAAACTATGCCGAGGCGGCCATTTGGTTCCGTCGCGCCGCTGAGGCCGGCCATCGCGGCGCGACCCGGACGATGGGCCTGCTGCATTTGACCGGCGCCGGGACCGCGCGCGACCCGGTGGAGGCGGCGTCCTGGTTTCGCCGCGCCGCCGAAATGGGGGACCGGACCTCCCAGACCGAGCTCGGCAACCTTGTGCTGAAGGGCCTTGCCAGTCCGGACGACCAGCTCAAGACCCGCGAATGGTTCGAGCAGGCGGCCGAGTCGGGGGATCTGATCGCGGCGTTCAATTTCGGCCTGTGCCTCGCCGAGGGCGTCGGCATCGAGCGCGACGAGCGGCGCGCCGCGCAATGGCTGCGCCGGGCTGCCGACGGCGTGGTCAACGCGCAGTTCCTGTACGGTCGAATGCTTGCCGAGGGGCGCGGGGTCGAAGCCGACCCGGCGGGGGGACGCGCCTGGATTGCCCGCGCCGCGGAGACCGGGATGGTCGATGCCGAGGTCACGCTCGCCGAGATGATGGTCAACGGGCGCGGCGGACCGATGGATCACGCCGGCGCGCTCGCGCTGTTCACCAAGGCCGCGGAGAAAGGGCACGCCGGCGCGATGTTCTCGGTCGGCGCGCTGAAGGGCGGCGGCCACGACGTGGCGACCGACCGCCCGGCGGCGCAGCGTTGGTTTCGCGCGGCGGCCGAGCGTGGCCATAGCTATGCCCAGATGATGCTCGGGCGCTATCTCGCGCGTGGCATCGCGAACGAACGGAATCCGGCCGAGGCGCGGATCTGGCTGGAACGCGCCGCGGCACAGGGGCTTGCGGAGGCCAAGGCCGAACTCGCCACCTTGCCGCCCCCGGCGGAGACGTCCGATCCGCCCGCGGCGCGCGCAGCCGTCGGCGATTGATCCGGCAGGCCCTCCCGGTGCGGTCGGCTCCAAGAGCCGCAGCGCGGATGTATACCGGCGAGAAGTCGAGTGGCCGGTGAGGGTCGGGGCAACTGCGCTGGCCATGCTCGGGCACCACCTCGCCCCGGCGAGATATTTTATCCCCTCCCTGGGTTCACGCTTGAGAGCCGCCTCGCGCGGCCCCGCTCCGGTTCGACGCGCCACGCCCAAGCGGTCACGCGGCCGCGGTCCACGGCCAACATGCTTCCGCGCCCAAGCGCCGCGCCTCCGGCAACGCTTCCCCCTGCCTCCACGGACACATCTTGAGCAACTGGCGCGGAGCTCGGACCACTCCACGTGGTGGGACGATGCCCCAGAGCTGTCGCCCCGCGATGCTCCGGAGCCATCGCCCCGCCGCCGGTCGCCCCGGCCGACCCCCATCATCCTGCCGGCGGCTTGCGGCGCCCGATGACTGGCCAGGCCGAGCGCGATGCCGCCTTTGCCTGGCAGCGCGGTCAAGCTGCCTGGGCTGCCGGGGATGCCGACGCAGCGCTGCGCTGGCTGGATCGGGCGGCGAGGATCGCGCCCGACGACCTCACTATTGCGCTGGCGCTCGCCGCCACCTGCCTGCAGCGGGACAATGCCCGCGCCGCCTTTCTGTTCCGCGAGGTAGCCCGACGGGCGGACGTGCGTCCGGCTTGGCTTGGCCTTGCCATCGCCTCGTTTCATCTCGCGGACCCCGCAGCGGCCGGCGAGGCGCTGGCCCGGGCATTCTCGCGATATGTGGGCACGCCCGATGCGAACCTTGCGGCGGACGCGATCGTCGAGGCGGTCGAGGCGCCGGGATGGTGTTCAGTTTCGGGCGACGGGCGCGTGTTGGTGGGGCTGCGGCGACCGGTTGGGTTGCTCGCCGCCGCGTTGGACGACACACCGCTTCG
This sequence comes from Alphaproteobacteria bacterium, assembly GCA_017307285.1. Lineage (GTDB taxonomy): Bacteria > Pseudomonadota > Alphaproteobacteria > Acetobacterales > Acetobacteraceae > JAFKFI01. The sequence goes on along the minus strand of JAFKFI010000146.1, from coordinate 16,608 downwards.
ACTGGCCGGCAAACCGGGTCGGAGCGCGCGGCGGCTACCGGCTGAGTGGAGGGTCGCCGAACAGCTGCGCGTCGTAGCCGACGGGTGCGATCTGCTCGGCAGCCCGATCGACCTCGCCGCCATCCGCCGCACCCAGGGCTGCGTGGAATGCCATGCGGGCGGCTTGTCGGGCTGGGCATGGCATCCGGCCGAACCCGACGCCGATCCGATCCTGCGCATCCGTTCCGTCCGCCACCCAAACCGCTGCATCGAAATCCGCGCGACCGATCGAGGCGTCGCCCTGTCGGCGCCCGCCGTGCTGGCCCAGCCGCGCGGCTTCCGGCTGGCCGCCTCGGCGCTCGCGGACCTGCCGTCCGGCCCCTTGCGCGTCATCGGGCGCGATGGCCGCGACCTGCTCGGCAGCCCGCTCGACCCAGGCGCCGAGCAACGCGCCGCCGCTGCTGCTGCGCGCGCCGTCGCACGACAATTTCCTTCTCTCACCCCGCCTCGCCGAGTGGATCGGATCGGCCCCGTCCCGGCCGACGTCACAGGCACGCCGCCGGTCGCAGCCGCACCCAGGCAACGGGAGGTCGAAATCATCATCCCGGTTCACGGCGGCCGTGAGGTGGTGACGGAGTGCCTGGACAACGTGCTCGCCACGATCGGACCCAGGACGCGAGTGACGGTGGTGGACGACGCCTCGCGCGAGCCCGATTTGGCCGCCGCACTCGACCGGCTCGCCGGGTCCCGACGCATCCGTCTGATCCGCAATCGCGAAAACCAGGGGCCAACGCGGGGCTGCGGGTCGCGGCGGATCGTGGCCGTGATGCGGTGCTGCTCAACAGCGACACGCTGACCCCGCCGCTGTGGCTGGAGCGCTTGCAAGCGGCCGCCTACTCGGCGCCCGACATCGGCACCGCCTGTCCCCTGTCCAACGACGCGACCATCCTGAGCTACCCCGATCCCGACCGGGCCGGCCCGGCGCCAGATCGCGCCGGCACCGCCCGGCTCGCCGCTCAGGCCTACCGCGCCAACCGCGACACTGTCGTCGACATTCCGACGGCGGTGGGGTTCTGCATGTTCATCCGGCATGATTGCCTCGATGAGGTGGGGCTGCTGCGGGAGGATGTATTCGCCCAGGGTTATGGTGAGGAGAACGATTTTTCCCGACGCGCCCGCCATCTCGGCTGGCGCCATGTCGCGGTGCCGGGCGCCTTCGTCGCCCATCGCGGCGCGGGCTCCTTCGGCGCGGCGCGGGCGCATCTGGCGGCACGGAACAGCCGCGTGCTGAATCGGCTGCACCCCGGCTATGACGCGCTGATCGCCGAATTCCGCGCTGCCGACCCGCTGGCGTCCCCGCGGCGTAAGCTCGACACGGTGCGCTGGCGAACGCCCGATCGCGCCGGCCGATCCGTGCTGCTGGTCAGCCACGACGAGGGCGGCGGCGTCGAGCGGCACCTCGCTTCGCGCTGCGCGGCGCTCCGGGCAGAGGGCCTCCGTCCGATCGTGCTACGCCCGGCGCCTGCTGCCGTTGTGCTCGGCGACGGGCCGGCGGGCGGATTTCCCAATCTCCGCTTCACCCTGCCTGACGAGCTGCCGGGCCTGACACGCTTTCTCGCCCGCGAGCGGCCGGCCTGCATCGAGTTCCACCATCTCCTCGGCCACGACCCGGGCGTCATGGCCCTGCCGGACCGTCTCGGCGTGCCGTACCGCGTGCGTGTGCACGACTATGCCTGCTTCTGTCCGCGTCTCGTCCTGGTCGGCGGCAACCGCCGGTATTGCGGCGAGCCGGACATCGCCGATTGCGAAAGCTGCGTCGCCGATCACGGGCGCTATATGGGCGACGAGATGTCCGTCGCTGCCCTGCGGGAAGGGTCGGCGCGATTTCTCGGCGCCGCCGAACGTGTCGAGGTGCCGTCGCGGGACGCGGCCGCTCGTCTTACCCGGTATTTCCCCGCCCTGGCGCCCACCGTCGTGCCGCTCGAGCCCGAGCCAGATGCGATCCCGCAACCGAAGCCCCCGCAGTGCGGCCCGGTGCGGGTTTGCGTGGTGGGCGCGATCGGCGTCGAGAAGGGCTACGACGTGCTGCTCGGCGCAGCGCGCGACGCGGCCCGGCGGCGACTGCCGCTCGAATTCGTGGTGGTTGGCCATACCATCGACGACGAGCGGCTGCTCGCCACCAACCGGGTGTTCGTCACCGGGCCGTACAAGGCGGAGGAGGTCGAGGAACTCATCCGCGCGCAGGAAGCGGATCTCGCGCTGCTTCCCTCGGTGACGCCGGAGACCTGGTGCTTCACGCTGACCGAGGCCTGGCGCGCGGGCCTCGACGTGGCGGCGTTCGATTTCGGCGCGCAGGCCGAGCGTATCCGCCAGACGGGCAGGGGTTGGCTGTTGCCGCCCGGCATCAATTCCGCTGCTCTCAACGACAGACTCCTTGCGATTGCGCAGCAGACCGGTCATCAATGCACTCGCCAGACTGCAACCTTCGATTGCGTCCCTAAGCCCTCCTGACATATTCCCATTCCGCGACCCTCCAGCCAGCCACAGCGAGAACGAATGTCCGCAGCCGCCACCGCGCTCTCGAGGAGCCCCCCGCCGGGCCAGCCGCCCGCTGCCGCGAACCCGGCCAGCCGAGTGACCGAGCTCAAGGTCTCGGGCCACTTGATGACTCTGGACTCGGGCCTGTTCTGCATCCTCCAAACACCCTCGGCGACCCCGGCGGGCGATGGGACCGGCTTGCCGGGCGTGCGCATTTCCGCCTCTCCGGCCGATGCTGCGGGCGCCGACGCGGTTCGCATCTCCACCTTTCGCGAGGACGGCTGGCTCGCCGGTCCGGACGACGCCGCGCTGGTCCGCGTTAACACCGCGCAGGCGCAAATCCTGGTGACGATCTACCAGTCGCCCGGTCAGGCCGCCGAGGCGGCGCCTCGGCTCCAGGTCCTGCGACTCAGCCCCGAACCCGCGCAGCCAGCCAAGCCGGATGTCGCCGTCGCGGCGCAACCGGCGAATTCCGCCACTGCGCCGGAACTCGTAGCACATGTCGCACGCACCGGCGATGTCGCCGTGAAGCTCGGCGACTGGGTGGGCGAGCGGGGCAGCAAGAACTGGATCGAGGGCTTCGGCATCGCGCCACGCGAGGGCATCGCGCTGGCCGACATCGAATATCAGGCGGTGCTCGGGCGCGGCTGGCTGTCGCCGTGGATCGAGGGCGGCAAGTTCTGCGGCAGCCGCGGCATGGCGCTTCCCGTCCTCGGGCTGCGCGTTCGGCTACGCGGCGCCGCGGCGGAGACCTATGAATGCCGCTATAGCGCGACCTTCGTGGACGGCACGGCGTCCGGCCCGGTCTCGGCCGGCGAAGCCTGCGAGACGGAGAGCTTGGCACCGCTCGAGGCATTCCAAATCGAGTTGCGCCGGAAGGACATGGCGGGCTCGCCGGTCCGGCGCGGGACCGCAGCGGAGCTCGCACCTGCCGGGCCGCGCACTGCCCGCGTGCTCAAATCCGCCGTCCAGCCCCGGCGGGCTCGCTAGCACTCATTGTCCTTTCCCTGATTTCAACGTCGCGAGCGCCCGCGTGCGGTTCCTTTTCGTCCATCAGAATTTCCCCGGCCAGTTCCTGCACCTCGTCCGCCACCTCGTCGCGGCGCGGAAGCATGAGATCGTCTTCATCACCCAGCCGAACGCCAACGAGATCCCCGGCGTGCGTAAGGTGCCGTACCGGCGCCCCGAGCCGCCGCCGGCGGACACGCACTGGACCGTCAAGGAGTTCGAGACCGCGTCGCGCCGGGCCGAGGCGGTGGCGCGCACCGCCGCCAGCCTGAAGGGGCTCGGCTTTCAGCCCGACATCGTCATCGGCCATCACGGCTGGGGCGAGCTGTTGCATATCGGCGACGTGTGGCCGGGCGTGCCGTTGCTTGGCTATTACGAATTCTTCTACCACACGAACGGGATCGACGTCGGGTTCGATCCGGAATTCCCCACCAATCTCGGCGATTTCCCGCGCATCCGGGCGAAGAACGCGGTCAACCTGCTGGCCCTCAATCTCGGTGGGCATGGCCAGACGCCGACGGCATGGCAGCTCTCCACCTACCCGGAATGGGCCTACGAGCAGATCACCCTGTTGCCCGAGGGCGTGAACCTCGAATTGTGCAAGCCGCAGCCGGAGCTCAGGCGCGAGCCGTTGCGGATCGGCGAGACGGACATCGCACCCTCCGAAAAGCTCGTCACCTATGTCGCGCGCGACCTCGAGCCCTATCGCGGCTTTCACACTATGATGCGCGCGCTGCCGCCTCTCTTGGGGGCGCGCAAGGATGTGCGGGTGGTGATGGTCGGCGGCGACGGCGTGAGCTATGGCGCCGCGCCGCACGGCACCACGTGGCGGGCGCTTATGCAGAAGGAGATGGCCGGAAAGTTCGATGCCGAGCGCGTGCTGTTCCCCGGCCGGATCGACTATCGCACGTATCTGCGGATGCTGCAGCGCTCGGACGCGCATGTGTATCTCACATACCCGTTCGTCGCTTCCTGGTCGTTGCGCGAGGCGCTGGCCGGCGGCTGCGCGATTGTCGGCAGCGACACCGAGCCGGTGCGCGAGTTCATCCGGCACAACCGCAACGGCCTGCTCACCTCGTTCTTCGATCCCAGAGGACTCGCCGATTCCGTGCTGTCGCTGCTGGAGGACGAGGTGCTCTCGCGCCGCCTGCGCGCTGGCGCACGACGCTATGCGGAGCGGAATCTCGGCATGGCGGAGTACATCGCCGGCTATGCGGACCTGATCGGCAGGCTCACCGGTCAGACAGCGCGGAGGACGGCGGCTCGGTAGCGGAAACACGCCTCGGCCGCCGGGCCACTCTTACTTTCCCACTGCTTCCGCCGCCGCAGAAGAACTGGTTCGCGCCGTCGGATTCCAGGCCCGACACGCCCGCGCCGGGCGGCATTTCGACCCGTTCCAGGACCTCACCGGTTCGAGGATCGACCCGTCTCAATTCGCTCTCGTCGCCTTCCCAGGTGCCGTGCCAGAGCTCGCCGTCAACCCAGGTGACCCCGGTCACGACGCGGTTGGATTCGATGGTGCGCAACACCGCACCGGTTTGCGGATCGACCTGATGGATCTTCCGACCTCGATGCTGGCCGACCCAAAGCGTTCCTTCGGCCCAGGCAAGCCCCGAATCGCCGCCGCCGCCGGGCGCTGGGATCATCGCGAGCACACGGCCGGTTTTCGGATCGATCTTCTGGATACGATCCTCGGCGATCTGAAACAGATGCTGACCGTCGAAGGCGGTTCCCGCGTGCGCCGCGACATCGATCGAGCGCGTCGTGCGCCCGCTCGCCGGATCCAGGGCGTTCAGCCGATCGCCGGATGCGAACCAGACATGCTGGCCGTCGAACGTCACTCCGTGCACCTGATCGATGCCCGGAAAGGGGCCATGCTCGCGGATGATTTCGGCTGCTGATTGCTTCATGTCCCGATTCTAGTCGGTCGGCAGGGCGGCCGGGAGTAACAAGGTCGTCGTGAAACCGGGCAATGGCGGTGTCATCCAGCGGCGTGCCCGCCCGCGCCCGAACGACTGCACCGTGCCCGACGCCGCCAGCGCATCGAGCGCTCGCTGCACGGTGCGCTGACTGGTTCCGAGTGCAAGCGACAGGGCCGAACTCGACCACGCCTCACCGTCGGCCAGGAACGCGAGCACCGTCGCGTGCTCCTCATCGACAGGCGGCGCCAACACGACGACCTCGCGCGAGCCGCGGGGCTCCAGCATGAAGCCCCGCTTGGTCGCGCTCACGCCGGCCAGCATCCGAAGCTCGGTGCGAAGCCGCCCGATCTCGACCCGCAACCGCGCGCGATGTGATTCATCGGCAGACTTCGCGCCAAATGCCCGGGCGAGCAGTTGGCCTCGCGACACGTCTGCGGGCCACGCTTCGCCGAGCGCGCGCGCGAGTGCGAACAAGACCGGACGGGTGGCGAGCGAGACCGCCCTGCCTTCGTTCCGCACGACGTGACGGCACCCGTCCACGACGAGCGCTCCCGATGCCAGCAACCCCTCGACGGCTTCCAGCAGGAGGAGCCGCTCCTCGCCGCGCGCGATCAGGCGTGCCGCGGGCGTATCGAGGATGAGAGACGCGCTCTCGACCTCCGCCGTCAGCGCGGTGATCCCTGCGTGCCGCGCGCTACGCTCAGCGCGACCGAGTGCTACGCGTGCCGCCTTGATCCTGAGGCGTCGCATCGCGATCCCTGCCACCACCAGCTCGTGCGCGGCCCTCGATGCCGGCGGGAAGGGCGACGGATCGAGTTCGGCGAGCGCGCACTCCGCCTCGTCGATACGCCCGATCAGCAGAAGCCGTCGGATTTCGAGATGTCGCGCATGGGCCGCGTTCAGCCAGTCGCCGCGCCTCTCAAGCGTCGCCCGCGCGGTCTCGAGCGCCTTCGCGGGCCAGCCTAGGTCGCGCGAGACGAGTGCGATCTCGGCCTCGGCGACCACGCATCTCGCGCGGGCCACGGCCTCTCTCGGGCCGAAGCCGCGCGCTGCGCGCCGTAGAAGCGCCTTCGCCCGCACGAGATCCCCGAGCCGCGCCATCGCGATGCCGCGTAGCGCGAGGGCAGGCGGGTCGTCGCGCAACGCGACCCGGTTCAGTGCTCCGAGGAGATCGCCCGCGGCGAGCGCACGCGCCGCGGCCGTGATCAGCGAGTCCATCCGAATCCCGCCACACTTGTCACTCTCACCGGTCGATGCCCGCTCCTAACCTATCTCACGACCAGCTAGGAGGAGTGAGGGCGATGCCCGCGCTCAATGCAAATCTCGAAACAGAAACGGCGGACGGCCTTCGCCCGTCCGATTGGCTAAGCCTCGGGGCGGCGCCGACCTTCGCGATCATGGCGCTGCTGACCGGCGTTCTGGGAAGCGGCCACTTGAACATGATCTGTTCGGCCATGCCCGAAGCGTCTCCGCTGAGTGGCATGATCCCGATGTACTTGCTGATGAGCGCGTTCCATTCGGCGCCGTGGCTGAGGCTGATCTCCAAGCGGCGAAGTGCCGCTCATCGGTGCTGGTCCGGCGTTCGGTAGCTCGATCGGCGTCGCCTTCAAGATTACATACGAAAGGAAAACACGATGGTCACACATTCGACTGGAACTCGCAACGAATGGCTGGCGGCGAGGCTCGATCTGCTCGAAGCGGAGAAGGAGCTGACGCGGCGCGGCGACGAGCTGGCGCGTCGGCGGCAGGCGCTGCCCTGGGTGAAAATCGACAAGGAATACCGGTTCGAGACCGATGAAGGCGGCGCCTCGCTGGCCGACCTCTTCCGAAGGCGCTCGCAGCTCCTCGTCTATCACTTCATGTTCGGCCCGGACTTTAAGGCCGGCTGTCCCTCCTGCTCGATGATCGCGGACGGTTTCAATGGCTTCGCGGTTCACCTGGCCAACCACGACGTGATGCTCTGGGCGGTCTCGCGGGCGCCGCTTGCGAAGTTGCAGGCGTACAAGCGGCGGATGGGGTGGAATTTTCCTTGGGCATCCTCGTTCGGCGGCGACTTCAACGCGGACTTCAATGTCTGGTTCACCGAGGAGCAACAGCGGGAAGGTGCCGTCGAATACAATTACCGGCGTGAGCCGGTGTTCGAGTGGCGCGCGGGTCAGGAGGGCGGCGGGGAGCGGGCCGAGGCCGGGTTTGCGGCCTCATGCGGAACCGACGTGGCCACGTTCCATCGCGATCGGCCGGGCATGAGCGCGTTCGCGATGGAGGATGGCGCCATCTATCACACCTATTCCACTTATGCCCGTGGCTTGGACGGCATCTGGGGCGTGTATCCGTGGCTCGACTGCGCGCCGAAGGGCCGTAACGAGACGGGGATTTGGTGGCGCCGGCACGATGAATACGAGGGGCCGGCCCGCTGATTCTCATATCAAGCGTGGAGCGGGTGCCGGGCAGAGATTGCCCGGCACCGTGGCTCAATCCTTCGCCATGATCTCCTTCAGCACCTCCTCCGGCACGGCAATCGATACGCCCGCGCGCTCCTGTTGCAGCAGCATCGGCGAGCGCGAATCCCGTTCCGCCCAGCCGCGGTTCAGCGCCTCGGTCATGTCGGCGAGCGCCAGTTCGGCGAGGCGCATCGGCACCTTGTTCTCGCGCGCGAGAGCGGTCGCGAGCGACATGTCCTTGTGCGCGAGCTTGAGCGCGAAGGCGGGCGGCTCGTATTTGCCGGGAAGGAACTGATCGACCAGCCGGTCGAACATCCGACGCCGGCCGAGCGCGCCCTGACGCACCGCCTCGAACAGCGGCCCCGGTTCCAGCCCGGCCTTGACGCCCATCGTGAACACTTCGGCCATCGCCGCCTGCACCGCGTAGCCGGCGCAATTGTGCACCAGCTTGGCGATCGAGCCGGCGCCAATCGGGCCGATATAGCGCGCCTGATCGCCGAAGCCGTCGAGCACCGGCTTGTAGCGCTGGAACATCTGCTCGTCGCCGCCGACCCAGATGGCGAGCTTGCCGCTCGCGGCACCCGCCGGGCCGCCGCTTACCGGCGCGTCGAGCATGTATTTGTTCTGTTCAGCGAACAGCGCATTGAGCCGCCGCACCAGGCTCGGCGCGTTGGTCGACAAATCGAAATACGCGCCGCCCGGCTTCAATCCTTCGAGGATGCCGTTCGGGCCGAGCGCCACCGCCTCCACCTCGGGCGGGCCGGGCAGCGAGGTGAACACGACATCTACCTGCTCGGCGACCGCGCGCGGCGAGTCGGCCCACACGGCGCCCGCCGCGAGATGCTTCTCGGCGGCGGCGCGACGCACGTCGTGCACAACCAGCTTGTGACCGGATTTCTGCAGGTTCGCGGCCATGCTGGCACCCATCGTGCCGAGGCCAATGAAACCGACTTGCATGGCTCGCTTCCCCGTAATGTCGTGACGGCTACTTGTTTTCTTCAAACACGCCCTTGGCGATGTTGGCCGCACTCATCGCCGCCGGCCAGCCGGCGTAGAACGCGACGTGGGTGATCAACTCGCTGAGCTCTTCCTGCGTCACGCCGTTATGCAGCGCGCGTCCGAGATGGCCCTTGAGCTGCTCCGGCCGATAGGTCGCAACGAGCACCGCGCAGGTGATGAGGCTGCGGTCGCGCTTCGACAGTTCGGGGCGCTCCCAGATGTCGCCGAACAGTACTTTTTCCGTGGCCTCGATCAGCTTGGGAACAGTATTGCGGACGCGGTCGCGCGCTTCGCTGGTGGGTGCCTTGGCCATTCGGTTCTCTCCCGTGTGTGGATCAACGAGCAAGCCTATTGCGTCCGGGCAGGCTCGTCACCCCTTGGGCCAGATCGGCTTGGCGAGCGCGATGTCCTCGGGGTGCACCGTGACGACCTTGCCATCCTGCCATTGGATGATCGCGAGCTGCGCATCCATCCGCCGCCCGACCTGATCGAAGCGCAGATGATGCCCCGGGTAGAACAGCGCCGGGCCGTCGCGCAGGTCGATCGCGCGGATCGCCTCGGCGACTTTGTGGCGGTCGGCCGCGCCGGCGTGCTCTAGCGCGTATTTGAAGATCAGCATGTCCGCGTACGTCATGTATGCGTCCTGCGTCATCCACGGTTCGCCGGTGCGCTTGACGAAGCGCGCCACGAGTTCCTCCTGGCCCTTGCCCGGCCAGTTCGACTGGCTGGCGAGCAGGCCCTCCAGCATGTCCTTGCTGACGATTTTTGCCAGTTCCGGCGCGCCGATATTGGTGCCGCCGCCGACCAGCGGCAGCTTGCCACCGCCGAGGCCGTACTCGCTGATCTTGTCGAGCAGTAGCTTGGTGTCCGGCACGTTGGACGCCAGCAACAGCACGAATTGCGGGCGCGCGCTGCGCAGCTTCTGCACGATGGTTGTCGCGTCGGATAGCGGCGGCGTGAAAGTCTCGTCGACCACGGCCACGAGGCCGAGCCGCTGCAGCTCTACACCGCGCACCTGCTTGAGAAAGCTGACATTGGACGCACCGTTATCGGCGATGATACCGACGCGGGTGGGCCGCGCGCCGGTCGCCTTCTCCGCCATCTCGAGAATGGTCGGCAGCACGCTCGACGCCATGCGGTCCGCCGTCATCGAGGTCTGGAACACGTAGCGGAAGCCGCGGTCGGTGATGAGGTCGGAGTAGGAGAACGTCATCCACGGCAACGCGGCGCGCTCCGTCACCTCCGTTGCCGCCAAGGTGAAGCTGCTGAACCAGGCGCCGGTGCCCGCGACGAGCTCGGGCTCCTGTGCCACCATGCGCTGCGCGGCGTTCTTCGCCTTCTCGGCGGAATCGCCGGTGTCGTAGACCAGCAGCCGCATCTTGGCGCCGCCCAATGCGGCAATCCCGCCCGCCGCGTTGATCTCGTCCACCGCCATCTCGCCGCCGAGCCGCATCAGCGTGCCCTCGCGCGCCCACGGCCCGGACATTGGGGCGAGCAGCGCGACCTTGACTTCGGAGGGCTGTTGCGCGCGCGCCGCGCGGCCGGCGAGCGTGAGCGCGCCCGACGCCAATCCCATCCCGAGCGCCGTCCGCCGGTTGATTCCTCGGTTCATGCGTCTCCCCCGTACGTCTTTTGATCTATGCACAAGGGATTGGAGCGCGGGCCGGCGCCCGGATGCAACTATGGTCCGTTCAGGCCTCGCCCATCCCGAGATACGCGCGGCGTACGCGGTCATCCGCCATCAGCGTTTGATACGACCCCTCCATCGCGACGCGTCCGGTCTCCAGCACGTAGCCGCGATCCGCGAGTTCCAGCGCCTCGGCGACGCGCTGCTCGACGAGCAGGATGGTCAGCCCGTCTTCGCGATGGATCTGCGAGATGCGCTCGAAGATCGTATCCGCGACTGCTGGTGCCAATCCCATCGAGGGTTCGTCGAGCAGCAATAGGCGCGGCGCTGAGGCGAGGCCACGCCCGATCGCCAGCATCTGCTGCTCGCCGCCCGACAGGGTGCCCGCGAGTTGCTGCGCGCGCTCGTGCAGAATCGGGAACAGCGTGTGGATGCGCTCCAGCGTGTGCTTCCACTGCCGGCGGCCGGCGGCGGGATAGGCGCCGAGCTCCAGATTCTCGTGCACCGTCATCGTCTTGAACACCTGCCGTCCCTCGGGGACGTGCGCGATGCCGAGATGCGCGCGCATTGCCGCCGGGCGCTTCAGGAGCGAGGCGCCATCGAAATCGATGCTGCCCGCTTGCGCCGGCACGACGCCGCAGATGGTCTTGAACAAGGTGGACTTGCCCGCGCCGTTCGGGCCGACCACGGTGACGAACTGGCCCTCGGCAACCGAGATCGACACCTCGGTTAGGGCGCGCAATCCGCCATAGGCGACCGAGAGCCCCGCTACGTCGAGCATCGGTTCAACCATTTCTTGCCGAGATAGGCCTCGATCACCTCGGGGTTCTCGACCACCTCGCGGGGCGCGCCGCTGGCCAGCACGCGGCCGTGGTCGATCACCAGCAGGCTGTCGGCGATGCGCAGCATGGCGTGCATCGTGTGCTCGATAATGGCGATGGTCATGCCCTCCGCGCGCAATCGCTGCAACACGGCGAGCACGTCATCGCACTCTTCGCGTCCGAGCCCGGCCAGCGTTTCGTCGAGCAGCAACAGGCGCGGCCGACCGGCCAGCGCGCGCGCCAGCTCCATCAGTCGCAATCCCTTATTGGTGAGCTGGCCGGCGGGAACATCGGTGAGATGCGAGAGACCGACGCGGTTCAACGCCTCCGCTGCCGCGCGCACCGCGTCCGTGTCGGACAGTCCCGCGCCATACGCGCCGACCACCACGTTGTCGAGTAGCGGCAGGCGGGGGAAGCTGCGCACGACCTGGAACGTCCGCCCAACGCCCATTCGCGCGATCTGGTGCAGCTTGCGCCCGACCATCGCTTCGCCGTCGAGCGTCGCCGTGCCCGCGTCGGCGGCGAGCACGCCGTTCAGCACGTTGAACAGTGTCGTCTTGCCGGCGCCGTTCGGCCCGATGATGCCGAAGATCGCCCCGCGTGGGACGGTGAAGCTCACCTCGTCGACCGCGCGGAGACCGCCGAACGCGCGTGACAGGCCGGTCACCTGCAGCAGCGGGGTTCCATCCGTCGCCGCGGCCGGAGCCGTTGCGGCGATCGGCTCGACCGGCAGTGGGGCGGGTGTCGCCAGGGCAGGCTTGCGGAAGCGGTCGCGCACCGTCCAGAACAGGCCCTCCGGGGCGAGCAGCATGATGACGATGATCGCCAAGCCGTACACCACGCCCTGGATGCCCGGAATGATGTTTCCGAGCTCCGCATTGAGCGTTTCGGCAAGGGGGATAAGGATGACCGCGCCGATTAGCGGCCCCCACACCGTCGCCACGCCGCCGAATAGGGTGACGACCAGCGCCTGCGCCGAGACCAGCACGCCGAACACGGCATCGGGCGTCACCACCAGCAGCACGCAGGCATAGAGGCCGCCGGCCGCCGCGCCCATCGCGCCGCTGACGACGACGGCGCGCAGCTTCCACAAGCGCGCATTGATGCCGGCGGCTTCGGCGGCGAGTTCGTTCTGCCGGATCGCCATAAGCGACAGGCCAAAGCGGGTGTTCTCCACCGCGATCGATACACCCATCGCGAGCAGCAGCAGCCCGACGGCGATGACGGTGTAGATGCGCGGATCGCTGAACTGGAGGAACGCCGCCGGGTGCTCGCGCTTCATCGGCAACGAGACCTCCTGGAAGCCGAGCTATTGCAGCACGTAGAGGATGGCGAGGGGATAGGCGAGCATCGCCAGCGCGAAATAGTGGCCACGCAATCGGAAGGTCGGCAAGCCGATGAGAAGCCCCGCGATGGCGCCCACCACCATGCCGAGCGGAATGCCGAGCCACGGTGTCAGGTTCCAGTACACCAGCGCGAGTGTCACCGTGTAGGCACCGAGCCCGAAGAACGACGCGTGACCGAACGAGATCAGGCCGCTATAGCCGGACAGCACGTTCCACGAGAGGCCCATCACTGCCCAGATCGGCACCAGGGTCAGCATCAGCTGGTAGTAGCTGTTGCGCACCAGGGCGCAGACGATGAGGTAAACGACGGTGAAGATCCCCAGCGCGATCAGGTCGCGGCGGACCTTGGGGCGACCACCTGGTCTCATTGATGGGGCCTCATGCGCGTTCCGCCGAACGGCCGAACAGGCCTTGCGGACGCAGCAATACGATCAGCAGGAACACCACGAAGATCGCCGCGTTCTGCAACTGCGTCGGCAGCACGAGGGCGGAGAATTGCTGCACGAAGCCGATCGTCAGCCCGCCCCAGAACGCACCGAGGATGCTGCCCATCCCCCCGAGCACCACGCCCGAATACATGATGATGACGAAATCCAGGCCGACGAATGGGGTGAAGGACAAATAAAGCGCGATCAGTCCGCCGGCAATTGCGGTGATGCCGCTGCCGAGGCCGAACGCGATACGGTAGGCGCGGTCGACGTCGATGCCCATATAGGTCGCCGCCGTCGGGTTGTCGGCCGCCGCACGCAGCGACCGGCCGAGGCGCGTGTATTCCAGCAACAGATAAAGCCCGATTGCGACCGCGATGGCCACCAGGGCGGCGATCGTGCGCGCCTTGTTGAGGAAGATCGTGGCGTCGGCGAGCGTCGGCCCGATGTCCCAGGCGCGCGAGGAGAGCGGCGTGCGGACGGCTTGCGGCGTGGAGCCGAGCACGATCAGCCCGCCGTTCTGCAAGATGAGCGACAGGCCGAGCGTGATGATGAGCTGGCCGAAATGCCCCTCGTCGAGTGACCCCGACGTGCGCAGGCCGGAGACGCGGGCAATGAGGAATTTGTGCAGCAGCGCCCCGCCGACGAACAACACCGGCCCTGCGGCGAGGGCGGCGACGAACGGCCCGACATAGGGACCTAGAAACGCCAGCACGCCCCAGCTGCCGAACAGGTACAGCGTGACGTACATGCCGAGCATCAGCAGCTCGCCCTGCGCGAAATTCACCACCTTCATGATGCCGAAGATCAAGCCCAGGCCGACACACATCAGCCCATAAATGCAGCCAATGGTGATGCCCGCGGCGAGCGCGTTCAGGATGTTCTCGACAAGGATCTGTGTGTCACTCATACGAGTGTGTCCGGCGCTCCTGCGTCGGGTGTCGCCTGATTCGCTTCATCTCCCTTGGCCCCTGCGTCTGTCGCTGGCGCGGCATTGGTTGTTGCGTGCCTTATCGCTTGCCCTTGGAAGCGCGTCCAGCCTCCTTGACGATGCGCGCGCTGGCTCTCTACGGTTCGCCTTCGACGCGAGATCGTGCAACCGCCGCGATGACCGACTGGAGCCCGCTCTGATGCGTGCCCCGGCCGGACAGCCATGCCCTGACGAGGCCAGATGACCGACAGCCTACCCGCGCAGAACCCGAAGGCCATCCTCGATCGGATCGAGGCTTCCTCCGAGAGGTTTGAGACGTCGTGCGGGCAGGGGGTCATGGTTTGGCACGCGTGGGGCGACGGCCCGGTGCTTGCGCTGCTGCACGGCGGCAATGGCTCCTGGCGCCATTGGGTGCGCAACATCCCAGTGCTGGCGCGGCAGTTCCGCGTCGTGGCACCGGACCTGCCGGGGCTCGGCGAGTCGGATGAGTCCCCGTCGCCGCCGACCCAGGCGGGTATCGCGCAGATCGTCGCGGACGGGCTCAATACTGTGATCGGCGCGGACACGGCGTATGACATCGCCGGCTTTTCGTTCGGCGGGATGATCAGTTCTCTTGTCGCGGCCCTGCACGGCGAGCGCGTGCGCTCGCTGACGGTGAATGGGCCCGGCGGGCTTGGCGGGCGGGCTCGCACGCTCGATCTCGTGCCGGTGCGCGACAAGATCGGCGCCGAGCGCGTCGCCGGCCATCGGATCAATCTCGCGCGGCTGATGATCCACGACCCGACGCATATCGACGATCTGGCGCTTGAGATTCAGGAGTGGCACTCGGTGCGCAACCGGCTGCGCACGCCACTCTTGTCGCGCTCCATGTCCACCGCGGAGGCGCTGGCCGAGGTCCGCGCGCCGAAGGTGGGCGCGATCTACGGTGAGTTCGACGCGCCCGCCTATCCGCAAATCGACGAGCGCGAGACGCTGCTGCGGAACATCCGGCCCGATCTGGATTTTCGCGTGATCCGCGGCGCCGGCCATTGGACGTCGTATGAGGCCGCCGAGACATTCAACGCGACGCTGCTGGAGATGCTGCGAGCGTCCGGCTGAGCGCGATCGGGAGGAAGCCATGCCAGCGGAGGAAAAAAAGGCCGGACCTGGAGCGATGATCGGCACGGCCGGGCCCGGGATGCTTGCAGGTCTGCGCGTGATCGAGGTCGCCGACGAGCTCGCGGAATATACTGGCCTGCTGCTCGCCGGGCTTGGCGCCGACGTGGTGAAGATCGAGCCGCCCGGCGGCGCTCCGACGCGGCGGATCGGACCGTTTCTCGACGACGAGGCGCATCCCGAGCGGTCGCTGTTCTTCTGGAACTACAATCGCGCGAAACGATCCGTGACGCTCGACATGCGCGAGCCGGCGGGGCGGGATGCGTTGTTGCGCTTGCTGGAAGACGCGGACATCTTGCTCGATTCCAGCTGTGGTGAGTTGAACGAAGCGCTCGGGCTGGATCGCGCGGCGCTCGGCCAACGCTTTCCCCGCCTGGTGGTCGCGCGCATGACGCCGTTCGGCGACACGGGGCCGTGGAAGGATTTCAAGGGCTCCGACCTCATCCATCTCGCGCTCGGCGGCGAGATGATGAATTGCGGCTACGACCCCGATCCCGCCATGCAATACGACACGCCGCCGATCGCGCCGCAGATGTGGAACGCCTATCACATCGCCGGCGAGCAGCTCGCCGTCGGCGTGATCGCGGCGCTGCTGCACCGTCATCATACGGGCGAGGGACAGGACGTGTCGGTCGCGGTGCATGAGGCGGTGGCGATCCCCGACCGCATCATGGTGCAACTCGCCGAGATGCCGGACGGGATGCGCTATGTCTCCATGGCCAAGGGGCTGGTGAAGCCCTCGGGCAGCTACGCCCGCGCCCCCCGGCGTTACGCCGTTGTACTCGGCTGCGAGATCGACCACGCCACGAACTTCATCTATGCCGATGGCCTGCGCCTCAACGATGAGGCCGCCGCGACGCCGATCGGCATGTCCTGCCGCCTCTGCCCGCGCGAAGGGTGCGACCAGCGCGCCTTCCCGCCGCTCGACCGCCCCATCCGCATCGAGCAGGGCCATCGCCGTGTCGTGCCCTATGGCATCGGCTGAGCGCCGGCGCGCGCCTCAGCGCATCAGCACCAGTTCCTCGGCCATGCTCGGATGCAGCGCCACGGTCGCGTCGAAATCCGCCTTGGTCAGCCCGGCCTTCACCGCGATCGCCGCGGCCTGCAGGATTTCCGGCGCGTCCGGCCCGATCATGTGGATGCCGACCACCTGTCCGGTGTCAGCATTGCAGACCAGCTTGTAGAGGCTGCGCTCGTTGCGATTGGCGAGCGTGTTCTTCATCGGCCGGAAGTCCGAGGTATAGATCTGCACGGAGCCCAGCTTGTTGCGCGCCTCGCTCTCCGTCATGCCGACCGCGCCGATCGGCGGGTGGCTGAACACCGCCGAGGGAATGCAGCCATAGTCCACCGTGCGGGGATTGCCGCCGAACACGGTGTCGGCGAAGGCATGGCCCTCGCGGATCGCCACCGGCG
>JAFKFI010000145.1:16002-20021 GCA_017307285.1 Alphaproteobacteria bacterium | reverse complement strand
GGGGTCGCGGCCGCACGTTAGTCGGCCGGCTGCACGACGATACGGTTCGCTCCCTGCCTCGCGTAGAGCGCCGGACGGTACATGTCCGAAAGCTCGGCGCCGGGCAGCTCGTAGCTGCCCGGCGTCACCGCGCGCAATCGCACCGCGAGACGGAAGGTCGGATCGTTGGCGGCGATATCGACCACCGCCGCGTAGCGGTCGTCTGCCGCCGGCTCGCTCTCGGTCTCGGAGAGCTTGCCGAGCCAGGCCATGCCCGCCACCTCGCCTGCGCCGATCCGCCCGGCGATTTCCCATCCGGCGGGAAGGCCCTGCATCAGGGCGGCGCGATGGTCCTGCCCGTCCTCGGCGCGGCCCTCGACGAGCAGGACGAAGACGGTGTTCTGCCGCAGATGGTCGAGGTCGAGGGTCGATCCGTCGAGATTGAGGAATTTGCGCGTGACGCGCATCTGGTTGCGCGAGGCCGGCGGCGCGGCGGTGGGCACGCCGCTCACCGACAAGGTCTGCCAAACGGGAGCGTCGCCCAGATTGCGCGCGGTATCCGGTCCGGTGAGCGCGACGGTGACGACGGGGTCGGGCGGCAGCGGACGTCCGCCGAGCCCAATCTTCGCCGGAGGTGCGCCGCGCCCGAGCACCGCGCCGGCGGCTTCGGCCCAGGCCATCTCCTGCGTGCTCATCACGCGCGGGTCGAGATTGGCGCCGGGCAGGGCGGCGACGAGGCGGGTCAGCCGCTCCGGCAGCAGCCGGCTCTCCTTGAGCAACACGGCGGTGGCGAGCTGGTCGCGCAGCGCCGTGCCGTAATCCTCGCCCCAGAACTTGCGTGCGGGGTCGGCGAGTGCCGCCGTGAACGCTGCCTCGGCGCGCGGCGCGTCGTTGGTGCGGGCGAACGCCGCGCCGAGCTGCGCGCGGGCGAGCGGGGTCGGCAGCTTGTCGAGTTGTTCCATCAACACCCGCTGCGCGCCGGCCCTCGGCTGGCCGGCGAAGGCCAGCACGTAGAGATCGTAGGCGCGGGCGGCGAGCGCCTTCGGGCTGGTGGCGTCCTCCGTGGTGGCGTCGGCGAGGAACTTCAGTGCTTCCTTCAGCGCCTGGTCCGGCACCGCCGCGCCGGCCGTACGGGCGCGGAGGAGAAACTCGGTCGCGTAGGCGGAGAGCCACGGCTCGGCTTCGCCCGAGGCGGACCACAGGCCGAAGCCGCCATCAAAGCGCTGCCGGTCGAGCACTTGCTCCACCCCCTGTTGCAGCCGCCCGGCGCGGTCCTCGCCGGCCACCGGCCCGTCCTCCAGCAAGGCGAGCGGCAGGCCGCGGCTGGTCGCCTGCTCCAGGCAGTTCAGCGGATAGTCGGCCAGCGCCTTGGACAGTGCCGCCATCGAGTATCGCACCGCACCGCCGAATGTCGCGGAGGCGCGCCAGGTACCGGGGAGGAACAGATCGGTGGCCGGCGCGAGCCGCGCCTCGGCGCCCGGATCGAGTGAGCCGGAGAGCACCGTGGTAATTGCGCCGCGCGCCGGGCGGACCAGGATCGCGGCCTCGCGCATGATGGCGAAGCCGGACGGGCCGGTGACGTGCAGCCGGATCACGCCGCGACCGATGCCGGTCGCGCGCAGAGTCGTGGAAGCGGTCGCGCGGGCGCCGGGCTGGAGTTGTGCGGCGAGGCGCGCGGGGCCGTCCAGTGCCAGCGGACCCTCCACTGCGACCTCCGCCGCCGCCTCGCCGGCGGGCAGGTCCATGTTCTGCAGCAGCACGGTGAGCCGCGTCTGATCGCCGGGAGCGAGGAAGCGCGGCAGCAGCGGCTCGGCGACCAGCGCGTGGCATCGGTCTGCACCGGTGGGGTGAACAGCGTGACGGTCTTCTGCGGGATCTCGGGCAGCGCTGCGCCGCCCTCGTCGCCGCCTTGCCGCAGCGCCGCAACCTCGCCGTCGGCCGGCGCGATGAGGCGGCCCCAATCGTCGCGGATGTCGATGCCGAGGCCGCGCCGGCCGAGGAAGTAGCCCACCGGATCGGGCGAGGCGAATTGCGTGAGGCGGAGGATACCTTCGTCCACCGTGGCGAGACTGACCCAGGCACCCGGTGCCGTATGCACCGCGACCTCCGCGCGGGCGCGCGGCGCAACGCGGTCGGCGGCCGCGATCGTGGTGTCGAGCCGACGCGAGGCCGGATCGATGCCGACCCAGGTGAGGCCGATGGCGCGGCCGGGCTGGTTCTTCGCGGTCGCGCCGTGGAACACATGGACCGCGACATAGGCGCCCGGACCCCAGGCGGCGTTTACCGGCACGCTGATCTCGGTGCCCGCTTCGGGCACGTCGACGGTCTGGATGCTGTGCACCCGATCGGTCAGCACGAGCACAGTCGCCGGCCCGGCGAAGGGCGCGGCGATGTGGATGCGGGCGTTCTCGCCGGGGGCGTAGCTCTTGCGATCGGCGAGCACGTCCACCTTGTCGGGCACATCCGGGCTGTCCGAGGCAACCCAGCCGGCGCGGAAGCGCACCGACGTCGCGGCGAGGCCGCCAATCTCCGTTACCTCCAGCCGGTAGCGGCCGAAACCGAAGCGGCGCGCGACGTGCAGCGCGCCACTCGCCGGGATGGCGACATTCTCCGTAAGCAGCGGCTCGTCGTGGAACACCGTCTCATAGCGGGCGAGGTTGCCGTGCATCACCAGCCGCCAATCGGGCCGCTCGCGCACCACGCGCAGTCGCGCGTTCACCGGTACGCGGGCGCCGTCCGGCCCGATCGCCGCGATATCGAACGCGCCCTCCGCGTCGGCGTCGATCGCGTTGTCGGCGAACAGCGGCTTGATGCCGATGAGCCGGCCGCCGGGGCGCACCGGGACGGTCAGGCTGGCGTGCGCGGCGTGGCCGGAGGGGTCGTTCACCTCGGCGCTGATCTCCGCCTGCAGCGGCCGCGTGCTGTCCGGGGCGCGTTTCAGCGGAATGGTGATCGTCGCGTGACCCTGGGCGTCGGTCTGCGGCAGGTCGAGGTCCTGGCTGTCAGGCGCGTAGGTTTCGTCCACCAGGCCGATGCGGTAGCCGGCCAGCGCCGGGAACGGATCGGAAGCGACGGTGAGCTGCATTGAGGCCTTGCCCGAGAGCCCCGCGCCGGGTGCGCCGTAGAGGAAGCGCGCGGCGAGCGGTAGCTCATAGGGCGTGCCGGGCACGATGGGACCGTGCGCCGGGCCGAGATCGACCGCCATCCGATCGGGCACGAAGGCATCGACGCGGAACGCCGCGCGGCCGATCGGCGGCTGTGACGGGTCGGCCAACACCTCGACGCTCCACATGCCGGCGGGCGCGGTGAGCGACAGCGCCACAGGCAGATGCACCGAGGTTCCCCCGCCGCGCGGCGGCACGGTGTCGAGGAACACCTGCCCGTTGGGACGCTTGATCCTGACCCGCGCCGGAATGTCGGCCTCGGCGCCGGCGGAATCGCGCAGCAGCGCCATGACCTGCACCGTCTCGCCCGGCCGGTAAATGCCCCGGTCGAGCCAGACGAAGGCGTCGAGCGGCCCCGGCGGCGCCTTGCCCGCAACACCGCGATCCGAGAGGTCGAAGGCGGCGCGTTGTAGATCGAGCTGGGTGAAGTCGCCGTCCGACGCCACTGCGTGAATCGCGATCGGCGCCATCGGCCCCTCGCCGTGCAGCAAGGGCGCGGGGAAGCGCGCCACGCCGTCGGGACCGGTCTCGGCGCTGCCGAGGATGTCGTTGTTGCGCGCCACCAGGCTGAGCTTGAGGCCAGGCCGCACGCGCGCGTCGCCGAAGCCGCGCACCTGGACCGTGAGCCCGTCCGCGCCGCGCCACACGGTTGGCGCGAGATCGGTGCGCAGGATCATCTGCACGGCAGTAAGGCCGGACCCGCCGGAGCCGTCGTCGGGCGAGGCGATCAGCGCGTAGAGGCCGGGGCCGGCGTTCTGCACCGCGTCGGGCAGCGGCAGCGCGGTATGGGCGGATTGGTTGCGTTGCCAGCGCGGGATGTCGGCGCGCCCCTTCCAGACCACGTCGCCGACCTCTTGAGTGATCGTGTAGGTGGAC
>JAFKFI010000145.1:0-15969 GCA_017307285.1 Alphaproteobacteria bacterium | reverse complement strand
AGCGGGCTGTCATGCAGGAACGGCCCCATCGCGCGCTCGCCGATGCGGGCGAATTTCAGCGCCACCGAGCCGACATTCACCGTTGTCAGGGTCACGCGCGGCGCCTGGCCGCGCGGCAGCACGAAGAAGCGGCTGTCGAACATCATGCGCGGCCGGCGGCTGGCCATCGCGACCGGCACCGTCACGTCCTTGCGCAGGCTGAGCCCGTCCACGCCCGGCATTCCGGCGCGCAGCAGGATGCGCGTCGTCGCGGCGAGCGGCAGGCCGGAGACGCAGATCTGGTCGTCCTCCCGCGTCACCGCCGCGTCCGCCACGGGCGGTTCGAGCCGCACCCAATCCTGCGGGTGGAAATCGGCGCGACGGCTCGGGGCGGAGGTGAAGGCGATGCAGGCACGCGGCGGATCGGTCTCCGGCTCGGTCTGCACGCGCCGCACCAGCAACCCGGCGGCCTGCCGGAGGTCGGCAAGCGCACGGCGGTAATCCGCGTTGCCCGGTGCGCGCTGTGTCACCGCGTCCATCGCCGAGATCGCCTGGGGCAGCCGATCCATCTCACGCAGCGTGTCGGCGATGACGAGAAGTGCGGGGATTTGCGCGGTGCCCGGTATCTCCGCGCGATAGGCGAGCCACGCCGATTGCAGCGCGTGCGCGAGTTCTGGCGGCGCGCGGCGGCGCTGCGCCTCGGCGAGAGCGAGCCATTGCTCCGGCTTGGCGTCCCCGGCGGCGATGCGGGCCTCCCACGCAGCGGCGGCGGCGGGCCAATCGCCGCGCGCGACCGCCGCTTGCGCTTGCTGCTCGGCCTGATGGCGCGCCTTGGCAGTGCCGCCGGCCGGATTGCGCGCGGCAAGGCTGGTGGAATAGGCCGCGCTGTCGCGGTCGATGCCGGGCAGCGAGAAATTGTCGGCCCAGGCCGTTCCGGATAGCAGGCCGAAGCAGAGGACGCACAGCAACAGCAGAAGGCGGAAAGCATGTCGCATGGCGGTTCTCTCGGTCAGCATCGTCGGCGCGGTTCTGCGTCGCGCAGAGGCGCCGAAGATGCATCCGGATGCAAGACGAATTTCCACGTTGATGCCACGACGATGTGAACAGGGTGTGAAACGGATGACAGCCGGCCCGGCGCAAGCCGGGCATCAGGCAAGTGGCTCCGACATCGCAACCGACCAGCAAGGCTAGGGACGAGAATGGAAGACTTGGTGATGCCGCTGCTGCTGATCCTGCTGGTCGGCGTGGGCGGTTGGGTGCTCGGGGTGGTGGGGTTCTTCCAGGCCCGTCGCGCTCTGGCCGAGGCCAGGCTGTTGCGTCTGCAGCTGGCAGCGGGGCCCGCGCCAATGCCGGACGCGCAGCCCGCCTTCGTCACGACGCCCGCGCCTCCGGTCGAACTGGAAGTGCCGCCCGCCCCGCAACCGTCGACGCCTCCCGCACCGCCGGAGCCGGTTGGGAAATCCTGGGATATCGAGGCGCTGCTTACCCTGCGCTGGGGCGTCTGGCTGGGCTCGGCGGCGCTGCTGCTCGCGGGCGTGTTTCTCGTTCGCTATGCGGTGGACGAGGGTTTGCTCGGCCCTGCCACCCGCTGCGGGCTCGCCGCGTTGCTGGGCGCGGCGCTGATCGGCGGGGCGGATTGGCTGAAGCGTCGCGACAAGCCCGAGCCCGCCGGATGGACCACGGACCAGGCGCCCCCGGCTCTGGCGGCAGGCGGCGTGGCGATGTTGTTCGGCGCGGCTTACGCAGCGGGTATTCTGTACGAACTCGTGCCCCCGGTTGTTGCCTTCGCGTTGATGGCGGCTGCTTCCCTGGCCGGGCTCGCGGTCTCGCTGCGTCATGGTCGACTGGTCGCCGCTGTGGGCATCGCGGGAGCCTTCGCGACGCCGGCGCTGGTGCAGACCAGCGACCCGTCGCTGCCGGGCCTGTTCGTCTATCTGCTGTTCGTCACGGCCGCCGCCCTGGCGGTGGTGCGCTACACGGCCTGGGTCTGGCTCGGCTGGGCGACGACCGTTGCCGGCGCGTTCTGGGTGATGCTGGCGACGCTCTCCGGCAGCGGGGCCGATGCGTGGGCGCCCAGCCTGTTCGTGCCCGCCGCCGCCGCGCTCAACCTGGCGCTGCTGCCCCCGGCGGCGCTCGATCACGCCGTCGGGCGACGGCTGGCGTGGATTCCCTTCGCGGTGCTGGCGGCGTCCGGCCTGCTCGTCGGGATCGTCGAACCGGGCTGGGCGCCGCGTGCCGGGGTGTTGCTGCTCTCGCCGCTTGCGGTGTGGAAGGGCGCGACCGAGCCGCGGCTCGACCGGCTGCCCTGGCTCTCGGCCCTGCTGTTCCTGCTCGTGCTGCTGACCTGGGCGCTGCCGGCGTGGCAGCCGACCGGCGAGGCAATCACCGTCGAGGGCGTGGTGCAGGCGGTGCTGCCGGGACCCTGGGCGCCGGAAGTGCTCCTGCCCTTGCTCCAGACGGCCGCGCTTATGGCCGCATTCTATGCGGCCGCTGGGCTTTGGTTCGAGCGCCGGGCGGCGCATCCGCTGCGCTGGTCGGCGCTGACGGCGGCCGTGCCCGTGCTCACCCTGGCCGTCACCTATGCGCAGGTGGCGCTGTTCCAGCCCCGCCCGGCGTGGGCGGCGGTGGCCGTGGCGCTGGCGGCCGGTCTGACGGGCGCTGCGAGGCTTTCGCTGAATGCTGGATCATTGGGGCGACAGCGGGCGGGAGTACATGCGGCGGGCGTGGTCGGGTGCCTGGCACTCGGCTGCGCGATGTTACTCGCGGATCAATGGCTGACTCTTGCGGTCGCGTTGTTTCTGCCGCCGCTGGCCTGGATCGAGGAGCGCGCCGATCTGCCGGCGCTACGGTTGGTGGCGTTGGCCGTGGCGGCGTTCGTGCTCGTTCGGCTGCTGCTCAACTGGTACGTGCCGTTCTACGATTTCGGCGCCACGCCGGGGCTCAACGGGCTGCTCCCGGCCTACGGCGTGCCGGCGCTGGCTTTCGCCTGGGCGGCGCGGCGCCTTCGACGGCGCGCTGATGACCTGTCGGTCGTCGTGCTGGAGGCTGGGGCGACCGCGTTCACCACTGCGCTCGTGGTGCTGGAAATCCGTCACTGGGCGGGAAGTGGGCATCTGGTCGGCTCAGAGATGCCGCTCCCCGGCGCGTCGTTCCTGGAAGCGGCACTGCAGGTGAGTGCGCTCGCCTCGCTCGCGACGGCGGCGATGTGGCTCAACCAGCGCGCGCCGCGCCCGGTCCGCGCCTGGGCTTGGCGCATCCAGGGCGGGGCCGCTCTGCTCGGCGGGACAGCCCTTCTGATCGGCAATCCGGCGTTCACCGGCGAGCCAGTCGGTGCGACGCCCCTGCTGAACGCGCTACTGCCTGCCTACCTGCTGCCGGCGCTGCTGGCCGCCTCGGCCATCCGGCATCCCGCCACGATGCGGCCGCCGGCGTTGCGGCCGGTGCTCGGCGGCTACGCCGTGTTGGCCGCCTTCGCGTGGATCACGCTCGAGGTGCGCCACCTGTTCCACCCCGCCGCGATCGGGCTGGACGCGGCGCCAATCGAGGATGCGGAATTGTGGGCCTGGTCCGGTGCGTGGCTCGCTTTCGGCGCCGGGCTGATGGCGGGTGGCATTCGAGCCGGCTCGAAGGCGCTACGGCTGGCCGCGATCGCCGTGGTCGGGCTGACCGCGGCCAAGGTGTTCATGGTGGACATGGCCGGCCTCGTCGGCCTGTGGCGTGTGCTGTCATTCCTCGGTCTCGGCCTGACCCTGATCGGGCTCGGCGCCGTCTACCGCCGCTTCGTGCAGCCGCCGCAGCCTGCGCAGGAGGCATAGCTTGCATCTCGGCGTCGATCGTGACGAACATTCGGGATCGTCGATCGGAGGTACCCATGAGCGCCGACCCGAACCGCGTGATCTTGACAGGCGAGAACCCGTTCATTCGCCTGAGCGCGACCGACGGTGGGGCCAACACGACGAATGCCAGCTTCTGGCGCATCCTGTTCTGCCCGGCGGGGCCGGGGCACGTGCTCTATCTGAAAAGCGAGCTCACCGACAACCGGATGCGCATCTATTCCGACAACATCGCGATGGCGCGCTGGCTGCAATCCACTGTGCAGGGAATGCTCAACGGCGAGACGGCGGACCCAAGCATTCCGGTGGTCGACGCAGAGTTCACCCGGTCTGGCGACCCGCGCTATTTCTGGACGGAACGGCTCATCTCGCACGACGAGGAGATCACGCTCACCTGGTATGACATCGGCGACCCGTTGCTGATCCACACGGAACCCAACGCGGAACCGGCGCGTCCCTACGGCGTGTGTACCGTGCTGGTGCCGGCGCTCGGCGCGCGGCTGTCGCGCAACGGGGTCGAGGCAGCGGGCCGGCCGTGGCGGCGGGAGCGCGAAGGCCGGCCATTCAGCACCTGCGCGCTGGCATTTTCCGAGAGCTGGACGGAGACCCGCTGACCCGGCCGGAAACGGAGGGAAATCATGTCGGATCGACCAGGACCGGGCGGCCCCGATCTGATGCTGGGGCTTTGGACGTCGTGGATGAAGGCGGCCACGGCGCAACTCGAGGAGCCCGGCACGCCCGTCGCGCCGTGGTGGCAGGAGCTGCCCGACCAGGCCGCCGGGATGGGGCTCCACCGGCTCGACCAGACGCTGCGGAGCGACCCGCTGTTGCACTCGATCGATCAGATGTGGAATGCCAACCCGCTCCGGGATGTAGTGCCGCTCGACTGGGCCGAGATCGTGAAGGCGCTGCGTACCGTGTGGCTGCGCTCGCTCGCCAATCCCGCTGCTGCGATGTCGTCCCTGGCGGAGCTGAACGCCAAGGCCTGGCAATCCGCGCTCGAGACCTGGAGCGAAGCGGGCAAGCGCTGGTGGGGTCTCTCGTCGGGTGAACCGGCGGGTGGGACGGACAAGCGGTTTGCCGCCCCGGAATGGCAGGCCAATCCCGCCTATAGCACGTTGCGCTCCCTCTATTTGCTCGCCTCCGAGTGGCTGCTGCGGCAATCGGCCGAGGCGACCGACCTTGATCCCGCCGAGCGCCAGCGGCTCGACTTTCATTTGCGGCAGTTCGTCGACGCGATGAGCCCGACCTTGCAGCTGATGTCGAACCCCGCCGCGCTGCGTCGCGCGATGGAGACGGGCGGCGCCAGCCTCGCCGACGGTGCGCGCAACCTGCTTGCCGACATGAAGGAGGGTCGGCTCAGCATGGTGGACGCCACGGCCTTCGCGCCGGGTCGCAACCTGGCACTCACGCCCGGCAAGGTGGTGCACCGCAACAAGCTCATTGAGCTGATCCAGTACGCGCCGAGCACCGACAGCGTCCACGAGGTGCCGTTGCTCATCGTCCCGCCGTGGATCAACAAATACTACATCCTCGACATGCAGCCGAAGAACAGCATGGTGCGCTGGCTGGTGGCGCAAGGCTTCACGGTGTTCGTGGTTTCGTGGAAGAACCCGGACGCCACGATGGAGGACACCACCATCGAGGATTATTTGGAGCTCGGCTTGCTGGAAGCGAGCGATGTCGTGCGCGACATCGTTGGCAGCGAGCGGCTGAACGTGATGGGCTATTGCATCGGCGGCACCTTGCTGGCGATTGGGCTCTCCTGGCTCGCGGCGTGCGGCGACGAGCGCTTCCGCAGCGCCACGTTCATGGTGTCCTTGCAGGATTTCTCGAAGGTGGGCGACACCGCCGTATTCCTCGGCGAGCCGACGGTGGATTTCATCGAGCAGCAGATGATGGAACGCGGCTATCTCGACAGCCGCGAGATGTCCAACATGTTCAACCTGCTGCGCAGCAACGACCTGATCTGGAGCAATGTCGTCAACAACTACCTGATGGGCAACAAGCCGCCGGCGTTCGATCTGCTCTACTGGAACAGCGACGGCACGCGCATGGCGCGCACGGCGCACAGCTGGTACCTGCGCAACACTTATGTCGAGAACAACCTGATCGTGCCGGGCAAGGTGCATCTCAAGGGCGAAGCGATCGACCTCGGACGCATCACGCTCGACGCCTACGCGGTCGGCGCGGAGAAGGACCACATCGTACCGTGGGACGCCGCGTGGCGCATCACGCAAATCGCCGGCGGCAAGGTGCGCTACGTGCTGGCGTCGTCAGGCCACATCGCCGGCATCATCAACCCACCAGGCGGCAAGGGCACTTTCTGGACCAACGACTCGCCCGCGGCGACGCCCGAGGAATGGCGCGCGGGTGCCACGCGGCATGACGGGAGCTGGTGGACGGATTGGGGCGCCTGGCTCGCCAAACGGTCGGGCAAGAAGCAGGCGCCCCCGTCGCTCGGTACCAATGCGTATCCGCCATTGCAGGACGCGCCAGGGAGCTACGTGCTGGCGAAATAGTTCCCTCTGTTCGGATCGCCGCGCGCGTGCCAGCCTGCGCGCGAGGAGATCCGTGCATGAGCAAATCCGTCCGTGGCGCCGATATCGTGGTTCGCACGCTGGAACGTGCGGGATGCCGCACCGTGTTCACGCTGTCGGGCAACCACATCATGTCGATCTTCGACGCGGCCTTCGGCAGCGCGCTCGATCTCGTGCATGTGCGGCAGGAGGCGGCCGCCGTACACATGGCGGATGCGTGGGGCCGGCTGACGGGAGAGCCCGGTGTGGCGATGGTGACGGGCGGCCCGGGTCATGCCAACGCGGCCGCTGCGCTGATGACAGCGCTCGGTCAGGAATCGCCGCTCGTGCTGCTCTCGGGCCATGCCGCGACGTGGGAGATCGGGCGCGGCGGCTTTCAGGAATTGCGCCAGGCGGAGATGGCGGCGCCGGTCTCCAAGGCGTCGTGGACCGCAACCAATGCCGAGACTCTCGGTGTCGATGTCGCCAAGGCATTCAAGATCGCCCGCTCCGGCAGGCCGGGGCCGGTGCATCTGAGCCTGCCCTCCGACCTGCTCGACGCGCGGGTCGAGGACAATGCCGTGGTGTGGCCCGATCGGTCCGCGTTCGCGATTTCTGCCGTGGAGCTTGGCGATCCGGCGGCGGACGCGGTGCTGGCGGTGATCGCGTCCGCGCA
The DNA here is from genome assembly GCA_017307285.1 of Alphaproteobacteria bacterium. Lineage (GTDB taxonomy): Bacteria > Pseudomonadota > Alphaproteobacteria > Acetobacterales > Acetobacteraceae > JAFKFI01. The sequence continues at coordinate 8,962 of JAFKFI010000145.1, read as the reverse complement.
GCGGCCGTTGCTGATCGCCGGGCCGCAGCTCGCCAATCGCAGCGGGCGCGATCTGCTGGCGCGCATCGAGGCGGCGACCGGGGTGCCGACCTGCATCATGGAAAGCCCGCGCGGTGTTGCCGACGCGACGCTCGGTGCGTTTCGCGCGGTGACGCGGCGCGCCGACCTTATCGTGCTGCTTGGCAAGCCGCTCGATTTCACCTTGAAGTTCGGCGAGCCGCCGGTGTTCGACGCCGATTGCCGCTGGTTGGTGATCGACCCCGAGGCGTTGCTGGTCGAGCGCGCGGTACGGGAGAAGGGCGGCCTCGTCGCCTTCGGCTGCGTGGCGGACACGCGGCCGGCGGGCGAGGCGCTGATCGGTCGCGCATCGGGCCGCACGGTGTCGAGCGCGTCGTGGCTCGAGGAGGCGCGCGGCCGCATGAACGACCGGCCGGAGGCGTGGTCGGCGCTCGCGTCCAAGACGCCGCGCAAGCTGCATCCGATTGAAGTCTGCCGCGCGCTCAAGCCCTATGTCGAGCGCGATCCCGATACCATCCTGATCTGCGACGGCGGCGAATACGCGCAATGGGGCCAGAGCCTGATCCGCTCGCCGCGCCGCCTCATCAACGGCGTGGGCGGTTCGATCGGCGCCTCACTGCCTTTCGCGCTCGCCGCACGCAAGCTCGACGCCAAGGCGCCGGTCTTCGTCATGCTCGGCGACGGCACGTTCGGCTTCCACATGGCGGAATTCGAGACCGCCGTGCGCTGCAACCTGCCGCTCGTCGCGGTGGTCGGCACTGACGCGCGCTGGAACGCCGAGCACAACATCCAGCTCCGCGAGTACGGCGAGGCGCGCGCGCATGGCTGCGAGTTGACGCCGGCGCGCTACGATCTCGTTGTCGCCGCCCTCGGCGGGCACGGCGAACTGGTGGAGAGTCCGGCCGACCTGCCGGGCGCGATCGAGCGGTCGATCGCGAGCGGCAAGCCGGCCTGCATTAACGTGATGATCGAAAGCATCGCGGCCCCGACCATCACCACGCGGTCATGAAGTTCAGGCGTTGCCCATCGCCGCCTTGACGTAGCTGCCGCCCTCGCTGATGGCGCGGCGGCCGGCGCCGAGCATGGGGTGGAAGAGATGCCAGACATGGATCATCTCGGGCCACACTTCGAGGCGCACCGGCACGTCGGCGGCACCGGCGCGGCTCGCGAGCTTTGTCGAATCGTCGAGCAGGGTCTCCGCCGCGCCGACCTGGATCAGCAGCGGCGCGATGCCGCGCAGGTTGGCGTGGATCGGCGCCGCGAGCGGCGAGCGCGGATCGGCGCCGTTGAGATAGGTCTTGGCGATGTCGAGAATCGTTTCCTTGCTCACCGTCGGATCGACGCTGGCCAGGGTGGTGAAGCTCTCGCCCAACGCCTCCATGTCCGCCCAAGGCGAGATCGCCCAGCCGCACGCCGGCTGATTGAGGCCCGCGTCACGGATCGCGACCAGCGCGGCGATCACCAGCCCGCCGCCGGCGCTGTCGCCCGCGATGGCGATGTGGCGCGGCTCGATCCCGTTCGCCAGGAGATAGCGATACGCGGCGACGGTGTCCTCGACCGGCGCGGGGAAGGGGTGCTCGGGCGCCAGCCGGTAGTCGAGGGCGAGCGTACGGCAACCGGCGGCGCGGCCGATCGCGGCCACCATGTGCCGGTGGCTGAGGATCGAGCCGAACACGTAGCCGCCGCCGTGCACGTAGAGCACCACGCGCTTCGTATCCGCACCCGGTGCCGTGGTCCATTCGGCCGGCACGCCGTTGGCGCTGACCTGCTCGATCTTAATGTCGGAATCGATCGGGAAAGTCTTAGCGTTGGCGTCGAACGTCTTGCGGCGCTCGGCGAGTTCGGTGGGCTTCGGCCGCGAGGCAATCAGCTCGCGCAGCTTGACGATTTCCGGATCGGGCATGGCGTTTCCCCTGTTGCGTTGGCGGTCCAGGGCACGATGCTAGCGGCAGGTGGCATTCCCGCCTAGCGCGGGCTCACTCGGCCGATCCCCTTGCCTTCTTGCGGGTGAGTTCGCCGTATTTCATGCCTTCGAGCTTGAGCCCGTCGGGGTCGAGGAAGAACACCGCGTAGTAGTCCTCGTAGTACTCGCCCGCCGGATCGACGATGGTGGTGCCCTCCGCTTCGAGGAATGCTTGCAGCGCATCCACGTCCTTGCGGCTGCGCAGCTCGAATGCGTAGTGATGGAATCCGACATCGCCCATTCGGTACTTGCGCTTCCTTCCCTCGGCGTCGGCGCGGCTGATCCAGAAGCGCGTCTTGCCATTGGTCCAGCCGATCATGTCCTCGTATTCGTCCGACACCTCGAAGCCGAGAAACGCGAACAGCTTGCCGTAGAACGCTTTCGATTTCTCGTAATCGCTCACCCGGATGACCAGGTGGTCTATTCCGACGACCCGCACCATGCGCCACTCCTGTTCCTGTCGCGCTCGCCTCCGCCCCCAAAGGATGCGGAGGCGATGCTATCGTGCCAGACTGTCCCTCGGGAACGGAAACCGGGAGGGGCGGGCCACATGCGGCTGGCAGGCAAGATCGGCATCGTCACGGCGGCGGCGTCCGGTATGGGACGGGCGGGTGCCGTGCGCTTCGCGCACGAGGGCGCGGCGGTGGCGGTGGTCGACATCGACGCAGCGCGCAGCGCCGCCGTGGTGAAAGAGATCACCGACGCTGGAGGGCGGGCGATCGCGGTGGTCGGGGACCTGCGGCAGGACGAGTTCGCGCGCGGCATTGTGGGGCGCGCCGTCGAGGCGTTCGGCGGGCTCGATTTCGTGTGGAACCATGCCGGACATCCGGGGCCCGCGTCATTCGAGGATATCGACATGGCGCGCTACGACGAGGCGATGGAGCTCAACGTACGTTCCGCCCTGGTCGTCACCACCGCGGCGGTGCCGGCGATGCGGGCGCGTGGTCAGGGCAGCGTGGTGTTCACCGCGTCCACCTCTGGACTGGTCGGCTCGCCCTACAGCCCGGTCTACTCGCTGGCGAAATTCGGCCTGATCGGTCTCTCGAAGTCGCTGGCGAAGCGCTACGGGCGGGAGAACATCCGCTTCAACGTGGTCTGCCCCGGCACGACAGACACGCCGATGATTCGCCAGTTCATGAAACGGGCGGACGACAAATCGGCGCACAACCAGGATGTCGAGGAGTTGGTGCAGCGGCGCGCCGGCGCGAGCCCGATGGGACGCATCGGTCGGCCCGAGGAGATCGCCAATGCCGCGCTGTTCCTGATTTCCGACGAGGCATCGTTCGTCACCGGCGCGGTTCTGGCGGTGGACGGCGGCAGCACGGCCTGACAGCAGGACGGAGGACGATCATGGATGTCGCAACCGAGGCCTGGGACGAGGAACGCTTCGCGGTCGGCCAGCCGGTGCCGCGCCACGAGGACCCGGTGCTGCTGCGCGGCGAGGGCCGCTACACCGACGATCTGAACTTGCCCGGCCAGGCCTACATGGTTGTCGTGCGCAGCCCGCACGCGCACGGTATCCTGCGAGGCATCGACGCCGACGAGGCGCGCGCGATGCCCGGTGTGCTCGGCGTCTACACGGGAGCCGATCTGGCGGCGGCCGGCATCCTGCCGCTCGCTTGTGTTGCCAGCCTGACCAATGCCGACGGCAGCCCGATGAACAAGCCGCCGCGCCCGGCGCTCGCGATGGACAAGGTGCGCTTCGTCGGCGAACCGGTGGCGGCGGTCGTGGCCGAAACCGTCGCGCTCGCGCGGCATGCTGCGGACACCGTGGTGCTCGATATCGAGCCGCTCCCAGCCGTGACGACGCCCGAGTCAGCGGCGGCACCGGGCGCGCCGCTGCTGTACGAGGAGGCGCCGGGCAATCTTGCCGTCGAGTTCCACTACGGTGACGCCGGGAAGGTCGCGGCAGCGTTCGCGCGGGCCGCCCACGTGACACGGCTAACGGCGGTGAACAATCGCGTCGTCATCTGCCCGATGGAACCACGCGCGGCCATTGCCTCCTTCGACGAGGGCGACGGGCGGTACACGCTGCGGGTCTGCTCCCAGGGCGTGCATCGGATGCAGAACCTGCTGGCCGCCTCGCTCGGCGTAGACCGCAAGAAGGTGCGTGTCCTCACCTTCAATGTCGGCGGATCATTCGGTTTGAAGGGTGCGCCGTTCCCGGAGTATCTCCCCGCGCTGCACGCCGCCCGCGCGCTCGGTCGGCCGGTGAAATGGACCGACGAACGCTCGGGCAGCTTCCTCTCCGACCATCACGGCCGCGATACGCAGATGACTGGCGAGCTGGCACTCGACAGCCACGGACGCATCCTCGCACTGCGCGTGACCGGCTTCGCCAATCTCGGCGCCGCACTGCTCGCCAACGGGCCGATCATGTCGACCAACAACGTCGTCAAGAACGTGGTGAGCGTCTATGGCACGCCGCTGCTGGAGGTCCGCACGCACAACGTGCTGACCAACACCACGCCGATTGGGGCTTATCGCGGCGCGGGGCGGCCGGAATCCAACTACCTCATGGAGCGGCTGATCGAAACGGCCGCGGCGGAGACTGGCCGGGATGCTATCGCCCTGCGCCGGCTCAACCACGTCCGACCCGACGAGATGCCGTACCAGGCGGCGTCGGGACAGACCTACGACAGCGGCAACTTCACCGCGGTTCTGGACCGAGCGCTGAAACTTGCCGACTGGGACGGCTTTGCCGCGCGGCGCGAGGAGAGCCGCGCACGTGGCCGGCTCCGCGGGCGCGGCGTTGGGCAATATCTCGAAGGCACCGCCCCGCCCGGCAAGGAGATGGGCGGCATCCGATTCGAGACAGATGGCACGGTGACGATCATCTCCGGCACGCTCGACTATGGGCAGGGCCACGCGACCCCGTTTGCGCAGGTGTTGAGCGCCCGCCTCGGCATTCCCTTCGATCGCATCCGGCTGCGGCAATGCGACAGCGACGAGATCGTGTTCGGTGGCGGCACCGGCGGCTCGCGCTCGATCACGGCAAGCGGCACGGCAATCCTGCAAGCGAGCGAGCTTGTCATCGAACGCGGCAAGCGCATCGCCTCCGCCGTGCTGGAGGCTGCGGCCGAGGACATCGAGTTCGCGCGTGGCCGCTTCACCATCGCCGGCACCGATCGCTCGGTCGGCTTGCTGGAACTGGCTGCGTTGTTGCGCGACAACGCGGGCGCGCTGCCGGATACCGCGCCGCGTGCGCTCGACGTGACGCATGTCGCAGATCCGATCACCTCGACCTGGCCGAACGGCTGCCATGTCGCGGAGTTGGAGGTCGATCCGGATACCGGCTCGGTCCGGATCGTCCGCTATACGGCGGTGAACGATTTCGGCGTGCTGGTCAATCCGCTGCTGGTCGAGGGGCAGGTGCATGGCGGGGTGGCGCAGGGCATCGGCCAGGCGCTGCTGGAGGCGACCGTCTACGATCGCGACGGCCAGTTCCTCACCGGCTCCTACATGGACTACGCGCTGCCGCGCGCCGATCACCTGCCCAATTTCGCGACGGGTAGTGAGCCGTCTCCGGCGACCACGAATCCGCTCGGCACCAAGGGATGTGGCGAGGCAGGCTGCGCGGGATCGTTGCCGGCGGTGATGAACGCGCTGGTGGATGCGCTGTCGGAGTTCGGCGTGCGGCACATCGACATGCCGGCCACACCCGAGCGGATTTGGCGGACGATCCGCGAAGCGAGAGGCGTGTGATGGCCAGTTTCGCCGCGATCGGGTTGGATCACCGGCACATCTACGATCTCACGCAAGGCTTGCTCGAGGCCGGGCAGGAATGTGTCGGCTATTGTTCGCGAACCACCGACCCGCGCGTGCTGGCCGGTTTTCGCAAGCGGTTTCCGGAGGTTCCTGAGATCGAGCGCGAGCGGCTGCTCGATGATCCGTCGATTGCATTTGTGGTGATCGCGGCCGTGCCTTGCGACCGCGCGGCGCTCGCAGTCGATGCGATGCGGCGGGGCAAGGACGTGCTGGTGGACAAGCCGGGCGTCACCACTCGGGATCAGCTCGTTGCCGTACGGCGAGCGGTGGCCGAAACCGGCCGCATCTGGTCGATCGGGCTCGGCCGGCTGCTGTCGCCCGCGGTGCAGGAGGCGCTGCGCGTCGTGCGGTCAGGCGAGATCGGGCGCCTCGTGCAGACCGTCTCGCTCGCCCCGCACCGGCTCAACCGCGCGCTGCGGCCGTCCTGGTTCTTCGATCGCGCGGCGTATGGCGGCATCATCAACGATATCGGCGTGCATTCGATCGACCAGTTTCTTGCCTTCGCCGATGCGGACGACGCCGAGATCGTGACGAGCACCGTCGGCGCGTTCGGCACCGAGCCCGAGGGCTTCGAGGATTTCGCCGAGATCGTCATGGCCACACCTGCGACGCGCGGCTACATCCGCGTCGACTGGTTCACCCCGGACGGGCTGCCGACCTGGGGCGACGGGCGGCTGTTCGTCACCGGCACTGAGGGCACGCTGGAGCTTCGCAAGAATCTCGACATCGAGGGCCGCGCCGGCACCGATCACCTGTTCGTCGCCAACCGCTACGGCACGCGCCACGTCGATTGCGGCAACCTGGCCGTTACTTACTACCGCGACTTTGCCGCCGATGTCGCGGACCGCACGGAGACGACGATGCCGCGGGATCAGGTGTTCAAGGTCTGCGCGCTGGCGCTTGACGCACAAGCTCGGGCAACGCGGTTTATGACGAGGCGATGATGACCATGAACCTCGATCGCGACGTTGCGGAGATCGGCCAGGCTGCCCGTGCGTACGACGAACGGCACCAGACCATCGCGGATTGCGCGTGGCCCGAGGGCGTGCGGATCGCCGTCAACTTCACCGCCGATTTCGACGCGATGCTGCTGCGCCGCGTGCTCAACGAGCCGCCGATGCAGCTCGCGAAGGGCGAGTTCGGCGGGCGCGTCGGCATCTGGCGGCTGATAGAGCTGTTCGACAGCCACGGCGTGAAGGCGACGATCTTCACGCCCGGACGGATCTGCGAGCTCTATCCGCAGGCGGTGCGTGCCGCCGCACGCAGCGGACACGAGATCGGCGATCATATGTGGGAGCACCGCGTGCCCCCGGAGCGGGAATTGGAAGCGGACCATCTCAGCCGCGCGGTCGCGGCGATCGAGCGGCTTACCGGTCACCGCCCGGTCGGAACGCGGAGCTGGCACACGCAATCCCTGCTGCGCGAGCACGGCTTTCTCTACAACTCGCACAACGCGCCCGACGTGCTGCCGCACTACATCCGCGAGGCTGACGGGCCGGACGCGATGTTGAACCTGCCGTTCCACTTCGCTATCGACGACGCCATGTTTTTCAATTTCGCCTGGCTCGATACGGAGAATGCGGCGCAGCGCATGATGGACCCGGAGCATGTCTTCGAGATCTTCTGGGCTGCGTTCTGGCAGCAGTACCGGCAAGGCGGCTATCTCAACATCTGCCTGCATCCCTTCATCTCCGGCCGCGCGCTGCGTATCGCCATGCTCGACCGGCTGATCGCGCGGATGAAGGCGCTGCCCGGCGTGTGGTTCCCGACCTGCGCGGAAGTGGCGCGACACTGCCTCGCGCACAAGCCGCCTCGCGCAGTGACCTGAGGAGGAGAGCCGCGCCATGCCGTGGAAGGACCGCTACACCATCTCCGACGAGCGCGGCATTGCCGACGCCGATGTCAGCTGGCCGGACGGCGCGCGGTGCTGCGTGCGAGTCGTGGTCGATTTGAGCCCGCTCTCCGGCCCGGCGGGGATCGGCCCGGCCGAGGTCGCGACGCCGGAGGCACAGTTCGGCATGCACGGCGCGCTCGCCGCGCTGCGGGAAACGTTGTCGCGCTTTGGCATTCGGGCAACCTTCGCGGTGCCGGCGGTGCTCGCCGAGCATCTTGCACCGAAATTGCGTGCGCTCGCTGCGGACGGCCACGAGATCGCCGCGCATGGTTTCAAGCACGAGGATGTCAGCGCGCTGGATCGCGCCGAGGAGAAAGTGCGGCTCGACCGGACGACGGACATTCTCGCCTCGGTGACGGGGCATCGGCCAGAGGGCTGGTTCTCGCTGCCCCGGCAAAGCGATAAATTCGCCGGTGGTGCGATCAGCCCCAATACGATGGATCTGCTGATCGAGGCGGGCTACGCCTATATGGGCAACAGCCTCGCCGACGACGTGCCGCATTACTGGGTGACGGATTTCGCTACGCGCCGAGCCATTCTGGCGATGCCGTACTACTACCATTTCGACGACCAGTTCTTCCTGATGTTTCCCGCGAAAGGAACGGGTCTGGAAAATCCCGCGACCCTGGCGCGCAACTGGCGGGGCGAGCTCGACGCGCAATACAAGCGCGGCCGCCATTTCGGCATGACCTTGCATCCCTATGCGATCGGCTGGCCGAACCGGCTGCAGCTGCTCGAGGATTTTCTCAGTTACTTGCGCGCCTTGCCGGCGCTGTGGAACCCGACCAGCGCCGAGTGCGCCCGCCACTGGAGCAGCACCTTTCCCGCAAGCACGCATCTGCGGCTGGAGCCGAGCATCTGGCAGGATTACGCCGGCAGTCTGAGCTGACAGACGAGCCGAACCAGCCTAGCTTTCCGGGGCATGATGCGATTCGCGATCCCGCTCGCGGCGGCCGGCATGTTCCTCGGTGCGCTGATCCTCGATACCGAGGCGGTGCTGCGCCTTACCAGTGCGATGCTGTGGGATTCGGGATATCTGGGGCTCTTGATCGCGCTGTTCGTGGCGGCCGGCATCGGACTGGCGGCCATCTGGTCGAGCCGGAAACCGGCCAGGCGGCCCGGCAAGCCCCGAGCGCGGGCGGGCCGACGGTCAGGCGCTGCGCGCGTGCCGACGCGCAAGTCGAGCGCCAGCCGGCGGCGCACACCGAGCCGGGTGCGGCCGCGATAGGTCAGTTCACCGCGATGGCGCCGCGTGGCGGCACCGCAATGCGTTGCAGACCGAGCTTCCGGCACTAGGTCGCCCACCGCCGGCTCCGCTA
>JAFKFI010000144.1 GCA_017307285.1 Alphaproteobacteria bacterium | reverse complement strand
CCGAGCGGCTTGGCCGCCTCGCTCCACACCGCGCCGTGATAGCTCGGGTCGGGCGTGTTCAGCGCCGGCTGGCGCTCCTTGTGCGCCGCCCAGTCGAAATTGCCGCCATCCACCACGATGCCGGCGATCGAGTTGCCGTGGCCGCCGAGATACTTGGTGGCGGAATACATCACCACCGCCGCGCCATGCTCGAACGGCCGCACCAGCAGCGGGCAGGAGGTGTTGTCCATGATGAGCGGAATGCCGAGCTTGCGGCCGATGGCGGCGACCTCGGCAATGGGGAACACCGCGAGCTTTGGATTGGGCAGGGTCTCGGCGTAGTAGGCGCGGGTGCGGTCGTCGGTCGCGCGGGCGAACGCCTCGGGGTCGGTCGGGTCGACGAAGCGCGTCTCGATGCCGAGATCCTTGAGCGTGTTGCCGAACAGATTCCAGGTGCCGCCGTAGAGGTCGGTCGAGCTCACCACGTTGTCGCCGGCGCGGGCGAGGTTGAGCACGCTGTAGGCCGAGGCCGCCTGGCCCGAGCCCAGCGCCAGCGCCGCCACGCCACCCTCCAGCGCCGCGACCCGCTGCTCCAGCGCGTCCACGGTCGGGTTCATGATGCGGGTGTAGATGTTGCCGAGTTCCTTCAGCGCGAACAAATTCGCCGCCTGCTCGGTGCTGTCGAACTGGAACGAGGTGGTCTGGTAGATCGGCACCGCCACCGAGTGCGTCGCGCTGTCGCGCCGCCAGCCTGCGTGCAGCGCCAGCGTCTCGGGATGCTTGGACGTCATGAACTACGCTCCGTACCCGTTGGTTTGCGTGATTTGCGAGAGTGCGGCAGTATATTAGCGCCCGCCGCCTGTCCAGTCGCTCAGGCCGCCTCGCTGCCGCGTTGCTTGGCGAGCACCGCGTGTGCCCGGGTCAGCGCGGTCGCGATCTGCTCGGCGGGCAGCGCGCCGGAGAACAAGCCGTAGCCTTCGAGGAAGAAGGACGGGACGCCATTGACCCCGGCCTCGCGCGCCGCCCGGTCAGCCTCGCGCACCTCGTTCTCCAGCGCGTCGCCCGCGAGGAAGCCGAGCACGGCGTCCCGCTCCATTCCGCCGGCCGCCGCGCAATCGGCCAGCAACTGCCGGTCGCCAAGATCGCCGCCCTCGGTGAAATAGGCGCGGAACACCGCCTCCATCACCGCCTCCTGCACCCCCTGTGCGCCGGCGAGCCAGACCAGCCGGTGAGCGTCGACCGTGTTCGGTGTCCGCTCCAGCCGGTCAAGCCGGAAGGCGAGGCCGACCGCCGAGGCGGCTTCCGAGACCCGCGCGTCGAGTTCCTGGGAGCGTTCCCAGCTGCCGAACTTGGCGGTGCGGTAGGCGCGGCGATCCACGCCCTCGCGCGGCATGTCGGGGTTGAGCTGGAACGGATTCCAATGGACCGTGAAGCGCAGCCCCTCTTGCGCGAGGATCGGCAGCGCGCGTTCGAGCTGGCGCTTGCCGATGTAGCACCACGGGCAGATCGCGTCCGAGACGATGTCGAGCCTGCCCTGGTACATGGTGCCGTCGTCCATCGTTCCCCTCCGTGTTTCTATGGACAGGAAGGATGGGGGCGAGGAAGCTCCGAATCCAGCACAAACGGGATCATTCGCCCCAGCCGGGGCGGAAGGATGGGCAGGATGCGGCGGAGATCGGTTCTGACTGGGTTGGGAGCGGGTGCGGCCCTGATCGGCGCCCGCATCTCGGCGCGCGCGGCGAGCCCGATGGACCTCAGCCCGCTGCTGCCGGAGGGCACGCGCGCCGAGGCGATCATGGACGCGCTGCCGGGCAAGCAGCCGCTCATCAAGCTGGCCTTCCGGCCGCCGAACTACGAAACCCCGATCGACGCCTTCGCCGAGGCGATCACGCCGAACGACCGCTTCTTCGTGCGCTACCATCTCGCCGGCATTCCCGACATTGCCGATCTGGAGAAGGCCTGGTCGGTCAAGATTGGCGGCGACGCGGCCAACAAGCCGCTCGAAGTGAGCCTCGACGAGCTGCAACGGCAATTCCCGGTGGTCGAGGTCGAGGCGGTCAACCAGTGCTCCGGCTGCCGGCGCGGCCTGTTCTCGCCGCACGTGCCGGGGGTGCAGTGGGGCTATGGCGCGATGGGCAGCGCGGTGTGGCGCGGCGTGCGGCTTAAAGATGTGCTGGCGCGTGCCGGGGTGCGGGCGGGCGCCGTCGAGGTGGCGTTCGGCGGCGCCGACGGGCCGGTGATGGAGGGCACGCCGGATTTCGCCAAGAGCCTGCCGCTCGAGAAGGCGATGGACGAGAGCACGATCATCGCCTTCGCGATGAACGGCGCCAAGCTGCCGCATCTCAACGGCCTGCCGATCCGCCTCATCGTGCCGGGCTGGACCGGCACCTATTGGATGAAGCACCTCAACGAGATCAACATTCTCAGCAAGCCGTTCGACGGCTTCTGGATGCAGAAATCCTATCGCATTCCGAAGGGAATGTTCCCCGTCGACCTGCCCTTCACGACGCAGGCGGAGGAGAAGACGGTGCCGATCACCGAGATGGTGGTGAACTCGGTCATCGGCAACGTGCCCGACGGCTCCCGCCAGCCCGCCGCCGGCTTCACCATCCAGGGCGTGGCCTGGGACCGGGGCCACGGGATCAAGCAGGTCGAGGTCTCGACCGATGGCGGCGCCAACTGGAAGCCCGCGAGCCTGCGCGAGGACCACGGCAAATACGCCTTTCGGGCGTGGCGATTTGAGACTGGCAAGCTGCAGCCAGGTGCGGCGACGGTGATGGCGCGGGCGACCAGCAACGCGGGTGAAACACAGGCGGCGCAACTCAAGCCCAACCCGGCCGGCTACCAAAACAACGTGCCGCAGAAGATCGCGATCACGCTGGCCTGAGAGGTAATGCATGAAACCGCTTCTCCTCGCCTCCCTGCTGCTGCTCGCAGCCCCGGCGCTCGCCGACGAATCGTCCATTGAGCTGAAGCCCGGCGCCGGGCTTGAACAGGTCCAAGCCGGCTGCTCGGGCTGCCACAGCCTCGACTACATCCAGATGAACTCGGTGTTTCTGACGCATGACGGCTGGAAGGCGGAGGTGAATAAGATGCGCCAAGCCTATGGTGCGCCGATCGACCAGCCGATGGCGGACGAGATCATTCAGTACCTGTCCGCGCAGTACGGCGTCCCGCCCAAATCCTGAGTTCATCCGGCGGGACGGCCAGACGCAAACCCAGGCGGAGTCGCGCGTTCTGTCCGGGATCGACACTTGGAAGGAATGGTCAATGAGCGGGCAGCAGACGCGCGGGGCGGACGAAAAGCGGCTGGACAGGACGATCGAGGAGACGTTTCCGGCCAGCGATCCACCGGCGAATACGCCTGTAAAAGGCACCCGCAAGGCGGAACGGGCTGAGGCCGAACGCAATGACGCGAAAGCGGGCGATCAGAAGGCGCAACGGAACGATCCGCATGGCGCAGGCCCGTCGAACCCGGCATCCAAGGAGCAGCCCGCTGGCGCGCCGACATCCGACCGACACGAAACAGAGACCGCTGCTGGCGATCATCCGCATCGGAGAAAGTAGACGGGTCGGCTGCTGACGTTACCGAGCGAGCGCTGGCAGCGGAGCGAACGGCATTAGCGGAGGCGATCCAGCTCGTCGGGCTAGGTGCTCCGACGCTGCCGGCGGACGAAGCCCAGCCCTAAAATTCCAGCGCCCAGCAAGGCCATTGAAGCGGGCTCGGGAACCGAAAGGGGCATGAAGCTTACGTCGGCATCCAAGGTCAGCTGCGACTGCACAGTATGGCGGTCGGCGTAGAACACGTCGATGCGGTGGGTTCCGGCAGAGAGCGACGAGGTCTTCGTCGGCGCAACGATGTCGGCATGGACGCCGCCGTTGTCGACGACGAGATTGCCGTCCACGAACACCCAGGCGTCGTCGTCCGAGCCGAGATTGATCGTGATGGAACCGGCCGACGGCAGGCTGAAGGTCCCATCCAAGCGCGCCGAGGTGTACCCATCCGCGCCGTCGGACGAGCCGTTCGGGAAAAGGTGCTCATTATAGGGCAGGCTGACCGTGTTCGAGCTGACGAACGAGACGATCCCGCCATGCGGCGTCCACCACTGCAACTCGCCCGCTGCGTTCACGTCGGTGATCGGTCCAGACGGGCCGCCATAGCTCGCGCCGAGTGCCGAGATGGTCGGCAGGCCGCCGGCTGAAAGGGTGGGATTGACCAACCCCGTCACGGCGGCGCCGTCGATGCCGTGCTCGACGTCCGGATGGTTCGGCGCAAGGGTATAGAACGTCGCCGTAAGCCCGCTGATGGGACTGGCTTCGGCCGGCGCGGCGGTGAAGGCGAATGCGCCGAGCGAAGCTGCAGCGGCGGCCAGCGTCAAAGCCTTGGGCCATCCAATCATGGGCCAACGTCTCCGGATCGTGACAACGTTCTGGCTGCAATAGCCGTGCCGACGCTGAAGATAGTGATCTTTCATGCGTGGTGCGACTCATTTTTGAACCGGTGTAGGATTTTATTTACATCATCTAATGGTTGCATGCAGGGGCCGTTACGCCCTTGGATGGGGGCGCACCTTCTTGCCCGATCCACTCCGATCCGCTACACCGCGCCTCGCCGGCACCCCTGGAGGCCGGCTTTTCGCATTGCAGGAGCGGTTCATGGCCAACTTCGTGACGATCGAGGCCGAGGCGCGCACGCGAGCCGGTAAGGGGGCGGCGCGGGCGACCCGGCGGGCAGGCAAGGTGCCGGCCGTCATCTATGGCGCACACCAGGCGCCCACTCTCATCGCGCTCGACCCGCGCGTCGTGCTGCGCGAGGTGCACCAGAGCGGCTGGCGCTCGCGGCTGTTCGAGATCAAGGTCAACGGCGACGCCGCCCGCGCGCTGATCCGGGATGTGCAGTACCATCCCGTCACCGAGGCGCCGGAGCATGTCGACTTTCAGCGGCTCGCGCCCGGCGAGACGATTCGCGTCGCCGTCGCGGTGCATTTCGACAATGAGGGCATTAGCCCCGGCCTCAAGCGCGGCGGCGTGCTCAACGTCGTGCGCCACGCGGTAGAGGTGTATTGCGACCCAGAGAATATCCCCGAGCGGTTCAACGCCGACCTCGGCGGGCTCGACTTCAACGACAACGTGCGCTGGCACGACCTTACCGGCACCGAGGGCGCGCGCCCGGTCATCACCGACCGGGATTTCGTCATCGCCACGGTGGCCCCGCCGACCAAGATGGCCGAGGCCGCTGCCGAGGCCGCGCCGACCGCCGCCGCTGCTCCGGCCGCTGCCGCAGCACCCGCCAAGGCGGCGGGTGGCAAGAAGGGCTGACCGGCCCGCCGCCGGCTGACGCGCCATGCAGCTCTGGGTCGGGCTCGGCAATCCGGAGCCGGGCATGGCCCGGCAGCGGCACAATATAGGCTTCATGGCGATCGACGTGATCGCGCAGCGCCACGGGTTCAGCCCGTGGCGCCAGCGCTTCAAGGGCGTGGTTGCCGAGGGCAGCATTGCCGGGGAGAAGATCCTCGCCCTCAAGCCGCTCACCTACATGAACGGCTCGGGCGAGAGCGTGCAGGCCGCCGCCGCGTTCTACAAGCTGCCGCCCGAGGCGATCACCGCCTTCCACGACGAGCTCGACCTGGTGCCCGGCAAGGTGCGGGTGAAGCGCGGCGGGGGGGCGGCGGGCCATAACGGCCTGCGCAGCATGGACCGGATGCTGGGGACGCCTGAGTATTGGCGCGTGCGGCTCGGCATCGGCCATCCCGGCATCAAGGAGCGGGTGATGGGCCACGTGCTGGGCGACTTTGCCAAGGTGGACAAGGACTGGCTGGTGCCGCTGCTCGACGCGGTCGCCGAGGCGGCGCCGCTGCTTGCCGCGGGCAAGCCGGAGGATTTCATGACCAAGGTCGCGCTGCTGACCCAGGAAGACGCCTAGATGGGATTCAACTGCGGCATCGTCGGCCTGCCCAACGTCGGCAAATCGACGCTGTTCAACGCGCTGACCGCGACGGCGGCGGCGCAGGCGGCGAATTATCCGTTCTGCACCATCGAGCCGAATGTCGGCCGGGTCGCTGTGCCCGACCCGCGCCTCGCCGCGCTGGCCGCGATTGGCAAGTCGGCCAAGATCGTGCCGACCAGCCTCGAATTCGTCGACATCGCCGGGCTGGTGCGCGGCGCGTCGAAGGGGGAGGGCCTGGGCAACCAGTTCCTCGCCAACATCCGCGAGGTGGACGCGATCATCCACGTCCTGCGCTGCTTCGAGGACCCGGACGTCACCCATGTCGAGGGCAGCATCGACCCGATCCGCGACGCCGAGACGGTCGAGACCGAGCTGATGCTGGCCGATCTCGATGGCCTCGAGAAGCGCGCGGTCAATCTGCAGAAGCGCGCGAGGGGCGGCGACAAGGAGAGTGCCGGCCAACTCGCGTTGATCGAGCCGATCCTCGCCGCGTTGCAGGCCGGACGCCCGGCGCGCACCGCGATCCCGCCTGGCCAGGAGGAGGCGGTGAAGCGCCTACAGCTGCTGACCTCGAAGCCGGTGCTCTACATCTGCAACGTCGAGGAGGGGGCGGTCGCCACCGGCAACGCGCAGTCCGCGCGCGTCGAGGCGCGGGCGCGCGAGGAGGGCGCCCGTGTCGTCATCGTCTCGGCGGCGATCGAGGCGGAGGTGAGCCAGCTGCCCGAGGCCGACCGCGCCGAGTTCCTCGAAGGCCTCGGCTTGCACGATAGCGGGCTCGACCGGGTGATCCGTGCCGGCTACGGGCTGCTCGGGCTGATCACCTATTTCACCGTCGGCCCCAAGGAGACCCGCGCCTGGACTATCACGGCGGGCACCAAGGCGCCGCAGGCCGCCGGCGTCATCCACGGCGACTTCGAGCGCGGCTTCATCGCCTGCGAGACCATCGCCTACGACGACTACATCGCCTGCAAGGGCGAGGTCGGCGCCAAGGAGGCGGGCAAGATGCGGGTCGAGGGCAAGGAGTATGTCGTCAAGGACGGCGACGTGCTGCTGTTCCGCTTCAACGTATAGCCGCCCGGCGGCGGGCGCGGCGTGAACACCGTCGCGCTGCTGTTCGGCGCCGGCCTGCTCGCGGGTGCGATGAACGCGGTGGCTGGCGGCGGCTCGTTCGTGAGCTTTCCCGCCCTCGTGTTCTCCGGACTTCCGCCGGTCGCGGCCAACGCCTCCAGCACGGTGGCGCTGTTCCCTGGCGCGCTGACCAGCATCTGGGCGTTCCGCCGCGACCTCGTGCGGATCGGCGAGGTGCATCTCGGCGCCATGCTGGCGGTGAGCGTGGCGGGCGGCCTCACTGGGGCGGTGCTGCTGTTGGTCACGTCGGATGCGGTGTTCCGTGTCGTGGTGCCCTGGCTGCTGCTGCTTGCCTCGCTGGCTTTTGCGTTCGGCCGCCCGGTGGGGGCCGCGTTGCGCCGGCGAGTGCGGATCGGGCCCGCGCTGGTGCTTTCGGTGCAGTTCCTTCTGGCGATCTACGGCGGCTATTTCGGCGGCGCGGTCGGCATCATGATGATGGCGGTCTGGGGCCTGCTGAGCAATGCCGAGATCAAGGCGATGAACCCGGCCAAGGTGCTGCTGGTGGGCGCCATGAACGCCGTCGCCGTGATCTCCTTCGTCGTGGCCGGCGTGGTCTGGTGGCCGGAGACCCTGGTGATGCTGGTCGCCGCGGCGCTCGGCGGTTACGCCGGCGCGGTGCTCGGGCGCCGCCTTCCATCGCCGGTGGTGCGCTGGGGTATCACCGGCTTCAGCTTCGCGATGACCCTGGTATTTTTCCGCCGTGCCGGCTGGTTGTAGTGGAACTGCCGAGCTTCCTGGGCGTCCATTGCGTGACGTGAAACCGGGGAGGTCGCCGATGATCCGTTCCAGCCTGCTGGCCGCAGCCGCCGCAATGGCGCTGTTCTCGTTCGCTGCGCACGCCGAGATGGTGAAATTCCACACCACCATGAACGGCGCCAGCGAAGTGCCGCCCAACAATTCCAAGGGTACCGGCACTGTGGAGGCCACGTTGGACACCAGTACGAAGAAGCTGGACTACACCGCGACCTGGAAGGATCTGAGCGGCCCGGCGACCGCGGCGCATTTCCACGGTCCGGCTGCACCCGGCGCGAACGCAGGCGTGGTAGTGCCCTGGGGCACCAACCCAACCAGCCCGCACAAGGGGACCGCGACGCTCACCGACCAGCAGGAATCGGACCTGATGGCCGGCAAGTGGTACGCCAACGTCCACACGAAGGAACACCCGGGCGGCGAGATTCGCGGCCAGATGATGAAGCAATAGGCCGGCGGCGTGACGCGGGCGGCAGACTGCAGCCGCCCGCATCAAATGCAGCGGGTCCTCGAAATCCCAGGCGCCGAAGCGGATGTGGACGATGCGATCGCGTGCTCGTTTGGCATATGACACGGTAAGCTGCTTCCGGTATTGTTGCATCTGACCGGACGGTGGAGGACGCGATGAAGGTTGCCTTACTGACGGGCGCTGTTTTGCTCGGCCTGGCAGGCTGCTCTTCTCCGGGCACGAGCACCACGACCCTTGATCGTGGGGACCGGTTGAAGCCCGACAGCTCCGGAAAATGCACGCAGATGGTCGGCACGCAGGAATACAAGGTGAAGTGTCCGGGTCAGCAATAGGTCGTCTGTCCGAGGGTCAAGCAAAGCTCGCTCGGCTACGGGAGGACTGATTGCCGTGGCGGAAGCCGGCCGGGGGTGTTGCGGTCCCGGCCGGTCCCGTGAGGTGCGTGACTGCTGATCTCAGACGAGCGGCCGAGCGATATGTGCTTTGTAGACCGGCCGTTTCAGAAGGCGATCGTACCAGGCGCGTAGCTGCGGTGCCGGCGGGCGATCGATCTCCATCGTAAACCAGCGATGCACGTGCACACCCCAGGCGATGTCGGCGATGCTGAGCTGGTCTCCGGCAATGTAGTTGTGGCGGGACAGCGGCTCCTCGAGGAACCCCCAGATGCGCCCGGCGTCGGCGACGCCCTGTGCCAGCGCCGCCGCGTCCCGGTCCGCCGGCTTGGTGCGGACCATGCCCCAGAACACCACGCCCATCGGCCGGTTGAGCTGTGTCTGCTGGCAATCGAGCCACTGGTCGATCCGGCCGCGCTGGCGCATCAGGTCCGGGTAGTACGGCAGGTCGCCCGCCGCGCTCATGCAGATGTAGCGCATGATGGCATTGCTCTCCCACATGGAGAACTCGTCCTCCTGCAGGGTCGGCACCAGGCCGGTGGGATTCATGGCACGGTACGAGGGCGTGTCAGTCTTGCCGAACGCCCCGCCGACATCCATGCGCTCGTAGGGCAGCTTGAGCTCCTCGAGCAGCCAGATCACCTTCATGACGTTGCTGGACGTGTCGCGGCCCCAAAGGATGCGGCGCATCGGCGGTTCCCTCCTGGTTTTCCCGCCCGCAGCGTAGGACGCTTGCGGGCCGGCACAAAGCGGAGCACATCGCGCCGATGACCCTCTCCGTCCGCACCGTCGCGCTGCTGGCCACGCTCGCCGCCGCGCTGGCGCTCGGCATTGCGCTCGCATCCGAGACCTGGGGCGAGCTGGTGCCCTGCGCTCTTTGCCTGTGGGAGCGCTGGCCCTATCGCGTGGCCATCGTGCTCGGGCTGGCCGCGCTGGTGCTGCCCCCTCGCATGGGGCGCCTCGTACTTGGCCTGCTGGTGGTCGCGATGCTGGTCGGTGCAGCGCTTGCTGCGGTGCATGTCGGGGTGGAGCAGGGCTGGTGGCCCAGTCCGTTGCCGGAATGCGCCGCGCCCAAATTCCACGGCGGCAGCATCGCCGAGCGGCTGGCGACCATGCCCGCGAGACCCGCCAAGCCGTGCGACGATCCGACCTATCTCATTCCCGGCCTGCCGGTGTCGATGGCGGCGATGAACCTGCTCTACGCCCTGGGGTTTGCGGCGACGCTCGCCGCCTATCTCGGCAGGAGCGCGCGGAGGCCGCAATGACGGACATGCCAAGACTGCCGGGCGACGTGCCAGCGGGAAAGAATGTCGAGCGCATGATCCGGGTCGATCATGCCGGCGAGTACGGCGCGGCGCGCATCTATGCCGGCCAGATCGCCGTGCTCGGGCGCGGCGCGAAAGGCGACACGCTGCGTCATATGCAGGCGCAGGAGCAGCGCCATCTCGACACCTTCGATGCACTGATCGCCGACCGCCGCGTCCGCCCGACCGCGCTGCTGCCGCTGTGGAATCTGGCCGGCGTCGCCCTCGGCGCGGCGACGGCGGCGCTCGGCGAGCGCGCGGCGATGGCCTGCACCGTGGCAGTCGAGGAGACCATCGACGCGCACTACGCCGGCCAGGTCGCCGAGCTCGGTGACGACGAGGGCGCGCTGCGCGACACGGTCGAGCGCTTCCGCCGCGAGGAGCTCGAGCACCGTGACACCGCCCTCGCCCACGACGCGGAGCGCGCGCCTGGCTACCGGCTGCTCACCGCCGCCATCCGCGCCGGCTGCCGGGCGGCGATCAAGCTGAGCGAGCGGGTCTGAATGAGGCTCGAAACTTGACAATCGTATCTATTTTTGTATAAGTGAAGGTCTTCGCGCAGGCGCGCGAACTGACCCAGGACGGGCAGCACGACAGGAGATGAGTCAGATGCCCGTACGCGGTTTGGCCGCCTTCATCGGAGGCGCCGTGCTGCTGGGGCTGGCCACGGCGCCGGCCTCCGCCACGACGCTCACTGCCTCGAGCATCCTCGGCGAGTTCAACGCGGTGGTGTTCCACGACGTGAGCGGAAGCTGCTGCGACGTCGAGGGGCCGGTGGTGATCGGGGGCAATCTCAGCGGCGGCGGCACCTTCTTCAACCGGGGCGCGGCCACCCTGCCGACCGGCTACGGCACCGCGAACGTGTACGGCAACGCGAGTGGCCACTTCAACGCGAACGGCGCGCAGGTTTACGTCGCCGGCACCAATAGCGCGACCTTCTCCGGTGGCTCGGTGCACAACGGCGCGAGCTTCGCCGACCCGTTCTCCGCCTTCCAGGCGCCGCTGGTCGCGCTCTCGCACGAACTCTCGCTGCTCACCGCCAACAGCACGCTGCCGGCGCACAATCATCCGCCGGTCAACAACGGCGTCATCAAGGCGACCCCCGGCGTCGTCAACGGCGTGAACGGGATCGCGGTGTTCAATATCACCGCCGCCGACCTCGCGGATTTCGCCAGCTTCTCGCTCGACGTGAATGCCGCGAGCACGGTGGTCCTCAACGTCTCCGGCAACTACACCCAGACGGCCAACATCCAGAACATCGTCGAGGCCAACCGGACCAAGGTCATCTGGAACTTCTACGACGCGACGATCCTCAATCTCACGCGGTTCGAGGGCGCAGTGCTGGCGCCCTACGCGACGGTGCACAACGCGAGCCCGATCGAGGGCACGCTGGTCGCCAGCGCCTTCGATCCGGGCGGCGAACTGCATTATCACCCGTTCACCGGCGACCTGTCGTTCCTCAAGCCCACCGACGTGCCCGAGCCCGTCGGAACGGCTGTCCTGGGCGTGGGATTGCTTGGCCTGATCGGGCTGCGGATGGCGCGGCGTAAGTAGAGCACTGTGGTGCTCAGGAATTGTCTTGGTCGGCGAAGGCCGACCATCCACGACTTTGGTTCCTAGCGGCAAGTCGTGGATGACCGGCCTTCGCCGGTCATGACGTTCCCGGTCCCAGGGTCTCGGTTCTTACGATCCCCATGATTTTACGACCGGCAGCACCTCCTTGGCGAAGAGCTTGAGGCCGCGTTCCGACACCTCGTAAGGGGTGCCGCCGAAGCGGAAGGCGACGTTGAGTTCGTAGGGTCCGAGGAGTCGGCGGCGATCTTCTAGCCCGCGCAGGATCTTGTCAGGCGTGCCCCAGCTCGCCGCTTGCATGAACCCGGCGACTGCGCCCTCCAGGCCGCCCTTGCGAGCGATCTCGGCTTTTTGCTGATAGGCGTCGTAGCCCTTCACCGTCTTGAAGTGCTCGCCCAGGAACTCGTAGTGATGGAAGTTGCTCTCGACGAACTTGCTCTGATAGCGGCGCGCCTCCTCCTCGGTTTCGGCGAGATTGGACCCGCAGACGCAGAACTCGGTCAGCATCACGTGGGGCGGCTCGGTGCCATGATACTGGCGGTGCAGCTTCCGTCCGTGCTCGATCACCGGTAACCGCATTTCCCACGGGCGATCGGCGAACATCACCATGTGCGCGCCGAGCTTGGCGGCGGAGTTCACCGAGTCCTCGCTCGAGGCGACGGCATAGATGCGGCCGTCGAACGAGTATTGCGGGCGCGGACGGATCTCGGTGCGCGGCTGGCGGTAGAACTTGCCGTTGCCCTCGATGAAGCCGGTCTTCAAGGCGTTGATGATCATCGGCGCGGCCTCGTCGAAGCGCTCGCGCGATTCATCCATGCTGAGGCGGAAGGCGGCGAATTCGCGCCGCGCCAGCCCGCGCCCCATGCCGAAGCGGAAGCGGCCCTTGCTCATCAGGTCGAGCACCGCGGCGTTCTCCGCGACGCGGAGCGGGTCGTGCCAGGGCAGGATGACGGCGGCGGTGCCGACATCGATGCCAGGGCACAGCGCCGTCAGATGAGCCATCAGATGGATGTTGTCAGGCACGAAGGAGTAGTCGTTGAAATGATGCTCGGCCGACCATAGGCAGTCGAAACCCAGATCGGCTGCGAGCCGTGCCAGTCGGAACTCCTCGTCCCAGACGCGACCGTCCGAGCAGTTCTCCCAGCCGTAGCTGGCGAACACCATCATCATGCCGACGTCCATGCCGCGCGTCCTCTCCTGTTCGGATTCGATCAGCTTAGTGTCATGCCCTTGTAGCCATTGGCGGCCACGTCGTCACAGCGGGCACGATAGGACGGCGCGCCGCCCTGGTATTGCAGAATGCGTCGCACATTCCGCCCCTCGACATTGGAGTTGATGCCAGTCGCCCATGAATCGACCTGCGTATAGAGCATTCCGGCGGCGAGTTCCTCGACGTGACGCGACCAGTCGGCCTCGGCCTCCGATATGGCCTCGAATCGCGTGACGCCGCGATCGCGGATACTGCGCATCAGCTCCGTCACCCATTCCACGTTCTGCTCAATGCAGCGTGGGATGTTGCAGCGGGTGGAAGCGTTGTGCGGCCCCACGATGGTCAGCATGTTGGGAAAGCCAGTCGACATCAGCCCGAGATAGGTCTTCGGCCCGTCCGCCCAGTGATCCTTCAGACGCTGACCCTGAACGCCGCGGAACTCGATCCGATCGAAAGCACCCGTCACGGCGTCGAAGCCGGTCGCATAGATGATGATGTCGAAGTCATAAGCGGCGTCGCTGGTCGTGATGCCGGTCTCGGTGATCCGCTCGATCGGCGTTCTGCGCGTATCGACGAGCCGGACATGCGGCAGGTTGTAGGCCTCGTAGTAGCCGGTTTCCTGCGGCACCCGGCGCGTGCCGAAGCCGTGGCATTTTGGGATCAGCATCTCCGCTACCTTCGGGTCCTTCACCCGTTGGCGGATCTTGCGAGCCACGAAATCGCTGAACAGCGCATTGGCCTTCGCATCCGTCAGCACGTCGCGGAAATTCGCCATCCAGATGCCGAAGCCTGGTTCGCTGTAGAGCTTCTCCCAGAAGGCCTCGCGCTCTTCCTCCGTCACGTCGAAGACGCTGCGCGGGTCGGCGTCGTGAATGTAGCAGCCGGGCGTCTGGCGCAGCAGCTCGAACATCGCCGGGTAGCCGGCCTTGATCTTCTGCTGCTCCTCTTCCGTGATCTTCCGGTTGTGCAGCGGCGTGCACCAGTTGGGCGTGCGCTGGAACACGGTCAGCTGGCCGACGAGCGGCGCAATCGTTTGGATTACTTGAACACCGGTCGCGCCGGTCCCGATCACGGCGACGCGTTTGCCGGCGAAGTCCACCGGCTGCTGTGGCCATTTGTAGGTGTGAAATGCCTGGCCACGAAAGCTGTCGGCGCCGGGAATGCGCGGGAGCGTGTAGGCGGAGAGGGGGCCGATCGCCGTGATGAGGAACCGGGCCGCATAGCGTTGGCCATCATCCAATGTGACGTTCCAGCGGCGTGTCGCTTCGTCGAACGCGGCGGACGACACCCGGCTGTTGAACTGTATGTCACGACGCAGGTCGAAGCGGTCGGCAACGTGGTTCAGGTAACGCAGCGTCTCCGGTTGAGCCGCGAAATGCTCCGACCAGTTCCAGTCTCGCAGCAGCTCGTCCGAGAAGGAATATCCGTAGGTATAGCTCTCGGAATCGAAGCGTGCGCCGGGGTAGCGGTTCCAGTACCAGGTCCCGCCGACGCCGCTGCCGGTCTCGAAGACGCGGACGGAGAGCCCGAGCTGGCGCAGGCGATAGAGCTGGTAGAGCCCGGCGATGCCGGCCCCGATCACGATGGCATCGAACGACATGTCCTCGCTTGCCCCGTCCGCCCGCACGGGAGCCGTCGTCGCGTCGAGCAGGACCGAGCTCATTTATCCTCCGCTGGACTCTACCGAAAAGTATGTCTAATTACCAAAAAGTAGGGACGTGCGGACGGTCGGTCAAGTTGGGGCTGGGCCGCGTCTCGCGAGTGTCTAGCCGTCAAGCAGGAAGTCGCTTACGGCAGCGCCAATGCGCGTTAGCAGGTTTACAAAAGGGATTGGACGAGGATGAGCGACGTGGCGGAGCGCCGGACCGGCAGGGTTGACGGGGCCATTGAACTCGATGCGCTGGTGATCGGCGCGGGATTCGCAGGGCTCTACCAGCTGCTCTCGTTGCGGGACCGGCTCGGCCTGTCCGTGAAGGCGCTGGAGGCGGGCAGCGGCGTGGGTGGCACCTGGTACTGGAACCGCTATCCCGGCGCGCGGTGCGATTCGGAGAGCCACGTCTACTGGTACACGTTCTCCGCCGAGCTGATGCGGGAATGGGAATGGTCCGAGCGCTATCCCGGGCAAGCCGAGATCCTGCGGTATCTGAACTTCGTCGCCGACAAGCTCGACCTGAAGCGCAATATCCAGTTCAACAGCCGCGTGGCGTCCGCCCACTACGATGCAACGGCCAATCGCTGGCGGGTGCGCACCGAGCAGGGCGAGACTTTCGTCGTGAAGTTTCTCGTCACCGCCGTGGGCTGCCTCTCCACCGCCAACGTGCCCAAGATCCCTGGCCTGCAGGATTTCAAGGGCAGCTGGTACCACACCGGCCAGTGGCCGCATGACGGCGTGGATTTCACCGGCAAGCGTGTCGGCATGATCGGCACCGGGTCGACCGGCATTCAGGCCGCGCCGGTGATCGCCGCGCAAGCCAAGCATCTGACCGTATTCCAACGCACCGCGAACTACTCGGTCCCCGCGCGAAACGTACCGCTGACGCCGGAATTCAAGCAGTATGTGAAGGAAAATGCGGGGGCGATCCGCGCGGCGACGCACGAGACGTATAACGGGATGGCGTTCAAGGTCGAGGATCGCAAGGCGGTGGAAACCCCGCCCGAGGAGCGCGAGAAGATCTATGAAGCGGCGTGGGAGCGCGGCGGGCTGCAATTCCGGGCAGCGTTCCACGACATGCTGTTCAGCAAGGAAGCCAACGACACCGCCTCGGATTTCATCAAGCGCAAGATCCGCTCGATCGTGAAGGACCCCAAGACGGCGGCGATCCTGTCGAACATCGACCATCCCTACGCGGCCAAGCGCCCGCCGATCGATACCGATTATTTCGAGACCTACAATCGGCCCAACGTCTCGTTGGTCGACGTGAAGGCCACGCCCATCGAGCGGATCTCGGAGGCAGGGATTTGCACCACCGAGGGTGAGTATCCGGTGGACATCATCGTCTTCGCGACCGGGTTCGACGCCATGACCGGCCCGCTGCTGCGAATGGATATCCGCGGGCGGGACGGGGTGGCGCTGAAGGACGTGTGGGAGGCGGGGCCGCGCAACTATCTCGGTCTACAGGTCGCCGGCTTTCCCAACCTGTTCACCATCACCGGCCCCGGCAGTCCGTCGGTTCTGTGCAATATGCCGGTGGCGATCGCGCAGCACGCCGACTGGATCACCGATTGCAT
>JAFKFI010000143.1 GCA_017307285.1 Alphaproteobacteria bacterium | reverse complement strand
ACCTTCTCGCTGCGCCAGATGCGGGTGGACGGCAACGCGCCGGCGGTGGCGCCGCTGTTCCTCCGGCTGTTCGATTATCTGACGGCGACGCAGCGGCGGTTTACCGCCCTGCACGCGCGCTTCGTCGCCGGCACGCTGGCCACCGCGCCACGCCGCAGCCCCGCCCCTCGGCAGGCCGGCGAACAGGCGGTTGCCGAGGGCACCATTGAGGGCGCGAAGCCCGAGCAGAAGCCCGCGCGCCGGGCGCCGGCGATCCCGCCGGGTGCGGTACTGCTGACCGAGTTCGGGCTGCGGATGTTCAGCCACCTGCAGGCGTTGCTGGAGGACCCCGAGATGCGGGCCTTCCTCGCCGCGGCACCGCAAGCGGGGCGCATCCTGCGGCCCTTGTGGCGCAAGCTCTCCCCGGACGTGCTGCCCGACATCCTGCGGCTGCCGCCCAGGCCTCGGAAACCACGGCCACCCCGGCCCCCGAAGCCGCCCCGCCCGGCCAAGCCGGCGCCGGGGAGCGGCCCGCCGCGGATGCGCCGGGTGACGCTGCCCGACGGCACAAGGAGCTGGGAGCCGACCCCCTGCTACCCGTTCGGCGAGAAGCCGCCGCGTGCCCGCCGCCGCGCCGTCGACCCTTGGCTGCTCGAGCCGGACCCGCCGCCCGCGCCGTCGCGCTTCCGGCCAGTGCCGGCGCGCAAGCCGCCGCGCCCGCCCAACCCCGAGCGTCGGCTCAGCGACTACAACTGGATCGGCCGGCTTTTCATGCGATAGCGCAGCGTGCCTGCCTTGGCACGACCTAATTGTTGCTAGTCCGTAACAAAAGCCGGCGACTGGCGCCGGGCCGAGGCGCCGCGCTAGCTTCGACGGGGTCGGGTTCGAGGAGTTGACGATGGATCGCCATGTGCAGAACCGGGTGGCCGCCGAGGACTATCTCGATGCTCTTGCGGCGAACGGGATCGACAATCTGTTCGTCAATCCGGGCACCGATTTCGCGCCGCTAATCGAGGCGTTCGCACGGGCCGAGCGGGGCAATCGGCCGGTGCCACGGCCGATCGTGGTGCCGCACGAGCACGCCGCGGTCGCGATGGCGCATGGCTATACCCTGATAACCGGCCGGCCCCAGGCGGTGATGCTGCACGTCAATGTCGGCACCGCCAACGCGATTAACGCGCTGATCGACGCCAGCCGCGACCGCGTGCCGCTGCTGCTGACCTCGGGGCGCACCCCGTTCACCGAGACCGGCGCGTCCGGCTCGCGCAGCGTCTACATCCATTGGGCGCAGGAGATGTTCGACCAGGCGGGCATGGTCCGCGAGTTCGTCAAATGGGACTACGAGATGAAGCGCGGCGACCAGGTCGGCGCCGTGGTCGACCGCGCGCTGGAACTGGCGACGGCCTCGCCGACCGGCCCGGTCTATCTCACCCTGCCGCGCGAGGTGCTGGGCGAGGTGGTTGCCGATGCGGCGGAGGCCAAGCGCGCGCCGCGCGCGCGCCCAGCCGCCCCGTCGCCCGGGCCGTCCGACATCGAGCGGCTGGCTGACTGGATCGTCGCGGCGCGGATGCCACTGGTGATCACCGGCCAAGTAGGCCGCGATCCGCGCGAGGCGGTGGCGCTCACCCGCATCGCCGAGCGCTTCGCCCTGCCGGTGGTGCCGTTCAACCCGCGGCATTTCGCGATCGGCGGGCGGCACCCGATGTTCCAGGGCTCGGCCCCCGGCGCGCTGCTCGGCGAGGCCGATCTCATCCTCGGCATCGAAAGCGACGTGCCCTGGATTCCGAGCCTGCAAGCGCCCGCCCCAGATGCGCGCGTCGTGCAGATCGGCGTGGACCCGCTCTATCAGCGCTACCCGATGCGAAGCTTCCGCTCCGACCTCACCATCGTCTCGGGCACGCTCGGCTTGCTCGAAGCCCTGGAGCCGGCGCTGGCCGTGCGGCTCGCCGGGAAGGAGGAGGCAGTCGCGGCGCGGCGCGCGGCTCTCACCGAGCGGTCGGCGAAATTGCGGGTCGGCTGGGATGCCGAGATCGCCGCCGCCGGGCGCGCCGAGACGATCAACGCGGTCTGGCTCAACCACTGCCTGCGCGGCGTGATCGAGGCGGACACGATGGTGGTGAACGAATACTCGTTCCGCCAGGAATACTGCCCGCTCGAACATCCGGGCAGCCTGTTCTCGGTCGGACCCGCAGGTGGGCTCGGCTGGGGTCTTCCCGCTGCTCTCGGCCTCAAGCTCGCCGCCCCCGATCGCATGGTCGTGGCGCTGCTCGGCGACGGCGCCTACATGTTCGCCAACCCCACGGCCTGCCATTTCATGGCGGAGAGCCAGGGCCTGCCGGTGCTCGCGGTGATCTACAACAACGCGCTGTATGGCGCGGTGCGGCGGGCGACACTCGACATGTATCCCGCCGGCGCGGCGGCCGAGACGGATGGGCGAGGGCTCGCGGAGCTGTCCAACCCGCCCTTCGAGCGGATCGTCGAGGCGCATGGCGGGCACGGGGAGAGGGTCGAGCGGCCGGCGGATCTGCCGGCGGCGCTCGCCCGCGCGGCTGCAGCCGTGCGGGGCGGGCGGCAGGCGCTGGTGAACGTGATCTGCCGGTGAGGGCGGCTAATGCGGTTTCGAGTTGGCCGAAATTTCTCGTCGTGGTCGGCGCAGGCCGACCACCCACGACTTTACTTGCGAGCGGCAAAGTCGTGGATGACCGGCCTGCGCCGGTCATGACAATGCTGGATGGGACTTCTCGCCAACTATCTGGGAAACGGGGACGACCTAACTGACGCAGCCTACGCCGAGATGTGCTCCAGCACCGCGCGGCGCTGGTTGATGCCGAGCCAGGCGATGAGGATGGCTGGGATCAGCGCGCCGGGGATGATGACGTAGACGAACCAGCCGACATGGCCGAACACCGCCGTGATGGTGAACAGCCAGCCGGCCACGATCGGGCCGAACACCGCGCCGAGATGCCCGACGCCGTCGGTGAGGCCAGTGCCGGTCGCCCGCAGGCGCGTCGGGTAGCTGGCGGCGGTGTAGTTGTACATGCTGAACAGCCAGACCATCGTGGAACCCCAGGAGAGGGTGACGAGGATGTAGGTGGCCGGCAGCGAGTGGACGAAATACAGCACCACCAACATCGCCGAGGCGAACAGGGCGGCGATCAGGATCATGACCCGGCGCTCCACCGCCTCTCCGAGCAGCGCGCAGATCGCCAGGCCGATGCCACCGCCGAAGGTGGAGGAAACGAGGATGATCCCGAAGGTCTCGGCGGAGCTGAAGCCGTAGCCCTTGAACAGCAGGGCCTCGTAGCCGCCGAAGCCGTAGATCATGCCGCTATAGCCGAGAATCCAGGCGGCCAGCAGGATGAGGGTGCGGCGGCCATACTTGCCGCGCAACAATTCGCGCACCGGCACGTGGGTCTGCACCGCGACGGCGTATTTCTCGTAGTCGGGCTCGGGCAGGCTGGCGAGGCCGGAGCGACGCAGGCATTCCGCCTCGAGCTGGGCGGTGACGCGCTCGGCCTCCTCGTGGCGGCCGTGCGCCTCCAGCCAGCGGGGCGATTCCGGCATCGCCCAGAGCGCCAGGGGCACCAGCACGACCAGGGACACGATGCAGTAGAAGGCGATGAACGCTTGGTAGTCGCCGGGAATCCATAGGATCGCCGGGACGTTGCTGAGCACGCCGAACACGGCGATGGCGAGCACCTGCGAGCCCAGCATGACACGCCCGCGCTCGCGCGGCGGAATGATCTCGCCCATGTAGACGACATTGGTGGACAGCACGCCGCCGAGGCCGAGGGCGGAGAGGCCGAAGAACAGCATGAGAAGGCCGATATCGTCGGTAAGGGCGGTCGGCCACATCAGCAGGGCGATCACCAAGGTCGAGAGCAGGAGGGCGGTGCGGCGCCCCCAGCGGTCGGCGACCATGCCGATGAGGTACTCGCCGACCAGGATGCCGACACCGAACTGGATGGCGAGCAGGACCGAGAACGCCGCCATGCCGAAGGCGTGCCGCGGCATCCAGACGAACGGGTAGACCTTCGCGGGGATGCCGTCCGCGGCGATGATGACGCCCCAGAACACCTGGCTGATCAGCGCCAATCGCCACTGCGCCCAGGTCAACGGCAAGCGGTCGATGCGCGCGGCAATCCGGCCGGCGCCGCGGGTAGGGAGGGCATCTGCGGTCATTTTGCGACCCGTCGTTGTGGACGTTCCCATCCGCTTCCGTCGGGACGCGCCCGCAAGGACCGGACGCCAGTCGTAACGCGACAATCCAGGTTATGGATCACTCGCCGTACGATATTTCCGCCTGCGGTTCAGTCCGGCGTCGTGCGCCCGAAGGCCATCACCAGGTCGCGGATTGCGGACGGGTCCGATTGTTCCATCACGCGCCGGGCGAAGCGGGCGCAGGTGTCGATCTCCACGGCGCGCACCGCCTGTTTCACGCGCGGCACGGCGCCCGCGTTCATGCTGAAGCTGCGCACGCCGAGGCCGAGCAGCAGAGGGGTGAGCCGCGGGTTGGCGGCGATCTCGCCGCACACCGAGACCGGCATCCGCATCCGGAGCGCCGCTTCGGTGGCGAACTGCACGAGGCGCAGCACCGCCGGGTGCATCGGGTCGTAGAGCTCGGCGAGCTCGGTCTCGGCGCGGTCGACCGCGAGCGTGTAGGCGGTGAGGTCGTTGGTGCCGATGGCGAAGAAATCCGCCTCCAGCGCCAGCGCGTCGGAAGAGAGAGCAGCACCGGGCGTCTCGATCATGATGCCGAGCGGCGGCAGCTTTTCGGGCAGCCGTTCGCCGCGCCGGCGCAGGCGCCTCGCCACGCGCTCGTAGATCACCCGCGCCTCGCGCACCTCGGCGACGTTCGTGATCATCGGCAGCATCACCCGCACCGGGCCGGCGGCGGCCGCGCGCAGGATGGCGGCGAGCTGGGTCTCGAATAGTGCCACCCGGCGGAGCAGGAGGCGAATGCCGCGCAGGCCGAGGGCGGGGTTGGGGTCGGCCGCTTCCGGCACGATGCCCTCGCTCGACAGGGCATCGATCTCCTTCTCGCCGCCCCAGTCGAGCACGCGGATGGTCACCGGGTCGCCGCCCATCGCCTCGACCACCGCGCGGTAGCTCTCGGTCTGGGTATCCTCGTCGGGCACGCCCTCGCGGTTCATGAACAGGAACTCGGTGCGCAACAGGCCGATACCCTGGGCGCCCGACTGGGCGATCAGCGGCAGCTCGACCGGCAGCTCGAGATTGGCCTGCAGCTCCACCGCCTCGCCGTCCAGCGTCTCGGCGGGCAGGCGGCGGAAGCGGGCGAGTTTCTGGCGCTCGCGGGCGAAGGCGGTGACGGCGCGCCGGGCGGCGGCGAGGCGCACGGGGGAGGGGTTGAGCGCGACCGTGCCGGAGGCGCCGTCCACCACCGCGAGGTCGCCCGGCTCGATCGCGTGGGCGAGCCCGACCGCCCCCAGCACGGCGGGCACACCGAGGGCGCGCAGCATGACCGCCGTATGACCTTCGGCGCCGCCTTCCTCTGTGGCGACGCCGGCGAGGCGCGAGGGGTCGAGCAGGGCGGCGTCGGCCGGGCGCAGCCCTTCGCTGACCAGGATGGCGCCGTCGGGCAGGCCGGCGAAGCTGCGGAATGGCTGGCGGGTGAGGTTGCGCACCAGGCGGCGGGCGATCTCGCGCACCTCCTCGGCGCGGCGGCCGATGCTGGCGCGCTCGTCGTCGGCGGTGTCGGGCAGCGCCTGCGCGGCGATCGCCTCGGCGATGGCCTCGGCCTCCTCGAACACGGCGCTCTCGGCTGACAGCAGCGTGTCGGCGATGCGCCGCCGGGCGCCGCGCAATAGCCGCGAGTTGCTCAACATCTGCAGGTACCCGTCGAGGAGCGGGGCGATCTCCTCCTTGCTCTCCTCCGGCAGCACGGCGAGCCGGCCGCGCAGCTTGGCCACCTGCTTGCGCGACTGGGCGATGGCGTTCTCGAGCCGCGCCCGCTCGCCTTCTATGTCGGCGGCGGCGATCTTCTGGCGGGTGATCTCGGTGCGCGGCTCGCTGGTGCCGAACACCGGGCCGATGGCGACGCCGGGCGAGACCGGGATTCCGGCGAACAGTGTTTCCGGCCGGCCGGCCGCTGCCTTGAGCTGGCCGGACAGCCGCTTGTGCTGGGGTGGCGGTGGCCGCCCCGCCTTTTCTTCGGCCCTGTTCTTGTCCTCAGTCCTGTTCATGGAAGCCGGACTCGACGAGGGCGGCGAGCGCCTCCAGCGCCTCCTTGGCGTCCCAGCCCTCGGCGCGCAGCTCGATCGGCGTGCCCTGGCCGGCGCCCAGCATCATGAGGCCCATGATGGAGCGGGCCGGCACGCTCTGGCCGTCCTTGATCACGTCCACCGAGGCGCCGAAGCGCTCGGCGAGGGTGACGAACTTGGCGGCGGCGCGGGCGTGCAGCCCCCGCTTGTTGCATATCGTGACTACCCGGCTGAGCACCGGGGCGCCTTGGGTGTCCGGCCCGTCGGCGCCGCTGGCAGGGGCCATCAGCCGCAGCTTCCGTTCCCGTGCCCGTTCACCTTGCAGCCGTGCAGCACGTGCGAGGCGGCCGCGATGTATTTCTTGCCGGCTTCCTGAGCGCGGTCCACCGCATCGGCCAAGGGTTGGTGGGACCGCACCTTGGCGAGCTTGACCAGCATGGGCAGGTTCACGCCGGCGATCACCTCGACGCCCTTGCGGTCCATCATGGAGATCGCGAGGTTGCTCGGGGTGCCGCCGAACATGTCGGTGAGCAGCACCACGCCGTCGCCGGTGTCGCAGCGCTCGATGCAGCGCTCGATATCGGCTCGGCGCCCCTCCATGTCGTCATCGGGGCCGATGCAGACCGTGTCCACGTTGCGCTGCGTCCCCACGACGTGCTCGAGGGCGAGACGCAGCTCGTCCGCCAGGTGACCGTGGGTCACCAGGATCATGCCGATCATCGCATACCCGCGTGGAGCCCGAAGCCGTGCTTCGGAAGGCGTTTCAACGGCACGCTACATTTAGGCATGGTCTCCGTCAGGCCTCCTGTGCCCGATGGGGCGCGGGCCGCATGGCCCCGCCATTTGCGCCCGAGCCCTTGGGGCCCGGGCCGTCCGAATCCGGGTCCCGCGGTTCTGTCGGGAACCCATCCCGCTGGGGGCTGAAATGCCCCCCAGCGCCCGGCCCGGCCTCCCGGGCAAGCTCACGATGGGTAACGTTGGGGCGCCAGCCGGTTCCGGTCAGGTACGCCGCCAACTTCTCAACCAGGTGAACCGAGCGATGCCGCCCCCCCGTGCAGCCGATCGCGATGGTCGAGTACTTCTTGCCCTCCTGGACGAACCTCGGCAAGAGCAGCGTCAACAGATTCGTGATCGTAGCGAAGAACGCCGCGTAATCCGGGTCGGCTTCCACATAGGCGCCAACCTCGGGATCGAGGCCCGTCCGTGGGCGCAATATGGGATCGTAGTGCGGGTTACGCAAAAAGCGTGCGTCGAATACCAGGTCCGCCTCCCGTGGCAGTCCGGCGGGGAAGGCGAAGGATATCAGGGAGACATTAAGGCCGCCTTGACCCCCGACCGCGCTGCCGCCGCCGAAATGGCGCTCCACCAGCCCGCGCAGCATGGCGGGGGGCAGGGCCGAGGTGTCCAGCATGAGGTCGGCGGCCTCGCGCAGCTCGGCGGTCAGCCGCTCCTCGAGGTGGATGCCGTCGCTCACCCGACCGCGCGGCGACAAGGGGTGCCGCCGCCTGGTCTCGGTGTAGCGGCGCAGCAGGACGTCCTCGTCGGCCCAGGCGTAGACCAGCTCGGGCTTGAGGCCGGTGCCGCGCAGCCGGCCCATCATGTCGAGCACCTCGCCCGCGTCGAATTCCTGGCTGCGCGCGTGAATGCCGATGGCGAGCGGCACGCGGGCCTCGCGCGCCAAGGCCTCGACCATGCCGAGCGGGGGATTGTCGACCACCTCGAAGCCGAGATCCTCGAGCGCATGCAGGATGGACAGCTTGCCGCTGCCGGAGAGGCCGGTGATCAGCACGAGGCGAGGCCGGTCGCTGGTCATGGCGGTAACGTTCATGCGGCGAACGCTCCGGCGACCTGATCGAGCCGGCCAAGCGCACAATCGAGCGCCAACGCGACGCGCTGCGGGGCGGATGCCGCCGTGGGCGCGATGGCGACCAGCGGCAAGTCAAGCGCGATATGGCGGCCCGGTGCCGGCAGCCGCTCGATGCGGGCGGCGACATCGACCACCAGGGCGAGTCGGGCCTCGGACACGTAGGGCAGGCGCAGCACGCCGAGCCCCCGCACCTCGATCAGTCCGGCCAGTGAAGCAGGCGCACGGGCCATGCCTTGGTCGATCTCCACCCGGTCATCGGCAACGAGGTCAAAGCCGCGGTCGAGCAAGCGCAACACCAGGTCGGACTTCCCCGACCCGGCTGGCCCCAGTACCAGGACCCCGGCGCCGCCCCGGGATGCGCAGCTCCCGTGGATCTGCATAGCGGCGGAATGTGGGACGGCTCGCCGCGGAAAGGAAGCGCCTTGTGATGCCAACCCCGCCATGCAGCACACTGGCAGCTTCAAGCCGCGCGGCGCTTTCAGTCGGATGCTCGCGGCAAGCTTGCCCGCCGCCGGCGTGATCGCGGCCTCCGGCGGCAATCACGGCGCGGCGGTGGCCTACGCGGCCCGCGCGCTCGGCGCCACGGCGGAGATCTTCGTCCCTACCACCGCGCCCGCGGCCAAGGTGGCGCGCATCGCCGGCTATGGCGCCCGCGTGGTGCAGGTGGGCGCCAGCTACAACGAGGCGATGCTGGCGAGCCAGGCGCGTGCCGCCGAGACCGGTGCTCTCGAGGTGCATGCCTACGACCATCCCGATGTGCTCGCCGGTCAGGGCACGGTCGGGCGGGAGTTCGAGCAGGACGCGCCGGAGCTGACCCATGTGCTCGTCGCCACTGGCGGCGGCGGGCTGATCGGCGGCATCGCCGCCTGGTATGCCAGCAGGGCAATGGTGGTCAGCGTCGAGCCGGAGGGCTGCCCCACGCTGCACGACGCGCTCGCCGCCGGGCATCCGGTTGCCGCCCCGGTGGGCGGAGTGGCGGCGGACAGCCTCGGTGCAAGGCAGGTCGGTGCCGCCATGTTCCCCGTGGCGCAAGCCTATGTGCGACACGCCATCCTGGTGAGCGACATGGCCATCCTCGCCGCCCAGCACCTGCTATGGGATCGGCTGCGCATCCTGGTCGAGCCCGGCGGCGCCACGGCATTCGCCGCCCTGACCTCCGGCGCGTTCGTCCCACCGCCCGGCGCCCGCCTCGGCGTGGTGCTGTGCGGCGCCAATACCGATCCTGGAAAGATGGAGAATCCATGAGCGATTTCGTCCTGCTCGACGTCGACGTCCGCGGCGTCGCGACCGCCACGCTGAACCGGCCGCAGGTCGGCAACGCCTATAACGAGGAGATGCTCGACGCCCTCATCGCCGGGATGGAGAAGCTGGCGCCCGACCCGGCGGTGCGCTGCCTCGTGCTGCGCGGTGCCGGCAAGCACTTCCAGGCGGGTGCGGACATCAACTGGCTGGCCGAGGTGGCGGGCTACGACGCGGCGCGCGGCTACCGCGCGGCGATGGCGACGACGCGCGCCTGCAAGCTGCTCAACGAGTTCCCCAAGCCGACCATCGCGCTGGTCAAGGGTGCTTGCTTCGGCGGCGGCTGCGGTATCGTCTGCTGCACCGACGTCGCGTTCGCCACGCCCGACGCGGTGTTCGGCCTGACCGAGGTGCGCGTGGGCGTGGCTCCGACGCCGATCTCGACCCACATGGTCGACGCGATGGGCCTGCGCCAGACCCGCCGCTACGCCCTCACCGGTGAGCGCTTCGACGCCGCTGAGGCGTGCCGCATCGGCCTGGTGCATGAGGTCGTGGCACCGGAGCGGCTGGAGGAGAAGCTTGCCGAGGTGCTCGACGCGGTCTTCCTCGGCGCGCCGGAAGCGACGGCGGCGACCAAGCGCTCCTTCCTCGGCGCCAACGGCCTGATTCTCGACGAGCGGCAGATGTCGATGCTGGCGCATGAAAGCTGGACGCAGCGCGCCTCGCCCGAGGGCCGCGAAGGCACCGCCGCGTTCAGGGAGAAGCGCAAGCCGGCGTGGTATCGGGGAGCGTAGATCGCGCCTATGGCGCGCCTCGCTCCGTCCTTCTGGTTACATGATATGGCGGGCCGAGATCTGAGATCGTCTCGGCATCATTGGCGAGGCCTTTTGTGATCCCATCAGCGAACGCAATTCGGATATCGCGGCGCAGCTTCTGTCGCCCCCGTCCCAAAAGAGGCAGGGAAACTCTCTCGAATGCATTCTCCCGCATAACCACTGATGATCTCGGGGAGAAATTGACAACCCCTACGGAGAGGCCTCGGCGATAGTTGATGAAGATGTTGTTCTCTATACGTGCCGAGGGCGATTGAGGGCGGCTCTCGGCAGAATGGAGCGCAATGAATGCGCGATTCATCGAGTCTCTGGGTTTTATGAATATGTTTCTCGTGACTGCGTTGTACCCACCGTAAGGAAAGTCGATCATATAGGCGGTGGTCGACATTGGGCTTCCAGAAAACAGATTTCCGCGGACCTCGCACGCTCTAGCTTTCGACTTAATGTGGTGCCCAGCATAAGTCTCCTCAAACACGCACCTATATATCCGGGCTGAGGCGACGCGATTGATGTACAGTGCGTGGGTGTGGCCACAACCTCCGCCGTTTCGATGGAAATAGCACCCAGCGGCACTGAAGCTTCCGGTCGCGTCATCTGCAACCAACACCCCATTCTGGTTCCCGGAAAAGATGCAGTCTTCTAGAACTAAACGGCCCCTCTCATGCCAAACCCCGGCCCCGTTCCCGTTGAGGCAACGGGCTCCGACGAACTCGATGTTCCTTATTCGACCATCGCACTGAGTGACGATCATACCCCTCTCTGATCGGAGGATTCCGCGCAGGATGATCTGTGGTGTGCCGTTGGCGCCCTCCAAGCGAAAGGGAACGACAAGGGTTACGGAATCTGAGATCTCGATGGACCTGTGAACGCGCAGCACGTCTCCCGGATTCAGAGACGCGACGGCGCGCGGCAAATCCGGAAAGAAGCCGCGGCCGGCAATCTCGATCGGGCCATGTGCGTCAAACATGGTGATTTTCCGGACGTCACTGGTTCGCCTCTAGGCGGGGTTCATCCCTAACCGGAGGCACGAGCATTCCGGATGGCAGAAATCTGGTTCCATGTGGCTATACCGGCTGTTGCGAGCGGGGACTGTGGCTTAAAGCGGTTAATGAACCGCTTTCTCCAATAGCGCGCATGATTGACGCGGCGGATCTCGGCACGCTGGAGCAATAGCGGCGGTCACGCCTGCTCCTCGGCGCCAGCGGGCCAATCCCAGACGGGCCGCAGAGACCAGCGCTAGCGCATCAAAGCTGATGCAGCGCGCCTTGCCCGAAGGCCGACAGCGCACGGCCGCGTTCAGGAGGAAGCGTAAGCCGCGTGGTATCGGAGGGCATAGGTGGACATTCGCCCGTCAGCTTTGCACGGGACCACTCGGTGCAGGCTCGAACCCTGGTACCCACTTTGGATATTTTGGCAGGTCGTCGTTGATGCAGTGCCACGCCGCCTTCGAGGCGGTGAACACGTGGAGCTTGGGGCGAACACCAGGATCGTCGTCCAGCAATCCCGCTGGGACGCTGATGGTCTTGAGGTAAGGGGCTTGGCCCGGAACGAGCGAGCCACACCGTCCGCAGAAGTTGCGAAAGCTGTGCGGCGCCGACTCGTATTGCACCATGAGGTCGGCACCCGAGATCAGGCGGAAATCGCCTCGTTGGACGTGCGCGTACGTCGCGAACGCCGCGCCCGTCAGCTTGCGACAGATCGTGCAGTGGCAGTGAGTTAAGGAGAGGACCCGGTCCATCTCAAACCGGACACTGCCACACGCACAACTGCCTTTGATCATCGTGAACTCCCCTCGGCTACGCGCGCTCAGGCGCGGCTAGCTCGAACGCTACACCGCCCGCACGACGATCGTCGCCGCCTCGATGTCGAAACTGCCGTCCTCATCGATCGCGAAATGCTCCCGCACGATCGCGGGCGCGGTGATCTGCAAGGAGCGAATCGCGTCGACATGGAGTGCGGGCGTGCGGGTGCGGGCGGTCCATATTGGGAATTCCATCCGCAGCTTGCGCACAGTGATGCCCTCGACGGCGAAGCCGGATCGCGACAGGGCCGCGATCAGCTCCGCGGCGCTGTAGTTGCGCACATGCGAGGCGTCCCGCAGCAGTTCGACCGCTTGCAGGTGCGTGTCCAGCACCCGGTCGGCCGGCGCGATCGTGTCGATGAGCAGCGCCGGACAGGACGGCTTCAAGACGCGCCGGGCCTCCCGCAGGCCGGCTTCCATGTTCTGCCAGTGATGCGCGGTGAAGCGGCACAGGACGATGTCGAACGCGCCGTCGGCGAAAGGCAGCCGCTCGGCGGGGGCCTGGCGCACCGCGATATTGGAGAGGCCGCGCTCGGCGGCGGTGGCCGCGACGGCGTCCAGCATGGCGGCCGTGACGTCGCAGGCGACGACCCGCGCGACATGCGGCGCGGCGCGATAGCTCACATGCCCTCCGCCGCAGCCCAGGTCCAATACATGAGCATCGTGCCGGCCGCGCACCGCGTCCTCGATCTGGTCGAGGTCGCCGCCGGCGCTGTGGACGGCGCTAGTGACGTAGTCCCGCGCGCGAGCCCCGTACTGCTCGGCGGCGAAGGCATGTTGGGCTGTGTTCATGGGACCCTCCTGATGGGGTCCCATTCTCCCGCGCGCCGCGGGGCGGAATAAGGCCGCGAATTATCATGGTATAATTGTTTCCACGATGCGGCGCCGCCGCTCACATCGATTGCAATGCCGCATAAGCCAGCCGCACCGTGCCCTTCGCGCAGAGGAAATCGAGGAACGCCTGCAGCTTGGCCGGAACGAACTCGGCGTCGTGGAAGATGGCGTAGATGCCCTCCCGGAATTCCGAGTTCGTCACGCGGTGCGTGGCAAGCAGCCGGACGAGGCGGCCGGCGTCGATGTCGGGCTGCACCGTGTAGTCATCGAGCAGGGCGATGCCGTGACCCAGCACCGCGAGCGTGCGCAACACCTCACCGTTGTTGGTGCTGAAGCCGGATGGCACCACCAGCTCGTCCAGCCTGCCGCCCGCGAGGAAGCGCCAGACCGGTTCGTCAGGGCCGAGCCGGTAGGTCAGGCAGCGATGCGCCAGCAGGTCTTGCGGGCGCGCCACTTGCGGCATCTGGTCGAGATAGGCGGGGCTCGCCACCAGGATACGCTCGCTCGGGAGAATGAGACGCTGCTTGAGGCTGGAGTCCGGCGGCAGCCCGATCCGGAGCTCGACGTCGAACTCCTCCACCGTCATGTTCGCCGGCCGCTCCGCCAGTCGGAGCTCGATACGGACCGCGGGATAGATCGCCTGGAAGCGCGGGATCAACGGGGCGATGATCCGGGTGCCGAACATGGTTCGCGAATGCACCCGGAGCGTCCCGGTCGGGGTCGCCTGAAATGCGCCCGCTGCCGAGCCGGCCTCTCGGATCGTTTGCAGCGCGGGCTCGATCCGCTCGAAGTATGCCCGGCCGGCATCGGTCAGCGCCAGCTTGCGGCTGGTGCGGTTGAGCAGCTGCACCCCGAGCGACGCCTCCAGCTGGGCGATGTGCCGCGAGACCGAGGCGGGGGACAGGCCAGCGCGGCGGCCGGCGCCCGAGAAGCTGCCGCGCCGGACCGACCAGACGAACAGCTCCATCGCCTGAAGAGTGCTCATCTCCGCTCTGGTGATCTTTGCATTTTCCGAGAAGGAAGTTCTTATCTTATTCGGATTGCCCACAGAAGGCCGCCATGTGACTCACCGCACCACACAGCGGGAGTCGTCCAGATGGAATTCGGCATCTTCATCCTGATGCAGCAGCGGAGTTACGCGCAGAGCTCGGCGGACGTGTTGCGCTGCGCCGTCGAGCAAACCGTCGCCGCCGATCAGGCTGGGTTCGACACAGCGTGGTATGCCGAGCACCACTTCTCCAATTACGGCCTGTGCGCCTCGCCGCTCATGATGGTCGCGCATTGCGCGCCACTGACTCAGCGCATTCGGCTCGGCAGCGCGGTGTGCGTGCTGCCGCTCTATCACCCCGCGCGGCTGATGGCCGAGGCCGCCTTCGCCGACACGGTCTCCGGCGGGCGGCTCGAACTCGGCGTCGGGGCCGGGTATCAGCAGTTCGAGTTCGACCGCTTCGGCGTGAACCTCGCGGACGCGCCGGCGATCTTCAACGAGTTCCTCGACGTCCTGCCGCTCGGCATCAAGGAGCGGGTGTTCTCCTTCGAGGGCAAGCACATCAACTTCCCGCCCACCGCGATCAGCATTCGCCCGGCCCAGAAGCCGATGCCGCCGATCTGGATCGCCACCGGGGACGCCGCCACGCAGCGCCGCGCCATCCGGGACGGTCACAACCTGTTCGTCACCGCGCTTCTGAACGGCAAGGACAAGCTCGCGACCTTGCGCCAGCAGCTCGAAGGGGCGGCTCAGCAGGAAGGCCGCTCGATCGACGGCACCAAGGTCGCGCTGCTCCGCTGCGCCTTCGTCAGCGACAACGAGGGCGAGATCCAGTCCTTCCTCGATTGCGCCCGGTATCAGCGCCGCGTGTCGGAGAGCCTGAAGTTCCGCCGCTCACAGAGCGATGACGGCTACATGGTGCTCGAACAGCCGGGCCCGAACGACATGTCGCTCGACACCATCCGCGCCAACCTGCCGGTCGGCAGCGTCGACTACGTGATCGAGCGCATGGTGGAGGAAATCCGCATCCTGCGGCCGAAGCACGTCGCGTTGCAGACGCAGCTCGGCGATTTCGACCACGCGACGATGATGCGGCAGATCGAGCTGTGGGGCGAGCGCATCATCCCAGCGATCCGTCGCGAGCTCGGCCCGGATTTCGCCCAGCCGCCGGTGTTCGCTGCCGCCGCGGAGTGACTTGCGGGCACGGCCGCGCGCTATGATCCCGATTGCCCTCGCCGCCATCTGTCGGCGGGGGCGCTCGTCGTACAATTCCGAACTGCCGGGCATCGGCAGCTATCTCTGTGGAGGAATCAGTCCTGATGCGAACCGAGGGAATGAAGGGCGTGTCGCGCCGCGCGCTGCTGGCGGCCGGTGGCGCCCTGCTGCCAGCCCTGGCGTTCCGCCGAGCCCGCGCGGAGGACACGGCGCCGCTGAAGGTCGGCGTGTTGTGCGATTTCTCGGGCAACTACGCCGACGACACCGGCACCGGCCTGCTGCTCGCGGTGCAGCTCGCAGCGCAGGATATCGGCAAGGTGCTGGGCCGTCCCGTCAGCGTGATCTATGCCGACGATCAGAACAAGCCGGATGTCGGCACCGGAATCGCGCGGCGCTGGCTCGACGAGGAGGGTGTTCAGGCGATCGTTTGCGGCTCGGCGTCGTCGATCACCCTTGCGGTGGCGGACCTCGTGCGGGACCGCAACCGCATCATGCTGATCTCCGGCAGCATGAGCTCGGACCTCACCGGCAAGGCCTGCCGCCCCACCAGCTTCCAATTCGGCTTCGACACTTACGCTTCCGCACGCGCGGTGGTCGGACCTTCCATCGCCGAGGGGCTGAAGGACTGGTATTTTATCAATGTCGATTACGCGTTCGGCCATGCTCTCAAGAAGGACGCGGAGGGCTTCGTGAAGCAGGGCGGCGGATCGGTGGTCGGCTCCACCGCGTTCCCGCTGGGAACCGCCGATTTCTCGAGCTTCCTGCTGCAGGCGCAAGCCTCCCGGGCAAAGGCCGTCGCGCTCGCCTGCGGCGGCA
The DNA here is from genome assembly GCA_017307285.1 of Alphaproteobacteria bacterium. Classification (GTDB taxonomy): domain Bacteria; phylum Pseudomonadota; class Alphaproteobacteria; order Acetobacterales; family Acetobacteraceae; genus JAFKFI01. Next base: position 22,264 of record JAFKFI010000143.1, on the reverse strand, counting down.
ACGACTGGACCAACCTTGTCAAGCAGGCCCACGAGTTCGGCATCGGCAAAGGCGGCCAGACGCTGATCTCGATTGCCTCCGGCTTCAACGAGATCCTCGCGGCAGGGCTCGAATCGGCGCAAGGCATGATGCTGTCGACGCCGTTCTACTGGGACATGAACGACGGCACGCGCGCCTTCGCCAAGCGCTTCATGGCCGGCCACAAGGGCGTTGCGCCGAATTGGCAGCAGGCCTGCGGCTACAGCGCGATGGCGCACTACCTCGAGGCGGTGAAGGCTGCCGACAGCACGGCGGGGGACGTCGTCGCGAAGGCGATGCGCGCGGCGAAGGTGACGGATTTCACCGTGGACGGTGCGGCGATCCGCGCCGACGGACAGGTGATGCGGCCAGCCTATCTCGCCCAGGTGAAGTCGCCCGCGGAATCGAAGAACAGCAACGACGCGTTCCGCATCGTCCGCACCATCTCCGCCGAGAATACTTGGCGTCCCGCCGCCGACAGCCCTTGCCCGCTGCTGTCGCGCACATGACCGTGCGGATCGAGTTCGTCGGCGAGGGCCGGGACCAGCTCGGCGAGTCGCCGGTGTGGGACCCAGCGACGAGCTCGCTCTACTGGGTCGATTCGGTGGCGCCGTGCATTCACCGCTTCGACCCGACGCGCGGCGTGTTCGAGCGGCGGGCAATGCCAGACAGCGTCGGCAGCATCGGCCTCTGGATGCCGGGCCGGCTGATCGCCGCACTGCGCGACGGCTTCTACGCCGTCGATTTCGCGAGCGGCGAGGTTCGCCCGCTGCACCGCCCCGGCGTGCCGGACGGCCAGCGGATGAATGACGGCAAAATGGATCGGCAGGGCCGGTTCCTCTCCGGCACGATGCGTTTGCCCTGGCCCGCGACGCCGGCCGGCAAGCTGTTCCGCCTCGACGCCGCCGGACAATGCGACGAGCTGGAGACCGGCATCGGCATCTCCAACGCGCTGTGCTTCAGCCCATCGGGCGACACGTTGTATTTCGCCGACAGCCCGCGTGGCCTGCTGTGGTCCTATCCGTATGACGGCGCGACCGGTGCGGTGGGGTCGCGCACGGTGCTGGCGGATATCGCCGCTATGACGAAATCGGGACCGGATGGCGCGACCGTGGATGCCGCCGGCTGCCTCTGGGTCACGCTGGTCCGCACCGGCCAGCTCGCTCGGCTGCGGCCTGATGGGGCGCTCGACTACCTCGTCGACCTGCCGGTGCCGCACCCGACCTGTCCTGCCTTTGGCGGCGCAGGGTTCGACACGCTCTTCGTGACGTCGATCTCCGATTCCGGTCGCGTCCGTTCCGATCACCCCGATGCTGGGCGGATGATGGCGCTGACCGGGCTCGGCGTTCAGGGCCTGCCGGAAGCCCGCTTCGCCGGGGATTGGGAGAGCTTGGGCGCGGCCTGACCAGCGAGCAGGCCGCCGAAGATCATGTCGTGGTACGTCTCGGCGATCTCGACGGCGGTCTGTCCATGCCCAGGCTGATACCAGCGGTGCATCCAGTTGAGCGCCGAGAGTATCAGGCGGCCGGCGTTCGCCACGTCCACGTCTCGCAGCTCGCCGCTCGCTTTTCCCTCCGCCAGCAGGCCGCGCAGCAGCATCTCGTAGCGTGTGCGCCAGGCGATGCGCTCCTCCTGCCCGCGCGCCTTCGGGTCGCTCCAAAACGCGGCGGTGGAGGTCATCCACACCTGGCGATAGCGCTCAAAAAAGGTTGCCGACGCCGTCATGAACGCCCGCACCCTGCACGAGGCGCTGCCCTCCGCCGGGATCTGCTCGGCGACGAAGCCGTAGAGCTCGCGCGTGAAGCCGAGCGTGATTCGGTTATGGATCGCGTCCTTGTCGACGAAATGATGATACAGCAGCGCCTTGGAGATGCCGCACGCCGCGGCGATGTCGCGCATCGAGGTGCGCTCGTAGCCGTTCGCCGCGAACAGCCGCGCCGCTTCCGAGAGGATTTGCAGCACCCGCTCGGAAGCTTCCTCCCGGCCCGGCGGCAATGCGATGTCCGACAGTTCTGCTCTCCTTCTTGGGATGATTTCTTCCGCTGCTTTCAGAGATTGGCGGTGGTGATGCCGCCGTCCACCGTCAGCACCTGTCCGGTGACGAAGCTCGCGCCGTCGCCCGCCAGGTAACAGACCGCGCGGGCGATGTCGTCGACAGTGCCGAGCCGGCCCAGCGGCGTGCGCGCGATGCGCTTGCCGTCGCGCTCCGCCGAGCGGTTGCGCATGGTGCCCTCGGTGGGCACCGCCGATGGGGCGATGGCGTTGACCCGGATGTTGCGCGGGCCGAGCTCGCCGGCGGCGGCGCGGGTTATCCCCATGACGCCCGCCTTGATGCCGCTATAGACCACGCTGTTGGGCGGCGACTGGATGCCGGCCACCGACGCGATGTTGACAATGGCACCGCCGCGCTCCGAAGCCATCCGCTCCACTGCCGCCTGGATGCCCCAGATCACGCCGCTGAAGCCGATGGCGAGCATCCGCTCCAGCGTCTCCGGCGCGATGTCGGGGATTGCCTGGTAGCGGACCCAGGCCGCGTTGTTCACGAAAATGTCGAGCCGCCCGGCCTTGTCCGCGAACTCGGCGATCGCCTCGCGCATACCGTCCCGCGTCGCCACGTTCTTGGTGACGCCGATTGCCTTGCCGCCCTGCGCGGTGATGGCGGCGACCGTCTCCTCGACGAACTCGGGCTTGAGATCGTTGATCCCAACCACCGCGCCCAGCGACGCCATCAGCTTCGCCGACGCGGCGCCGATGCCGTGACCGGAGCCGGTGATAAGCGCGGCACGGCCTTCGAGGGAATAGATCACGTCGGACGTCCTCCGTGTGTGGTTGGTTCAGGCTGCGTTGGAATCGATCAGGTGTGCGGCGATCGCCGCACGCACGCCGCGCCCGTCGCCGTGCGCCTCCAGCATGCGGAGGTGGCGCAGATGGCGGTGCAGATCGAGGTCCCAGGTGAAGCCCATGCCGCCGTGTACCTGAATCGCGCCCTCGATGATCGCCGGCCCGTACTGGCAGGCGGCGGCGAACGCGACGCGCGCCGCGATCGGTGCGGCGTTGGGTGCGAGCGCGCGGTTCAGCACGCCGCGCAGGTTTTCCAGTTGCAGTTTCTGCCGCGCCAGTAGGTGCCGCATCGCCTGATTGGCGATCAGCGCCTTGCCGAACTGCCGGCGATTGGTGGCGTGTTCGACCGCCGCCGCGAGGCAGAGCTCCGCCGAGCCGAGCATTGCCGCGGCGCGCAACACCTCGGCATCGACTATCAGGCCGTCGCAGGCATCCGCCGGAAGCACATGCGCGGATGGAACCGCGACGCCTGTCAGGCGGAGCATCCCCTCGGGCACGGCGAGATCGAACCCGTCCGCGTCGCCCACCGCCAGGCCGCCGGCGCTTGTTGCCACGAGTGCGGCGCGGCCGTCGCGCAGCCGTGCAAGCACCCAGCCAGCATCGCGCGTTCCAGGGGCACGGCCCACCACCCCGTCGAGAACCACGCCATCCGACGTCTCGCACGCATCCACCGCGCAGTCCCAGGAAATGGTGCCGATTGTTTCCCCTGCAACCAGGGCTGCCGCAATCGGCACGGGCGCAATTCGCGCGAGCAGCAGCGTCTCCACCAACGGCAGCGACAGCAGCGCGCCGGACGCGGCGGCGACCACCGGGACGGCGAAGCGCAGCGGCAGCGCAAGCCCACCAGCAGCTTCGGGCGCGAGCACGCCCAGCAATCCGTCCTCAGCGAGACGCGCGGCCTGCTCGGCAGCCGTTCCGCCCGCGCAGGACGCCGCGGCGCGGCGGGCAGATTCAAAAAACTCGGCGGGATCGAGATCGGTCATGGTCAGCGCCCTCGGGGAAGCTCAAGGATACGATCGGCGATGATCCCGAGTTGGATCTCGGTCGTGCCGGCGTAGATCGTCTCGGCGCGCGATTGCAGGTAGATATCGCGGAAGTGCCGCTGCGCGTTGCGCACCGTGGGGGGCGCATCGGGCGAGGCCTGCGCCAACAGTTCCATCGCCAACGCCGCGAAACGCTGATGCGCCTCGCTCCAATGCAGCTTCATCAGGCTGCCGCGCGCGCCGATCGAGTCGCCCGCGACCAACGCCGCGACGGCGGGCTCGACGTAGCCCTTCACCACCTCGATATCGACGAAGGTCGCGGCGATGCGCTGTCGATAATCCGCCTCGTCCAGCAGCGCCGCGAGCCGCGTGTCGCACTTCGCCGCCGCGATCAGGTGCCGCAACTCGTTCTCGAAGCGCCAGGCGCGATACATCCGGTTGGTCGCACGCTCGATCGAAAGCACGCGGATCGCCGCCGCCCAGCCTTCGTCGGGCTTGCCGAGCGCATCCTCCGGCGCGACGTACACGCCGTCGAAGAACACCTCGCAGAACCCCTCCTTGCCGTTCGCCTGCTTCAGTGGGCGGACGCGCAGGCCAGGGCTGTCCATGCGCACCGCGAACAGCGCGAGGCCGCGATGCCGGTCGCTCACCGGGCCGGTGCGCGCTAGCAGCAGGCAGCGCTGCGCGTTCATCGCACCGCTGGTCCAGATCTTCTGCCCGTCGATCCGCCAGCCGTCGCCGTCCGGCGTGGCGCGCGTGCACAGGCCCGCGAGATCGGAGCCGGCTTCGCCAGCCAGCTCCTTGCCGATGGAGTTGACGCTCTCCGGCAGCGCGAGGCGGCCGATCTCCTGGTTCCCGATCAAATGCTCCGCAAGCGTGCGCCCGTGCCCGCCGTAAGAGGAGGGCCAAGCGATGCCGGCGAGACCGCCGCGATACAAGGCGGCCTCCCATCGCTTCAGCTCCGGCACGGTCGGCGCCGTGTAGCCGGCGCGATCCGCGAGGAATTGTTGTGGCGCGTTGCGGGCTAGCCACTCGCGAGCTGCTGTCCGGTACGCGTCGCCGGACAGGCCGGCGAGCGGCGAGTCGAGCTCGAGGGTGGTCATCGGTTCTTCCTCTCCGAATGCGGCACCAGCAGCGCGTCGAGCGCCACCGCGCCCTGTCCATCGGCGCGCACGAGCAGCGGGTTGACGTCGATCTCCGCTACCTCGTCGGCGTGCGCGACGGCGAAGCGCGACAGCGCGGCGATCGCCGAGGCGGCGGCGGCGAGATCGGCGCGCGGACGGTTGCGCGCGCCGTCGAGCAGCGGGAACGCCTTGAGGCTGCGCAGCATCGCCAGCGCCTCGTCCTCGTCGACCGGGGCGGGGCGCACTGCGACGTCCTTCACGATCTCCGCGAAGATGCCGCCGAACCCGGCCATGACGACGGGACCAAACACCGGATCGCGTGTCGCGCCGAGGATCAGCTCGGTGCCGCCGCCCGCCATCGGTGCGACCAGCACGCCGTCGATCCGTGCCGTGGGCGCACGCTCGGCTACGCGCTGCAGCATGGCATCGAACGCCGCAGCCACTTCCTCCGCAGATGCAAGGTCGAGCGCGACGCCGTCCACCTCCGTCTTATGGGGCAAGTCGGGCGAGGCGATCTTCAGCACCACCGGGAAGCCGAGTTCGGCAGCCGCCTCGGCAGCGGCGGCCGAGCTCTGGGCCAACCGCTCAGGCAGCACCGGCACGCCTTCGGCAGCAAGCGCGCGTTTCGCACCGGCTTCATGGCGGAATGCCTCTGGGGGCAACGGCTTGCCCTTGGCAACGTCGATCGCGATCGGCGGCCGGCCAGTGCGTGCGGCAAGTCCGGCCAGGCCAGCCAGCGTGGCGCAGCACATATCGATACTGTCGGCCGTCGGGAAGCCGAGCGCGTGCAGCTCCCGCACCGCGTCCTCCGGCCCGCGCACGCACAGCATGACGACACGCGACGGGAACCGCTCGCGCACCATGCGCAGCGCCTTCAGGTAGACACCGCGCAGCCGCGGCAGATAGAGCGCCGTCGACATCTGCACCATCAGAGCGTCGCAGCCCTCGTCCTCAAGCACGGCGGCCAGCACCCGCCCGAGGATCGCCGGGCGGCTCGACATCTCCGCCGTCGCATCCACCGGGTTGCGCGGCGAGGCATAGGGTACCGCCTCGAGGATCTTCGCCTGCGCCGACGGAGAGAGTTCAGGCAGGGTTAGCCCGGCGGCGCTCGCGGCATCCGCCATCATCACGCCGAAGCCGCCCGAGGCGGTCAGCACCGCGACTCGCTTGCTCGCCGGCATCCGCTCCGGCCCAAGTACGACGGCGGCATGGACGCTGCGGACGCGCCAGACGCTGGCGCGCGCGAATACGGCGTCGAACACCGCATCCGATCCCGCCAGCGCGCCAGTGTGCGAGGCGGCAGCCTGCTGCCCGGCGGCGGACGCGCCGATTTTCAGCGCGATCACCGGCTTGCCCGTGATGCGCGCCTCCTCCAGCGCGGCGACCAGGCGCGGCGCATCGCGGCAGGTTTCGAGGCAGCATAGGATCACCTGGGTCGCGGGATCGCGCGCGAGCCAGGCGATGCCGTCCGCAATATCGACGTCGCACTCGTTGCCGGTGGTGAGGAACCGGCTGACGCCGGCGCCGCACTCCCCTGCGAGCTTCATCGTGTAGCTGCCGAGATTGCCGCTCTGCGACACGATCCCGAGCGGACCGGCCGGCGGCATGCCGCTTTCCAGCACGATCGAGAACGTCGCAATGCCGCGCTCGCGGATGCTAAGCGCGCCGAGACAGTTCGGCCCGAGGATGCGGATGCCGGTACGGTGCGCGGTCTCGCGCAGCCGCGTCTGTGCCGCCTGGCCGGCTTCGCCGAGCTCGGCGAAGCCGGAGGAGAAGACGACCGCGCCCCGAACCCCACGCGCCGCGCAGGCCTCGATCGCATCCGGGACGAGCGCGGCGTTCAGCGCAATCACCGCAAGATCGGGCGCCTCGGGCAGATCCGCAATGGAGGCAAAGGCCGGGTAGCCTTGCACCTCCGCCGCGCGCGGGTTCACCGGGTAGATGGCTCCCGGATAGCCCGCGTTGCGCAGCATCTGCACCGGCCGCCCGCCAATCTTCGTCGGGTCCTGCGAGGCTCCGACGACCGCGATGGCACGCGGCCGCAGCAGCGCGTCGAGGCCCTCTCCCAAGCGCATGTTACCGGCCCTTGAACACCGGCTTGCGCTTTTCGAGGAACGCGGTGCGCGCCTCCTTGGCGTCCTCGGTCCGCGACAGCGCGTAGGTGAAGTTCTGCTCGAAACGATAGCCGTCGCGCTGCGGCATCAGGTCCACCATCTCGCAGGACTGCTTCGCATAGGTGATGCCGAGCGGGCTCTTGCCGGCGATCTCGGCGGCAAGAGCCATCGCCGTCGGCACCAATTCTTCCTGCGTCGTGCAGGCCTCGATGATGCCGCGGCGGTATAGCTCCGCCGCGGGAACGCGATACCCGGTATACATCATCCGGCGCATCAGCGAGCGACCGAAGATGGTGCGCAGCATCGCCGCCCCGCCGGCGAGGCCCACATTGATCTCGGGCATCCCGACTACGGCGTTCTCCGAGGCGAAGAAGATGTCGGACGCCGCCATCAACCCGAGCCCCGCCCCGAGTGCTGGACCGTTGATCGCGGCGATGACGGGCTTTGCGCACTCGCGAACCGAATTGCCGGTTTCGCGGGTGATGCGATTATGCGCATGGAACACGCCGAGCTTCGACGGATCGGGCCGGTCGCGCAGGTCGGCGCCGGCGCAGAACGTCTTGCCCGCACCGGTGAGCACGGCGACCCGAATGTCCGGGTTCTCGGAAATCTCGTCGAAGATCTCGATGAGCCGCGCCCGCATCGCGCGGTTCAGCGCGTTCACCGGTGCGTTGTTCAGCGTGACCAGCGCGATGTGGTCGGCGACGTCGAACTTGATGATGTCCATGCGTTCCTCTCGAGAGCCAGTCTGCTGACTGACCGGCCGGTCAGTTCGCGAGCCGTATAACGGCCGGCAAGTGGCTCTGCAAGAGGCGACCAGTCGAGCTGCTGTCTTGCTGATATCGCGATGATGATTGCCCGATGCTGCGGCGGCAGGAGGAGGGCGCGAGAGGGCGAGGCGACGTCGATTAAATCGACGCGCCCCCGACTTCATGCCGCGGCGAGCCCGTGATCTCGTTTGCGCCGCGCATCCATACGCCGCGCATCGCGGCCCATAGAGGCTTCTGACCCGCTGTCTGTATCTGGGCTGCAATCGTCATGGGCAGATCGGGTATCGGCGCTACGTCCTGAAACAGGTCAAGCGGCCAGTCGAGCTCCGGAACACGCATTCTACATCCCCCTCTGTCGCGGGCGATGATGCCGTGCTTCGTGGGCTAAGGCTGTGAAGCGCTTCACTCCAGCAAGGGCTATTTCCGAGAGGGTCGGTCGGGACCCGCCCAAGCGAGCGGCTCAGCTGGTCGGCGAACCCTCGCCCAATCGGGCGCCTTCCGCGCGGATCGTGGCACGTCCCTCGGGCAGCGGGATGAATTCCTGGTCGTCGCCGGCCACCTTGCCGAAGCGGCCGGCCCGCCAGTCCGCCTTGGCTTGCTCGATCCGCTCCCGCGACGAGCTGACGAAGTTCCAGAACAGATATCGCGGGCCGTCCATCGCCGCGCCGCCGAGCAACAGCAGGCGAGCGCCCTGCGTCCCGGCGCGCAGCGCCAGCCTGTCGCCGGCGCGGAACACCAGCATCCGCCCGGCGGCGAAGCGGCCCCCAGCAACCTCGATCTCGCCGTCCACGATGTAGACGCCGCGTTCCTCGTGCTCGTCGGGCATTGGCAACGACGCGCCCGGCGAGAGTGTCGCGTCGGCGTAGAACAGCGAGGAACGGGTGGCGACCGGCGAGCGCGCGCCCCAGCCCGAGCCGGCGATCAGCCGCAGATGCGCGCCACCGTCGTCGAGCACCGGCAGGGTCGAGCCGGGGTGATGGACGAACTCGGGCACGGTCTCCTCGGCGGATTTCGGCAGGGCGACCCAGGACTGGATGCCGAACAGCCGGTTGCTGTGCGTGCGCAGTGCCGCGTCGGTCCGCTCGGAATGCGCAATGCCCTGGCCCGCCGTCATCCAGTTGACGTCGCCGGGGACGATCGGCTGATTCGATCCGAGGCTGTCGCGGTGCAGGATCGTTCCCTCGAACAGGTAGGTGACGGTGGCCAGGCCGATATGCGGATGCGGCCGGACGTCCAGCCCACGCCCGACCAGGAACTCGCCGGGTCCCATCTGATCGAAGAAGATGAACGGGCCGACCATCTGCCGCTCCTGGGCGGGCAGGGCGCGGCGCACCTCGAAGCCGCCGAGGTCATGCGCGCGCGGCACGATGACGAGCGCCACGCCAGCCGGCGGAGTGGGACACTCGGGCTCGTCGGCGGGCTGCCAGCTCATCGAAGTCTCCTAGCGCGTCGGGCGCGGCGGGTCCTGCGCGTAGTCGTAGAAGCCGCGCCCGGTCTTACGGCCGAGCCAGCCGGCCTCGACGTATTTCACCAGCAGCGGGCAGGGGCGGTACTTGCTGTCCGACAGGCCATCGTAGAGCACCTGCATCACCGACAGGCAGGTATCGAGGCCGATGAAATCGGCGAGCTCAAGCGGCCCCATCGGGTGATTGGCGCCGAGCTTCATCGCCGTGTCGATGGCCGGGACCGAGCCGACGCCCTCGTAGAGCGCATACACCGCCTCGTTGATCATCGGCACCAGGATGCGGTTGACGATGAAGGCGGGGAAATCCTCAGCGACGGCGGTGGTCTTGTTGAGCTTGCGGGCGAGCGCCAGCACCGCCTGGAAGGTCGGCTCGTCGGTCGCGATGCCGCGGATGATCTCGACCAGCTTCATGACCGGGACCGGGTTCATGAAGTGCATCCCGATGAACTTCTCCGCCCGGTCGGTGCCGGCGGCGAGGCGGGTGATCGAGATGGAGGAGGTGTTCGAGGCGAGCAGAGCGTCGGGCTTGAGATGCGGCACCAGCGTCTTGAAGATGTCGCGCTTGACCTCTTCCTTCTCGGTCGCCGCCTCGATCACGAAATCGCACGAGCCGAACAGCGCGTAGTCGGTCCCGGTGGTGATCCGCGCCAGCGCGTCGTCGCGGTCCTCCTCGGAGACGATCCGACGCTTGACCTGGCGATCCATGTTGCGCGCCATCGTCGCCATCGCGCGATCGAGCGCCTGGTCGTTGACGTCGAGCAGCACCACGGGAAGGCCGGCGAGGGCGCAGACATGGGCGATGCCGTTGCCCATCTGGCCGGCGCCGATCACGCCCACGCTGGCGATTTCGGGCGCCCCTGAAAGCAACGGCCCCGAACCCGGGGCCGCCTTAACATCTACATTCATTCAGGAGCTCCCCAGTTCCTTGTCGAGCTCCGGTAGCGCGGTGAAAAGGTCTTGCACCAGACCGTAATCGGCGACCTGGAAGATCGGTGCTTCCTCGTCCTTGTTGATGGCGACGATCACCTTGCTGTCCTTCATCCCGGCGAGGTGCTGGATGGCGCCCGAGATGCCGACCGCCACGTAAAGCTCAGGTGCGACGATCTTGCCGGTCTGGCCGACCTGGTAGTCGTTGGGCACGAACCCGGCATCGACGGCGGCGCGCGAGGCGCCCACGGCCGCGCCGAGCTTGTCGGCGATCGGCTCGATCAGCTTGAAGTTGTCGCCGTTCTGCATCCCGCGCCCGCCGGAGATCACCACTCGCGCGGCGGTCAGCTCGGGGCGCTCGCTCTTCGACAGCTCGGCCGAGATGAACTTGGAGTTCTTCGGCAGATCGACCGCAGGCGCCGGCTCGGTCGCGGCGGACCCGCCCTCGGCCGGCACCGGGTCGAACGAGGCGGCGCGCACAGTGATCACCTTGACCTTGTCCGAGGACTTCACCGTCGCCATGCCGTTGCCGGCGTAAATCGGGCGGACGAAGGTGTCGGCGTCCACCACCTCGGCAATGTCGCTGATCGGCTGCGCGTCGAGGAACGCGGCGACGCGCGGCATGACGTTCTTGCCCACCGCCGTCGTCGCCGCCAGCAGGTGCGTGTAATTCGGCGCGAGGGCGACGATCAGCGCCGAGATCGGCTCGGCCATCACGTGGTCGTATTCGGGGGCGTCGGCGACGATCACCTTGGCCACACCGGGCAGCTTGGCCGCCTTGGCGGCGGCTTCGGCGATGTTGCTGCCGGCGATCAGCACGTGGACCTCGCCGAGCTTGGTCGCGGCGGCCACGGCGCTACGCGAGGGCTGCTTGATCCCGTTGGCGTCATGTTCGAGCAGGACGAGTGACGTCATCGGTCAGATCACCTTCGCTTCGTTGCGCAGCTTGTCGACGAGCTCGGCCACCGAGGCGACCTTCTTGCCGGCCTGGCGCTTCGGCGGCTCGTTCACTTTCAGCACGGTCAGGCGCGGCGCCGGGTCGACCCCGAGATCGGCCGGCTTGAGGTTCTCGATCGGCTTCTTGCGCGCCTTCATGATGTTGGGGAGGCTGGCGTAGCGCGGCTCGTTCAGGCGGAGATCGGTGGTGACGATGGCCGGCAGCGAGAGCTCTACCGTCTCGAGGCCGCCATCGACCTCACGAGTGACGGTGATCTTGTCGCCCTCGATCAGCACCTTACTGGCGAAGGTGCCCTGCGGCCAGCCGAGGAAGGCGGCGAGCATCTGGCCCGTGGCGCTCATGTCATCATCGATCGCCTGCTTGCCGAGGATGATGAGCTTCGGCTGTTCCTTGTCCGCGATGACCTTCAGCAGCTTGGCAACGGCGAGCGGCTGCAGTTCCACGTCGCTCTCGACCAGGATGCCGCGATCCGCTCCCATTGCCAGCGCCGTGCGGATAGTCTCGGAGCACTGCGTGACGCCCATCGAGACGGCGACGATCTCGGTCGCGACGCCCTTCTCCTTGAGCCGGACGGCTTCCTCGACCGCGATCTCGTCGAACGGGTTCATGGACATCTTGACGCCGGCGGTCTCGATGCCGGAGCCGTCCGACTTCACGCGGACCTTGACGTTGTAGTCGACCACCCGTTTGACGGGGACCAGGATCTTCATGGGGAAAAACCGTGCCGTTTCCAGGGGGCAGACGCGGCTTCAGCGGGCTCTTGCCGGCTCGCCTCCGAACCGCGCCCGCCTGTTCGCGCCTGCAACAGGGGCCGGAAATTGGCAGGGGAGGATGGCCATGTCAAACCACCGCACCGTGCGCGGGCGGCGGCTCAGGACTTCAGCAGGGTCATCAGCAGGGCGAACAGCAACAGCGCGGCGGCTTGCAGAATTACCCGCCAGCGCATCAGCGCGTTGGACCGGTGGGGGTCGCCGCCGCCCCGCACCATCCCGAACAGGCCGGCGAACAGCACGACGAGCGTCCCCGCCATCAGCAGGGCGATGAGGATGACCAAGAATGTCTTCACCCGACACACATAAGCCTGGTTTCAGCGTTGTGCACCCTCATCTCCGCCGGATTTCGCCTCGATCCTGCCCCTCCGGTTGACCGCGACCACGGCTTATGGTCGGTCGCGCCGGCATGATCCGGACCCTGCCGCTGCTTCTCGTGTTGGCCGCCGTCGCCTTCGGCTGCGTGGTGCCTGGGTCAGCGCGCGCCCAGGCGGCGCCAGCGCCGGCGATTACCCAGTCGCAGGCGCAGCAGACCCTTGACGTGCTGAAGGACGACAAGAAGCGGGCGGCGTTGATCGGCACGCTCGAGACCATCGCCAAGGCCACGCCGGAAGCCGCCGCGCCGAAACCCGCCCTACCGATCCCGCTGGAGCCGGGCAGTGCGGGGGCGCAGATCCTGGCCGGCCTGTCGAGATTCTTCGACCATCTCTCCGCCCAGTCTCGCGCGGCGTTCGATGCGATGGGACGCGCACCCGAACTATGGGGCGGGTTCGCGGCCATCGCCGACGACCCCGCGCAGCGCGAGCAACTGTTGGACGCGCTTTGGCGGCTGGCGGCGGCGGCAGGTTGCGGCTTGGTGATCGAATGGCTGCTGTTGCTGGCGCTTCGCAGGCCGCAGCGTCGGCTGCTCGGTGCGGCCCCTCCGGCCACGAACGGGACCCTCGAATCCGATAGCGAAAACGGCGCCCTGGCGCGGGCCGAGCAGGGCGAGACGGAATCTTTCCCGCGCCGTCGCATCCGCGCCACTGCCTGGACCCTGCTGCGGCGCCTCCCGCTCGCCCTCGCGCGCCTGGCACTCGACCTGATACCCGTGCTGGGTTTCGTGATGGCGTCCCATCTCGTGATCGCCAGCCGGCTTGGCGGCACCGAACTGGTCCGCCTCGTGCTGCTGGCGCTGGTCAATGCCTACGCGATCTGTCGGGCGCTGCTCTGCGTGGCGCGGGCGGTATTCTCGCCCACGCGCGCCCGGCTCCGCTTGGTGCTGCTGTCGAACCCCGCAGCACAATACGTCATGCGCTGGCTGCGGCGGCTGATCGGCGTTGCCGTATTCGGTATCGCGCTGGCCGATGCCGGGCTGCTGCCCGGGCTGTCGCAGGAGGCACACGACGCGGTGCTCAAGGCGGTCGGTCTCGTCCTGCACGTCATGCTCATCGTGATCGTGCTGGAGAAGCGCGCCGCCGTCGCCCGCCGCCTGCGCGCGCCGCCTGGGGCCAAGGGGTTCATCGCCGCGGTGCGCAACGGGTTCGCCGTGACCTGGCACTGGATCGCGCTGTTCTACCTGGTTGCCGCCTGGCTGGTCTGGGCGGTGGAGTTGCCGAATGGTTTCACCCGCCTGCTGCATTTCGCGGTAACGACGGCCGTGGTGTTGTTGGTGGGCCGGCTCGTGCTCATCGTCGTGCTCGGCACGCTCGACCGCCTCACCCGGCCGCGGCCGGAGCTGGCCAGCGATCCGCTGATCGGCACGCGGCTGCGGCTCTACCTGCCGATCCTGCGCCGCGTTCTCACCGTGCTGGTCTACGGGCTCGTGCTGCTTGAGCTGCTGCAGGTCTGGGGTCTCGGCACTGTTTCCTGGCTAACAGACAGCATATCCGGCCGGCGGGTGCTGTCAGCGTGCGGGAGCGTCGCGTTGACCATCCTGCTCGCGTTCATCGCCTGGGAGGCGGCCAGCATTGCCATCGAGCGCCATCTCGCGCGTCTCGCCGGCGAGCAGCAGGCGGCGCGGTCGGCGCGGTTGCGGACATTGTTGCCCCTGCTGCGAACCGCGCTGCTTATCACTCTTCTGGTGATCGTCGCGCTGATGGTGCTGAGCGATCTCGGTATCAACATCGCGCCCCTGCTAGCGGGTGCCGGCGTCGTCGGCATCGCCATCGGCTTCGGCTCGCAGAAGCTGGTGCAAGACGTCATCACGGGCCTGTTCCTGCTGCTGGAGAATGCCGTCCAGGTGGGTGACGTCGTGACCGTGGCGGGTCTCGGCGGCTCGGTCGAGCATTTGTCGATCCGCTCTATCCGGCTGCGCGCGGAGGACGGTTCGGTGCACGTCATCCCGTTCAGCTCGGTGACGACCGTGACCAACATGACGCGCGATTTCGGCTACGCGGTGATCGAGGCTTCGGTCTCCTACAACGATGAGTACGACGACGTCGTGACGGTGCTGCGCGACATCGTGAAAGAGATGCGCGAGGAGCCGCGCTGGGCGAGCGAGATTCGTGACGATCTCGAGGTGATGGGGCTCGAGAAATTCGCCGACTCGTCGATCCTGATCAAGGCACGCATCCGCTGCGGCCCGTTCGGGCGCTGGTCGATACGGCGCGAGTTCAACCGGCGCATGAAGCTGCGATTCGACGAGCATGGCATCGAGATCCCATATCCGCACCAGCAACTCGTCATGGCGCCATCGGCCGCCCCGGCCGGCGGCACGCTGGCGACAGCCGCGAAGGAGCCGGCGAAATGAGCAGCAAGTCGATGGATACCCTCGCCGCCGGCATTGCGCGCGAGGGCTTCGCCCACGTCCACGCACCCGAGATGCGCGCCGTGCTCGATGAGCATGGCGGCACAGCCGACTGGGACGCCTTCGCGGCGAGTTGGGACGATCTCGGCCTCGATACCTACATGGCGGACGGCGGGCGGTATCGGAAGCGGCGGCATGCGGCGTTCGCCATGACGCCGGGCTCGGACGCGATCCGCCGCAAGCCGCACCAGCCGCATTATCAGAGCCGCGACTACAACACGCTAAATGGCGGCGTCGAACGCTGGTTCCAACCGGTGCTGCCGGAGATTGGCGCGGGTGCGACGATGAGCGCGATCCTGCGGGCCTGCCGCGAGCTGTTCGATGCGCTGACCGATGTGACCGTCTGGCACATCGAGGTGCATCAGTTCCGCATCGAGGCCCGGCCGGGAGAGGTAGGCAGGCCGACTCCCGAGGGAATGCACCGCGACGGCGTGGACCAGGTGCTGGTGCTGCTCGTGCGGCGCGAGAACGTGCGGAGCGGCGAGACCAGCATCCACGATCTCGCCGGCCACAAGCTCGGCAGCTTCACCCTCACCGAGCCGCTCGACGCCGCGCTGGTCGACGACAACCGGGTGTTCCACGGCGTAACACCGGTCGAACCAGTCGACCCCGCTCGCCCGGCGTATCGCGACGTGCTGGTGGTGACGTTCCGGCGGGAGTAGCTGGCGGGAAAGGGCGTGCGCGTCAGCGGCACCGGCGGAGCCGGACTACTTCTCGGTGGGTGCCAGCATGATCTGCATGGCCCGGCGCAGGCGGGTGATGCCGGCGCGGATTTGGCCGTGGTCGCACATCAGCTTGCCCTCGTCGGAGAGATACGAGACGTCTTTCGGCGGCGGCCGATTCTGCTCGATCTGGCGGAGGCGCTGCAGCAGGTGCAAGCAGTATTCCGGAGTATCAGTCGTGACCTGCTCGATCGGGGTCTGCCCGTTGACGAGGGGCATCCCGAGCGGACCCAGGGCCACACAGGAGCCGAGGAGGGCCAAGCTGGCCGCGCGCGCCATCGCGTTCATCACACAACTCTGCTTTGCCGCGCCTGACGCTGCCGTGTTCCCCGCATGAAACCGAGGTTACGTCCCGGGCCCGGCTGGGTCCAACGGCTGAGCCATAGGCAGCAGCAGCACGGCGGCGAGACCGGGGGCCGCGTCATCGAGCCGCAGCGTCCCGCCGTGCAGATGGGCGACCGCTTGCACCAGCGCGAGGCCGAGCCCGGACCCCGGCGTGCTGCGCGCGTCCTCGCCTCGGAAGAAGCGCTCGCCGGCCCGCGAGAGCTCGTCGGGCGGAATGCCTGGGCCTTGATCGCGAACGCGGATTATGACGCCGCCCCCTGAAGCCGCCCCGGAAACCGTCACCCGACCTCCCCTGGGCGAAAACTTCACCGCGTTGTCCAGCAAGTTGGCGATCGCCTGCTGGATGAGCTCACGGTCGCCATAGGCCGGCAGCTGCGGAGGGGATTCGACCGCCACCTGGATTCCACGCTCCTCGGCGACTGCGGCATAGAGCTCGCCCACGTCGGCGAGCACGGGCGCCAGATCGAACGCCGTGAAGGCAGAACGGCGCGATCCGGCCTCGATTTCGGTGATTCGCAGCAGCGCCTGGAAGACCGCGACGATGCCGTCGAGATCGGCGATCGCGCGCTCGATCGCGGCGCGCAACTCGGCCTCGGAACCGGCGTGCAAGGCAGCATCCTCGAGCCGGGTCCGCGCCCGGGTGATCGGCGTGCGCAGATCGTGGGCGATGGCGTTGGACACCTGGCGAACGCCGTCCATCAGCCGGCCGATCCGCTCCAGCATGTCGTTGATCGTCTCGGCCAGCTGGTCGAACTCGTCCCCTCGGCCGGATAGCTTCACCCGTTGGCCAAGATCGCCGGCCGCGATCGCCGCTGAGGTGTGGGAGATATTGGCCAGCGTGCGGCGGAACAGGCCGCGCACCACGAGTGCGCCCCCGCTCGCCATCGCGACCACGATGACCAAGGCCCACAGCATGGCGTCGGTCAGCAGGTTGCGCAGTTGCGCGCGCACCCGGACGTCCCGGCCGACCAGCAGATGGAAGCCGCCAAGCAGGTCGAAGCGCTGCACCCGGGCGAGCGAGCGGATGCCCGCCCGCTGCACCGGCAACTCGTACCAGGCGTTCGTTGCCGTGACGCCCTGCGGCCAGCGTTGCAGATTGCCGGCGATGCGCCGGAGCTGGCTGTCGACCAGCAGGTAGATAGCGTCGTCGTCGACGTTTTGTGCCAGCCGGTCGTCGATCGTCATAACCAGAGCCGGCAGCCCACCTTCCTCCCACCGTTCGGACAGCCCCTGGGCATCGGCGCGGATCGCCGCCTCCGTCTGCCGGTCGAGCAGGCCCGCGGTCTCGTACCAGAGGAATAATGCGAGGGCGAAGCCGCTAAGTGCCAGCAGCACCGCATAGACCGCCGCGAAGCGGATGCTGGCGGAGCGCAGCAAGCGCAGGGGGCGATCGGAGCCTCGGCCGGTCAGCCTGCGCCACAGGGTCGGACGCTGCCGCCCCATTTCGGGGGCCGCTTTGACCCCCGGGCCGGTCAAGCAGGGCGGCTCCCGCGGGTGGTCATGCCGGGTCGGCCCGCAGCATGTAGCCGGCGTTGCGGATGGTGTGAATCAGCGGGGAGGGAAACGGTTTGTCCACCTTCTGGCGCAGGCGCGAGACATGCACGTCGATCACGTTGGTCTGCGGGTCGAAGTGGTAGTCCCACACGCCTTCGAGCAGCATGGTACGCGTCACCACCTGGCCGGCGTGGCGCATAAGGTACTCCAACAGGCGGAACTCGCGTGGTTGCAGGTCGATCTTCTGCCCGGCCCGCCGCACCTGGCGGGAAAGCAGATCGAGTTCGAGGTCGGCCACCAGCAGCCGCGTGACCGGCGCATCGCCCTTGCCGCGCCGCGCCAGTGCCTCCACACGCGCCAGCAACTCGGCGAAGGCAAATGGCTTAGTCAGATAGTCGTCGCCGCCCGCCTTGAGCCCGCGTACCCGGTCGTCGACCTCGGCGAGGGCGGAGAGGAAGAGCACCGGGACGGTGTTCTTCTGGCCGCGCAAGGTCTCCAGCAGGCGCAGCCCGTCTATGCCGCCGGGCAGCATGCGGTCGAGGATCACCGCGTCGAAATTCTCGCTGGCCGCCATGAACAGGCCGTCGCGGCCGTTATCGGCGTGCTCGACGAGGTGGCCGGCCTCCTTCAGCCCGCGAACCACGAAGCCTGCGACGTCCTTGTCGTCCTCCACCACCAGGATGCGCATAGCGTCTCCTCCCCGTTAGCCCGACGACTCGGCCGGGCGCCGTCCGACTGTCACCGGCACGTCCATGTCCCGCCCTTGCCGCCGCAGCGTCAACCGCACGCTGTTGCCGGGTGGCGTGGCGGCCACGGCGCGGATCAGGCTGCGCGCGCTGTCCACCCGGGCGCCGTTCACCGCCGTCACCACGTCGCCGGTGCGGACGCCCGCCTTGGCCGCAGGGCCGGCGCGCTCCACCCCGGCGATCGCGACACCGCCGCCGCCGTTCGGCTGATCCTGCACCGAGACGCCGAGCCAGCCGCGATCGACATGGCCGCCGTTGCGCAGGCGCTCCACGATCGGCTGCGCAACCTCGCTCGGGATCGCGAAGCCGATGCCGACCGAGCCTCCGGAGGGCGAGACGATCGCCGTGTTGATGCCGATGACCTCACCGCTCATGTTGAATGTCGGGCCGCCCGAGTTGCCCGGGTTGATCGGCGCGTCGAGCTGCAGGAAATCGTCAAACGGACCCGCGCCGATGTCGCGTCCGCGCGCCGAGACGATGCCGACCGTGACCGAGCCGCCCAGACCGAACGGATTGCCCGCCGCGAGGATCCAGTCGCCCGCTTCGACCGTATGGCTGTCGCCCCAGTTCACCGCCGGCAGCGTGCGCTTCGAATCCACCTTGATGACCGCGATGTCGGTCAGCTCGTCCACCCCGACGACGCGGGCCGGCAGCTCGGTGCCGTCGGAGAGCGAGACGACGATCTTGTCGGCGTGTCCGACCACGTGGTTGTTGGTGACGATGATGCCGGAGGGGTCGATGATGACGCCGGAGCCGGCGCCCTGCATCTGTTCCTTCCGATTCCGGAACCGCTCGCGGAACTGCCGCTCGAACGGGGTGCCGCGTAGCTCGGGGGGCAGCTGGGAGAGGATGTCGCCGCCCGACACGACCTCGGTGACGGCGATGTTCACCACCGACGGCAGCACCTTTCGTACCAGCGGGGCGAAGCTCGGGAGCAGCACATCGCGGGAGGACGCGGAGATCGCCGAGTCCGGAGCGCAGGCCGAAACGAGCAGTGCGACCACCAGAATGAGCGGCCTTGCACGACCCCAGCGGGTCGGCCGAACGGCAATCATGGGCGAATGATCTCCCCGTATGGGTGCTGAAACGCGACGCCGGATAACTCTACGCACGAAATGGCATTTAGGCGCGAACGCAACAAGCTCATCGTTCGGCGCCATCCTCCGGCCAGCGGTGCTTGGGATAGCGTCCGCGCATCTCCTTGCGTACTTCGGCCCAGGCGCCGCGCCAGAACCCCGCCAGGTCCGCGGTGATTGCCGCCGGGCGCCCGGCCGGGGAGAGCAGGGCGAGCTGGAGCGGCACGCGGCCGCCGGCGAGCTGCGGCGTAGCGCGCATCCCGTAGAACGCTTGCGCCCGCGCGGCAGCGATGGGCACGGGTTGCGTATAGTCGATTACCGCGCGACCGCCGGTCAGCTCGAGGTGGGTCGGCAGCTCGCGATCGAGCCGCGCGGCCAGAGCCCAGGGCAGCATTCCGCGCAAGATCCCGTGCAGGTCGAGGCTGGCGACGTCGGCCAGGCGGGTCATGCCGTGCAGGTGCGGAGTAAGCCAGTCCGGTGCCGAGGCCGCGAGTGCGACATCCGACAGGTCGGGCCAACCGTCCGGCTCC
Organism: Alphaproteobacteria bacterium; assembly: GCA_017307285.1. Taxonomy (GTDB): domain Bacteria; phylum Pseudomonadota; class Alphaproteobacteria; order Acetobacterales; family Acetobacteraceae; genus JAFKFI01. The sequence goes on along the minus strand of JAFKFI010000143.1, from coordinate 2,593 downwards.
AGCTTGCGGAGCAGGGCGACGCGCGCCTGGAACCGGCGTGCCGCCTCTGTCCAGTTCAACGCCCTCAAGCCATCGGCGGCGGCGGCGCGGGCCAGGGACGTGGCGGTGTCGGCTGGGTCGGCGGGTTCGGTGCGATCGCTGAGCACCAGGGCGCCGAGTCGGCGACGGCGACGCGACAGCACAGCGCCGGCCACTGCGTCGAAGCCGGTTTCGACCGACTCCGTGATACGGCCGGTCACGGCGGAAGGCAGGTTGTCGGGATCGACCGGGGCGGCGAGGCGGATGCGCGCAGCGGATTTCATCTCGAGCGCGGCGATGGCGAGCAGCGGCGTGTTGGCCAGGCGGTCGGCTCGCGAGAGCCGTGCCCCGCCGCCGCCCGAGAGACGGAACGAGCCCGCCTCGCCGCGCAGCTGCGCGATCCGATCGGGGAAGCCGGCAGCGAGCAGCCGGCCCGGATCACCGGATGCCCGTGCGTCGCCCGGCAGCCGCATCCGACGCCGATATTGGCCGGCGGCGCGTCGGATGCGTCCGAGCGCGCCCCGGTCGGCCGCCGCGTCGCCGTCGGCAATTGCCGCCAGGCGCAGACCGATATCGGCGGGCGGTTCGGGGCCGAAGCGCAGCGGGTCTCGTTCCTCCAGCAGCGCGGCGATATCCGCGGCGAGTGCCGCCTCGCCGGCGTCCTGCGCGGCCAGCATCATTGCCGCGAGCCTCGGATGCGCGCCGAGTTGCGCCATGCGGCGGCCGATTTCGGTGATCCGTCCGTCGCCATCGAGTGCCCCAAGTTCGGCCAGCAACGCCGATGCGGCGGCGAGGGTGCCTGCTGGAGGTGCGTCCTGGAACGGGAGGTCGGCGGGTCTCGCACCCCAGGCGGCGCAGTCGAGCGCTAGGGAGGAAAGCTCGGCCTCGAGGATTTCCGGCCGGTCATGCGGGGCGAGCCCGCGATGCAGCGACTCGCTCCATAGCCGGATCGCGACCCCCGGCGCCTCCCTGCCCGATCGGCCGGCGCGCTGCTCGGCGGCGGCGCGGCTGATACGCAGCGTCGCCAGACGCGTAAGCCCGGTCGAGGGATCGAGCCTCGGTGCCCGCCGCCAGCCGCCATCGACCACGATCCGCACGCCGGGCACGGTGAGCGAGGTCTCGGCAATCGAGGTCGCCAGCACCACGCGCCTCCCCTTAGCCGGACGCAGCGCACGCTCCTGCTCGGCGGGAGGGAGTTCGCCGTGCAATGGCAGGACCACGGCGCCGCAGCCTTCCAGCGCCGCCTGCGCGCGGCGGATCTCTCCCATTCCGGGCAGAAAGGCGAGAATGTCTCCTTCGTGCTCGGCGAGCGCCGCGCGCACCGCACGGGCGAGCGCGTCGGGCAACTCGCGCGGGCCGGAGATGTCGCGGCGTGCGTGGTGGACCGTCACGGGGAACATCCGCCCTGCGCTCTCGATCACCGTGGCGCGCATCAGCCCAGCGAGCCGCGCGCCGTCCGCGGTGGCGGACATGGCAAGCAGCCGCAAATCCGGGCGCAGCACGCGTTGCAGGTCGAGGCACAGAGCGAGTGCGAGATCGGATTCCAGCGAGCGTTCATGCACCTCGTCGAGGATCACCGCGGCCACGCCGTCGAGTGCCGGGTCGGACTGGAGCCGGCGGACCAGCAGCCCTTCCGTGACGACCTCGATTCGTGTGGCAGGTGAGCCGGCGCTGTCCAGCCGGGTCCGGTAGCCGACGGTCTGGCCGGGGGGTTCCCCGAGCAGCGCCGCCATGCGGGCGGCGGCGGCGCGGGTCGCGAGGCGGCGTGGTTCCAGCATCAGTATCCGGTGCTCGCCGCGCCAGGATTCGCTAAGAAGGGCCAGCGGGGCGAGCGTGGTCTTGCCCGCGCCGGGCGGTGCGACCAATACAGCATTCATCCCGGCACCGAGCGCCTCCCGCAATGCGGGCAGGGCTTCGGTCACTGGTAGATCGGGCAGGGGGGGCATGACGCTGGGCCAGTATCAGATCGGGACGGCGTTTCCAAAGCGGGGGCCTGGGGCAACGGCGCCAGCGCCGATATCGCGGCGAAAACGGGCTGGCCCGTCATTCTCGTGCTCGATGTTTCCGGCCAATCGCAAACGGCCGCGGCCGCCGCTCGTGGTTTTCAAGGGTTTCGAGACGGCGTGACGATCGCCGGTGTCATCCTCAATCGGGTGGGCAGTCCGCGTCATGTCCGTTTTGCGTCGGAGGCGCTGGAGGCCGCCGGGCTTCCGGTCGTCGGGGCCTTGCCGCGGGAAAACAACGTCGTCCTGCCGGAGCGGCATTTGGGGTTGGTGCAGGCCGAGGAGACGGCGGAGATCAACGCCCGGCTTGAGGCGTTGGCAGATTTCATAGAGACGCACGTGGACGTCGGCAGGCTTCTCCAGCTCGCGGTGCCGGGATCGGTGGCGCAAGGAGCGCGTCCGAAGATCCAGCCGCCTGCGCAGCGTATCGCTCTCGCGAGGGATGCCGCCTTCTCGTTCGTCTATCCGCATTTGCTCGAAGGCTGGCGCGCGGCCGGTGCCGAAATCATTCCGTTCTCACCGCTTGCGGACGAAGCGCCCGATCCCCAGTCCGATCTTGTCTGGTTGCCTGG
>JAFKFI010000177.1 GCA_017307285.1 Alphaproteobacteria bacterium | reverse complement strand
GGGAGAGGGCTTTATTTCTCCCTCTCCCCTTGCGGGAGAGGGCAGGGGTGAGGGGTCTGCTCAGCCGCTGTCGAGTACGACTCGCGCAACGCCTGCTTCTTCCAGCCAGGCCAACGTCCGTGTCGAGAGGCGCGGCGTCATGCGCAGGAACATCGCGAGATCGACGGGATGGTCGATGTCCATGCCGATGCCGGGCAGATGCAGCACGGTCGGCTCGATGCCATGCGCGCGGGCGGTGGCGAGATGCGGGAAGAAGCTGTCGTCGCCGAAGCGCAGCGGCATCACGTCCGGCGGCGTCAGCAGCACCGCGTTGGAGCCGCGCTCGTCATGCGCCGCGGCGATGGTGAAGGACGGCGCGGAGCGGTGCTCGGCCAAGACCGTCTCGACCTCGGCGGCGGTGATGCGCGGGATGTCGCCGGGCACTTGCAGCATCCCGCCCCTGCCCTCGCGGCAGAGCAATCGCGCGGCGGCCGTCACCGCGCCGGTATGGCCGTCGCGCGCGCCATCCGTCACCACGCGCGCGCCGAAGCGTTCCGCCAGCCGGGTCGCGGCGGGGTCGAGTGTCACGACGAGGATGCCGGCCAGCGAGCGGACCTGAGAGAGCGCGTCAAGCACGTCCTCGGCCATTGTCGCGGCGAGCTTGCGGCGCTGCTCCTCGGTCAGCAGCGCGGAGAGGCGTTGCTTGGCGCCGTTCGCTTCCTTGATCGGCACGACGGCCCAGATGTCGCGCGCGTCGCTCACCTTCGTAACTCGTCGGCTGCGGCAAGCGCGACGCGGGCAAGCGTCTCGCGATCATCGAGCGTTGTCATCAGCGTGTCGGCGAGGAACACGCGCGTCGCGATATGTTCGACCGAGCGTGCATCCTCGTGATCCACGACGTAGCCATCGAGAAAATCGGCATAGCGCTCGGCAACCGTCGCGGCGCTGACCGACAATCCGAGCTCCGTCATCATCTTCGCGGTCGGGCCCTTCACCGCGCGCCCGCCGATGATCGGCGAGACGGCAATCACCGGAGCGGCGCAGGAGGCGAGCGCATCGCGGACACCGGAGAGCGAGAGAACGGGCTCGATGCTGATGAACGGGTTGGATGGGCAGATCACGACAGCGCGCAGATCGGGCCGGCGCAGTGCGGCGAGGAAATCGGGATGCGCTCGTGCCGCGTCGGCGCCCGCGAAGGCCAGGCGGCGTACCACCGGGCGGCATTGCTGTCGTACGAAATAATCCTGGAAGTCGATCCAGTCCGCTTCGGTCAGCACGCGGGTTCGTACCGGATCGTCCGACATCGGCAGGATACGCGGCGCCACGCCGAGCTTGCGGCACAGATCGGCGGTGACGGCGGACAGCGACTCGCCGGCGCGGAGGCGGCGGGTGCGCTCGACATGCGTGGCGAGGTCGCGATCGCCGAGCCGAAACCAGGTCTCGCTGCCGAGCTCCTCCAGGGCGGCCATGAACGACCAGGTCTCGTCGCGGCGGCCCCAGCCGGTCTCGGGATTGGCCACGCCGGCCAGCGTGTACATCAGCGTATCGATGTCGGGCGCGATGCTGAGGCCGAGATGCTCGAAATCGTCACCGGTGTTGGCGACGATCAGCAATTCCTCGGCGGGAAGAACGCGGCTCAGGCCGAGTGCCAGCTTCGCCCCGCCGATCCCGCCCGAGAGCGCCACGACGAGGCTCACCGGAACAAATCCTCGGCCGATGGCCGGATCAGCTCGCTGGCGGGCAGCACGGGCGCGGACCACCGCAAGCCGCGCACCAGGACGACGGGTTGGCCCTCATCGGCTTGCCCCATCACGAGCCCGGCCGCAGCGGCGATTTCGTCGCCGAAGCCGACGACGGTGACTTCGAGGGTACGGCCAAACAAATCCGGCTTGCCTCGCATGTCGACCAGCGCGGGGAGGCCGGCCGAGCCGATTGCGACCCCCACGGTGCCGCGTCGCCACGCGCGGCCGAAACTGTCGCTGATGACCACGGCGAGATCGACTTGGAAGCGTGCGGTGAGCGCATCGCGCAGCCGTGCCGCGCTCGCGTCGGGGTCGCGGGGCAGGAGCAAGAGCTGATCGGGTCCGCCCGCCGGGGTGACGTTGGAGTGGTCCACGCCGGCATTCGCCATGACCATGCCGAGCCGGTGCTCCATGATCATGAGATTGGGCCGGCTGCGGACAACCCGTGTCGATTCCGAGAGCACGACCTCGACGATGCGGGGGTCCTTGCCGACCTCGGTGGCGAGGCGTTGCGCCTCCTCGGACGGGGTGACGGTTGCGAGATCGACGAAGCGGTCTTCTGCTTTGGAGACGATCTTCTGCGCCACGACGACCACGTCGCCGGCTCGTGGTCGCCGGCTGCTCGTCTCCATCGCGGCGGCGATCAGGGCGGCGAGATCATCGCCGGGGGCCACGACCGGTAGGCCGGGGATGGCGAGGAGTTCCACTGCGGGCGAGCTGGTCATTTGGAGCAGCACCCCCTCACCCAACCCTCTCCCACAAGGGGAGAGGGCTTTCTTCTCCCTCTCCCCTTGTGGGAGAGGGTTGGGGTGAGGGGTCTAG
>JAFKFI010000142.1:16497-25522 GCA_017307285.1 Alphaproteobacteria bacterium | reverse complement strand
CGGCTTCTACCGCCCGGCTGATGCGCCGGGCGCTTCTCTTCTCGACGGCGGCCCACGCCCTGCTGGCGCTGGCGCTGCTGGGCGGCGCGCGGCTGATCCCCGGCCTCGCCTCGGCCCCGCCATCGCCCGCCGAGGCGGAAGCGGAGATGGTCTTCGTGAATCCCGGCGGGCTCCCGGCTCGACCGCAGCCGCCTCCTCCACAGCCCGCACAGCCCACCGAAAAGTCCGCCGTGCCACCGGAACCCGCGCCCGTGCCTCCTCGGGCTCCCGAACCTTCACCGCCGAAAACCGAAGCGGAGCCCGCATCCCCGCCAACGCCGCCGCCCCCTCCCCCGCCGCCGCAACCCGCACCGCCGACCAAGGCGGCCGCCGTCCCGCCCGCACCCCAGCCGCCGCCAGAGGTCAGGCTGGGCGACGAGGCTGGCACGACGGATGAGATCACGGGCGACAACGTATTGGTCGGGCCCGACCCGTCCGCCCCGAACATGCCGCCCCGCTATCCGCCCGACGCCGCACGGCGCGGCGAGGAAGGTATCGTCGTATTGCTGGTGAACGTGGCGCCCAACGGTGCGGCGACCGGCGTACAGGTCTATGCAAGCTCCGGCTTCGCGCTGTTGGATCGCGCTGCGCGCGATGCCGTGGCGCGCTGGCGGTTCAAAGCCAAGAACGAGGACGGCCTGCCCGTGCCGTCCCGCACGCTCATCCGCATCAGATTCACGCTCGACTAGGAGGCAACATGGTCCGCATCAACCGGGTGGTGACGCGCGGCGGCGACGGGGGAGAAACCTCGCTTGGCGACGGCACGCGGCTGCGCAAGGACGCAGCGCGCGTCGAGGCGATCGGTGCGGTGGACGAGGCCAACGCCGCGATCGGCCTGCTGCGCCTCCACACGCGCGAGTGGCCCGAGACCGACGCCATGCTCGGACGCATCCAGAACGATCTGTTCGATCTCGGCGCCGATCTCTGCGTGCCCGGCGAGGCCGGCGACCGCCTGCGCCTCAACGACGTGCCGAGCGCACGGCTGGAGACGGAGATTGCCGTGATGAACGCCAACCTACCGCCGCTCACAAGTTTCATCCTACCCGGCGGCACACCGGCCGCGGCCCACGCCCATCTCGCACGCACCATCGCGCGCCGCGCGGAACGCGCGCTCGTGCGTCTCGCCGCCGAGGAGGCTGTGAATCCCGCGCTGGTGCGCTATCTCAACCGCCTGTCGGACCACATGTTCGTGCTCGGCCGCGCGCTGAACGAAGGCGCAGATGTACTCTGGGTGCCGGGCGCTAATCGCTAACCTCAAAACCTCGCCCGCACGCCCGCCAGGAAGCTAGTCGGCGCGATCCGGTAGCCATTGACCGGCTCGAACTGCGCGTTGCTCAGATTTCGTCCGTTGGCGAACAGCGCCACCTGCTCCGTGACCTGGTAGGTAATGGTGAGATTGACGATGAGGCCCTGCTTCGATGTGCCGACATTGGCCGTCGCGAAGCCATTGTCATCGACCAGGAAATCCTGGAACGGCCCGGTGTAGACGAGCTCGGGCGCGACGGTCAGTTTCGGCACTGGCCGCGCCGTCGCGGTGATCGACACCGTGTTCTGCGGCCGCCGCAGCAACGCGCTCTGGGTGTCGGCGTTCCGAGCGTCGGTGTACGTGTAGGCGACATTCGCGGTCAGCCACGGCGCCGGCCGCAAGGTGAGCTCGGTCTCGAAGCCCTGGATGTGCGCCGCGCCGATATTGACGGCCGTATAGACCGGCGTGAACACGGTCTGGATCAGGTTCTGCACCTGGTTGTTGAAATAGGTCACGCCAATCGTGGCGAAATCCTTCCGCGCGAATACCGGAACATCGGTGGTGAAGCCGAGCTCCCAGCCCTGCGAGCGCTCCGGCTTGAGCAGCGGGTTGCCGACATATCCGACTGAGTCGACGCCGTAGCGGTCGAACAGCGAGGGCGCGCGGAATGCCGTGCCGTAGGCCGCTTTCAGGTGGGTCGCGATCTCCGGCACATCGAGCACGCCGCCGAGCCGCCAAGTGAACGGCGTCTCGTTCATGACCGCGTCCTGACGCAGCTGGCCGGTGATCGTCAGCCGGTTCCACAAGGTCGTCTGCAACCCCGCATACCCGGCATTGGAATCCATGTGCGCCTGGGCGTTCTGCGAATAGGGAAAGCCGAACGAAGACGAATTCACCCGCACCTTCGCCTCGTCGGAGATGTGCTCGTAGCCGAACGTCAGATCGGTCGTCGATACCACCGGGGATTGGAAATAGTCGGCGAGATGCACCGTGTTGTTCCATTGCACGTCGGTGCGATAGGCGTGATAGCGCGAATCGTTGCTCGCCAGGTTGGGGTCGAGCGGATTGAGCGGTTCGGTGTATTGCCGATCATCCTGCAGCCGGCCGACCCACAGCCCGGTCTCGACCGAGCCGCCGAACAGCTTCGAGGTCGCGCCGAGCCGCCCGAGCAGCGAGTCGGCGCGTCCGGTGGAGTTGGCGTTGTCGAAGGTGGGCGAGCCGAGCGCGTTGAACCCGAACACCGTCGCCCGCGCGCGCAGGAACGCCGAAAGCCGCGTGCCCGCGAACGGCGTCACGCCGAGATTGATCGTCCCGATCTGGGTACGAAATCCTTGCGGTTCGCCGCTATAGATCGCTTCGCGCTTCGGCGTCGGGTCATAGCCGAGTTGCGACTGGGTCTCGAAGGTCGCCGCGTAATCCATCGGCCCGTTGACGCCCGACAGCGTCGCATTGCCGAGGATCGCGCGCGGATAGCCGCCCGAAAGCTCGCCCTCGATATGCGGCCCTGGCTCGCGGCCCTGGCGTGAGATCAGGTTGATCACGCCGCCGATCGCGCCCGAGCCGTAGAGCGCCGCCATCGGCCCACGGATCACCTCGATGCGCTCCACATCCGCAAGCGCGTCCAAGCCGAAGTTGAACAGGCCCGAGGAATCCGACGCATCGTTGAGCGGCATCCCATCGCGCAACACCAGCACCTGGTTGGAGTTGGTGCCACGTACGAACACGGTGCTGTTGCCGAACGCGGACTGGCTGACGCGGACGCCCGGAATGGCCGATAGCGCCTGCACCAGATCGGTGTAGTTGCGCACCTCCATCGTCTGGCGATCCACCACCGACACGCCAGCCGGTATGTTCTGCACCAATGTCGGCACCCGCGTCGCGGTGACGACGACATCCTGCGACAACGGCACGGATTGCGGCGGTTCCTGCCCCAGCGCGGCGGCGGGGGTGAATAGCAAGGCAAGCGCGATGGGGCGCACGCGGGTCTCCGTCGAGCGGGAGCACGGCTGGGCCGGCTCCGGTTGTGGGACGACGGCCGCCTGTGGTGTTTCCCCACTGCACCGGTACACCCCGCCCGTTGCGCGCGCGCAGTCTCGACGCCGGCCGGTCTCCTGGCTCGCGGGTCGCCGCCCGGCCCCGCCTTCTCGTCCCGAAACTTCGGACAATGGCTCGTGGAACCAGGCTCGCCGTTACAGTTGCGGGGGCAGCCGCGGATCGGCCGGCGATGCACCGGCCTTGCGCGTTCCCGTTTCAGCCCTTGCGGGCCACCTGCGTCTGGACCAAGAGTAACCGGGACGCGGGCGGCCGGGAAAGATGGTTTCCCGCGCACCGCAGAGGGACACGATGATTCCGCGTATCGCATTCGAGCCCGACGCCCAGCCACCTCTCTCCGGCATCCGCGTCGTCGATCTCTCCCGCCTCGTCGCCGGCAATATGGTGAGCTTGCAGCTCGCCGACCAAGGTGCCGAGGTCATCAAGATCGAAGACCCCGAGCGCGGCGACCCGTTGCGCGCATGGCGCGTCAAGGGACTCAGCCTCTATTGGAAAGTCTATGCGCGGAACAAAAAGAGTCTCGCGCTGAATCTCCGCCCCGACGCAGGCAAGCGGGCTTTGGCCGATCTGCTCGCCACCAGCAACGTGCTGATCGAGAACTACCGGCCGGGCACGCTGGAGGCGATGGGTTTGGCGCCCGACACGCTGCACGCGCGCAACCCCGGCCTCGTCATCGTGCGCGTCTCCGGCTTCGGCCAGAGCGGGCCGTACCGCGACCGGCCGGGCTTCGGCTCGCTGGTCGAGGGCATGAGCGGGTTCGCCGCGAAGAACGGCTTTGCCGACCGCGAGCCTGTGCTGCCGCCGCTCGCACTCGCCGACATGATCGCGGGCCTCTACGGCGCTTATGCCGTGATGATCGCGCTGCGCGAGGTGGAGCGCGGCGGCCGTGGCCAGGTGATCGACCTGCCCTTGCTCGACCCGATCGTCTCGATCCTCGGACCGGACGCAGCGATCTTTCGGGTGAACGGCGAGCTCACGCCGCGCACCGGCAGCCGCTCGGCGACGACCTCGCCGCGCAATGTCTACCGCACCAAGGATGGTCGCTTCATCGCGATCTCCGCCTCGATTCAGGCGATGACCGAACGCCTGTTCCGCGCCGTCGGGCGGCCGGACATGATCGACGATCCGCGCTTTCGCACCAACGCCGACCGGCTGCATCACATCGAGGAATGCGAGGCGCCGATCATCGCCTTCATCGCCGGCCGCACGCTCGACGAGAACATGGCGGTGTTCCGCGCGGCCGAGGTGACGGCGGCGCCGGTCTACGACATCGACCAGTTCCTCGACGATCCGCACGTGCAGGAGCGCGGGATCGTGGTCGAGGCGCCCGACGAGGAGATGGGCTTCGTGCCGATGCACAACATCGTGCCGCGCCTATCGGACACGCCAGGCAAGCTGCGCTTCCCAGCACCCAATCTCGGCCAGCACACGCGCGAAATTCTCTCCTCCATCGGCTACGACGCGGCGCGAATCGATGCGCTCGCGGCGAACGGGGTTATCAAGGACGCATGACGATGCACGCTGATCTTCCTGTCTGGCGCTCGATGCTGTTCGTGCCGGTGACACGGCCGCGCTTCGTCGAGAAGGGCGCGGATGCCGGCGCCGATGCGATCATCCTCGACTTCGAGGATTCCGTCGCCCCCGCCGACAAGGAGCGCGCCCGCACGCTGCTGCCCGAGGCCGCGAAGCAGGTCTCGCGCAAGGGCGCCGACGTGGTGGTGCGCGTCAACCGCCCCTGGCGGCTCCTGGTGCGCGATCTCGAAGCCGCCGTGATCCCCGGCATCGCCGCCCTCGCGCTGCCCAAGATCGAGAGCGCCGAGCACGTCCAGGCGATCGCCGAGATCGTCGACGAGCTGGAAACCGAGCGCGGCATCGCCCCCGGCACGGTGAAGCTGCAGGCACTGATCGAGACCGCGAGCGGATTTTTCCGCATCGAGCAGATCGCGCGGGCGCATCCGCGCCTCAACGCGGTTTCGATCGGCGCCGAGGATCTCGCGCTGTCGGTCGGCATGGTGCCGGAGGCGGAGGGGCTGTTCTATCCCAAGCAGCAATGCATCATCGCGGCGCGCGCCGCTGGCATTCTCCCCCTCGGCTTCCTCGGCACGGTCGCTGACTACAAGGATCTCGACGCCTTCCGCGCCACAATCCGCCGCTCGCGCCGCCTCGGTTTTCTCGGCGCCTCCTGCATCCATCCCTCGAATGTTCCCATCCTCAACGAGGAATTCGCCCCGACCGCGGAGGAGGTGAGCCACGCCGAACGCATGGTCGCCGCGTATGACGAGGCGCTGGCGGCCGGGCGCGGCTCGATCGAATTCGAGGGCAAGATGATCGACATTCCCGTCGTCGAGCGCGCCAAGCAGGTGCTGGCCCGCGCGAACGCGATCCGCGCTCGCGCCGGGTAATGCCTGGCCGCGCGCTGCTCGACCTGCTGCTCGCGCGCATCTCCGACGCGGCCGGCGGCGTGAAGCTGTTCGAGTTCCGCCATCCGCAAGGCCGCGTCCTGCCGGCGGCCGATGCAGGCAGCCATATTGAGCTCCATCTGCCGAAAGGTTTCGTCCGGCAATACTCGCTGCTCGACGCATCCGATGCGCCCGAGGCGTATCACGTTGCGGTGAAGCGCGACGCGGCGGGGCGCGGCGCCTCGCGCTGGCTGCACGACGCGGCGCGCGAGGGCTTCCGCTTCCTCGTCGGCGCGCCGGAGAACGGGTTTCCGCTCACCGAGGAGGCCCCTTGCTCCGTGCTGATCGCGGGCGGCATCGGTATCGCGCCGATCCGCTGCATGATCGCCCGCCTCGACGCACTCGGCCGCGACTGGCGGCTGCACTATGCCGCGCGCAGCCGCGCCGAGGCCGCCTTCGCGGACGAGCTGACCGAGCATGGCGAGCGCGCACGCATCTATGTCGAAGATGCGGTCCTGGACATAGAGGCGACCGTCGCCGCTGCATCGCCGGACGCCCACCTCTATTGCTGCGGCCCCCGCGCGATGCTGCAAGCCTTCGAGCGGGCAACCGTCGCGCACGACCCGGCGCGCATCCACACCGAGTACTTCTTCCCGCGCCACGAACCCACGCTCGGCGGCTTCACCTTGGAACTGGCACGATCGCGGCGCGAAGTGGCGGTGCCTCGGGGACAGACCATTCTCGACGCGCTGCTGGAAGCTGGCGTGAACGTGCCACACGCCTGCCTCGAAGGCCTATGTGGCCGCTGCGAAGTCTCCGTCCTGGCCGGCACGCCCGATCATCGCGACGAGTATCTTTCTCCGGCCCGACGCGCCGCCGGCCGCACCATCGTCACCTGCCGCTCCGGCGTGATCGGTGATCGGCTGACGCTCGACCTCTGACTGCCGGGCCGGCCACGATCCTTCCGCGCACTCCCGCGTTGGACAGGCGCAGGAGAGGATCGCGATGCAATCGAACGCGAAGCGGCCGCGCGTGGTCATCGTCGGTGCCGGCTTCGGCGGGCTCAACGCAGCCCGGAAGCTGGCCGGCCGCGACGTCGAAATCGTGCTGATCGATCGCACCAATCACCATCTGTTCCAGCCGCTGCTCTATCAGGTCGCCACCGCCGCGCTGGCGCCGTCCGACATCGCCAGCCCGACCCGTGCCATGTTTCGCCGCGATCGCGACATTACCGTCATCATGGGCGACGTCACCGGCGTCGATACGGCGCGCCGGGTGGTCGCCATCCGGGAAACCGGCGAACTCGCTTATGACTATCTCGTCCTGGCCACCGGAGCTGCTTATAGCTGGTTCGGCCATGACGAATGGGCGGCACACGCGACAGTCCTGAAGAGTCTCGAGGATGCCGAGACGATCAGGCTGCGCCTTCTGGGCGCGTTCGAGTGGGCGGAGAGCCGCACCGATGCCGCCGAGATCGCGCGGCTGCTGACCTTCGTGATCGTCGGCGGCGGGCCGACCGGCGTGGAGCTCGCGGGCGCGATCGCCGAGCTCGCGCGATCGACACTGGCGCGCGATTTCCGCCATATCCAGCCGGCTGCCGCGCGGATCGTCCTGTGCGAGGCGGGGCCTCGCCTGCTCGCCGGGTTTCCACCGTCCCTATCGGACTACACCTTGCGCACGCTTGGCGAACTCGGGGTCGAGGTCCGGCTCGGCGCCAATGTCGAGATGATCGACGCGTTCGGCGCCACCGCGTCCGGCGAGCGGATCGACAGCGCCAACGTGTTCTGGTGTGCCGGCACGGAGGCGCGCCCGGCGGCACGCTGGATTTCCGCCGATGCCGCGCGCAACGGCGCCGCGCAGGTCGAGCCGGACTGCTCGGTGCCAGGACACCCGGACATCTTCGTGATCGGCGACGCCGCGAGCCTCGCGGGCGCGGATGACAAGCTGCTCCCCGGCCTCGCCGCCGTCGCCAAGCAGCAAGGCAAATACGTGGCCGAGGTGATCGCGCGCCGGATCGCCGGACGGCCGGCGCCCGGCCCCTTCCGCTACCACGATCTCGGCACGCTCGCGGTGATCGGCCGCTCCCGCGCCGTCGCGCATCTCGGTCGCGTCCGCCTGCGCGGCTTTCCCGCTTGGCTGATCTGGTCCCTGGTTCACCTCTTTCTGCTGGCCGGCTTCCGCAACCGCCTCATGGTCTACATGAACTGGTCCTGGGCCTGGTTCACCTACGGCAGAGGTGCCCGCCTCATCACCGGCATTCCGCCAGAAGAGGAAAGTGCCGCGCCCCTCCGAGATGAGACCGCGCAGGCCGCGAAGCGACCGCGACCTGCCGGAACGGTTCTCAGAAGCTGAGCGGCTTCTGCACCACTGGCACCCACCGTGCGTTCTTCACGACGGAGAGGAAGGACTGGCTCGATGCATGGTGATCGGTCGGGCTCAGGGAGAGCGGCGGCCCGTGGAAAATGTCCTCCCAATTCTTCATGCTTTCGAGACCGGCGATGAGGCTGTCGAGAGTGAGATTCCGCCCGGCCTTCTCCAGCGCCGCGAGTGTGAAGTTCACCGCCGTGTATCCCGCCTCGCCGAGATAGTTGGGCTCGATCCCCCAAGCCTTCTTGTAGCGTTCGGCGAAGGCGCGCACCTCGGGGCTCGGATCGTCGGGATAGCGGTAGACGCCCGGCGACATCGAGTAGAACCCCTCTGCCGGCCCGCCTGGCGCCTCCACCACCGCTGTCGAGTAGGTGGCGAAATTGCCGCAGAAATCGACGTCCTTCCAGCCGATCTGCCGCGCGGTCTGCAACGGAATGATGGTGTCCCGCACGATGGTTCCCATCACCACGAGATCGCAACCGGCGTCCCGCAGCTTGGCGATGATCGCGTTGAAGTCGGTATCGGTCGGCTTGTCGGCGGCCTTCGCGACCATCTTCATGCCCATCTTGTCGAGCTGTGCCTCGGCGCCGGCGAGCACGTCGCGGCCATAGTCGGTGTCCTGATAGATCGCGCCGATCTTCTTCTTGCCGCGCTCCTCGACGAAGTATTTCACGCAGGACCGCATCTGGTCGTAGTAGGAGGCGAACTGCCCGAACTTGTATTTGTGGAACGGCTCGTACATCGAGCGGGCACAGGTCAGCGGGAAGACGTTCGGCACGTTCTTCTCGAACATCGCCGGCATCACGGCGTTGTTCATCGGCGTGCCGCCATTGCCGAGTGCAAAGAAGATTTCGTCGCGGTTCAGCAGCTTGTTCATTGCCTGCACCGCCTTCGGCACGATGTACTGCATGTCTTCCAGCAC
>JAFKFI010000142.1:0-16488 GCA_017307285.1 Alphaproteobacteria bacterium | reverse complement strand
GCACGAACCGGATCTTGCGGCCATGCACGCCGCCGCGCGCGTTCGCCTCGTCGAACGCCATGCGCATCGCATTGGCGTTGTTGACGCCCTGCACGGCGGTGACGCCTGACAGATCGGTCATGCAGCCGATAACGATCTCGGTGTCGCTGACCCCGCGCGTGGCGGCCCAGGCCGGACGGATGATGGCAGGTGCGGCGAGCAGCCCGGCGGTACCGGCCAGCACGTGCCGGCGCGTGATCGAACGCGATGACGTCATTGCAAAAGCCTCCCTGTCGCGGCCGGATTGGTCCGACCGTCGTGTTTCCGGATGCCGCAGCGCGAGGCGCTTTCAGGGCAGTCCAGTTTCGGCGCGACAGGCTGCGCCAGGGGAGGCTAGCATGACGGTCGGGGCGAATTCAGGAGAAAATCGGCCCCGAACCGCCCGTCGCCCGCGAGGAGACGCTCCGGGGTCAGCGTCCCTGGAACCGCGGCGGCCGCTTCTCCATGAACGCCGTTCGGCCCTCGCGATAGTCGGCGCTGTTGAACGCCACCTCCATGTTCGCGGCGAGGCCGGCCGTATCGCGCTCGTCGGGGTCGCGCAGCACCTGGTCGATCGCGTGCTTGGACGCCGTTACCGAGAGCGGAGCGTTGTCGGCGATGGTGCGGGCGAGTTCCAGCACCGCGTCGGACAGCTCCTCATCGGGCACCACGCGGTTAACCAGGCCCATCCGCTCCGCTTCCGCCGCGTCGAAGCGCTGGCCGGTGTAGAGGATCATCCGTGCGTGCGCCGGGCCGACTAGAGAGACCAGCGCCCGGACGCCGTCGAACCCATAGGCGATGCCGAGCCGCGCGGCAGGGATGCCGAATTGGCTGTCCGCCGCGGCGATGCGCAGGTCCGTCTGCATGGCGATCGCCAGCCCCCCGCCGAGACAGAAGCCGCGAATACGCGCGATGGTCGGCTTGCGGAATGCGCCCAGCTTGTCGCGCCCGGCGCTGGTGAGGCGGGCATATTCCTTCTGCGCGTCGGCGTTGGAGCGCTGCTTCTCGAACTGGCTGATGTCCGCGCCGGAGACGAACGCCTTGTTGCCCGCGCCGGTCAGCACCACCACGCGCACCGAGTGATCCTCGGCGAACTCGTCGAGGATGTCGCCCAAGCCCTGCCACATCTCGACCGAAATGGCGTTGCGCTTCTCGGGCTGGTTGAAGGTGATGAGGCCGACCCCGTCCTCCTTCGCCGCCAGCATCTTGCCGCCGGCGTATTCTTTGGTCGAAACCATGTCCATCAGATCGCTCCCTTCGCGCGCATGTCGGCAATCTCGGCGTCGCTGTAGCCGACCGAGCGCAACACGTCGGCGGTGTCGGCATCCGCCTCCGGCGTCGGCGTGCGGACGTCGCGCGAGTAGCCGCTAATGTTGATTGCCGACGAAACCAGCTCGATGTCGCCGAGCTTCGGATGCTTGACCGGTCGCGCCATGCCGAGATGCTTGACCTGCGGGTCAGCGAACACCTGGTCGATGGTGTAGATCGGGCCGCAGGGAATGCCCGCGCCCTCGAACAGCTCGATCCAATGCGCCGCCGGCTTGTGTTTCGTGACCTCGCCGATCGCCGCGTTGATCTCCTTGCGATCCGCGCCTCGGCCCTTCTGGGTCTTCCATTTCTCGTTCTGCTTCCACTCGGGCTTGCCAATGGTGTCGCAGAGCCGCTCCCACAGCCGCGCCGAGCTCGCCGCGATGTTGATGTGACCATCGCTGGTCGGGAACACGCCGGTCGGGATACCGGTCGGGTGGTCATTGCCGGCTTGCGGCGCGACCTCCTTCGCCATCAGCCAGCGCGTCGCCTGGAAATCCAGCATGAACACCTGTGATTCGAGCAGGCTGGTCTGCACCCAGCGGCCGACGCCCGTCACCTCGCGATCGAACAGCGCGGTCATGATGCCGAGTGCCAGCAGGTTGCCGGCCGTGAGGTCGGCGATCGGGATGCCGACGCGCACCGGCCCCTGGCCCGGCAGGCCGGTGATCGACATGAGCCCGCCCATGCCCTGCGCGATCTGATCGACGCCCGCGCGCGGCCCGTACGGGCCGGTCTGGCCGAAGCCGGAAATACTGCCGTAGACGATGCGCGGGTTGACCTTCTGGACGTCCTCCCAGGCGACGTGCAGCCGATGCTTCACGGCGGCGCGCATGTTCTCGACGATCACGTCGGCTTTTTCCACAAGCCGCATGAAGGCGGCGTGGCCCTCGGGCGATTTCAGGTTGAGCCGGATCGCCCGCTTGTTGCGGTGCAGGTTCTGGAAGTCGAACCCGTGCCGCGCCCCGCTGATCTCCTCTCCGCCGGTGTCGGGCGGCTCGATGCGGATGACCTTGGCTCCCCAGTCGGCGAGGTGTCGAACAGCGGTTGGCCCGGCGCGGGCCAAAGTGAGGTCGAGCACCGTGATGCGCGACAGCGGCATGTGGGTCTCGCCTCCGAGCTGCTGCTCGGCGCGCTTCGGGTCCGTCGGGCTGTCCGGCATCCTGATCCCCTTCCCTGTGCCCCCCGATACTCCGCCTGTCGCGCCGCGCGCTCAAGGGTGCCTCTGCGCTAAGGTCGCCTCATGGACAACGTGGACCTCGCCCTCGTCCTGGCGCTCGACGGGTCGGCGAGTGTGACTTTTGACGAATTCAACCTGATGGCGGGGGCGATGGGTGCCGCATTGCGCGACCCGGAGGTGGTCGCCGGCCTCACCGGCGGCCCGGCCCGCGCGAGCCTCGGCGCATTGTTGCTCTGGTCCGGGGCGGGAGCGCAGGAGGTGCTGGTCGAATGGACCCGCATCGACTCGCCCGATGCGGCGAAGGCCTTCGCCGACGCGGTGGAGAACGTCCCCCGCATCGTGCGCGCTGGCGAGACGGCGATCGGCGAGGCGCTGCTCGCCTCCCTCACCCTCCTTGCCCACACGCCGGCCAACGCGCGCCGGCAGGTGGTGGACGTGATCGGCGATGGTCGCTCGAACGCGGGAATCGCCCCCGGCCCGGTGCGCGACCGCATGGCCGCCATTGGCATCACCATCAACGGACTCTGCGTGCTGCACGAGGAGGCCGATCTGTTGCAAACCTACGAGCGCGACGTGATCGGCGGTCCCGGCGCCTTCGCCCTGCCCTGCCCCGACTACCCGGCCTTCGCCGACGCGATGCGGCGCAAGCTGGTGCGGGAGATCACGGACCGGCCAATCGCCTAGCAAGTCGAGCCCCTTAGATGATAGGTTCACGGCATGGACGGGCTGTACGATCGGGATGTCGCTCAGTGGGCGTCGGAGCAGGCGCGGGCACTGCGCGAGCACGACCACGCTCGCCTCGACTACGACCATTTGGCCGAGGAAATCGAAAGCTTGGCCAGGGCCGACCGCCGTGCGCTCGAAAGCCACATCGCAACGGTGCTCCAGCACCTGATGAAGCTACAAGCCTCGCCGGCGACGGACCCGAGACGCGGCTGGCAAGACAGCGTCATCGAGGCCCGTGCGGCAATCCGTCGCCTGCTGCGCGATAGCCCGTCGCTGCGCCGCGACTTGTCCAGCATTGTCCAAGCTGAAATCGCCGAAGCACGGGAACTCGCGTCGCGATCGCTCAGCCTCTATGGCGAGACGCCGCGGGTTTCGCTCGATACGCTGCGCTACGACGAGGCGCAGGTGTTCGGGGACTGGTTCTCGCCCGTCATCTGAGGGCGATCACTGGCCTACACCGACGCGGCGCGGGCGTCATATTCGTATGCCCAGTCGTAGCGTGTCCGCAGCTTTTCCGGCGCCATCTCTCGGCGGATGTAGTCGGCGGCGGCGGTGGGATCGGCCAGCAGCGCGTTGTGAAATCGCTTGGTGTTGTCGGCCGAGCCGCGCACCACTCGCGCGGTTCGCTCCATCCGGGCGCGCTCGAAACGGCGGAATGCGGCAGCGGGGTCGCCCGGCTCTGCATCGAGGCAGCGGGCGATGACCAGGCCGTCCTCGATCGCCATGTTGGCGCCCTGCGCGAGGAAGGGCAGCGTCGGATGGCAGGCATCGCCGAGCAGGCAGACGCGGCCCTCTGCCCATTGCGTCATCGGCGGGCGGCCAAGGAGCGCCCATTTGAAGGGCGTCTCGACGGCCCGGATGATCGTGTGCACATCGGGGTGCCAACCAGCAAAATCGGCGGCGCATTCCTCGCGGGTGCCGCGCTCAGTCCAGGATTCCACGCGCCAGTCGTCGCGCTCCACGACGCCGACGAAATTCAGCAACTCGCCGCGCCGCACCGGATAGGTCACGACATGGCTGCCCGGTCCCATCCAGTTGGTGCCGACCGGACGGCGCAGATGCGGGGGAAGGCTGTCCATCGGCACCAGACCGCGCCAGGCCATGAGGCCGGTGAACTCGGCCGGCCCGCGTCCGAACAGCGCCTCGCGGATCGCGGAATGCACGCCATCGGCGCCGATCAGTGCGTCGCCTTCGACTTCCTCGCCATCGGCCAACCGCAGACGCACGCCGGCCTGGTGTTGCGTGACGCCGACCGCCCGTGCGCCAAGGCGGATGGTACCGGGCCGGCGCCGCTCCACCGCCTCGGCCAGCACCCGCTGCAGGTCGCGCCGGTGCGCTGTCCAGTAGGGTGCGCCGAAGCGCGCGATGCAGTCCGCGCCGAGATCGAACAACGGGAACGTCTCGCCCGTGTTCCAAATGCGCGCTTCCTTGCCCGCGGCCTCGCATACCACCTCGTCGAGCGCCGCCCCTAGGCCGAGCTCGATCAGCACGCGCGCGCCGTTCGGGCCGATCTGCACCCCGGCACCGAGCTCGCGCAACTCGCTGGCCTGCTCGTAGATCGTGACCGGATAGCCACGTTCGATGAGCGCCAGCGCGGCCGTCAGTCCGCCCGCGCCGCCGCCGGCAATGAGAATTCTCGGGCGGCTGGTTGGCCCGGACATGGCAATCAGGCCGGGTCGGCCAGAGCGCGGGCGGCGGCAACACCGGCGGGCGTCAGCTCCAATCGCCAATGGCACTGTAGCGCGCCTTCGGGCAAGCGCACTGGCTCGCGGATCAATCCCTCTCGCAGACAGGCATCGAGTGCGTCACGAAACGCATCGTATTGGAGCGACCCACCGGCCAGCCCCCGCAGCCGCTCGAACCCGGCCTCGATATTTGGCTCGTTGATCGAATGGCGGAACGCGATCACGAGCAGCCGTGCGCGTGCATCATCCATTGTGCTCGTCCATCAGCGCGACGAAGCGACGGAACAGGTGGTGGCTATCCGCAGGCCCGGGGCTAGCCTCGGGATGATACTGCACGCTGAACACGGGGCGGCCAGTGCAGCGCAGGCCCTCGTTGCTGCCATCGAACAGGCTGACATGGGTCACCTCGACACCCTCGGGCAGCGTCTTTCCGTCCACCGCGAAGCCGTGATTCTGGCTGGTGATCTCGACCTTGCCAGTCGCGAGTTCCTTTACCGGCTGATTGGCACCGCGGTGGCCGCGATCGAGCTTGTAGGTCTCCCCCCCCAGCGCCAGCGCAAGGAGTTGGTGGCCGAGGCAGATGCCGAACAGCGGCAGCTTGGCGTCGAGTACGCCACGGATCGCCGGCACCGCGTATTGCGCCGTCGCCGCCGGATCGCCGGGGCCGTTGGAGAGGAAAACACCGTCCGGCTGATGTCGAAGAATGTCCTCGGAGGTGGCGGTGGCAGGGAGCACGGTGACGCGGCAGCCTGCAGACGCGAGGCAGCGGAGGATGTTGCGCTTGGCGCCGTAGTCGATGGCGACGACGTGGTGGCGCGGCGCGGTCTGCCGGCCGGTGCCCGCGGGGAAGGACCACTCGGTCTCATCCCACTCGTAGCTCTGCGTGCAGGAGACCTCCTTGGCGAGGTCCATCCCCTCCAGTCCTGGCCAGGCCTCGGCCGCCGCCCGCAACGCCGCGAGATCGAACCGTCCATCGGCGGGGAAGGACAGCACCCCGGTCGGCGGGCCGCCGTCGCGGATGTGGATGGTGAGCTGACGGGTATCCACCCCGGCGATCCCGGCAATCCCGCGCGAGCGCAGCCAGGCGTCGAGGTGCTGATGCGAGCGCCAGTTGGAAGGCTCGGTCACGTCCTGCTGCACGACGAGGGCGCGGGCGGCGATGTTCGTGGCTTCCAGATCCTCGGGGTTGGCGCCGACATTGCCGATATGGGGAAAGGTGAAGGTGATGATCTGCCCCGCGTAGGACGGATCGGTCAGCGTCTCCTGATAGCCGCTCATGCCGGTGTTGAAGCACACCTCGCCCACCACGGCGGAGGTGGTGTGGGCGCCGAAGCCGCGACCCCAGAACACCGAGCCGTCGGCCAGCACCAGCACACCGGTCGCCCCCAGGGGCGGCCCCCCTCGCTCTTCCGGCTCGCGCGCCGGAGCAGTCGGCGCAGGCGCGCCGGAGAGCTCGCCGAGCGAGATGCCGGTCGCGGCGATGACCGCGGGCCAATGGCGGGATGGGATGGCGTGTGCCTGGCGCCATTTGCGCACGGCCTCGGTCCCAACTCCGGTGAGCCGCGCGGCCGCCTCGGCGCCGCCCAGCCTTTCGACGATCTCGTCAATGGTGACTGGCATGAGGCGACACGTATGGGAGAAGACTTCCCGTCGCAAGTGCGAACACAGCATATCGGAAGTTTTGTCCGGGGCGAGCGACTCTCCCTATTATAGAGGGATGTTTTTGCGCGGAGACGAGGATGGCGTTGCGGGAGCAGTTCACGGAGCAGTTGAAAGCCTCGATGAAGGCCGGGGACGCGGCGCGCACCTCGACGTTGCGGATGATCCTCGCGCGAGTGAAGGACGCCGATATCGCCGCCCGGCCCAAGGGCGTCCAGTCGGTGCCAGATGACGAGATCCAGGCCGCGCTGCGCGGCATGGTGAAATCCCGCCGTGAATCGGTCGAGCTCTACCGCCAGGGCCAGCGGCCCGAACTGGTCGCCAAGGAGGAGGCGGAGATCGCGGTCATCGAAAGCTTTCTCCCGCAGCAGATGGACGAGGCGGCGATCAGCCAAGCTGTCGCCGATGCCGTGGCGGCAACTGGGGCGGCCGGCATCCGCGACATGGGCCGGGTGATGGCGGCGTTGCGCGAGAAGCACGGGGCGAGCCTCGACATGGCCAAGGCGGGGCCGCTGGTCAAAGCCCGGCTCGGCGGCTGATGGCGCTGTCCCCGGCCTTCCTCGACGAGCTCCGCGCCCGCACCCCACTGCCGGCGCTGATCGGCCGCAAGGTGCGGCTGGCGCGCTCCGGTCGGCAGCTCAAGGGCTGCTGCCCGTTCCACGGCGAGAAGACGCCCTCGTTCTACGTCTACGACGATCATTTCCATTGCTTCGGCTGTGGCGCGCATGGCGATGCGATCAGCTTCGTCATGCAGAGCCAGGGCGCGGGTTTCGCCGAGGCGGTCGAGCAGCTTGCCGCCGAGGCCGGACTGCAGGTGCCGAAGCCTTCCCCCGCGGCCGCCGAGGCCGAGCGGCGCCGGCTCGATGTGCAAGGCGTGCTGCAAGCCGCGCAGGCGGTATTCGAGCGCCGGCTGTTTCAGCCCGAGGGCCGCGCCGCGCTCGACTATCTGCTCGGTCGCGGCCTGTCGGAGGCGACCATCCGCCGCTTCGGCCTCGGCTGGTCCGGTGAGGGGCGCGGCTCGCTTGCCGCCGAACTCGGACGCGAGGGGATCGAGGCCGCGATGTTGGCTGAAGCCGGCCTCGTCCGCCCCGCCGAGGAGCCCGGCCGGTTCAACGATCTGTTCTTCAACCGGGTGATGTTCCCGATCCGCGACCGGCGCGGCCGGGTCATCAGCTTCGGCGGCCGCACGCTCGGTGCGGGCCAACCGAAATACGTCAACGGGCCGGAGACCGCCGTCTTTTCCAAGCGGCGGACCCTGTTCGGGGCCGACATGGCTCGCGAGGCCGCTCGCGGCGGGGCGCCGGTGATCGTGGTCGAGGGCTACATGGACGTGATCGCGCTGCACCAGGCGGGCTTCGCCGGCGCCGTGGCGCCGCTCGGCACCGCGCTCACGGAAGAACAGCTCGGCGAGCTGTGGAACCTGACCCCTGCCCCGATCCTGTGTTTCGATGGCGACGCCGCCGGCGGACGGGCGGCGCATCGGGCGGCCGAGCTGGCTTTACCAAAGCTGGCACCCGACCGGACGCTCCGCTTCGCCCCGCTGCCGTCGGGCGAGGACCCAGATACGGTGGTCCACCGCAAGGGCGCACCGGCTTTCCAAGCCCTGCTGGACGCCGCGCGGCCGCTCTCGGAGGCGTTGTTCGACCTGTTGCGCGAGGGTGGTGCTCTCGATCTCCCGGAGCAGCGCGCCGCGTTCCGCGCCCGGCTCGAAGCCGCGGCGCTTCGTATCCCGGACAAGGCGCTCGCCAGCGAGTATCGCCGGGCTCTGCTCGACAAGTTCTTTGCGGGCCGCCGGTCGGCGATCCCCAAGCGCGGCGCGCCCCGCTCCGCCGCGATCCGCCCTACCCCGCCCCGCGCCGCCCTCAACGGTGAGGATGCCGCGGCCGAGCGCGGGCGCATCCTGGTCGCCATCCTGCTGCGTCATCCCGACCTGCTGCACGATGTGGGGCACGCTTTTTCCGACCTCACCCTGGCGGCCCCGTTCGAGCGCCTGCGCCATGCGCTATTTGGCTGGTCCGATCACGCCGATGTGCTTGACTCGCCAGCATTGATGGACCACCTGACCTCGGTTGGTTTGGCGGCGGAAGCCGCGCGGGCGCTGGCATCGGAGCCGTTTCCGTTGCCGGCCTGCGCCGCCCCCGACGCCATGCCGGCGGAGGCCGAGGCGGGCTGGTGGCATATTTTCGGATTGGTGCATCGCGGCCGGCTGGAGGAGGAGGTGGCGGCAGCCAGTCGCGCCTTCGCGGAACGGGCGGACGAGGCGGCGCAGCGCCGTCTGATCGCCCTCTGTGCCGCCCGCGATGCGGTGCGCCGTGTCGAGCAGGAAGAGGCCGAAGCGTGACCGAACTGACCGAGCCCGCCCCGCGAGGGTGATCAAAGCCTCGCCGGGGACTGACCCGTTTGGCGACGACTCAATTATTGGAGTGCCGTTAGCATGGCAACGAAGCCCGCCGCGTCCACCGACACCGTGACGGCCGACCAGGATGTGGAGACGACGCTGCTCGACGTGTCGGCGGCGGCGGTCAAGCGCCTGATCGCCCGCGGCAAGGAGCGCGGCTATATCACCTTCGACGAGCTCAACACCGTCCTGCCCTCCGAGCAGAACAGCTCGGAGCAGATCGAGGACGTGATGGCCAATCTCAGCGAAATGGGCATCCAGGTCGTCGAGAGCGAGGACAACGAGGAGGGCGAGGCGCCCGCCGCCAAGGCGGAAAAGGCCGAGGGCGAGGCCGAGGAAGGCACCGAGCAGACCGGCAACGTCGACGAGGAGAGCCTCGGCCGCACCGACGACCCGGTGCGCATGTACCTGCGCGAGATGGGCAGTGTCGAGCTGCTGTCGCGCGAGGGCGAGATCGCAATTGCCAAGCGCATCGAGGCCGGGCGCGACATGATGATTGGCGGGCTGTGCGAGAGCCCGCTGACCTTCAAGGCGATCATCACCTGGCACGACCAGCTCAAGGCCGGCCGGATGCTGTTGCGCGACATCGTGGACCTCGAGGCGACGCAGGGCGGGGGCGCCCCGCCGCCGGAAGCCACGGCGGAGACGGCGGACGGCGAAGCGGCCAATTTCGAGCCGGGCGACGACGCCGAGGACGCCGAGGACGCGGAGGGCGCCGGCATGTCGCTGTCCGCCCTGGAGGAGAAGCTCAAGCCCGAGGTGCTGGCGACCTTCGAAGAGATCGAGCAGCTCTACAAGAAGCTGTACAAGATGCAGCACCGGCGCCTCGAGAGCATGACCTCGGGCGAGGAAGTCAACGCGCGCTCCGAGAAGACCTATGAGAAGCAGCGCGAGGAACTGGTCCACAACGTCGAGCAGGTCCGCCTGCACAACAACCGCATCGAGGAGCTCGTCACCCAGCTCAAGCAGCTCAACCAGCGCCTCACCGCGCTGGAGGGCCAGCTCATGCGCATGGCCGACAGCTGCAAGATCAGCCGTGACGAGTTCCTCAAGCATTATCGCGGCGAGGAGCTCGACCCCAACTGGATCGACCGTGTCGCCGCGCTGCCGGGCAAAGGCTGGAAGCTGTTCGTCTCCCGGCACTTTGAGGACATCGTCAGCATTCGCGCGCAGATTTCGGCGGTGGCGACCGATGCCGGCCTACCGATCGCCGAGTTCCGCCGCGTTTACATGACGGTCGGCCGCGGCGAGCGCGACAGCGCGCGGGCGAAGAAGGAGATGATCGAGGCCAACCTGCGGCTCGTCATCTCGATCGCCAAGAAATACACCAATCGCGGCCTGCAATTCCTGGATTTGATCCAGGAGGGCAACATCGGCCTGATGAAGGCGGTGGACAAGTTCGAGTACCGTCGCGGCTACAAGTTCTCGACCTACGCCACGTGGTGGATCAGGCAGGCGATCACCCGCTCGATTGCCGACCAGGCGCGCACCATCCGTATCCCGGTGCACATGATCGAGACGATCAACAAGCTGGTGCGGACGTCGCGCCAGATGCTGCACGAGATCGGACGCGAGCCGGCACCCGAGGAGCTGGCGGAAAAGCTCGGGATGCCGCTCGAGAAGGTGCGGAAGGTGCTAAAGATCGCCAAGGAGCCGATCAGCCTGGAGACGCCGATCGGCGATGAGGAGGACAGCCATCTCGGCGACTTCATCGAGGACAAGGCGGCGGTGATCCCGCTCGACGCGGCGATCCAGGCCAATCTGCGCGAGGCGACGACGCGGGTTCTGTCCAGCCTGACGCCGCGCGAGGAGCGCGTGCTCAGGATGCGCTTCGGCATCGGCATGAACACCGACCACACGCTCGAAGAGGTCGGCCAGCAGTTCAACGTGACGCGCGAGCGCATTCGCCAGATCGAGGCCAAGGCGCTGCGCAAGCTCAAGCACCCGAGCCGGAGCCGCAAGCTGCGCAGCTTTCTCGACGACTGACGGCGAACGGGGGGACGGCGGGGCGAAGACGGCGATGGAGCCCGTCGACCGGGTGGCGGTCACGGTCACGTTCTTGCGGATGGACGCGCCGCCCACCGTTCGCGCGCCCGGCTTTCCGCCGGGCGCGTCGATCGTCCAGCTCGCCTCGCCCACCGTCGCGTTCTACCGCTTCCTCTACGATACGGTGGGCGCCGACTACATCTGGTGGCTGCGCCGCACCATGCCGGATGCCGAACTCGCCGCGCTACTGCGCGACCCGCGCGTGTCGATCCACGTCTTGATGATCGGCGGCGAGCCGGCGGGGTTCTTCGAGCTCGACGCGCGCCCCTCGCCAGACGTGAATCTCAGCTATTTCGGCCTCATGCCGCACGTCATTGGCACCAGCCTGGGCTTCCCGTTCCTGCGCCGCGCGGTGGACGAAGCGTGGGCGCGCCATCCACGCAGCATGACGGTCAACACCTGCACCGCCGACCACCCGCGCGCGCTGCCCACTTACATTCGCGCCGGCTTCCACCCGATGCGCGCCGTCAAGGAAGTATGGAACGTCCCGACCCGCCTCGGGCTCAAGATCCCGGACGCCCTGCGGGTGTGACGTAGTCAAGCCTGAAACGATATTGGTGGCACAGTCGTCCTCTGATACACGCCGATGGTTTCTGAGGGGACGAACCGATGCGATACGGGCGACTATTTCTGCTGCTCGGGCTGCTCGGGGGGTGCCAGAGCCAGCACCCCGCGACCAATGCAGGCGCGGCGCTGGACCGGGCAGGCACGGATACCGGCCAGGCGCTGAACCGGGCCGGCACGGCGACCGGCGACGCACTCCAGCGTGCAGGAACCGCCACGGGCCAGGCGGTCGACCGCGCGGGGAACTGGGTCGGACAGAAATTGCAGTAACATCCCGAGCGCTGGACCGCGCAATCGCGGTTGCCCTCGGGCGTTCTCACGCTTCAACTTGCGGCCAACCATCGGGGAGGTCGTCATGCGAACGGGGTTGCTGCTGGTTGCGGCCAGCGTCTTGCTGCTGGTCGGCTTGTCGGCGCGGGCCGAGGTTCCGGCAACGCTCAAGATCGGCGTCATCAACGACATGAACGGCCCGTTCGCCGATCAGTCCGGCAAGGGCTCAGTGGTCGCAGCTCAGATGGCCGCGGAGGACTTCGCCGCCGAACGGCAGGCGCCGTTCGAGGTCGAAATCCTCGCCGCCGACCACCAGAACAAGGCGGATATCGGCTCGCAGATCGTGCGCGAATGGGTGGACCGCGAGGGGGTGGCGGCGGTGGCCGACTCGGTGAATTCCGCCGTGGGCCTTGCGATCAACCAGGTGATGCGCGAACGACATCGCACCTTCATCGCGACCAATGTCGGCACCTCGGACCTCACCGGCAAGGCCTGCGCGCCGACCACGGTGCAATGGACGATGGACACCTGGGCGCTCGGCAATGCCGCCGCCCGCGCGCTGATGGAGAAGGGCGGCAACACCTGGTTCTTCATCGCCTTCGATTACGCGCTCGGCGCGGCGCTGGAGCGCGACGCGACGCAAGTGCTCACCAGCCTCGGCGGCAAGGTGCTCGGGTCGGTGCGGCATCCGCTCGGCACCACCGATTTTTCCTCCTATCTCATCCAGGCGCAGTCCTCGGGTGCGAAAGTGGTGGCACTCGCCGATACCGGGTCCGATCTCGTCAACGGCGTGAAGCAGGCCTCCGAGTTCGGCCTGACCAAGCACCAGATGCTCGCCGGGATGTTCACGCAGATCGTCGACGTCGACTCGATCGGCCTCAAGGACGCACAGGGCCTGCTGGTGACGGAGGCTTTCTACTGGGACCTTAACGACAAGACGCGCGCCTTCAGCCACCGCTTCGCTGAGCGCTTCGGCGGCCGCGTGCCAACCGCCAACCAGGCGGGCGTGTATTCCTCGGTGCTTGCCTATCTGCACGCGGTAAAGGCGGCGAACACGATCGAGGGGGAGAAGGTGATCGCCGAGATGCGCCGCGCCCCGATCGAGGACGCGCTGTTCGGCACCGTCACCGTTCGCCCCGATGGTCGCGCGGTGCACGCGATGTATGGATTCCGCGTCAAGACGCCCGAGCAGTCGAAGGGCCGCTGGGATTATTACGAGCTGATCTCGACCATCCCGCCGGCGCAGGCGTTTCGACCGATGGACCAGGGCGGCTGCCCGCTTGTGCATTGACCGCCAATCGCTAACCTCCCTTCGGCAGCGAGGGAGGGAGTGGCGACATGGCGGATGATGAAGGTCACGGCCTGGAGGGCTGGCAGCATGCCCTCTATGACCAATTGCGAGCCGCCGACATCACCCAGTTCGCCTATGTGCCGGATGCCGGACATCGCATCCTGATCGACCGCTCGCTGGCCGATCCCGACGTGCATTCGGTGGCGCTGACCACCGAGGAGGAGGGTGTCGCGATGCTCGCCGGTGCCGATCTCGGCGGTGCGCGGGGCGTGCTGCTGATGCAGTCGAGCGGTGCGGGCAACTGCATCAACATGCTCTCGCTCACCGTCGGCGGCCGCTTTCCGCTGCTCACGCTAATCTCCATGCGGGGCGATTTCGGCGAGGGCAATCCGTGGCAGTTCCCGATGGGCCAGGCGACGCAGAAAGTGCTGGAGGCGATGGGCCTCATCGTCATGCGGATCGACCGGCCGGAGGACGTGACGCCCACCGTCGCGGCGGCGCTGACGATGGTGTTTCAATCGGGCTTCGCCGTCGCCGTCCTGCTGGGCCAGCGCCTCATCGGCGCCAAGAAGTTCTGAGGGGGACGTCATGGCACGACCGCAGCGGATGCAGACACAAGGCCACCCCGACCCGGTGCTGGACCGGCGCGAGGCGGTTCCGGCGCTGATCGAGCGCCCGCAGGATTTCCTTGTCATCGCTGGACTGGCAGGCGCGGCACAGGAACTCACGTCGATCACCCAGGACAGCGCGCTGAACTTCCCACTCGGCGGAGCGATGGGGGCGGCGGTGACGATGGCGCTGGGGCTCGCCCTCGCCCAGCCGAAGCGGCGCGTGCTGTGCGTGACCGGCGACGGCGAGCTGCTGATGAACCTAGGCTCGCTGGCCACCGTCGCCGCAATGAATCCGCCCAACCTCACCATCGTCTGCGTCGATAACTGCCGCTACGGCGAGACCGGCAATCAGGAGACCCATACCGGCATGGGCGTCCGGCTCGACGCCATCGCGGAAGGCTCCGGCATTCCCGTGGTGTTCACCGTCAACACAGCGGCGGATTTGCCGGAAGGGCGCCGCCTGGTGAGCGAGGGCGGCGGGCTCGCCTTCATCCTGCTGCGGGTCAAGGAAGGCCCGGCGCTCAGGTTCAAGCGGAGGCTGGAGCCAGCGTGGGTGCGGGATCGGTTCCGGGGCGCACTGCTCGGCAGTGATTGATTGCCCGGCCAAGTCCCAAAGGAGTGAATTAAGTGACCGCTTGCGCTATCTTATCGGCATGAACACACCTGTTCCCGCGTTGGAAGACGAGGAGGCGGCAGCCGAGGCTCGCGCCTTAGCGGCAGCAATCGCGGAATCGGATGCCGACCCGCGCACCGTTCCGCACGGCGAAGTCCGGGCTTGGCTGCTGCGACTCGCTGCGGGTGAGTTCGACGCCCCGCCGCCAAAACCTCGCTAATCGCGATGGCCGTCCGCTGGCGCACCCGTGCGCTGGCCGATGGCGCCCGAATCGTCGCTTACATCGCAAGCGAGAATCCGGTTGCCGCCGAGCGGGTCGGGCGTGAGTTGCTGCTCGCGGGCGACAGCTTGGCAATGTTTCCCCGACGCGGACGACCCGGTCGCCAAGTCGGCACGCGCGAGTTGTTCGTCGTGTCTCCCTATCTGATCGTCTATCGGATAACTGCAGAGGACACCGTCACGATCCTCCGCATCTGGCACGCTGCTCAGGACCGCCCGTAGTCCCTGACGTCGGAACCAGCCGGAAAAAACTTCCCAACCCGGCCCTTGAAGTATACACCGGCGGAAATTTCCCAGCCCGTTTCCAAGCATGCCTTGGAGCGCAGCGATCGAGCGAGAAACCATGCCCCGCCGCACCGACATCAACTCCATCCTGATCATCGGCGCCGGCCCGATCGTCATCGGGCAGGCTTGCGAGTTCGACTACTCGGGCGCGCAGGCCTGCAAGGCGCTCAGGGCGGAGGGCTACCGGGTGATCCTGGTGAACTCCAATCCGGCCACCATCATGACCGACCCCGGCCTCGCGGACGCCACCTATATCGAGCCGATCACGCCGGAGATCGTCGAGAAGATCATCGCCCGCGAGAAGCCGGACGCTCTGCTGCCGACGATGGGCGGGCAGACGGCGCTGAACACGGCAATGAGGCTCGCCGCCTCGGGCGCCTTGGAGCGGCACGGGGTGGAGTTGATCGGGGCCCGCGCGGAGGTGATCGACCGCGCCGAGGACCGGCTCAAGTTCCGCGACGCGATGGCCGCCATCGGCATCGAAAGCCCGAAAAGCGCTATCGCGCACAGCATGGCAGAGGCACGCGAGGCCCTCGCCGCGGTTGGGCTACCGGCGGTGATCCGGCCGAGCTTCACCCTCGGCGGCACCGGCGGCGGCATTGCCTACAACCGGGAGGAATTCGAGCAGATCGTCGCAAGCGGCCTCGATGCCTCGCCGACCACCGAGGTGCTGGTTGAGGAAAGTGTGCTCGGGTGGAAGGAATACGAGATGGAGGTGGTCCGCGACCGGGCGGACAACTGCATCATCGTTTGCGCCATCGAGAACGTCGATCCGATGGGTGTGCACACTGGCGACAGCGTGACCGTCGCCCCGGCGCTCACACTCACCGACAAGGAATACCAGCGGATGCGGGACGCCTCGATCGCCTGCCTGCGGGCGATCGAGGTCGACACGGGCGGCTCCAACGTGCAGTTCGCGCTCAATCCGGCCGATGGGCGGATGCTGGTGATCGAGATGAACCCGCGCGTCTCGCGCAGCTCCGCCCTCGCCTCCAAGGCGACCGGCTTCCCTATCGCCAAGATCGCCGCCAAGCTGGCGGTTGGCTACACGCTCGACGAGCTCGCCAACGACATCACCCGCACCACCCCGGCGAGCTTCGAGCCGACCATTGACTACGTGGTGGTGAAGATCCCCCGGTTCACGTTTGAAAAATTCCCCGGCACGCCGGCGATGCTCGCCACCAGCATGAAGTCGGTCGGCGAGGCAATGGCGATCGGCCGCAACTTCGCCGAGGCCCTGCAGAAGGGCCTGCGCAGCATGGAAACCGGCCTATCCGGCCTCGACGAGATCGAGCCGCCCGGCGATGGCGGGGTGGACGCCTTCCGCGCCGCCCTCTCCGCCCCCCGCCCCGACCGCCTCCTGATGGTCGGGCAGGCGCTGCGGGCAGGATTATCGGTCGAGGAGATCCACGAGGCCTGCAAGTTCGATCCCTGGTTCCTGCGCGAGATCGAGCGGATCATCGATGCCGAGCGGGAGGTCGCGGCCGCCGGCCTGCCCGCCGACCCCGGCGGGCTATGCCGCCTGAAGGCGGTGGGCTTCTCCGATCGCCGCCTC
>JAFKFI010000047.1 GCA_017307285.1 Alphaproteobacteria bacterium | reverse complement strand
GATTCAGCAGCGAGGCATAACGCACCTTCACCAGCCGCCGCGCGATGGTCGCGGTGAGCGGGTTGACCCGGTAGGCGACCACCATCGGCACCCCGGCCAAGGCGAGCTCCAGGGTGGAGGTGCCCGACTTGGTAAGCGCTGCGTCGCTGGCCGCGAAGGCATCGTGCTTATCGGCCGACTCGGTGACGATCACCGGCCGCACCGGCCAGTTGGAGGTCGCGGCCAGCACGCTGCGCGCCACCAGCGGCGCGACCGGCACTACCGGAACCAGGCCGGGCACCACGGAAGCCAGGCGTTGCAATGTTGCCCCAAGGATCGGCAGCAGCCGGCCGACCTCGGTGCGCCGGCTGCCCGGCATGACGGTCAGCACGCGGGCGTCGGGGGCGATGTCGTGCGCCTCGCGGAACCGCGCCCCGTCGCCTCGGTCGGCCCCGCTCTCCAGCACCGGATGGCCGACGAAGGTGGCGGGCAGGCGGTGGCGGGCGAAGAAGGCGGGCTCGAAGGGCAACAGGCAGAGCAGCGTCTCCCAGCGCCCCGGATAGTGCTTCACCCGCCCCTCCCGCCAGGCCCAGACCTGCGGCGCCACGTAATGCGCGCGCGGGATGCCGAGCGGGCGGATCGCCTGCAGCACACGGAGGGTAAAGCCCGGACTGTCGATCGTCGCCACCGCCGCCGGCCGCTGCCGGGCGATGTCCTCGGAGGTCTCGCGTAGCCGGCGCTTGAGCTGATTGAGGCGCGGCAGGACTTCCAGAAAACCCATCAGCGCCAGCTCGCGCATCGGAAACAGGCTGGCCAGACCGCGCCGCGCCATCTCGTCGCCGCCCACCCCGGCGAAGCGCAGATCGGGCCGCAGCGCGGCCAGCGCGTCCATGAGGCGCGCGCCCAGAATGTCGCCGCTGGCCTCGCCGGCGACGAGATAGATCAACGTCATGTCTCGCTTAGGCGCATTGGTGTCCGGATTGACTTCTTTCGAAATCCCAAATGCTTGGCAAGGACCGTCCACCCCGTACCGTCATGACCGGCGGAGGCCGGTCATCCACGACTTTACCGCTGGCAAGCAAAGTCGTGGATGGTCGGCCTGCGCCGACCAAGGCGAGTGTTTGGTCCAGCACGACATTCTACTTGCGACCAATCCGGACAGCAGTGGCTCAGGAATGCCCGCCGTATAGTGTCTCTGGCGCGACCTCGGGAGCGGCGATCTCCACCAGCGACCCGCCCCGTGCCGCGCGGAAGAAGCAGTTCCGCCGTCCGGTGTGGCAGGCAACGCCGGTCTGATCGACCAGCAACAGCAGCGTGTCCCCGTCGCAATCGACCCGCAGCTCGACTAGCCGCTGTACCTGCCCGGAGGTCTCGCCCTTGCGCCACAACCGGCCGCGGCTGCGGCTGAAATAGCAGACCTGCCCGGTGGCGAGCGTTTCCTCCACCGCCTCGCGGTTCATCCAGGCCATCATCAGCACCTCGCCGGTGTCGTGCTGCTGCGCGATGGCGGGCACCAGGCCGTTGGCGTCAAAGGCGATGGCGGCCAAGGTCGGGGCGTTGGCCGGCGCTGTGGCATGTTCGCTCATGGATGCTAATTTGGGGCCTTCAGCCTGATCCTAAAAGGAGAGAGGGATGGAAGCGGGCCGGTTCTCGCTTCAGACGGAGACATTGTTGGATCGCGCCGACCGCATCTGCGAGGCGCGGGGCGCGCGGTTGACCGACCTACGCCGCCAAGTGCTCGGCCTCATCCTAGAGACGCCGGGGCCGGCGGGCGCCTACGAACTGCTCGACCGGCTGCGCCCGACCCGCCACAGCGCCGCCCCGCCGACGGTCTACCGCGCCCTCGACTTCCTGCTGGAGCATGGGCTGATCCACCGGCTCGAACGCCTGTCCGCCTTCGTCGGCTGCGTCGCCCATGAGCACGAAGACCACGCCGCGCAATTTCTTATCTGTGTCGCCTGCAAGCGGGTGATCGAGCTCGAGGATCGCGGTACCGCCGACGCGCTGGCCGAGGCCGCCGGTCGCGCCGGGTTCAGCGTGAGCCGGGCGACCGTCGAAGCCGAGGGCGTGTGCGACGCCTGCGCCCGCGCGGGCTCAGTCCCGGTGGGTGCGGAGCGCCACTAGCCCCCGCTCCAGATCGGCGATCAGGTCGGCGGGCTCCTCCAGCCCGATATGCAACCGCACAGCCGCGCCGCCGAAATCCCCGGTCCCCGCCGAGCGAGTGAGAAAGCCTGTGGTTGGCACGGCCAGGCTCTCATACCCGCCCCACGAGGCCCCGATGCCGAACAGCTCCAGCGCCTCGACGAAGGCGTGGGTCGCCGCGACGCTGTACTCCGGCTGGAACACCACGCCGAACAGGCTGGCGGCACCGGTGAAATCGCGCTTCCAGAGCACATGGCCGGGCGCGTCGGGCAGGGCAGGGTGCAGCACCTGCTTGATCTCCGGCCGCCCCGCGAGCCAGCGCGCGACGGTGACGCCGGCCTGCATCTGCGCGTCCTGCCGCACCGCGAGTGTGCGCAAGCCCCGCAATGCCAGCCAGCAATCGTCCGGGCTCGCGTACTGGCCGAGCAGTAGCGCCGCGCCGCGCACCTTCTCCCAATCCGCGTCGCTGTTGGTCGTCACGCTGCCGAGCATGATGTCCGAGTGCCCGCCGGCGTATTTCGTGAGCGCCTGGATCGACACATCGACGCCGTGGGCGAAGGGTTGGAAGAACCGCAGGCCCCAGGTGTTGTCCATCAGAACGTGGGCGCCGCGCGCGTGGGCGGCGCGGGCAATGGCGGGAACATCCTGCACCTCGAACGTGTGGCTGCCGGGGCTCTCGGTGTAGACAACCTTGGTGTTCGGCCGGATCAGCTCGGCCATGCCGCGCTCGTCGATCTCGGGCCGGTAGTAGGTCGTCTCCACACCGTAGTCGCACAGGAAACGATCGCAGAAATTGCGCGCCGGGCCGTAGACGCTGTCCGGCATCAGGCAGTGATCGCCGGTCTTGAGATAGGCGAGCAGGGGGGTCGTCACGGCCGCCAGCCCCGAGCCGACGATCTGGCACCGCGTGCCGCCCTCGATCCCGGCGATCATGTCCTCGAGCATGAAATGCGTCTCGGAGCCCATGATGCCGTAGACGAGTTCCTGCTCGAGCCGCTTGGTCTGCGACGCTCGCCGCTCCGTCATGTTCGGGTAGAGTACCGTCGAGCCCCGCAGCAGCGGCGGATTGACGAAGCCGTGCACATGCGTCCCGGCGCGCCCGCCATGCGACAGCCGGGTGCGGAAGCCGCGATTTTTCACTCTGTCGTCGGCCATCCGCTCAGCTCTCCACCGGGGTATCGGCACGCCCGCCCCATTCCGTCCAAGACCCGTCATACACAGCACCCTCGGGCAAGCCGGCCAAGGTCAGGCCGAGTGTCAGGATGCAGGCGGTCACACCGGTGCCGCAGCTCGTCACCACCGGGCGCGAGCCGTCCACCCCGGCGGCGGCGAACCGCTCGCGCAGCGCGGCTAGCGGCAGGAATGTCTGGTCGGGTCCGAGCAGGTCTGTATAGGGCAGGTTGCTTGAGCCGGGGATGTGCCCGCCGCGCATCCCGGCACGCGGCTCGGGCGCGGTCGCGGCGAACCGGCCGGCGGCGCGGGCGTCCAATACGAGTTCGGATTGGCCATCGAGGTTGCGCAGCACGTCGCCGATGCCGCGCAGCCTGGTCGCGCGGAAATCTGGGCGGAACTCGGCGCGCGGCGCGGGTGCGGCGTCACCGCTCTCGGTCGGGCGGCCTTCGCGCACCCATTTCGGCAAGCCGCCATCCAGCACGGCAGCGCGGTCGTGGCCGAACAGCCCCATCAACCACCAGCCGCGCGCTGCCGACGACAGGCCTTTCTGGTCGTAGAACACCACGCGCGAGGCGTTGGAGACGCCCATTGCACCGATCAGCCGGGCAAAGCGGCCGGGGGCGGGGACCATGTGCGGCAGGTCGGTCTCGGGGTCGGCGACCTCGTCGATGTCGAAATAGCGGGCGCCGGGAATGTGCGCGGCGCGGAATTCAGCGCGTCCATCGC
Source organism: Alphaproteobacteria bacterium (assembly GCA_017307285.1). Lineage (GTDB taxonomy): Bacteria > Pseudomonadota > Alphaproteobacteria > Acetobacterales > Acetobacteraceae > JAFKFI01. The sequence continues at coordinate 150,830 of JAFKFI010000047.1, read as the reverse complement.
GGTTCTCGTTCGGCAGGTATTTCGTCGCGTCGAACACCACCAGGTCCGGCTTGCCGAGTTCGGCGGCCAGCCATTCCGTGCTCACCAGCGGTTCCATGCAGGCTCCTCTCGATCAGTCGGATGCTCGGTCAGCAGGGGCGATGGTGATGCGCCGGTTCTGCTTGCCCTTGTTCTCGATCTTCAGCACCCGCATCGGCCCGATCTCGCCGGTCCGCGCCACATGCGTCCCGCCGCAGGGCTGCAAATCCACCGGCGTCTCGCCCGCGCCGATGCGGACCAGGCGGACGCGCCCCGCGCCACGCGGCGGCTTGACCGAGAGCGTGCGGACCAGGCCGGGGTCGGCATCCAGCACCGCTTCGTCCACCCACTCCGCGCTGACCGGATGGTCCGCCTCGATCAGCGCGTTGAGCCCAGACTCTAGCGTTTCCTTGGCGGGCGGCGCGGGCAGGTCGAAATCCAGCCGCGAGCGGTCGACGCCGATCTGCCCGCCCGTTACGGCGGCGCCTTGGATCAGGCTGCACAGCAGATGCAGGCTCGTGTGCATTCGCATCAGCCGCTCCCGCCGCGACCAATCGAGCACTGCCTCCACCGTCGTGCCGGCCGGAGGCAGGGCCGCGTCCGGCGCCGGAACATGGAGGATCGTCTCGCCCTCGCCCTTCACGGTGTCGATCACCGGCGTCTCGCCGCCCGCCCAGCGCAGGCCGCCGGTATCGCCCGGCTGACCGCCTGATCGGGCATAGAATACCGTCCGGTCCAGCACCACGCCGTCCGGTCCGCTGGCAATCACCATCGCGCTGGTGCTGGCGCGGGTCGGCTCATCGAGAAAAATGCGCTCGGTCATGATTGGCTCCAATGCGCGCGCAGCCAGTCGCGGCGGCTGGCGAGCCAGAGCAGCGCGAGGCTCGTCACCGAATTGGGAAAGCCGCCCGCGAGCGCCGTCTCGATCGCCCGCGATGCCGGCCAGACTCGAGCCCTGATGTCCTCATGCTCGGCCGCCAGACCCGCATGACCGGCGATGCCTTCCGCATCGGCCGCCGGGGCGGTGACGCGTCCGACGAAGAGTGCGGCGAGCTCGTCCGACCCGCCGGGGGTCAGCAGAAAGTCGCCGATCCGCTCCAGGCGATCCACTGCGAGCCCGATCTCCTCCTGGGTCTCGCGTGTTGCTGTGATCTCCACTGCTTCGCCTGCGTCGCACAGGCCGGCCGGCACCTCCACCAACACTGGGTCGAGTCCCGCCGCCAGTGCCGGCAGACGGAACTGCTCCATCAGGACCACTGCGTCAGCCTCGGGGTCGTAGGGCAGGACCGCCGCCGCCCGGCCACGCCCCCACAGTTCCCATACCCGCTCGCCCGACAGCGCGCTGTCGAACCGGCGATGGCGGAAGCGGATTTCGTCGAGCGGAAAGCGGCCGTCCCAGACGCGCCGCTCGGAGAGCAGGGTCACGTCGGGATGGATATGCAGCGGTGGGATCGTCCGGGAGACCATCGGGGCAGAATAGAGAGCCCGCCCCGACGGGCAAGGCCGGCTTCCTGCGATCAGCCGCGCGCCGCCGCCAGCAGCTGGCGCAGCCGCGTGGCCCCCGCCGGTCCCTTCACCGACTCTCGCCAATTCGCCTCTGCGACCCGCTGATGGGCGGTGATGGCCTCGTCGGCGCTGGTGATCATGGCGACGCCGGTCTGCCCGCTCGGATGCGTGTCGGTCTGGAACGGGTTGATCCCGAGGCTGGCCCGATCGCGGGCGCGGAGGATCTGGAAGGACGAGCTCGGCTCGGCGCCGGTCAACAGGCCGAATTGCAGGCCCATCGGCTCGGCCTCCATCAGCGAGGCGATGTTCTCCACCTCGGTCGCCGCCACCTGCCGGCAAATCCGCCGCACCCGGTCGGAGACGATCACCGACCCGGCAACTCCCGACTCGAGGAAACGCTGCACGGCCGAGACAGCAATGATGGCGATGATCGAGGGGCGGCGCATCGCGTACATCTTCTTGCGCGCGATGAGCAGGCCCATGACCTGCTCGGCCATCCCCCGCATTGCCGTGCGTTCCCCCGAGGCCTGCTCCGCCGCCTCGTCGAACGCCTCGGCCAGCGCCGCGTCGTAGGCGTCAGAGGTGGTGAGGTAGCAGACCGGTCCCGCAACTTGGAGGATCTGGTCGGCGGTTTCCTCGACCTGGCGCAGGCGCTCGAAGAAGCCGATCGGGCGGTTGTAATATTCTACCCCGATCCCGAGCAGCGAGAGCGGCGAAATCTTCAGCAACTCCGCCAGCCGCTTGATTGTGTCGAGCTTGATCACCTCGCCCTTTTCGTAGCGATAGAGCGCGGCGCGGGAGACCCCGAGCCGCGCGGCGATCTCCTCCGCGCGCAGGCCGGATTCGAGCCGATAGGCCCGCAATTGCTGACCGATTTCAGTGAAGCGCATCATGATCGACCAGCCTTTTCAACGCACACACGCAACCTAGATAGCGCTTCGCGTGTCTCAGAATCGAGTTTCAACACAATCTTATGGCTGTGCGGCCAGAAGTATCAATCCCGGACAAGATTCGCGACTCACGCCTCCACGCGATCGCATTCAAGCTTTCTTCGGAATCTCGAAATCGGCAAGTCCCTCGATCGCCTTGACCAGCGCCGAATGGTCGAGGTCCGCCCCGCCATGCGCGGCGCAGGAGGCGAACATCTGCTGCACGGTCGCCGTGTTGGGCAGCGACACGCCGAGATCGCGTGCCGAGGAGAGCGCCAGGTTAAGGTCCTTCTGATGCAGCCGGATGCGGAAACCGGGCTCGAACCCTCGGTTGAGCATCCGCTCGCCGTGGAGCTCCAGCACGCGCGATGCGGCGAATCCGCCGGAGATCGCTTGGCGCACCTTGGCCGGGTCGGCGCCCGCCTTGGCCGCGAACACCAGCGCCTCGGCGACCGCCTGGATGTTCAGCGCCACGATGATCTGGTTGGCGACCTTGCAGGTCTGACCGTCGCCGTTCGCCTCGCCGACATGGGTGATGGTCTTGCCCATCGTCTCGAACAGCGGCTTCGCCCGCGCGAAAGCCGCCGACGGCCCGCCCACCATGATGGTGAGCGTCGCCTGCGTCGCGCCGACCTGCCCGCCAGACACCGGCGCGTCGAGATAATCACAGCCGAGCGCGTTGATCTTCTTGGCGAATTCCTTGGTGGCGACCGGGCTGATCGAGGACATGTCGATCAGCAATGCGCCCTTGGCGAGCCCCGCCGCCACGCCCTTGTCGCCGAACAGCACCTGCTCGACGTCGGGCGTGTCCGGCACCATGAGGATCACCACCTCGGATTTCGCGGCCACGCTCTGAGGGTCGGGCAGCACTTCGGCGGCACTTCGGATGTCGTCGGTCAGGCTCTTGCGCTCGGGCACGATGAGCGTGTGCCCGGCCTTCTTGAGGTTGAGCGCCATCGGGCGACCCATGATGCCGAGGCCGACGAATCCGATTTTCATGCTGGTTTCCTTTGCTTCTCCCTCTCCCCTTGCGGGAGAGGGCCGGGGTGAGGGGCTTTGCTACAGGCCGAACCGCTTACGCCACGCCAACCCCTGAACGGTATCTCCCGCCGGCCGATACTCGCACCCGACCCAGCCTCGATATCCAAGCTCGTCCATCCGCCGGAACACGAACTCCCAGCCGATCTCCCCGGTCCCCGGCTCGTTGCGCGCGGGGACGTCGGCGATCTGGATGTGGCCGATCACCGGCATGAACGCCTCCATGCGCTTGGTCACGTCGCCCTCGGTGATCTGGCAGTGGTAGACGTCGAACTGCAGCGCGAGCCGGTCGCGCCCGATCGCCTCGACCACGGCCGCCCCTTGCGCCTCGGTGTGAAGGAAATAGCCCGGCATGTCCCGATGGTTGATCGGCTCGATCACCAGTTTGACGCCTGCCGATTTCGCGAGCTCGCCGGCCCAGGCGAGGTTGGCGGCATAGAGGCTGGCCGCCGTTACCGGTGCGACGCCCTCGGGCACGATCCCGGCCATGCAGTGCAGCAGCTTGCAGTCGAGCGCCGCCGCATAGTCGAGTGCCTGTTGCACCGAGCGGCGAAACTCCTCGACCCGTCCCGGCAGGCTGGCGAGGCCGCGCTCGCCTTTCGCCCAGTCGCCCGGCGGCAGGTTGAACAGCGCCTGGGTCAGCCCGTTGTCGTCCAGCCGCTGGCGCAGCTCCTTGGCGGGAAATTCGTAGGGGAACAGGAACTCCACCGCCTCGAACCCCGCCTGGCGCGCGGCGGCGAAGCGGTCGAGGAACGGCACCTCGTTGAACATCATCGACAGATTGGCGGCCAGGCGTGGCATCGCTGTTTCCTCCCCTGCGGCCCCGCGGGAGGCTACAGTCGAGGGCTGTGCTTGACCAGCCGCGACGGGCAAGGCACGCAGGCGCCGATCGGCAGGGAGGTTACGGGTCAGGAATGGCGGTCGGGGCATGTTAGCCGAGCGCGTGCTCATGGGATTGCTGCTCGGCGGCATCGCCGTGGGCTGCGTGCTGGTGCTCTACCCGTTCTTCTCGGCCATCCTATGGGCCGGGATTCTCGTCTTCACCACCTGGCCCGTCGCCGAATGGCTGCGGCTCCGGCTCCGCGTCGGGCATGGCGGTGCCGCCGGGATCATGGTGGCGCTGACCGCGGTGGTCATCGTGCTGCCGCTCGCGCTCGCCGCGCCGACCAGTGCCACCGACGTCAACCATCTCCGGTCTCTCGTCGCCGACGGCCTCCGCGCCGGACTTCCGGCAAGCCCGAGCTGGCTCTACGCAATTCCGATGTTCGGCCCGATGGTCGGCGATTTGTGGAACCACTGGGCGGCCGACATCTCCGCGATGTTCGAGGCGTTCCGGCCCTATTTCGGGATGCTCGTCGAGGGCGGGTTCAGCCTGTTGCTCGGCATCGCCAACGGCGTGGTGCTGTTCCTGCTGGCGCTGTTCATCGCCTTTTTCTTCTATCTCTATGGCGAGCCGATCGCCGACCGGCTGCAGGGGGTGGCGCGCCGCATTGCCGGCGACCAGGCCGAGCGGCTCATCGAGGTGACTGGGGCGACGGTGCGCGGGACGGTCTACAGCATCCTCGGCACGGCCATCGTGCAGGGCGTGCTGACCGGATTCGGCCTATGGATCGCCGATGTACCGAGAGCCGTGCTGCTGGGGGTGGTCGCCGGCTTCCTCGCGGTGCTGCCGATCGGCGCGCCGCTGGTGTGGATCCCCGCCAGCCTGTGGCTGCTGAGCATCGGCGATACCGGGAAGGGGATTTTTCTGGCGATCTACGGCCTGGTGGTCATCACCGGCACCTATCACATCATGCAGCCCTGGATTCTGTCGCGTGGGGCCAAGCTGCCCTTCCTGCTCACCGTGCTCGGTGTCCTGGGCGGGGTTCTCGCGTTCGGATTGCTGGGGATATTCCTCGGCCCGGTCCTGCTCGGGATCGGCTTCAGCCTGGTGAACGAGTGGGCGCGTCCGGCGGAACCGCCAGCGGGCGAGCCATCCACCTGATCGGCAAACGCTTGGCGACAGCCATGCGCCTGCCGTAAAGCTGTTGCGACGACATGGCCGCTTTCATCCTCTCCCGCATCCTGCAAGCCATCCCGGTCCTGCTGGTGGTCGGGTTCATCGCCTTCGCGCTGTTCGCCTTCGTCGGCGATCCGGTCGTAACGATGCTCGGGCAGGACTACACCGAGGCGCAGCGCCAGGCGCTGATCCACTCGCTCGGCCTCGACCAGCCCTTCTTCGTGCAGTACGCGCATTTCATGTGGGCGGCGCTGCACGGCGATTTCGGCATCAGCTACCGCCTCGCCCGCCCGGTCGCCGGCCTGATCGCCGAGCGCCTGCCCGCCACACTGGAACTGGCCTTCACCGCTTCCGTCCTCGCCCTGCTGGTCGGCTTGCCAATGGGCGTCTACACCGGGATCTACCGCAATGCAGCTTCTTCGCGGCTGTTCCTGGTGTTCAGCCTGATCGGCGTGTCGCTGCCCACCTTCCTCATCGGCATCCTGCTGATCCTGGTGTTCAGCGTGATGCTGCACTGGCTGCCGAGCTTCGGGCGCGGCGACGTGGTGCATCTCGGCTGGTGGAGCACCGGCTTCCTGACGATCTCCGGTCTCAAGGCGCTGGTGCTGCCGGCGATCACGCTCGGGCTGTTTCAGATGACCCTCATCATGCGCCTGGTGCGGTCCGAGATGCTGGAAGTGCTGCGCACCGACTACATCAAGTTCGCCCGCGCGCGCGGCCTCTCTGATCGGGCGATCAATTTCGGCCACGCGCTGCGCAACACGCTGGTCCCGGTCATCACCATCGTCGGGCTGCAATTCGGCCTCGTCGTGGCGTTCTCGATCGTGACTGAGACGGTGTTCCAGTGGCCCGGCGTCGGGCTGCTGCTGATCCAGTCCATCGCGGTAGCCGATATCCCGGTGATGTCGGCCTATCTGCTGCTCGTCGCGGTGGTGTTCGTCGTCATCAATCTCGTCGTCGACCTGCTGTACTACGCGGTCGACCCGCGCCTGCGCATCGAGCGGCGCGCCGCCGCGGGTGCGCGATGAGGGGGGCCGCACGAGCCCTGGCGCGTTTTGCCGACAGCGATTTCGTCTACTCGTTCAGCCGTTCCCCCATCGCGATCCTCTCATTGCTGGTGGTGGCGGTTTGCATCCTCGCCGCCGCCCTCGCCCCGCTGATCGCGCCGCACGATCCGTTCAATCTCGCCAGCCTCAACCTGATGGACAGCTTCCGCCCGCCGCTGCTCGCCGCCGACGGCGAGTGGACCTATCCGCTCGGCACCGACGACCAGGGCCGCGACGTGCTCTCCGGCATCATGTTCGGAATGCGCATCAGCCTGCTGGTCGGCGTCGCCTCGATCGTGTTCGCGAGCGTCGTGGGTGTCGCGATCGGACTCGTCGCCGGCTACGCGGGCGGCACGGTGGACGCCGTGCTGATGCGAGTCGCCGACATCCAGCTCACCTTTCCGGCCATTCTGATCGCGCTGCTGGTGGACGGCGTGGTGCGCGCCGCACTGCCCAAGGACATGCACGAGGCGCTCGGCATCTACGTCATCATCCTGGCCATCGGCATCGCCCGTTGGCCGCAATTCGCCCGTACGGTGCGCGGCTCCACCCTGGTCGAGCGCAACCGCGACTACGTGATGGCCGCAAGGGTGATCGGCCTCTCTCGCGCGCGGATCATGGCGACGCACATCCTGCCCAACGTGCTTGGCCCGGTGCTGGTGATCGCGACGCTCACGCTTGGCCTCGCCATCCTCGACGAGGCCACGCTCTCCTTCCTCGGCGTCGGCCTGCCGGTGACGCAGCCCTCGCTTGGCACGCTCATCCGCATCGGCAACGACTTCCTGTTCAGCGGCGAGTGGTGGGTGACGATTTTTCCGGGTGTCGCGCTGGTGCTGATGGTGCTGTCGATCAACCTGCTGGGCGACTGGCTGCGCGACGCGCTCAATCCAAGGCTGCGCTGATGGCGCTGCTCGACGTCGAGGAATTGAAGGTCGAGTTCCCGACGCGGCGCGGCGTGCTGCGCGCCATCGACGGCGTCTCGTTTGGCATCGAACCGGGCGAGGTGCTCGGGGTCGTGGGGGAGAGCGGCGCGGGGAAGTCGCTCACCGGTGCGGCCATCATTGGCCTGCTGGAACCGCCCGGCCGCATCGCCGGTGGGCGCGTGCTGCTCGACGGCAAGCGGATCGACAATCTGCCGCCCGCGCGGATGCGCGAAATCCGTGGCCGGCAGATCGGCGCGATTTTCCAGGACCCGCTGACCACGCTCGATCCGGTCTATCCAGTGGGCCGCCAGCTCACCGAGACGATGCAGACGCATCTCAAGCTGAGCGACGCCGACGCCCGGCGCCGTGCCGTCGCCTGGCTCGAACGGGTCGGCATTCCCGCCGGCGCGCAGCGCGTGAACGCCTATCCGCACGAATTCTCCGGCGGGATGCGCCAGCGCGTGGTGATCGCGCTCGCCCTTTGCGCCGAGCCGCGCCTGGTGATCGCCGACGAGCCGACCACCGCCCTCGACGTTTCCATCCAGGCGCAGATCATCGAGCTCTTGAAATCACTCACGCGCGACCACGGCACCTCGGTGATGCTGGTGACACACGACATGGGCGTGATCGCCGAGACCGCCGACCGGGTGGCGGTGATGTATGCCGGCCGCATCGCCGAGATCGGCCCGGTGCGCGCCGTGGTGAAGCAGCCGGCGCATCCCTACACGGAAGGGCTGATGGGCAGCATTCCCTGGATCGAGCGCAAGGTCGAACGGCTGCGCCAGATCGACGGCGCGATGCCACGGTTGAATGCCATCCCGCCGGGCTGCGCCTTCAACCCGCGCTGCCCGCACGTGTTCGACCGGTGCCGCGTCGAGCGGCCGGATTTGCTCGACGCCGGTGCGACCCGCGCCGCGTGCTGGCTGCACGATGCCTGACGCGCCGATGCTCGAAGTGGATGCGGTGTCGCGCGTGTTCGACGTGTCGCGCCCGTGGCTGCAACGGGTGCTCGCGCGCGAGGAGCGGTTGAGCCTGCGGGCGGTCGATGAAGTTTCATTCGCCATCGATCGCGGCGCGACGCTCTCGCTGGTGGGCGAGAGCGGCTGCGGCAAATCGACCGTCGCCCGTCTGGTCGTGGGGCTGTTCCCGCCGACATCCGGAAGCATCCGGTTCGAGGGACAGAGCCTGTCGGCGGCGCGCGCCCAGCCTGCGTTGCGGCGGCGGATGAACATGATCTTCCAGGACCCCTACGCCTCGCTCAACCCGCGCTGGCGGGTGCGCGACATCGTCGCCGAGCCGCTGCGCGCGTTCGGCCTGCTGTCGGGGCGCGACGCCATCGGCGACCGCGTGGGCGAATTGCTGCGCCAGGTCGGGCTCGCGCCGGCGGACGGAGAAAAATTCCCGCACGAGTTCAGCGGCGGCCAGCGCCAGCGCATCTCGATCGCCCGCGCGCTGTCGAGCGAGCCCGAGTTCCTGGTCTGCGACGAGCCGACCAGCGCGCTCGACGTCTCGGTGCAGGCGCAGATCCTCAACCTGATGAAAGATCTGCAGCAACGTCTCGGTCTGACCTATCTGTTCATCAGCCACAACCTCGCCGTGGTGCGGCACATGTCGGACCAGCTCGGCGTGATGTATCTCGGCCGCATCGTCGAAAGCGGCCCGGCCGAGGAGATTTTCTCCGCACCACTCCACCCGTACACCCGGATGCTGCTAGCCGCGATCCCCGATCTCGACATGGTGGGCGGCCGGACGCCGGTAGCCGGCGAGGTGCCGAGCCCGATCGACCCGCCCCCCGGCTGCCCCTTCCATCCACGTTGCCCCCTCGCCAACGCCCGCTGCCGCGTCGAGCGGCCGGGCTACACACCGACCGGCGACGTGCTGGTCGCCTGCCACGCGGTCGAGGAGGGTCGCACATCGCCATGAGCGACGACGAGCCGGACGGCGGCTCACGCCGCCGCGCGCTCGCTGGGATCGTGGTGATCGTCCTGATCATCGTCGCCGTGGTGTTCGTGATCGGCCGCCTGCGCGAGTCCGCCCGAATGCAGGACTGCCTCGCCTCCGGCCGCACCAACTGCGCCCCGATCGAGACGCCGGCGCGGGGCGGGTGACCAATGTCGGAGGGCACATGTGGACTCGGTCGCCAACTGACCCTCACGCATCCCCGGAGTATTGGTGGGCCGAGGAGATAGTTTCTGGGAAGATCGCGCCCGTCGAGCTGTGGCGGACTACATCTCCCAGCTTCAACGATGGCGTTGTCGTTTTTGGTGATGCCGAGGGTTACGACGCCAAATTCTGGCGGCTCATCGAGCGGATATCGCCACTGCCTACACAGGGCATGGCTCCTGATTTGTGCACGGGCCTTATTCCATCAGGGGCCACCAGACGCCTCGCTCAAGCACATTCCCCAGGTTCGGTCGGGTCTCCGAGGTGCGGGCTGCCGACATGGGAGAAGGTAAGCCAAAATCCTGTCATAGCCCCGCTCTACTCTTTTCTCGTCCTTCGGCGATATATTAGTGCCAGGAAGGTTATAGCTTCGGAGCATAGCGATCGAGCATGGCATCGCCGATACCCGGCGAGCTCGGCCACAGACCACCCACCGCGCCCGCGTGGCGCTGATATCTCTCCAACGCAGTCACGTCCGGTTGCACGGGCCTGCCGCCGTCCAGAAACACCACGCCAATGGCATCGCTGGGCAACCTGGCGATGAAGTCTTCCGCGTCCCCGATCATGGAGCGAATACGGCGGTGCAAGTCGCGTACATCAATCGGCCGCTCAGTTGCCAGCACCTGAAACTCCTCTGCCGTGAACCGGCTGTGCCGCGTGATCTCGGCCAGCATTTCTTCCGGCGTGGTACCGGGAAATTTGCCGACCGCCGCGGCGACCACCGCCCCGAGCTGAAGGATGTTTTCGTGGATCGTGACCAGGTCGACCACATCGCGGGGCACACGCCGGTCCGCCGCCGCCGATGCCTTGTTGGCGGCAAGATCGACAGGGTGCAGCACATAGCCGAATAGCTCGTCCGGCTGCGTGGGGAAAAAGCGGAACGCTGCGTCCGTTACCCACTCGAGCTGCATTTGCTCGCCGGCTCTTTCGATAGTCGCTTCGCGCTTGGCGGTACGTTGGTTTGGCAACCATGTGATGGTGTAGCCGGCAGCGGCCAACGCCGCCGCGTCCGCCTTCGCAGCGCCATCGAGCCGAGCGTCGGAGTCGTGAAAGATGTCGACGTCGCCAGAGAAGCGCGGGCCTTCGCGGTTGATGGCGATGCCGCCTGCAATGTAGCTGTCGGGGCTGCGTTGGGCGGCGAGCAACCGCAGCACGTCTGATTGAAATCTAGTGATCGGCACGGCAAAGCGCCTCGATGCGCTCCGCGAGCCGCCGTCCATCCATGCGACCGCGGGTGCGCAGCGCAGCGGTGATTGCCAGCGCATCGGCGGGGGTCGGATTCTGGATCGGGCGCATGTTCCAGAGGGCGACCGAGCCAAAATCCCGGAACGCCTGTCGGTAGAGCGCCCTGATATCCCTGGTGCGGTCGTCCCTCATGGCAAAGCCTTTCACTTCCGCGACTATAGCACAAGCTCTTGGCGGCAAGGGCGTTCGACAAGGCGTCGGGCAAGTCCCGAGGCTCCCTGCCCGGCCGGCGGAACGCGTCGCGGGCAAACATGGAGGGTATCATGCGGCTGGAAGGCGGATGCTATTGCGGCAACGTGCGCTATGTCGCCGAGGGCGAGCCGATGATGAAGGCGCAGTGCCACTGTCGCGAATGCCAATACATCACCGGCGGCGCGCCCAATGTGTTCATCGCGATGCCGGTCGCGGGTTTCAGCTACACCAAGGGCACGCCCAAGCAGTTCACCCGCACCGACCTCGAACGCCCCGTCACGCGCGAGTTCTGCCCCGAGTGCGGCACCCATGTCACGACCGGCCGCAGCGGTTTCGGCGGTGATCGTCAAGGTGGGCACGCTCGATGATCCATCGCTGTTCGGCGGCCCGGACATGGCGATCTACACCATCGATAAGCAGAGCTTTCATCAGATCGCCGACGGGCTACGAAGCTTCGAGCGGCTTCCCGGATAGCACTACTCGCCGAGCGCGACGCCCTCGCGTCGAGGGTCGGCGTTGCCCGCCAGCCCTGACGGCGTGACGGCGATCCCCGCGGAGCCGGAGAGCAGCGGCCGAACGACGACCTTCTGACCACGCGCCGCCAGCGTCGGGCCGAGCTGCACGGCCCGCGTATCGGCTTCCAGCTCCGCCGCGTCGCCGATGCTGAGCACGTGCGGCGCGGCGAGCGCCTGAGCCGGACGGCGGCCCCAATCGAGCATTTCGACGAGCGCCTGCACCACGTAGCCGATGATCCGAGCGCCACCGGCCGAGCCAACCACCAGCTCGAGTTTTCTCGAGTGGTCGAACACCAAGGTCGGCGCCATCGCGCTGCGCGGCCGCTTGCCGGGCTGCACCCGGTTTGCCACCAGCCGCCCGTCAATCTCGGGGCGGAACGAGAAATCGGTCAGCTCGTTGTTGAGCACGAAGCCGTGCACCATCAGGCCGCTGCCGAACTCGGTCTCGATGGTCGTCGTCAGCGCCACCGCGTTGCCCGCCGCGTCGACGATCGCGATGTTGCTGGTGCCGTGCTCCGCCTGCGCCGGCTGCGGGGCGAGGGCGGGCGGCGTTGCCGGCCAAAGCGGGTTGCCGGCGCGCGGCTCCGAGATCGCGTGGTCGAGGTCGATCGACTGGGCGCGGATCGTGAGGTAGTCCGGCGCGATCAGCCCGGCGACGGGGACCGGCACGAAATCGCTATCCGCGAGGTAGCGCGCGCGGTCGGCATAGGCCAGCCGCTCGGCCTCGACGATGGCCTGCGCGGCGTCGGCGCCGTCGGGCGCCATGTGCGGCAGGTCGAAATGTGCGAGCACGCCAAGGATCTGCAGCACCGCGACACCGCCGGAGGAGGGCGGTCCCATGCCGCAGACCATGTGCCCGCGATACGCACCGCACACCGGCGGGCGCTGCTTCGGCGCATAGGCGGCGAGGTCGCCCGAGGTCATCCCGCCGGGGTTCGGGCCGGCGCGCACCGTCGCCGCGATCTCGGCGGCGATGACGCCCCGGTTCAACGCATCGGCCCCTCCTGCGGCGAGCGCGCGCAGCGTTTCGGCGAGCCGCACGTTGCGCAGTGTCGTGCCGACGGCAAGCGGGGTGTTGTCGGGCGCAAGGAAATAGGTCCGTGCCGCAGACTGGCGGCGCAGCTTGTCCGCGTTGGCGGCGATGTCGCGTGCGAGGCGCGGCGAGACGGAGAATCCATTCTCCGCCAGCCGGATCGCCGGCGCGATCAGGTCGGCCCAGGGCAGCTTGCCGTAGGCGCCATGCGCCGCTTCGAGCATCCTTGCCGTGCCCGGCACGCCGACCGAGCGGCCGCCCGCCACCGCTTCGCGGAACGGCAACGGATTGCCGTCATGGTCGAGGAACAAGTCGGGGCGCGCCGCCGCCGGTGCGGTCTCGCGCCCGTCCCAACTCGTCACCCGCCCGCTGGCCGCGTCGTAGTGCAGCAGCACAGCGCCGCCGCCGAGCCCGGAGGATTGCGGCTCGACGACGCCGAGCACCATCTGCACCGCCACCGCGGCGTCCATCGCGTTGCCGCCCGCCTTGAGGATCGCGAGCCCCGCCGAGACCGCGCGTGGATCGGCCGCCGCGATCATCGCCGTCGGGGGCGGCGCGGTCTCCGCCGCGACACGCTGGGTCAGAACCAGGAGGAAAATCAGGATCAGGCGGGACATGTGGCACGCTCCTCGGTGCGCCATGTTGCGGCGCCCTGGCGGATCGGTGAAGCATCGCGCATGGCGACAAGGCAGCAATCGGGTGGGTTGTCGTACGGGCGCGGGATCGACGCCGAGACGGCGGCCTGCGCCGCACTCGAGGCGGACGGCTGGACGGTGCTCGGCCGCCGCCTGCGCACCAAGGCCGGCGAGGTGGACGCGGTGGCCGAGAAAGCCGGCTTGCTCGCCATCGTCGAGGTGAAGGCCCGCCCGACGCTCGGCGCGGCGGCCGAGGCCCTCTCGCTTCGCCAGCGCGCCCGCCTGATCGCCGCCGCCGGATGCCTGCTCGCCGAGAACCCTGGCTGGGGCGCGGCGGGCGTGCGGTTCGACGTGCTGGTGGTCGATGCGGCGGGCACCGTCCGGCGGATCGCCGACGCCTTCCGCGACGAAGGCTAGCCGAGGGTTGTAACCGCAAGCAGTTCGGTGCGTTGATTTGCCCGACCGTCAACTGGAGACCGCCATGAGCAAGAGCCCCGCCGCCAGCCAGACGCAAGCCAAGCCCTTTCTGAGCGACGTGAAGACGTTGCGCGAGCGCGCCCGCCAGCATCTCGAGAAGGGCGCGGTGACGGAGGACTACGGCGGGGACGTGCAGCAGACCGTCGACATCCTGCAAACCGTGCTCGCCACCGAGCTCGTTTGCGTGCTGCGCTATACCATGCACTCGGTCGCGGCGACCGGCATCTCCAGCGACAGCGTGAAGGAGGAGTTCGCGGAGCACGCCCAGGAGGAGCACGCGCACGCGATGGAGGTGGCCGAGCGAATCAATCAGCTCGGCGGCAAGCCGAACTTCAACCCCGAGGGTCTGGCGACGCGCTCGGCCTCGCAATACGAGGAGGGCGAGAACCTGGTCGACATGATCCGCGAGAACCTCGTCGCCGAGCGCATTGCGGTCGAGCACTACCGCGAGCTGATCCGCTTCTTCGCCAATCACGACCCCACGACCCGCGTCATGATGGAAGGGATTCTCCGCAAGGAGGAGGAGCACGCCAACGACATGCACGACCTGCTGGTCGCGCATGAAGGCCGGCCGATGCTGCCGAAGGAGTAGTGCTAGCCGCCGGATCGCCCCGGCATCCGGTGCCGAAACGCCAGCGCCTCCGCCACGTCCTGACGGCGCACGGCCTCCGCGCCGGCGAGGTCCGCGATGGTGCGGGCGACCCGTAGCGTGCGGGTATAGCCGCGCGGCGACAGGCGCAGCCGATCCATCGCCTTTTCGGCGAGTTCCTGCGCCTCGCCGGCAATGGCGAGGTCGCACGCCTCGGCTTCGGCATTGCTTGCCGGCCCGTCGTCGCCGTAGCGGCCGCGCTGTGCCTCGCGCGCATTGCCAACACGGGCGGCAACAATTTCGCTGCGCTCGCCGGCCGGCGCGCGGGCGAGTTCGGCTGCCGATGCCGGCTGCACCTCCACGGTGAGATCGACGCGGTCCAGCAGCGGGCCGCTGATGCGGTTCTGATAGTCCTCGCCGCAGCGCGGCGCGCGGCCGCACTCGCGCGCCGCGTCACCGAGATAGCCGCAGCGGCACGGGTTCATCGCGGCGATGAGCTGGAAGCGCGCCGGGTAGGTGACATGCGCGGTGGCGCGCGAGACCGTCGTCCGGCCGGACTCCATCGGCTGGCGTAGCGACTCCAGCGCTTGCTTGGGAAACTCCGGCATCTCGTCGAGGAACAGCACGCCGCGATGGGCGAGCGACACCTCGCCCGGGCGCGCGCGTTGACCGCCGCCGGTGAGCGCCGCCTGCGACGCGCTGTGGTGCGGCTCGCGATACGGCGGTCGCATCACCAGCCGGCCGCCGTCGAGCATTCCGGCGACGCTGTGGATCATGCTCACTTCCAGCGCCTCGCGCGGCGTGAGGTCGGGCAGCAGCGCGGGCAGGCGGGCGGCGAGCATCGACTTGCCCGCACCGGGCGGCCCGACCAGCAGCAAATTGTGACCACCCGCCGCCGCGATCTCCAGCGCGCGGCGCGCGGTCTCCATGCCCTTCACCTCGGCGAGATCGGGGCTGGGCGGCGCCTCGGCAGTGCCCGCGGGCTCCGGTGGGGCGAGCACCTGGGTGCCGCGGAAATGGTTGATGAGCGACAGCAGATCGGTCGGCGCCAGCACCTCGATGCGCCCGGCCCAAGCCGCCTCGCCGCCTTGGGCGCCAGGACAAATTAGCCCGAGATCGCGCGCCGAGGCGCCGATCGCTGCTGGCAGCACGCCCGCAACCGGGTTCAGCGAGCCGTCGAGCGAGAGCTCCCCCAGCGCCGCAAACCCGCCGACCTCCTCGCGCGGCAGCACCTCCATCGCCGCCAGCACGCAGAGCGCAATCGGCAGGTCGAAATGGCTTCCCTCCTTCAGCAGGTCGGCCGGCGCCAGATTGATCAGGACCCGCTTCGGCGGCAGCGCCAGCCCCATCGCCGTCAGCGCCGCCCGCACCCGCTCGCGCGCCTCCGCCACCGCCTTGTCCGGCAGCCCCACCACCAAGAAGGCCGGAAGCCCCGAGGAAATCTGCACCTGCACCTCCACCGGCACGGCCTCGATGCCGGAGAAGGCGAAGGACTGGACACGGGCAATGGTCATGCGAGTGGCGATCTCTGCAACCGTAAGGATGCGAAGATACCGTAGTATTCCCGCGTTAGTCGATAATGAGTTCGATCTTCCGTTCGCCCTCAGACGCCGCCGAACCCGCCGAGAAACCGTTCCAGCAGGGTGCCGAGCACATCCACGTTGTAGCCCCCCTCCTGCACGATCGCCGTCGGCAGCCGCAACGCGCCAATCGCCTCGCCGGCACGGGAAAACCCGTCGGCCGTCACCGAAAGCGCGTTCAGCGGCTCATCCTTGGAGGCGTCGAAGCCGAGGCTGACCACGAGCGCCTCAGCCCCGAAATGACGGACGGCGTTGACACCCTGGGTCACGGCTTCCAGCCAGCCGGCATCGCCGGTGCCGAGCGCCAAGGGCAAGTTCAGGTTGAGCCCCGCACCGGCGCCCTCCCCGCGCTCATGGGTGCGGCCGGTGAACCAGGGATAGTAGCCGTCCGGGTCACCGTGGACCGAGACGAACAGCACGTCGCCGCGCACCAAGAAGATGCCCTGCGTGCCGTTCCCGTGATGGCTGTCAATGTCGAGGATCGCCACCCGGCCGGCACCACCGGCGCGCAGCCGCTCGGCGGCGAGGGCGGCGTTGTTCACGTAGCAATGCCCGCCAGCGCGCGCCGGATAGGCGTGGTGCCCCGGCGGACGCGCCAGCGCGTAGGCGCTGCGTCCCGCGGCCGCCTCGTCGGCTGCCGCCAGCGCAACGCCCGCCGCCGCCTCGATCGCCGGCCAGGACTCCTTACCAATCGGGCAGGCCGCGTCGGAGGTGTACCACCCGGCGCGTCCGGCCATGCCATCGGGCCGCCGGGCGCCATTGCGGATCATCTCGGGGACCGGATGGCTGTTGGCGACGATCTCCGGCCCGGCATCGGGCTGCGCAGCCCAGAGGGCGTGGCCGTCCTCCAGGAAGTCCAGGTAATCGGCGGTATGGACGGTCAGCATGGCGGAACGCTCGGCGGGCGGAGTGCCGGCGATCTCGAGTCCCAGCGCTCGGCAGCCCTCGAGCAGGGCCTCGGCTCGCGCGGGGATCTCGAAATTCGCCCGGAGCTGACCGCGCGCCAGGAAAAATCGCGGCGTGTGCGCCAGCTGCACCGGGTTCCAGAACGCCTTCATGGTCGCCTCATATGCCTGATGCTGTAGGCTTACCCCGAAATCGGGGGACGACATGAGTCTACGCATCGCCATCGGCGGGTTCCTGCACGAGAGCCATTCATTCGCGCCGCGCCCCGCGACCTGGGCCGACTTCGTGCGGCCCGGCGGCTTCCCGCCGCTGCAGGAAGCAAACCTCGTCGCCGCGCTGCGCCCGACCTCGGCAGCCAGCGCCGGGGCGATCCGCGTGGCGGAGGAGGCAGGGGTCACGCTGGTCCCCTTGGCATGGGCGGTCGCCAACCCATCCGGGCCGGTGCAGGACGAGGCATTCGAGCGCATGGCCGCGCTGATCGGCGCCGGGCTGTCGCGCGCGTTGCAGGAGGCGCCGCTCGATGGCGTGTATCTCGACCTGCACGGCGCCGCGCTGGCCGAGAGCTTTCCCGATGCCGAGGGCGAATTGCTGCGCCGGGTGCGCGCGATCGTCGGGCCGGACCTGCCGCTCACCATCAGCCTCGACCCGCACGCCAACCTCACCGCGCGGATGGTCGCACTGGTGGATGCGGCGGTGCCGTATCGCACCTATCCGCATGTCGACATGAAGGACGCAGGCGCGCAGGCGATGCGGCTGCTGCTCGCGCGCATCCGGCGCGGCGTGCGGTGGGCACGCGCCTTCCGCCAGCTCGATTTCTGGATACCGATCACCAGCCAATGCACCCTGGTCGATCCGATGCGCGCCGTGCTGGCCGAGCGGGCGGCGCTCGCCGAGCGCGCAAACCTCGCCGAGCTCGCCTTTTGCTTTGGCTTTCCCTACGCCGATTTCCCCGAGTGCGGCGTGGCACTCGCCGCCTTCGCCGACACGCAAGCCTCGGCGGATAGCGCCGCCGACGCCTTCGCCCAGCACGTTGCGAGCCAGGAGCACGCCTTCGATCTCGGCGTCATGCCGGCCGAGCAGGCGGTGGCGGAGGCGATCGCCGCTCGCGGCATCCAGCGACCGGTGGTGATCGCCGACACGCAGGACAATCCGGGCGGCGGCGGCCACGGCGACACCACCGGGTTGCTTGCCGAACTGGTGCACCAAGGGGCGACCGGCGCGGTGTTGTGCCTCATCAACGACGCGGAGAGTGCCGCTGCTTGCCATGCGGCGGGAGAGGGGGCCGAGGTGGCGTTGAGCCTCGGCGGCAAGTCGGACGGCGTGCCGCTGCCCTGCAACGCGCGGGTCGAGCGGCTTACCGACGGCCGCTTTACTCTCACCGGGCCGATGGGCGCCGGCAATCCCGCTGATCTCGGGCCGACTGCGCTCATCGCGATCGAGCCCGGCATCCAGGTGATGGTGGTCAGCCGCAAGACGCAGGCCTACGACCAGGCCATCCTGCGCCATGTTGGCATCGAGCCGGCGGAATGCCGCATTCTCGCGCTGAAATCGTCCGTGCATTTCCGCGCCGATTTCGGCCCGATCGCCGAGCGGATCATCGTCGCCGCGGCAGCCGGCCCGGTGGTCGCGGATTCCTCCGGCCTGCCGTTTCGCCATCTCCGTCCCGGCCTGCGGTTGCGCCCCGGCGACAACCGGACTTGGATGGCCTGATGGATGGGAGCGGCGGCAAAATGGACGTGGAGAGCCTGAAGCAACGGGTAAAGGTTTGCATGTTCGACCAGTATGGCACGGTCGTGGACATGCAGACGGGGCTGTGGGAGGTCGCGGTCGATTTCCTCAGGGCCAAGGGCTGGACGGGGAACGCGTATTCCTTCGTCACCTGGTGGCGGCGGACGCATTTCGAGAACTCGATGATCGACGCGCTGCTCGGCCAGCGCCACACCTCGTATCGCGAAATCGGTCATTTGTCCGTTCGCCAGGTGATGCAGCGCGCCGGCATCCCCCATACAGAGGAGGAGGTGCGATACCTCGTCGGCTGCATCGAACGTCTCAAGCCGTTCCCGGAGGTGCCGGCAGCACTCGACCGGCTGCGCACCCGCTATCGGCTGGTCGTGCTGTCGAACGGCGATCCCGACATGCTGGAGGCAGCGCGCGCGCATCACGGACAGGCGTTCGACGCGCTGATTTCGGCGGCGGCCGGGAACGCCTTCAAGCCGCACGTCGCGACCTACACCAAGGCGGCCGAGATCTGCGGCGTGGCGCTGGACGAGGTGCTGTTCGTCGCCAACCACGAGTTCGACTGCGTGGGCGCCAAGGCCGCCGGGATGCACGCCGCGTTCATCGATCGTCGCCGCCGGCCCTTTGCCGCGTGGCCGCACCAGCCCGACCTGATCGTCGCCAGCATGACCGAGCTTGCCGAACTGATCGCGTAAGGCGTGCTTGACAGAGCCGCACCGGATGGCGCGCGATGCTGTTTCGCAACGCGGGAGGAATTGCCATGCCGGAAGGCGTCGCCGTGGCGCGCAAGCGTCTGCTCGCTGACGAGCCCTCGCCGCCATCGGTCTATCTCAAAGTGGGCGAGATGCCGTGGCAGGAGACGAAGTTTCCCGGCATCCGCATGAAGGTGCTCTACGCCGAGCCCGATACCGGCATGTCCACCATCCTGTTCAAGCTGGAGCCGGGCGCCGAGATCCCGCTGCACGAGCATCGCGCGGTGGAGCAGACCTATGTGCTCGAGGGCCGCTTCGTCGACGACGAGGGCGAGGCGCTCCCCGGCGAGTTCGTCTGGCGCCCGGCCGGCAACACGCATGTCGCACGGGCGCCGGACGGCGCGCTGCTCCTCGGCATTTTCCTCAAGCCGAACTATTTCGCGGGCGGGGAGAAATTCTTCACCGAGGAGAAGCCGGGATAGGTCAGCCGGGGGTGGCGTGGCCGTGTGTCTCCCCCCAATCGCGCAGCTTGCTCGATTGCTGGTGCAGGCTGATCAGCCCCGTCTGTAGGGCGCCAAGCCGGGAGCGATAGCGGTCGAGACTGGCCTCGATCGAGCGGGTGGCGCCGCCGAGTTCCTCGATCGAGCCACGCCAAGCGGCGATTGCGTCACGCTGGACCTCCAGCGCCGCGTGCAGCTCGGCGAGCGCAGCGCTGAGTCGCGCATCCTGCGGTGCCTCGCGTCGGCGCGCGCCGGGGAAGGCAATGATCTCGGCGCCTGATTGCGACATCTCGGAGGCTCCCGGCCTTTGCGATCTGGTTAACAAACCATGAATCGCATCCGGACGCGAGCAGAAAATCCCAAAAACGATACACTGTCTATAATCCGCTCGCGCGCCGCCCAATGACCGATGGGGTCCGTCAATCGCCGGCGCCGCTCCGCGCCACCATGCCGGAGACTTGGCTCGGTACCGGCGCGGCAACCGCTGCCACCGCAGTGCGACGGCTCGCTGGCCGCGCGGCGATGACCGAGGTGAACACGGCGGCGAGATAGGGCAGGGACTGCGTGAGCAGCACCACGCACCACAGTGTCGCCTCCCAGGTCGCCAACCGGTGCGCGACGGCCACGCCGATCAGCGCGGCCCAGGTCAGCACCAGCAGCGCCAATTCCTCGCGCGCCATCACCAGGCCCTGCACCAGCGCCGGGGCATTCTCCATCTTCGGCGTGCGCAGAAAGGGCGCGCCGCGTGTCGCGAGCCCCAGCCAGACCGCCTTGCCGATGGTGTGGCTCAGTGCCAACCCGGCGACCGCCGCCCCCAGCCGGTCGGCGAACCCGCACGGCACCCGCTTGCCGTAGAGCGCCAGAATTTGCACCAGCTTGAAGACGAACAGGCCGATCGAGGGCAGCATGAACAGCACGATGGGGAACTCGAACCGCATGGGCGCCACGATCAGCCCGACCGACCAGCCGAGCCCCATCAGCAGGAACAGGAGCCCGAGCGCGTCGCCCGCCCAGGGCAGCCAGCCGGTGACGAAGTGCCAGCGCTGGCCCCATGTGAGATCGCGGCTGAACGGCGAGAGCAGCGCGCCCCGGTGCGCCCGGCAGATCTGCATCGCGCCGTACGCCCAGCGGAAGCGCTGCTTGCGAAAGGCGGAAAAATCGTCCGGCATCACGCCGCGGCCGAAGCTGCGCGTGGCATAGACCGCTTTCCAACCGCGGCGGAACAGGCGAAGGCCAAGCTCCGCGTCCTCGGTGATGGTCCACTCCGCCCAGCCGCCGGCCTCCGCCAGCGCGGCGCGGCGGATCAGGGTCATGGTGCCGTGCTGGATGATCGCGTTGCGTTCGTTGCGCGTCACCATGCCGAGATGGAAGAACCCGGCGTATTCCCAAAACATCAGCCGCTTGAAGAAGGAGCCCGCGCGGTCGCGGTAGTCCTGCGGCGACTGCACGAAGCCCACCTCTGCATCCGCGAAGGCCGGCGCCATGCAGCGCAGCCAGTCGGGCGAGACCACGTAGTCGCTGTCGAGCACGCCGACGATCGCGGCGTCGGGTGCGGTTTCGCGCAGCGCGAAGTTGAGCGCGCCCGCCTTGTAGCCGGGCCATTTGCCGAGATGGAAGAAGCGGAACCGCGCCCCAAGCCGCGCGCAGTGCTCCGCGACCGGCTCCCACAGCGCCGGATCGGCGGTGTTGTTGTCGATCACCAGCACCTCGAAATCCGGGTAGTCGAGCTCGGCGAGCGCGTCGAGGGTCTGCTGCACCATGTGCGGCGGCTCGTTGCAGATCGGCACGTGGATCGACACTTTCGGCAGAGGCGCGTCGGGCGCGGCCGGCATCGGCTCGAAGCGGCGCTTCCACACCCGCCCCCACACCGTCTCGGCCAGCTCGAAGCTGTCGGCCAGCAGCAGCAACAACAACAGCGCCTGTCCGGCGGCGAGCAGGCCCCACATCGCCGCCGCTGGCCCGCTGAGATACTTACCACTCATCGCCAGCAGCACGCAGGCGAGCGTCGCGACGAAGCCCTGCGTGAGACCGGCAAGCGCGAGCTTACCCGGCAAGCGGATGTCGGGGCGGCGGGACAGCAGCAAGCCCGCGAGTAGCGCCGCGACGACGACGCTGCCGCCGGCCCAGGCTCGCCAGTTCGGCGTCTCGACCACCGGCCCGGTCATCGCCCATTTGGCGTGCCGGTCGAGGTCCATGATGCCCCAATAGCCGGCGGCGCGGCCCTCGAAGCTGGTCTTCCACGGCTGGTCGAACGCCTCGATGACGAAATAGTCGAGCCCGCGCTGGCGGGCGATGTTGAAGAAGCCGCGCAGGAACGTCGCCTGGTTCACCCGGCTGGCCCGCGCACCGCCGATATCGACGCCGTTCGACGGCCAGCCTACCTCGCCGATGACGATGTGCTTGCCGGGAAAGGCGGCTTGCACCTGGTCGTATTTCTCCATGATGAAGCGCAGCGACTGATCGACCGGCAGGCCCTCCCAGTACGGCAGCAGGTGGATGGTGATGTAGTCGACCGCCGCCGCGAGCTCCGGATGGGCGAGCCACACATGCCACGGCTCGGCGGTGGAGACCGGCACGCGGACCGATCGTTTCACCAGTCGGATATCGGCGATCAGCTGCGCCGGCGTGAGGTCGCCGCGCAGCACCGCCTCGTTGCCGACCAGCACGCGCTCCACGTCGCGATGCGCCCGAGCCGCGGTGATCAGCCTTTGCAGCTCGGCGGCGTTGGTCACCACGTTGCGGTCGAGCCAGGCGCCGAGCGTGATCCGCAGCGGCAGATCACCGGCGAGGCCGGGTATGTCGCCGAGCACGCCTTGCACCGTGTAGCTGCGCACCCGGCCGGTCAGTTCGGCGGCCTCGACGAGGTCGGCGCGGATCTGCCCGCGTGAGGGATAGGTGTCGTTCTCGGGGCTCTGCCCGCGCTGGAAGGGCGAGAAGGCGAGGCCGCCAATCTCGCCCGTGAAGTCGGGCACCGGGACGGGCCGTTCGAGGACGGTCCAGGTGCCGAATGCGGCCAGGGCGCAGAACAGCACCGCAAGCAAGGTGGTGGGGTGCAGGAACGCGCGCCGGCTTTGCTTCCGGGCCGCCCGAGGCAGCGAAGCGGTGGTCGTCATCGATTTCTTTTCCAGCTCCGTGCGGGACGTTCCGAAACCCGCCTTCCCGGCAGTCAACCCTCCCAGTGCGGCGCACCGCCGGCCTCAATATGGCGGAAGCTGGGCAGTGCCAAGATTGTATCCGCCGGCAGGTGTCGCACCGGGCGGCGCATGCCTATGTTGGCGCCTCGCGCAAGGGGGCCGGATACTGCATGGCTATCGGTTTCGAGATTGTTATCATTCTGCTGCTCATCGTGCTGAACGGGGTGTTCGCGATGAGCGAGCTCGCCCTGGTGTCGGTGCGCCGCGCGCGCCTCGCCGTGCTGGAGCGCAAGGGCGTCGCGGGCGCCCGCACGGCGATGATGCTGTCGGAAGACCCGCAGCGCTTCCTGCCGACGGTGCAGGTCGGCATCACCCTGGTCGGCATCCTCGCCGGCGTGTTCGGCGGCGCCCGGCTGGCGAGCAGCGTGGGCGAGTGGCTGGCCCGATCCGGCGTCTCCCGGAGCCTGGCAGACACGCTCTCGCTCGCGGTGGTCGTGGTCGTCATCACCTATCTGACGATGGTGATTGGCGAGCTGGTGCCGAAGCAGCTCGCCTTGCGGCGCCCCGAGCAGATCGCCTCCTGGGTGGCCCGCCCGATCGTCTGGCTGGCGCGGGTCGCGTCGCCGGCGGTGTGGGGGCTGAACCGATCCTCGGCTTTCATCCTCTGGCTGCTCCGCCTCAACCGCGCGCCGCAGCAGACCGTCACCGAGGAGGAGCTCAAGGCGCTGCTCGCCGAGGGCACCCAGGCCGGCGTGCTCGAGATGGAGGAGCGCGACATGATCGAGCGCGTGCTGCGCCTCGCCGACAAGCCGGTGCGCGCCATCATGACGCCGCGCACCGAGCTGGCCTGGATCGACCGCACCGATCCCGCGCGCGAGATCGCCGCCACGCTGAAATCGGCGCCGCACTCGCGCTTCGTGGTGTGCGACGGCTCGGTGGACAACGTGGTCGGCGTGGTCCAGGCCAAGGACCTGCTCGACCGCATCCTGGGCGGCGGCGAGCTCTCCGTGGGGGCGGCGCTGCGCCAGCCGATGGTGATGCCGGACACCGTGACCGCGCTCGACGCGCTGGAGCGGCTCCGTCCCGACCCGCTCGGCATGGCCCTGGTGATGGACGAGTACGGCAGCTTCGAGGGCGTGGTGACGGCGGCCGACGTGCTGGAGGCGATCGTCGGCGACCCCACCGATGTCTCGCCCGCGCCGGGCGGGGCGGAGCCGGACGGCGAGGCCGGCATGGTGATGGACGGCCTGATGCCGGTGGACGAGCTGAAGGACCGCTTGGCGCTGCCCGACCTGCCCGCCGAGGGCAGCTATCACACCCTGGCCGGCCTGCTGCTCGCGCTGATGCGCCGGGTGCCCAAGATCGGCGACCGCATCGTGTTCGGCGGCTGGCGGTTCGAGGTGCTGGAGATGGACGGGCGACGCGTCGACCGCGTGCGGATCAGCCGCGAGCCGGCCGCGGGGGCGTGATCGCGAAAGGCCTTGCTATTGCCTTACGGTTTTGGTTGCTTCACGGGACCGTGACTCCCGGGAACCTGGATGCAGCGACTCGCGTTTTTTCTCCTTGTCTTTTTGCTCGGCATCGGCTCCGCCTGGGCTGATCCCGCGCCCCTGCGCCGCGAGGCCTGGACGATCACCGTCCAGCTCAACCCCGACCTCACCTATGTCGAGACCATCGAGCAGGAGTACACCTTCCTCACCAAGGCTGGCATTCCGCTGGCCGACCGCGACTATGTGCCGTTCCACCCCAAGTCCCAGTCTCTTGAGCTGGTCGAAGCCTATGTGATCCAGCCCGACGGCACCCGGATCGACGCGCCGCCGGGCGCCCGCTTCACCCGCCCAAGCCTGGCGGCGCACGACACACCGGGCTTCTCCGGCGGCGAGACCACCACCGTGCTGTTCCCGCAGCTGCGCGAAGGCAGCCGCACCCATGTCACGTGGCGCCTGACGCAGAAGGTCCCGTCGCCGCTCGGCTTCAACCTCGCCATCCGCCCGCTGCTGGAATGGCCGACGCGGCACATGTCGGTCCGGATCGAGGCGCCGCCCGACCTCGCGCTGCGCTGGAAGCAGCGGGGCGGGTTCGCCGTGACCGACACCGTGAGCGACGGCCGCCGCGAGATCGTCGCGACGCTCGACAACGTGCCGGGCCAGGAGAGCGAGCGCGACATGGTCTCGCCGAGCGACTTCCTGCCCATGTTCGCCGCCACGACGCTGCCTTCGACCGAAGAATTGGGCGCGATCTATCACCGCCAGGCCGCCGACCGTGCCGAGGTGACGCCCGAGATCGCCGCCTTGGCCGCAAAGATCGCCGGCGACCGCACCGGGCTCGACGCGGCGCGGGCGATCCATGACTGGATCGCGACCAACATCCGCTACGTCGCGGTCTATCTCGACCCCAATGACGGCTGGGTGCCGCACCGCGCCTCGGGGGTGCTGGCCAACGGCTATGGCGACTGCAAGGACCACGTGGTGCTGCTCGAGGCGCTGCTCGCCGCGCGCGGCATCCGCGCCGAGGCGGCGCTGGTCGATTGGGGCTCGCGCTACCAGCCATACCCGCTCGGCGTGCCGCAGGAGTTCAACCACGTGATCGCGTGGCTGCCCGATTTCGGCCTGTTCGCCAACCCGACCAACCCCTACGCCCGCTTGGGCACGCTCGACCGGCGGCTCTCTGGCAAGCTGGTGGTGCTCGCGACCGAGCACGGCGAGATCGCGCACACCCCAGCCTCGCGCCCCGAGGCCAACCGCTACCGGCTCGACGCCGACGTCACCCTCAACGCCGATGGTCGGATCGATGGCGAAAGCCGCTTCACAATGGACGCCAACATCGAGACCGGCGCCCGCGAGGACGTCGCCGCCGCCTCGTCCACCAGGGAGCTCGCGGAGCGGATGCTGGCCGCCACCCCCGAAGGCGGCTACGGTGAGCTCGACGCCAGCGATCCCAAGGACCTCGCCCATCCGTTCTCGGTGCAGGCCAGCTGGTCAAGCCCGCACGGCGTCGCCTTCCAGGACGGCGAGGCCTATTTCAGCACCCCCACCGGCGTCGATTTCGAGCAGCCTTCCGCGCTGCTACGCCCCTACCTCTCGAACGGCGAGCCACGCCGGCATGCCGTGCAGATCGGCGCGATGGAACTGGAGTGGCATTACACGCTGCATCTGCCCCAGGGCTACGCCATCGTGCGGCTGCCCAAGGAGGTCAGTTTTTCCAACGACACCGGGCGGTATACGGCTCGGTATGAGCGCGCGGGGTCGGAGATCCACGTTGCGCGGATGCTTCGGGTGGACCGGGATGTCTACCAACCGGGGGAGTATGACAGCTTGCAGCGGCTGTTCTTCACGGCGTTGGATGATGTGCGGGGGGTTTTCGTTGTGTCGCGAATGGAGGCGCGGAACTAGGCAGAGCCCTCCTGCGGCTTCAGGGGCCGCAGCGGAGAAGCGGAACTTGGACGACATCTCTGCGGAGGCAGAGAACCCAGTTCACATCCTGACTCGGTCAACCGGCTTTGCTGTGCCAAGTTGTGCCGGGCTGACTCCAACTGCCTGCGGAGTGTGAGCAGTCATCCATGTCGATCGATCCACCGGACCAGAACCGACCCCCGAAATGGACACAGGCGCTCGTCAATGCAGCCAATTCACGGAACCGCGCGCGGGGGTCTTCAGAAATCTTTTCGATGGCTGACCTCGCGGCGGCTTGGGAGGCTTGTGGCGGCCGCTGCGCCTTCTCGGGATTGCCGTTCAACCTTCAGCTGGTTGGTGACGGGCAAGCCAAACGCCCGTTTGCACCAAGTCTCGATCGTATCGACCGACACAAACCGTATCAGAAAGACAACGTGCGTCTCGTTGTCGCTGTTGCGAACTTCGCCATGAACGCCTGGGGTGACGAACCGGTCCTCCAAATGGCCTCTGCTCTGCATAGGAAACATGGAGATCGGCCGCTGCTGGCGAAGAAGGCCCCTTCAGACAGTGACCTCGAGAACGTGGCGGTAATCGACACGGAATTGGTCGAGACGGATCTTGGGGTGCTCCCATTTCCGCCCCGTGCGGACACTCGGGCGGCGATCCTGGAGCTGCTCGGCGACGGGCCACAATCGTCGCGTTCACTGGAGGCCGCGCTTTCGGACCGGTTCGGGATAACCCTTCCGATGCAGGCTGCCATGCTTCGTAACGGCTGTCCGGCTTGGCGCAACCACGTTGCCTGGGCGTTGGTTGATCTCAGCAGGCACAATCGCGGAACGGGGCAAATCGAGCGCATCGCAAACAAGGTTGCGCCGGACGGCGGATCGACGGGGATATACCGCCTGACATCCCAATCCTCCGTTCTTCC
Organism: Alphaproteobacteria bacterium; assembly: GCA_017307285.1. Lineage (GTDB taxonomy): Bacteria > Pseudomonadota > Alphaproteobacteria > Acetobacterales > Acetobacteraceae > JAFKFI01. The sequence goes on along the minus strand of JAFKFI010000047.1, from coordinate 123,653 downwards.
GACGCGCGATGCTGTAAGTGTCTCACTTGGCGCCTGACGGCACTTGCACGGCGAACGCAAGATGGATCCCAAGCAATCCCGCAGAAAGCGATTTGCTCCCATCTTGGGAGCGTCTATAGTCACCCATGCGCATCATCTCGGTGGGCACGCTAAAGGCGTTCTGGGGACAGCCTGCCCATCGCGATGCTGAGCAACCGCTGCGGGCATGGGTGAGCGTGGTCAAGGCCGCGCGATGGAGGGACCCGCCGGCGGTCAAGCGGATGTTTGGCAGTGCCGATATTCTCCGTGACGGCCGCGTCGTGTTCGATATCGGCGGGAACAAGTACCGCCTCGTCGCTTGGGTGAACTACCAACACGGCGTTGTCTATGTCCGCTTCGTCGGCACCCATCGCGACTACGACGGGATCGATGCCCAGAGCATCTGAGGAGGACATCGTGGAGCTACGACCGATTCGGACGGAGGCTGATCACCGGGCTGCACTGGCCGAGATCACAACCTTGATGAACGCGGCTACAGGCACGCCCGAGGGCGATCGGCTCGACATCCTGGCGACACTTGTCGAAGCCTACGAAGCGGAACAGACACCAATCGCGCCGCCGGACCCGATCGAGGCGATTCTGTTCATGATGGAGCAAAAGCAGCTCAGCCGGCGCGAACTGGAGCCAGCGATTGGTAGCCGGGCGCGGGTCGCCGAGGTGTTGAACCGCCGTCGCGCGCTGACGCTGCCCATGATACGTGCCCTCAGTCGTCTGCTCGACATTCCGGCTGACGTATTGATCCAGCCGTACGCGACCAGCAGAGTGCACCGCCCGTCAGCCGATGCCGCACGGGTCGGATGATCCGGGCCTAGCGACCTATCCTTTCTGAACCGCGCGGCGTGCCCGAGCTTCCGACCCTACTGCCCCTCGGCCCGGCCCGCATGTCCGAGCGCCCACACGTAGTCGGCCACCGCGGCGAGATCAGCCTTCGAGAGCGATGTGCCGCCATAGGGCGGCATCGCGCCGGTGTGGTTCTTCGGCTTTGGCACACCCTGCGCGATGATCCGCTCGATCGACTGCACGCTGCCATCGCCCCAGAGCCAGTTGCCGCTCGTGAGATCGGAGCCGACCGCTGAGCCCTTGCCATCGGCGCCGTGGCAGCCCGAGCATGTCCCGCCATCGATCTTGCCGTGAAAGATCTGGGAGCCGCGCGCCACCTGGTCCGGCGACGAGCCGGGGGGCACCGGCAGCGGCTTGCCGCCCGCCTCTGGATGGATGCCCTCCGGAGGCTGGGCGATGCTCGATTGGGTCGCCTGCCCGGTGGCAGCCGGTGATGCCGCGGCCTCGACCGCGGCATTCTTTTCGCCGCCCTGGTAGGTAACGCGCCAGACTCGGCCATTCTGGTCGTCGGCAATGTAGAGCGCGCCATCGGGGCCGGCGGCCACACCGCTCGGACGATGCGCCGCCTGTCCGGGCTCCTTGACCGCGCCCGCGAAGCCATCGGCGAATACCACGAACGGCCCCGACGCCTTGCCGTCCGCCAAGGGCTGGAACACGATATTGTAGCCGCCCTGGGGCGCCGGCGCGCGGTTCCAGGAGCCGTGGAACGCGATAAACGCGCCGCCCTTATAGGCGGACGGAAACGCATCCCCTTCGTAGATCAGCAGGTCGTTCGGCGCCCAATGGGCGGGGAACGCCGTGACCGGGGGCTGCTTCTCCGCGCACACGCCCACCGTCTTCCCGCCGTCGCCGCCGTACTCGGGGGCGAGGACGAGCTTCTTCTGGCTCAAATCGTAATAGCATTCCGGCCAGCCGAAATCGCTGTCCTGATGCAGCAGGACGAGTTCCTCGCCCGGCTCGTCCTCTCCTTGTTTCGCAGTGTAGAGGTGCGGCCAGTTCTGCGAGAGCTGGTCTCGTCCATGCTGGGTGGCGAAGATCCGGCCGGCCGCATCGAACGCGATGCCCTCGCCGTTGCGCAGGCCCGTCGCGAACCGCTCGGCCGGCGAGAAGCGTTGGTTCAGCCGATTGGCGTCATAGCGCCAGATCCCGGCTCGCGTCTTCAGCTCCTCGCAGGGCTTGTTCCCCGGTACGTTCGGCATCCGATTCTGGCTCTGGCAGGAATTGGTTGCCGATCCGAGATCGACATAGAGATCGCCCCGCGCGTCGATCTGGAACGGGTGCATCGGGTGGTCGCCGGTCAACGGCAGGCCCGATATCACGGTCTCTGGCTTGCCACTCGGCGCCGCTCCGTCCGCCGGCAGCGCGTAGCGCACGATGCGGTCGTTCGTCTCGGCGTAAACGTGGTTGCCATACAGCGCGATGCCGGTGCCACCCGCGTTGCCCTCGGCGGCGGATGGGCCGAAGCGGACCACCGAGTCCGCGTGGCCGCTGCCGTGAGTATCCCGCAACGCGATGAGGAACCCGCCCGGCGGCGGCTTGTCGTTGTGGTAGTAGCGGCCGCTCCACGTGTTGACATACACGGTGCCGTTCGGGGCTACCGCGAGGTGGCGGGCGTGGCCGAGCTTGTCGGCGAAGACAGTCGCGCAAAAGCCAGGAGGCAGGGTGATCCCGCCATTGTCTCCCGGACAGGCCGATGGCGCGGCCTGAGTGCCTTGCGCGAGGGAGGGGGTGGCGCCAGCGAGCGGCAATCCTCCGAGCAACAGGGTTGCCGCGCCAACCACCATCATCTTTCCGCTGTTCGGACGAGAGCTCATCCCGCAACTCCTTCCGGGGTCGTTGTCGCTGCCGGAGCCAGCGTGGCACCGGACTGGCGCTTCGTCGCAGCAAATTCGCGCGCGCGGCGCCAGACGGGTGTATGTAGGAGGCGGCCGAACCGGAGGGAAATCATGATTCATCCGTTCGCATTGCTCGGCAAATTCGCTTTTTGGCGCCGGGTCGCGATCGCCGGAGGCGTGGCCCTGGCTTGCGCCGCCGCTGGTCCCTCCGAGATCACGATCCCCGGCGCCCGAGCCTTTCCCGAGAGCCTCTCCTCCTCGTCCGACGGGACCATCTTCATCGGCAGCTTCGCCCAGGGCGGCATCTTCCGCGCACAGCCGGGCGCGGCGCAGGCGGAGCCGTGGATCAAGCCCGGCGCGAACGACAGCCGCTCCACGCTGGGCGTGCTTGCCGATGACCGGTCGGGAACGCTCTGGGTGTGCTCCAACGATCTCTCCCGCATTGGCGTCACCACGCCCGGCACCGCCAAGGGCAGCGCGCTGAAATCCTTCGATCTCAAGACCGGCGCGCCGAAGGGAAGCGCCGCGTTCCCCGGCGATCGCACGTTGTGCAATGACATTGCGATCGGCCCCGATGGCTCGGCTTACGCGACCGACTCGTTCAACCCGCATGTCCTCCGTCTCAAGCCCGGCAGCCATCAGCTCGAGGTCTGGGCGACCGATCCGCGCTTCGCGGTCAAGAACGGCGCTGGTCTCGACGGCATCGCGTTCGGCGCCGACGGCAACGCCTATGTCGATACTTTCAACGGCAATGGTCTGTTTCGCATCGAAGTCTCTGCCGGCGGCGCCGCCGGCAAGATCACGCAGCTTCAGACATCCCGCACCCTCCAACTGCCGGACGGGATGCGCCCCTACAACAACAAGCTGCTGCTGGTGGAGGGCGCGGGTCGGTTTGACCTTGTCACGGTGGAGGGCGACAACGCGCGGATCGACACGATCAAGGAAGGCTATGACGGTCCCGTGGCGGTGACGCGGGTCGACAACACCGCCTGGGTCCTGGAGGGACAGCTGCACTACTTGCTGGATCGCAAGCAGGGCGGAGCGCCGAAACTGCCGTTCCGCGCCTATGCGGTCCCGTTGCCGGGGCCGTGATGAATGACCCCTGATTGGACAGCAGGAAGAGTTCCCACCTAATCGAGGGGCGAACAACCGCAAGGAGGCAAGGGATGCCGTTCGATCCCCCAGGCGGAGGTGGCGGAGCCGGCCGGGCCCGCAACGTGCTCGGCGGCCTGCTGGAATCCTGCTCGATCACGCCCATGACCGGGTTCTTCCGCGACGGCTGCTGCAATACCGGGCCGGAAGACCTCGGCAGTCATACGGTCTGTGCGGTGATGACGGCGGAGTTCCTGGCGTTCAGCCGCGCCCAGGGCAACGATCTCTCGACGCCGCGACCGGAATTCGGCTTCGCCGGGCTCAAGCCGGGCGACCGCTGGTGCCTCTGCGCGCCGCGCTGGCAGGAGGCATTGGAGGCGGGGAGCGCGCCGCGGGTGGCGCTCCGGGCAACGCATGAGGAGGCGCTGGCGTTCTGCGCCTTGGCGGACCTCAAGCGATACGCTGTGGACCTCTCGTAGCAATCCCGATCAGGAGACTGGCCATGTATCTTGCCCGGTTCTCGTACGACGTGCTGCCGATCAACCGCCAGCGCGCGATCGACTTCATCCGCGGCGAGGCCGACGCCGCCGGCAAGCGCGGCCTCAACGCCCGAATGCTGGTGCCGCTGACCCGCGGCCCAGGCGGGGCGGCGCTGCAATTCGAGATCGAGCTCACCGACCTCGACCAGCTCGAGCAGTTCCGCCAGAGCTCGGCAGGTTCGGGCCAGCCGACGGGCAACTGGATGCACGCGTTTAGCGAAATCCTCACCCGTCCGCCCGAGGTGGAGATCCTGCGGGTCGACGGAAAGCAGCCGTAGCCGGCGCTAGGCCCCGCGCCGCGCCAATGGCGGCACGAATTGCGGCTCGGTGTCCCAGGGAAACAGAATCCAGGTATCCTGCGACACCTCGGTGATGAAGCTGTCCACCATCGGCCGCCCAGCGGGCTTGGCGTAGACGGCAGCGAAATGCGCGCGCGGCAGCAGGGCGCGCACCACGCGGGCGGTGGCGCCGGTGTCCACCAGATCGTCGACGATGAGATACCCGGTCCCGTCGCCGGCCACCGCCGGGTGCTTGACGACGACAGGCGTGCCGCGCGCCTCCTCGTCGTAGGTGAGCACGGAGACACTTTCGATCAGCCGGCACTCCAGTTCGCGGGCGATGATCGCCGCCGGGATCAGCCCGCCGCGTGTCACCGCGACGATGCCGGTGAACGGCCCGCGCTCGATCAGCCGCCAGGCCAGCGCGCGGGCGTCGCGGTGCAGCTGGTCCCACGTCACCGTGTAGTAATGGGTCGCCATCAGAACAGGCGGCCGCCGTCGGGCACCTTGAAGTCGGGCTTTATCAGCACCACGGCGCCGTCCTCGTCGGGCATCCCGAGCGTCAGCACCTCGCTCATGAAGGGGCCGATCTGGCGCGGGGGGAAATTCACCACCGCGCAGACCTGGCGGCCGATGAGCTGATCCGTCTTGTAGTGTACCGTGATCTGCGCCGCCGAGCGCTTCACCCCGATCTCGTCGCCGAAATCGATCTTGAGCTTGATCGAGGGCTTGCGCGCCTCGGGAAAGGCGGTTGCCTCGACGATGGTGCCGACCCGGATATCGACCCGCTCGAAATCCGCGAAAGCGATCGTCTCTGCCATCCGCGTGCCCTCCCAAGCGCTCTGGTCCGCGCCCCGATGATGGCCATGCGCGCGCTGGTTGCCAACCCGCGGACCCCATGCAAAGACGCACCGAGGCAGCAAGGAGCGGCGGAATGCGCGACTTTCACCTGGCAGGCCGCAGCCCGGCCTTCGCCACCCACGGTATGGCCGCGACCTCGATGCCCGCCGCGACCCTGACCGCGCTCGACGTGCTGCGTGCCGGCGGCAACGCGCTCGACGCGGCGGTGGCGGCAGCCGCCGTGCTGGCGGTGATCGAGCCGCAATCGACCGGCATCGGCGGCGACTGTTTTTGCCTCTACGCCCAGGCTGGGAACGGGCGCGTGGTCGCGCTGAACGGCTCGGGCCGCGCCGCCGCGGCGAGCACGATCGACTGGTTCGAGCAGCACGGCATCTCTGCCCTCGACAACACCTCGCCGCACACCGTCACCATCCCCGGTGCCATCTCCGCCTGGGAGACCTTGCTCGCGGCGCACGGCACCAAGGGACTCGACGAACTGCTGCGCCCGGCCATCGCCTTCGCCGCCGATGGCTGGCCGGTGCACCACCGCGTCGCCTGGGACTGGGCGGTTGCCGCCGACAAGCTGCGCCGCACCGGCGCCGCTGCATTCCTGCCGCACGGCAAGGCGCCCCGCGAGGGCGACCGTTTCGCCAATCCCCCACTCGCTGACACCCTACGCGCCATCGCAGCCAAGGGCGCCCGCGCCTTCTACGAGGGCCCGATCGCCGCCGACATGGTGGCCGCCTTGCGGGCGAGGGGAGGGCTGCAGACCGAGGCGGACTTCGCCGCCGGGCTGACCGCCGCCGAGTTCGTCGAGCCTATCCGCATCAGCTGGCGCGGCCACGAGGTTTACCAATGCCCGCCCAACGGCTCCGGCCTCTTCGTGCTGATGATGCTCGGCATCCTCGGCGGCCTCGACACCGCCCCAGACGGCCCGCTCGGCGCGACCCGCCTGCATCGCCACATCGAGGCAGCGCGGCTCGCCTATCGCGACCGCGATGCCTTCCTCGCCGACCCCTCACAGTCGGACGTGCCGGTCGCGCACCTCACCAGCCCCGGCTATCTCGGCGGCCTGCGCGCGCTGATCGACGACGCACGCGCCATGCGCCACGTGCCCGCGCCCGGCGAGGCGCTGCTGCCACCGCATCGCGACACGGTGTATCTCTGCGTCGTCGATCGCGACGGCAACGCCTGCAGCTTCATCAACTCGCTGTTCGAGAGCTTCGGCTCCGGTATCCTCGCCGAGCGCAGCGGCGTCATGCTGCAAAATCGCGGCTACGGCTTCCGTGTCGAACGCGGCCATCCCAACTGCATCGCCCCCGGCAAGCGCCCGATGCACACGATCATTCCCGGAATGCTGATGAAGGACGGCCAGGCGGTGATGCCGTTCGGCGTCATGGGCGGCCATTTCCAGCCGATGGGCCAGACGTTGTTCCTCGCCAACCTCCTCGAATACGGGCTCGACATCCAGGAAGCCCTCGATCTGCCCCGCCTGTTTCCCTATCGCGGAAAACTCCAGGTGGAGCGCGGCATCCCGCTCGACGTGCTCGACCGGCTGGCGCGTCTCGGCCACGAGATCGAGGGCATCGACAAGCCGCATGGCGGCGGCCAGGCCATCTGGATCGATCACGCGCGCGGCTGCCTCATCGGTGGCTCCGACCCACGCAAGGACGGCATGGCGCTTGGTTACTAAGCGCGTCCGCCGGTGAAAGCGTTGAAGGTGATGAGCGTGTAGGTGTCCTTGACGCCACGCAACGTCTGCACCTTCTCCGTGATGAACCGCCCGATGTCCTGCTCCGCGTCGAGGTAAAACTTGCCCAGCAGGTCGTATTGGCCGGAGGTGGAGTACATCTCCGACATCTGCTCGATCTGATCGGCCGCTTCCTGTGCGACCGTGTAGGCCATGCCCATCTCGCATTTGATCATCACGAAGATCGCGCGCATTCGGGGTCCCTCCGGCTGATCCGCCAGCATCGCATGCCCCCATCCTGCTTGCATACGCAAGGTGACGAGCGAGTGTCGACCCCGTATGGTTCGCGCAATGAGACGGGAGACCAGGATGGAGCTCGGACAAGCACGCAAGGCCCGCATCGTGGCGCGGCCGGGAGGGCGCATCCTGGCCGACGCGCTCGTGGCGCAGGGCATCGACCACGTCTTTTCCGTTCCGGGCGAAAGCTTTCTCGATACGCTCGACGGGCTCTACGCGGTTCGGCAAAAACTCAAGCTTGTCACCTGCCGCTTCGAGGCGGGGGCGGTGCACATGGCCGAGGCACACGGCAAGCTCACCGGCCGGCCGGCGGCGGCGTTCGTCACGCGCGGCCCCGGTGCGTGCCACGGCTCCATCGGCGTGCATGTCGCCATGCAGGACAGCACGCCGTTGCTGTTGTTTGTCGGCCAGATCCCGTTCGCCGAGACCGACCGCGAGAGCTTCCAGGAGATCGACTATCGCCGGATGTTCTCGCCCATCGCCAAATGGGTGACACAGATCGACGACGCCAAGCGCATCCCCGAGACCGTCGCGCACGCTGTCGACGTCGCCACCTCCGGCCGCCCGGGCCCGGTGGTGATCGCGCTGTCCGAGGAGATGCAGAAGCATGTCGCGGAGGTGCCGGACCTGGCGCGCGTGCCGGTGGCGACACCGCATCCCGATCCCGCCGCCGTGGAACGGATGCTCGGGATGCTGGCCCGCGCGCGCCGGCCCCTGGCGATCCTCGGCGGCTCCTCCTGGACACCCGAGGGGCGGGCGGCGATCCGCGAGTTCCTGCTCGGCAATCATCTGCCCGTCACGGTCGGCTTCCGCCGCCAGGCGCTCTACGACGGCACCTTGCCGAATTTCGCCGGCGATCTCGGCGTCGGCTCCGATCCCGCGCTGGTCGCCAAGGCGCGCGAGGCCGATCTGATCCTCGCCATCGGCACGCGCCTCGGCGAGCCGGTGACGCAAGGCTACACCTTGTTCGACATGGCCGGCGGCGTGCCCATCGTGCATGTCTACCCGCAAGCGGAAGAAATCGGCCGCGTGTTCCGTCCCGCGCTCGGCATCGCCGCCGACCTCAATGCCTTCGCGACGGCGGTCGCGGCAAAGGAGCCGCTGAGCGCGAGCTGGAACGGCTGGACCGACGAGCTCCGCCGCTTGCGCGAGAAGCAGCGCGAGGTGCCCGAGCAGGAAGGGCCGCTCAACGTCGCCGAGGCGATGCGCGAGCTCGAGGGATTGCTCGCACCCGACGCCATCCTGACCACGGATGCCGGAAACTTCGCCGGCTGGCCCTCGCGCTTCATGAATTTTTCCGAGGACCAGCGCTATATCGGCCCGACCAACGGCGCGATGGGCTACAGCGTGCCCGCCGCCGTCGGCGCCAACATCGCCTTCCCCGAGCGCATGGTGGTCAGCTTCGTCGGGGACGGCGGCTTCATGATGACCGGGCAGGAGATCGCGACGGCGATTCACCACGGCGTCGCGCCGATCGTGCTGGTGTTCAACAACCAGATGTACGGGACGATCCGCATGTATCAGGAGCGCACCTATCCCGGCCGCGTCTCCGGCACCGCGCTCACCAACCCCGACTTCGCCAAATACATCGAGGCGTTCGGCGGCCACGGCGAGGTGGTGAGCACCACGGAAGAGTTCGCCCCCGCCTTCCGCCGTGCGGTCGAGAGCGGCAAGCCGGCGGTGATTGAACTGCGCACCAATCCCGACCAGATCACCTCTCGCGCGACGATCGCCGATCTGCGTGCCGGTGGAGCGGCGAAGCCGAAGCGCGCGCCAGTGCGACGCGCCAAGCCAGCAGCGCGGACCAGCGGCAAACCGAAGAAGCGGTGAGAAGGAGCCCGACATGAAGGCCATGCTGAAGGACAAAGTGGTCGCCGACAGCGACGACATCGTCGAGTGCGGCGGCTACCAGTATTTCCCGGCTTCCTCGGTGCGCAGCGAGTGGCTGGAAAAGGCGGAGAAGACGGAATCGGATCGCGCCTGCCCGCACGGCGTCCAGTTTTACGACGTGGTGACGGACGGCACCCGCCATCCCCGCGCCGCCTGGTCCTACGAAGCGCCGCGCCCGTCGATGAAGCAGGTCGAGGGGCGCTTCGGCTTCTTGGAGGATGTCGAGGTCCGTTAGGCTGAATGTAGTTACGTATCAGCAACGACATAGACGTGCCAAGGCAGGCGCCCGCGCTATCGCATGAAAAGCCGGCCGATCCAGTTGTAGTCGCTGAGCCGGCGCTCCGGGTTGGGCGGGCGCGGCGCCTTGGGCGGCGGCCGGGCGGCGCGTGGTGGCGCGGGCTCGGGCGGCAGCCTCGGCCGGGCGCGGGCGCGGCGCGAGGGCGGCTCGCCCGCCGGGTAGCAGGGGATCGGCTCCCACGCCCTGGTGCCGTCGGGCAAGCGCACCCGGCGCAGCCCCGGCGGGCCGGACGCGGGCGCCCAGCTGGCCCGCGGCTGACGTGGCTTGCGTGGCCGCGGCGGCGGGCGCAGCACCTCGGGCAGTTCTTCCGTGGTGAGCCGCTGCCAGAGCGGCCGGAGCAGCCGCCCGGCTTGCGGCGAGGCGGCGAGCAAGGCCCGCATCTCGGGATCGTCGAGCAAGCCCCGCAGCGTCTCGGCATAGACCCCAAAACCGTATTCGCGGAACACCAGACCCGGCGGCCCCGGCGGGATGCCCGGCCCCCGCCGCGCCGCGCCGCGCTCGCTCCCGCCTGCTCCGCGCCCGCCTGCGCCGCTCCGGCGTCCGCCGGGCAGGGCGTCGGGCCGCGGCGGGGTGCCGCGGGCAGCTTGCCCGCGGCGAAGCGGGCGTGCAGGGCGGCGAGCCGCCGCCCGGTCTCTCCGATATAGCTCAGCATCGCGCCGACCAGCGGCCCAAGCGGAATGAGCGGGGTCATCAGCTGCCACCGCCCGCACTGGGTCATCACCACCTGCCGCAGCGCCTCGAAGAACCCCGCCAGGCGCGGCATCAGGCCGGCGGGGGGTGAGGGGGACAGAGGGGGGCTCATGACCGGGAGAGGATAGGATTAGTTAGATATAATATCAAGTGATATCGCGACCAGGCTGGATCGCCCCGAGACGCGCGGAGCCGGATCACGTCTGCTCGAGTACCAGCTCGAAGGTGATGCACACCGGGTTTTCCCCCCGTGCGAGGATTCCCCGATGCACCTCGCCGTGCATATCGACCACCGCCATGTCGATCCGCGCGCGCGGCGAGCCGGCCCCATCCAGCGACACGCTGCCCGTCAGCACCAACACCTCGGTGGCGATATCCGGCACCGTGTCGCCGTTCTCGAACACCGCGCCGATCAGGCTGCCGAGGCTGCCGCGAATGGTCGCCTTCCTGATCCCGCGAGCAGCGCAGATCGCCTCGATGGCGGTGCAGAGATCCTCGTTCGGCCGGATGCGCGCGACGATGGCGCGCCGCCCCGGCGCCGGCTTGGCAAGCGGCGTCGGGCGGAATAGCGAAAAATTCGTCTCGGCGTCCGGCTCGACCCGGATCGTCACATCCCGGAACGCCCAGGCGCGCGCGACGCCGGATCGCGCGAGAACGGTTTCATCCGGCATCATATGGCCGCCGCGCCGGCTGCCGTCCGCCTCGGTCCAGACGCCGTGGCAATGCACGAACGGCGCCCCGTCGCGCCAGCCGAACGTCACGTTGGCGATCTCCACATGCGTCTCGCCGGGCGGCGTGCGCGGCGGGCTGAAATAGGCGACGTGCGAGGCATCGGGCGCGGGATGCGGCACCACATAGGTGAACGGCCCGAGCACCGCGTCGGCGAACACCAGGGTTCCCGAGGAGAAGCCCGACGCCACCAGCTCGCGGGTCAGCGCCTCGTTCAAGCTCAGCCCCGCGTTGAGCGCGATCTCCAGCGCGACGCAATCGCCGTCATGGGCCTCGATCCGCTCGCCCTCCGCCGGCCCAGGCTGTCGCAGCGAGCGCATCAGCGGCCGACCGCGTAGCCCTGCATCCCGCGCGCATTGGCGCCGGCGTAGATCTGGCCGTCATCGTCGAGGCGCGCCGCCGAGAGCCGGCCCTCCGACCAGTCCTCGCCCTTCTCCGCGCGATGGCCGCGCCGCGTCAGCTCGGCGAGCACGGTATCGTCGAAGCGGCCCTCCAGCACGAGCCTGCCGGGTCTGGCGAGGCGCGGCCAGAAGCTGCTCGGCCAGTGCTCGCCATGAAAGCTCGGCGCGTCGATCGCCTGCTGGATGTTGAGGCCGTGATGCACCATGCGAAGGAAGAAGATCAGCGACCACTGGTCCTGCTGCTCCCCACCCGGCGTGCCAAACACCATCCACGGTTTTCCCCCGCGCAGCGCGAAGCTCGGCGACAGCGTGGTGCGCGGCCGCTTGCCGGGCTCCAGGCTGTTCGGCAGGTCCGGCCGCAGCCAGAACATCTGGCCCCGCGTGCCGAGGCAGAAGCCGAGCTCCGGGATCACCGGCGAGGATTGCAGCCAGCCGCCCGAGGGCGTCGCGCTCACCATGTTGCCCCAGCGGTCGATCACGTCGACATGGCAGGTGTCCCCGCCGGTCGCGCCAAGCCGCGAGACCGTCGGCTCGCCCGTGCCTGCCTCGCGCGATGCCATCGACGCCCGCGCGGCGGCATCGTGATCCACCCAGGGCGTGCGCCCGTCCACCGTCCCCGGCCGCAGCGCGAGCGAGGCGCTGTCGCCCACCAGCCGCCGCCGCTCATCGTTGTAAGCGTCGGAAAGCAACGTCGCGAGCGGCACGCCGACAAACGCGGGATCGCCATAGAACGCCTCGCGGTCGGCATAGGCGAGCTTGGCGCACTCGGTCACGGTATGGACGAAATCGGCGCCGAGCGGGTCCATCGCGCCGATATCGAAGCCACGCAGCAGGGCGAGCTGTTGCAGGAACACCGGCCCCTGGCTCCACGGCCCGCATTTCAGCACCGTGTATCCGTGATAATCATAGGCGACGGGATCGTCGACCGTCGCCGACCAGCGGGCGAAATCATCGGCGGCGAGCAGGCCATGATGGCGTCGGCCGGTGACGTCCAGCGCCTCCGTCTCGCGGCAGAATTTCTCCACCGCCTCGGCGACGAAGCCGCGATACCAGGCGGCCCGCACCGCGTCGATGCGCGCTTCGCGCGACGGTCCCGTTGCCGCCCGGCACAGACGCTCATAGGTCTCCGCCAGCGCCGGGCGGGCGAACAGGCGGCCGGGAGCGGGGACTTTGCCGCCGGGCAGGAACACGGCGGCGCTGGTCTTCCATTCCGTCTCGAACAGCGGGCGCACGGTCTCGATCGTGGCACTCGCGCGCGGCACCAGATGCACGCCGTCCCGCGCGTAGCCGATGGCGAAGGCGATCACTTCGGGGAACTCCCAAGTCCCCCAATCGCGCAGCATCAGGCACCAGGCGTCGAACGCACCGGGCACCATCGCCGGCAGCAGGCCGGTGGCCGGGATGAAGTCGATGCCGAGCGAGGCGAATTTATCCAAGGTCGCGCTCGCCGGTGCCACGCCCTGTCCGCAGATCACGTGCTGCGTGCCGGTGCGCGCGCTGTGCACGATGATCGGCGCGTCGCCGCCCGGCCCGTTGAGATGCGGCTCGGCGACGTGCAACGTAAACCCCGCCGCGGCGGCGGCATCGAACGCATTGCCGCCGCGCTCCAGCACCGCCATGCCGACCTGGCTCGCCAGCCAGTGCGTGCTGCCGACCACGCCGAACGTGCCGGCGATCTCCGGACGGGTGGTGAACATCTTTCTCCTCCGGCGTTGCGCGCCAGCGAGGCTAGCGCCAAGGTCCGCCCCGTCAATCGCGGGACCAAGAATGCTGGTGCTGATCGTCGGGCCATCGGGGGCAGGCAAGGATACGCTGCTGGACGCGGTGCGAGCGGCGCTGGCCGACGACCCGCGCTTCGTGTTCGCCCGCCGCTGCATCACCCGCCCGGCCGACGCCGGCGGCGAGGCGCACGAGGCACTCAGCGAGGCGACGTTCGAGGCGCGGCGCGCGGCCGGCGAGTTCGCTCTGTGGTGGCGCGCGCATGGCTTGTTCTACGGCATCCCGGCCGACATCGAGCGCGACCTCGCAGCAGGCCATGTGGTGATCGCCAGCGTCTCACGCTCCGTCATCGCGCAAGCGGCGAGCCGCTATGCCGTGCGCGTGGTCGAGATCACGGCACCCAAGGCCGTTCTGGCGGGCCGGCTCGCCCAGCGGGGGCGCGAGGACGCGAGCGGGATCAGCCAGCGTCTGTCGCGACAAGTCGAGCTGCCCGAGGGAGTGGAAGCGGTGCGAGTGATGAATGACGGCAGCATCGAGCAAGGCACGGCGCGCCTGCTCGATGCGATCAGGGCAGTCTCAGGATGACGCAATCCCATCTCGTTCCCATTACGTCATGGTCGGCGAAGGCCGACCATCCACGACTTTGCCTACGAGCGGTAAAGTCGTGGATGATCGGCCTGCGCCGGTCATGACGATACGGGATCGGAAACGCTGGTGAAGCGTCGAGAGAAGCCAACCCGGCCTACCCGGCGCTGCTCTAGCCGCGCAACGGCACCCGCTCCGCGATGACGAAATCCTCGCCCGGCGCGGCCTGAACGAACAGGCAGAGATCGGTCACGCGGCGCCGCATCGACAGGGCAGGGGCGAAATGCGCCTCGGCCGCGGGGCGCCAAACGGATTTCTCCGCCTCGCCCAGCCGACGGGTTATTGTCATGTGAAAGAACCACGTCTCGAACACGTACGGATACCCCCAACGCGCCAGCATCGCGTCCTCGACGGCGCTCAGCCGACCGTTGCGGCGGCGGGCCAGCTCGGCGTCGGAGGGCGGCGCGCGGAACGCGTCGAGTTGTTCCACGCAGGCATCCGCGAAGGCTTGCAGCGCCGGGCAGGGCACGGTCTCGCGCAGCGCGAGGAAGCCGTGAATGTCGGCAACGGCAAGCGCGGGCAGATCGAACGGCGCGATCCGGTCCGCCAGCGCCGTCGCCGCGCTCACCAACTCGGACCGAGAGCGTCCCGCCGCCAAGCGCATCGGCGGCTTCAACGTGGCATGGAAGCCGTAGACGCGCGCCTCGGCGGTGATCGCCTCAATGCCGGGAAGGTTCGGTTGCGGCGCGGGCGCGGTGCTCTCCGGGTCGCGGCCGAGCCAGGTCGCCCCGGCGGCGAACAGCGCGTCGTCCGGGTCGGGTGAGTAGTAAACTGCGACGCGGGAATCCGGCCCCACGATCAGGCGACCCGCTCCCCGGCGCGCCAGACCTGCCGCACGATGGGCAGCCCTTCATGCACCCGCACGCGCACCAGATCGGCGCGCATCCCTTCCTCGATCCGCCCCCGGTCGCCGAGCCGCGCCATCCGCGCCGGGCGGTCCGTCACCAGCGCGACGGCTTGCGGCAGGGTGATCCCGGTCTCGCTCGCGCACTGAAACGCCGCTTCCACCAGGCTCGCCGGCACGTAGTCCGAGGCAAAGGCATCCACCGCCTCGGCGCGGACCAGCTCGGCCGCCGAGACATTGCCGGAATGCGAGCCGCCGCGCACGATATTGGGCGCGCCGGCGATCACCTCCATTCCCACCGCCTTCGCTGTGCGAGCGGCGAGCATGGTCACGGGGAACTCGCTGAGCCGGATGCCGTCCGCGTGGTTCTCCGTGATTTCCTCCTCGGTGCGGTCGTCGTGGCTCGCCAGCGCAACGTCGAGCCCGGCGACCCGCGCCAGCAGCGCCCGCCGGTTCGGCCCGCGCAGCCGCTCGCGCTGTTCCTGCATGTCGACGAGGAGGCGTTCGACGACCTCCGGCGAGGCGCCGTCCTTCAGCTTCAGCGCGCGCCAGAAATCGAGGTTGGCGTATTGCCCGACGCCGGGACTGTGATCCATCAGGCTGATCATCCGCACGCGCGGATGGTCGGCCACCGGGTCCAGTAGGTCGAGCATGTCGGAGGCCGGCAGCTCGCAACGCAGATGGAGAAAATGCTCGGCCTTGAGCAATCCCGTGTCGCCCAGTGCGTCGAGGTCCGCCACACCCTCGCGAAAGGTCCGCATCCGGTCCTTCTCGAGCCCGAGATCGCCGAGGCAGAGCGCGTCCAGCACCGTCGTCACTCCGGCGGCGGCGCATTGCGCGTCGTGCGAGACGAGCGCCGAGCGGGACGGCCAGCGCGCGTTGCTGCGCGGCTGCACCTGGCGCTCCAGATTGTCGGTATGCACGTCCACCACGCCGGGAATGAGATAGTCGCCCTCCATGTCGAGCGCCGAGGCATCGGACGAGCGACAGGCGCCGATTGCCCCGATCACCCCGCCGCGCAGCACCACCGCACCGGTGATGACCGCGTTGGGCAGCACCATGCGGGCATTGGTCAGAACGACTTCCTGGATCATGCGGCTTCCTGCAATGGCGTCACTTCGAACAGCCGATCGGCGACACGGTCGCGCACCTCGGCATCGTGGAAGATGCCGATGATCGCCGTGCCGCGCGCCTTGGCCTCGCGGATCATCTCTATCACGACGGCGCGGTTGCCGGCATCCAGCGAGGCGGTCGGCTCGTCGAGCAGCAGGATGGGATGGCCGCCGATGAAGCCCCGCGCGAGATTGACCCGCTGCTGCTCGCCGCCCGAGAAGGTCGCCGGCGGCAGCCCGTGCAGCCGGGGCGGGATGTTGAGCCGTAGCAGCAACCCGGCCGCGACCCGGCGCGCCTCGTCGGCTTCGATGCCGCGCCCGATGAGGATGTCGGCCACCAGATCCACCGCCGGCACGCGCGGCATCACCCGCAGGAACTGGCTGACATAGCCGAGCGTCTCCTCCCGTACCGCCAGGATGGTGCGCGGATCGGCGGCAGCGAGATCGACCATCGCGCCGCGATGACGCACCAGGATGCGGCCCGCGCCCGCGCGGTAATTGCCATACAGGCTGCGCATCAGCGTCGACTTGCCCGCCCCCGACGGCCCGCTGAGCGCTACGCATTCGCCGGCCCTCAGTTCGAGATCGAGCCCGGCTAGCACCGGGATATGAACGCCGCCCTGCAAATGCAGGGTGAAGCCCTTGGACAGCTGCTCCGCCCGCAGCATGATCATGCCTGCAGCACCGAGCTGACGAGGAGCTGCGTGTAGGCGTGCTGCGGGTCGTCGAGCACCTGATCGGTAAGCCCCGTCTCCACCACCCGGCCGCCCTGCATCACCACGATGCGGTGCGCCAGCAACCGCGCCACCGCGATATCGTGCGTGACAAGCATCACGGCAATCCGCAGCCGCGCGACCAACGTGCGGATGAGATCGAGCAGCCGCGCCTGCACCGAGACGTCGAGCCCGCCGGTCGGCTCGTCCATGAACACGAGGCGCGGATGCGTCACCAAGGTTCGCGCGATCTGCAAGCGTTGCAGCATCCCGCCGCTGAAGGTGCGCGGGAAATCGTCGATGCGCGCGGGGTCGATCTCCACCTGCTCCAGCCAATCGATCGCGGCGGCGCGGATATCGCCGTAGTGCCGCGCCCCTTGCGCCATCAGCCGCTCGCCGACATTGCCCCCGGCGGTAACGCCCATGCGCAAATTCTCGCGCGGGTTCTGGTGCACGAAACCCCAATCCGAGCGATGCAGCCGACGCAACGCCGGATCGGGCATCGCGTGCACATCGTGCAGCACGCCTTGCGGATCGCGATACCACACGGCCCCATCATCCGGTCGCAACCGGCCGGAGACGACGTTGAGCAAGGTCGTCTTGCCCGAGCCGGATTCGCCAACGATCGCCAGCACCTCGCCGGGCCACAGGTCTAGTTCGACGTCCCGCAGCGCGCGGATGGCGCCGAAGGCGAGGGACACGCCGCGCGCGGATACCAAGGTGGGTTCGTTCATTGGGCCGCCGCCTGCGTCGTCTCGCGGCGCGACGCGCAGTAATCGGTGTCGGAGCAGACGAACAGCCGCCCACCCCGATCGTCTGTGACAACCTCATCGAGATAACTGTCAGTCGCCCCGCATAGCCCGCAGGCGTGCGGCGCGCGGGTGGCGCGGAATGGGTGGTCGTCGAAATCCAGCGAGCGCACGTCGGTGTAGGGCGGGATGGCGTAGATGCGTTTCTCGCGCCCGGCGCCGAACAGCTGCAAGGCCGGCATTCCGTGCATCTTCGGATTGTCGAAGGCCGGGATCGGGCTCGGCGACATGAGGTAGCGATGGTTCACCATCACCGGATAGTCATAGCTGATCGACACCTGGCCGAGCCGCGCGATGTCCTCGTACAGTTTCACCTGCATCAATCCGTAATCCGCCAGCGCGTGCAGGCGCTTTGTCTCCGCCTGGCTCGGCTCCAGGCGCGACAGCGGCTCCGGCTGCGGCACCTGATACACAAGAATCTGGTCCTCGCGCAGCTGCCGCTCCGGGATGCGGTGGCGCGTCTGGATCACGCTCGCCTCCTCGGTATGCGTCGTCGTTCGCACGCCGGCGGTGCGGGCGAAGAAGCGGCGGATCGAGACCGCGTTGGTCGTGTCGTCGGCCCCCTGGTCGATCACCTTCAACGTGTCGCCCGGCCCAAGCACGGATGCCGTGACCTGGATGCCGCCAGTGCCCCAGCCATAGGGAAGCGGCATCTCGCGCGAGCCGAACGGCACCTGGTGCCCAGGGATCGCCACCGCCTTGAGGATGGCGCGGCGGATCATCCGCTTGGTTTGCTCGTCGAGATAGCCGAAATTGTAGCCTTTCATTCGGCAGCCTCGCTCGTTTCCGCCTGTGCGCTCGACCCCTCCCCCAACCCCCTCCCACAAGGGGAGGGGGCTTTCTTCTCCCTCTCCCTTTGCGGGAGAGGGCCGGGGTGAGGGGTTGCTGCGCGCATCCGCCGCACCGCTTCGAGTTCGCTCTGAAAATCCACGTAGTGCGGTAATTTCAAATGCTCGACAAACCCGGTCGCCTCGATGTTGTCGCAATGCGACAGCACGAACTCCACACGCTGTGCCGGCGCCGTCACCTCCTCGCCGAATTCTTCCGCCCGCATCGCCCGGTCCACCAGCGCCATCCCCATCGCCTTGCGCTCGGCGTGCCCGAAGGCGAGCCCATAGCCGCGGGTAAATTGCGGCGGAACCGTCTTCGAGCCCTTGAACTGGTTGACCATCTGGCACTCGGTGACGGTGATGTCGCCGATGTCGATGGCAAAGCCGAGCTCGGGCGGCACGATCTCCACCGCGACCTCGCCCACCCGGATTTCGCCGACAAAGGGATGCGTCCCGCCCCAGCCGCGCTGCGTCGAGTAGCCGAGCGCGAGAAGAAATCCCTCGTCGCCCCGCGCCAGCGCCTGCAAGCGCAGATCGCGCCCAGCCGGAAAGGCAAGCGGCTCGCGCGTCAGGTCGCCAGGCTCTTCCTCGGCCGTACCGTCGCTCTCGATCAGCGCCTCGTGGCCGAGAATGTCCGACGCGCGCGGCACGCTCTCATTGACAGCTTCTGCCCGCGCGGCGGGCTCCGGTGCCTCGCCGGCCGCCGCAAGGGAAAAATCCAGCAGCCGATGGGTGTAGTCATAGGTCGGGCCGAGCACCTGGCCGCCGGGCAAGTCCTTGAAGATCGCCGAGACCCGCCGGCGCAGCTGCATCCGGTCGGTCGCGACCGGCTCGGAGTGGCCGAAGCGGGGCAGGGTGGTGCGATATGCGCGCAGCAGGAACGCCGCCTCGATCAGATCGCCCTGCGCCTGCTTGATCGCCAGCGCCGCCAGCTCCCGGTCGTAGAGCGAGCCCTCGGCCATCGCCCGATCGACCGCCCGGCCGAGCTGCCCGGCGATCTGGTCGAGACCGAGCTCGGTCGTCGCCGCATCCCCGCGCCGCTCCTCGGCCATCCATTTGTGGGCGTTGTCGATGGCCCGCTCGCCACCCTTGACCGCGACATAGGCCATCTCACGCCTCCTCGATGGCGACGGTGCGCGGCAGCGCCGTCAACGTGGTTCCCGCGCACAGCACGAGGTCGATGCCGCAGGGGAATCCCGCGCGGTTGCTCGCCCAGGCATCGATGAACCCGGAAGGCAATCCGTCCACCGCGAGCACGCCGGGCGCGCGCAGGCCGGGACCGGACAGCCGATACTGCCGTCCGCTGCCGAGCGCCGCGACTTGCAGGATCAATGTCGTGGCTTCCTCTGGCGCCTCATGGCTGCCAGGCGACAGCGAAGCGAGATCGGGGAACGAGAGTGCGACCGCGAACGCCGCATCCCGTGCCTCGCTCGCGATCGGCGCCCCGGAATGGAACAGCACCCACTCGCGCGCCGCCGAGGCGGCTGGGTCCAGCCAGACCGGTGCGTCGCCATCCGCCAACGTCAACAGCATCGCGGCTGTCGCTGGATGCAACGGCGCGGGCGGCGTGAGCCCGCTGCCGGCCTGGTGCAGCCGGCCCGGCCGCGCCATCGCGTCGAGCACGGCGCGGAAGCAGGATTGCGCGTCCAGCACCGGGTCGGCGAAGCCGGGAAGATCGACGCCGCTCATGCGCGCATGTTCGTCATGGTGAAGAACTCGACCCGCGTGGCCGCCGCCTTGGCCGCCGTCTCCGCGCGCCTCGCCTCCTGCGCCGTGGCCAGCGGCTCGACGACTGCCTCCCGCAGCACGGCTTGCCGGGCGGGGTCCTGCATCATCGCGTCCACCAGCGCTGCCAACTCTGCCTGGCGTTCGTCGCGCCCCGCGACATAGGCGTGCCCGACGCGGCCGCATCTCGTCCGCACCGTGCAGCGCGTCACCGACATCTCGCCGACATTGAACCCGGCGCCGCCACCGCCCATCCGGCCGCGCACCATCACCAGCCCGGTTTCCGGGCCGCGCAGCCGCCGATAATCCGGCCGCTCGCCGCACGCCCGCAGCCGAGCCTCGATCTCCGGCGCCGCCGCACGCGCCAGCACGGCCATCCAGCGTCGGCGGGGATCTTCGGAGGCGGGCGGGGAGGGGTCCGGCATGGCTGGCCTGCTCTCATTCAGACATCTAGACAGCTAGACGTATATCGGCCTATCGTCAAGCCGGTCTCGCATGAGCAATCTAATTCCATGAATGAAATTCCCATGACCCGTGACGCGGGAGAGCGCCTGGCCTCCCGACAGGAGGGTGTGGCGCTGTGGCGGCAGATCGCCGCCAGCCTGCAACGCGATATCGGCGAGGGCACCTATCCGCCGGCCTCCCGCCTGCCCACCGAGGCGCAGCTCTCGGCGCGGTTCGGCGTCAATCGCCACACCGTGCGCCGCGCGCTCGAGGAATTGTCCCGCGCCGGGCTGGTGCGGGTGGAGCAGGGCCGCGGCTCGTTCGTCGCCGAGGATGTGATCGACTACACCGTCGAGCCGCGCACCCGGTTCTCGGAGTGGATTCGCCGGCAGAACAAGGAGCCATCGGGCCGCGTCCTGCAGCTCAAGGAGGTGGCGGCAGACGCGCAGATCGCCGCTGGGCTCGGGGTGCGGGCAGGGTCGCGCGCGATCCTGTTCGAGCGGCTCGGCCTCGCCGACGATCGGCCCATCAGTATCACCCGACATTATTTCGCCGCCCCGCGCTTCCGCCCCCTGCTCGACCTGCTTCGGCACTCGCCGAGCATCACCGAGGCGCTGAAGCAAGTCGGCGTCCCCGACTATCGCCGGCAGGTGACGCGGGTGACGGCGCGGATGCCGAACGCCGACGAGGCGGAGTTGCTGCGCACCCCGCGAAGCCGCCCCGTGCTGTTGGCGGAAAATGTCAACGTCGAGGGCGGCGGCGCCATCGTCGAGTTCGCCATCGGCGTCTACGCGACGCCGCGCGTGCAGATCGTCTTTGAACCCTGAAGGAAGCCCCGGTTTGAGCCAGTTGCGCATCGTCGGCGGGCAAGCCCTGCTGCCCGAGACCGGCCTGGAATTCGTCGATCTATTGCTCGAAGACGGACGCATCGCCGCGATCGGCGCGGCATCCGCCCGCCGAACCCTCGACGCCCGCGGTCTTTTGGTGCTGCCCGGCATCGTCGACATCCACGGCGACGCCTTCGAGCGGCAGGTGCAGCCGCGGCCCGGTGTCGATTTCGCGCCCGACATCGCCTTGCGCGACACCGAGGCGCAGCTGCTCGCCAACGGCATCACCACGGCGTTTCACGGCATCACGCTCTCCTGGGAACCGGGGCTGCGCAGCTTGGAGGCGTGGCGCGCGCTGGTCGATGCGATGCAGGCGGAGCGCTTCGTCTGCGACATGCGGGTGCATCTGCGCTGGGAGGCGTTCAACCTCGCCGCCCTCGACACCGCGCTGGCTGACATCGCGGCGGGGCGCGTACATCTGCTCGCCTTCAACGATCACACCCCGGCGATCCTGCGCCGCGTCGCCGATCCAGTGACGGCCGCCAAGTACAGCGATCGCGCCGCCATGAATGTCGCGGAGTTTCGCGCCCTCGCCGAACGCATCGGCGCGCAGGCCGACGACGTGCCGCTGGCACTCGACCAAATCGGCGCGGCAGCCCGCGCGGCGGGCCTGGCGATGGCGAGCCATGACGACGAGAGCATCGCCATGCGCGACGAGCATCGCGCCCGGGGTGCCACGATCTGCGAGTTTCCCGTGGCAGAGGAGGTCGCCATCGCGGCACGCGAGGCCGGTGACTGGGTGGTGATGGGCAGCCCCAACGTGGTGCGCGGCCGCTCGCATCTCGGCTGGGCTTCGGCTGCCCGCATGGCGGAGGCGGGGATCTGCACCGTGCTGTGCAGCGACTACTTCTACCCCGCGATGCTGCGGGCCGCGCTTACCCTCGCCGGGCGCGGCGTGCTCGACCTGCCGCGAGCGTGGAACCTGATCTCGGCCAACCCCGCCGGCGCGGCCGGCCTTGCCGACCGAGGCCGGATCGCGCCCGGCCTGCGCGGGGATCTCGTCCTGGTCGACCCCCAGGACACCCGCGTCGTCGCCACGCTGGTCGACGGGCGCGTCGCCTATCTCGGACGGGAGGGCGCGGCGCGCCTCGTCTGATTCTCGTTGCGTCATCCCAATGCAGATGAAAGAAAAAGTGTAACGAATTGATTCGTGAGCGAATGCAATAGTCTTCGGCCTCTGCCTTTTCTGCCTCCACGTTTCGCCCGACGCGATAGTGGATTCGCCATTCGACTACGTTCGAGTGGACGCACACATCAGCGTTCCACGCTACCGAGTAAAGCCGAGCCCACACGCGCGCAATCGGTTGCAAAACGACTGGTTCGCCGGATTGGGTGATGCGGACCTTCGCTTGTAAGAACTGGGTCGCCATCGGGTCATGGAGGGGCAACATGCACATTCGTGGCGCCAACGCGATCTATGCGTCTCGTTCGATCCACAACGTCTCCGTTCCGGCCGACGTCGCCGGCACCACGACGCTTGACGACGATGGCGCGCTGTCGCCGGCCGTGCCGAGCAATCCTCCGTTGTCCTTCGCGCCGCTGGCGCTCGCGTCGTCGGGCGTGCCCAGCTATTCGCACATCGTCGTCGTGGTGGAGGAGAATCACGACTACAGCCAGATCATCGGTAACACTGTCGATGCGCCGTACATCAATGCCCTCGCCGCGGCGAATGCGCTGCTGACCAACTACACGGCGATCTCGCATCCGAGCCAGCCGAACTACTACGCGCTCTATGCCGGCAGCACCTTCGGCGTCACTGATGACAACCCGCACACGGTGCCGGACCCGTCGCTGGCGACGGTCCTGCAAGGCGCCGGCCGAACCTTCGTCGGATATGTAGACACGCCAAACTCGTCCTACGATCACAACCCCTGGGAATCGTTTCCCGAGGGTTTCTCCGTCGAGCAGGACTTCAGCGCGTTCCCGACCACGAACTTCAACCTGCTACCCACCGTGTCGTTCGTCATCCCGAGCGTCGACCACGACATGCACACCGGCACGATCGCGCAGGGCGATGCGTGGCTGCAGGCCAACCTCGGCGCCTACGCGACGTGGGCAAAGGCGAACAACTCGCTGCTCGTCGTCACCTGGGACGAAAATGACGGGAGCTCCGGCAACCGCGTGGCAACCATCCTGGACGGCGCTCATGTCAATCCAGGCACCTACGCCACTGCCTACAATCATTACAATCTGCTCAGCACGATCCTCGCGTCGTATGGCCTGACCGGACCGAACAACGCCGCCACCGCTGCACCGATCGGCAACGGGGTCTTCTCCGTCTGTTTCGCGAGCGGGACGCATATCCTGACCTCTCGTGGCGAGGTCCCTGTCGAACGACTGTCGGAGGGCGATCTGGTCGTCACCGTGTCGAATGGGCAGCCTGTGCTCAAGCCGGTGAAATGGCTCGGCCAACGGCGGATCGACATTGCGGCTCATCCGCGACCGGCGGCGGTCGCACCGATCAGAATTCGGCGCGGCGCCATCGCGCGGGACATGCCGAAGCGCGATTTGCTGCTGTCACCGGACCACTGCCTGTTCATTGACGGGAAGCTGATCCCGGCGAAGCTGCTGGTGAACGGCATGACCGTCGTGCAGGAACTGGCAGCGCGGGGCGTGCATTATTATCACGTCGAATTGGAGCGCCACGCCGTGCTGGTCGCCGAGGGCCTGCCGGTGGAGAGCTATCTCGACACCGGCAACCGCGCGTTCTTCGCCAATGCGGGCCTCGCCTTGGTGCTGCACCCGGAGTTCCACGTGAACGCCGGCCTGAAATGCTGGGCGGAGGACGCTTGCGCGCCGCTCGCGGTGAGCCCCGCCGCCATCGAACCGGTCTGGCGAAGGGTGGCGGAGCGTGCGAGGCAGCTCGGTCATGCGCCGTCCTTGCAAGCGACGACCGACGATCCCGATCTTTGCCTGCTGGTGGCCGGACGCGGCATTCGCCCAGTTTCCACGGATCGCGGCCGGTATGTCTTCGTGCTGCCCGTCGCGCCGTCGGTGCGCCTCGTCTCTCGCGCGGTGGTCCCGTCCGATGTCGTTCCGTGGCTCGACGATTTCCGGTCTCTCGGCGTAGCGATTCGTCGGATCGTGCTGCGCTCGGCCGAGGGCGAGGTGGTGATCCCGGTCGATCATCCTTCGCTCACCCGTGGTTGGCACGTGGTGGAGCGCGAGGGCGGCAGGATGTGGCGGTGGACCGACGGCAACGCCGAACTGCCGATCGGACAATCGACGGGCGGTGCCATCACTCTGGAGGTGCATGTCGCTCACACAGCGACGTACATCGCCGCCGCGCCGCCCGCGCCGGCGCGGATGGCCTCCTGATCGCCGCCATGCGGCCCGGCGGAAGCGCTTTCCCCGCCATCCGTTCTGCCCCATGATCGTTCTCGCTCGCCGGATGCCTGGGGAGGTTGGCCGTGGACGGATCGCGCAACGCCCGTTTTCAGCACATAGAGGCGCATCGGATCGCCGGGGCGCTCGGCGCCGAGATCGCCGGGGTCGATCTGGCGCGCGACATCGACGACGAGGTGCTGCAGGAAATCCGCGCCGCGTTGCACGAGAATCTGGTGATCTTCTTCCGCGATCAGGAGCTGACGCCCGACCGGCAGCTCGCCTTCGCGCGGCGCTGGGGCGAGATCCATCTTCACCCGTTCATCGAGGGGCTGCCTGAGCATCCCGAGATCATCGAGATCAGGAAGGCGGAGACCGACAAGCGCAATTTCGGCGGCACTTGGCACTCCGACCAGATGTTCGCGCCGCAACCGGCGATGGGCACCATGCTGTACGCGCGGCAAGTGCCCGAGGCCGGCGGGGACACGATGTTCTCCAACCAGTACCTCGCCTACGAGACCTTGTCCGACGGGATGCGGCGGATGCTCGAGCCGCTCAAGACGGTGAGCGTCGGCGAGGGCGGCAAGAAATACGGCGGCAAGTCGCGCCGCGAGTTCTACGCCGACCGCCTCACCACGGTGAAGGTGCGCGACACCGGTGATCTGCAGACCACCTCCGCGCATCCGCTGGTGCGCACGCACCCCGAGACCGGCCGCAAGTCGCTCTACCTCGGCAGCCACGTGCAATATTTCGAGGGCATGACCGAGGAGGAGAGCCAGCCGCTGCTCGACTTCCTGACGCGGCACTCGACGCGGCCGGAGTTCACCTGCCGCTTCGCCTGGCGCACGGGCTCGCTGGCATTCTGGGACAACCGCTGCACCCAGCATTTCGCGATCAACGACTATCCCGCCGGCACCCGCCTGATGCACCGAATCACCATCCGCGGCGACACGCCGGTCTGAGCGGTGAGGATGGCAACCGGCGTGTCCTGTCGTTACCGGAGGCCGGCGAGGATCTTATTGGCGAGGCGGTGGATCTAATGGGCGTGAGGCAGCACGGGCAACGCCCTACATGGCGCCATCGATCACCGAATTGGCATTCCGGCGATTTCAGGCACGACGTTTTCATTCCCTACCGTCATGACCGGCGCAGGCCGGTCATCCACGACTATCCGGGCGAGCAAGCAAAATCGTGGATGGTCGGCCTCCGCCGACCGGGACACGTGCTTGGTCAGCACGGCACTCAAATTGCAGCCAATCCGGAATCGATTTGCGGCTAATCCGGATACCAAGCGCTGCGCCCCAAGCGCCCCGCAATCGCCATCCAGCATTGGGGTCGCCGCGGACCTTAGCAAGCTCCAAGCATCGCCAGCGCCTGGTCGGGCCCGGCGAGGACCTCGACCATGCGGACCTTGTCGGCAAGGCTGAGGCCGGGGCGCTCGTCGAGGCGCATCACGTCTTGCGCGGTGCTCTGCAGCAGCGTGTCGTAGGCCTTGGCGCTGCCGATGCGCCGGCCGGCCATCTCGATCTGGCGCAGGCGGCGCGCCGCTTCCTCGAGGCCGTCGACGTCGATCGGTCCTGCCGCTGCGAGCTGCTCGCGCAGCGGCCCTGCGAACTCCGAGGCCATGCCGTCCTGGAACCGGGTTCGGCTGCTGGCGTCGAGGGCCTGGCGGAGATCCTGGATGCGGCGGCGCCGCTGCGCCGTGGCGCCAGGCCCGTCGATGGCGTCGAGCAACGCGGCGATCCGTCGCACCTCCGCCCCGACCGCCGCCAGCTCGGCGTCGCCGACCGGCCCGCCGGCTCCATGTTGTTCGAGGCCGCTCAGCACGGCTTCCGCGACGCGATCCGCTCGCGCCCGGCTGGCCGGGTCCTTGCCGCTCGCCGCCTGGGCCGCAACCCGCTGTAGCAGCGGGGCGGCGTCCGGCAGTCGGGCCAGCAGCATGGCGTAGGTCAGGCTCCACGCTTCCGCCCCGCGCCTGGCCGCCGCTTCGAGCACCCTGTCGAGAACCTCCGGGCCAATCGCGAGACCTCGACGCGCTTCCGCCACGGCGCGCTGGACGGCGGGCGCATTTTCCAACGCCCCCGCCACACCGCGCGTGATGGGCGCGAATTCCGCCGGCTTCAGGCCGCTCTCGGGCCAGCTTCGCGGCGGCGCTGCGTCTGCCAACGCGAGGGCGGCGGCCGGCCAGAGCAGGGCCCCGGCATCGGCGACGGCCTGCGATTCGCTGCAAGTGAGGCCGCCGATCGAGGCTTCCACCCGCGCCACGACGGCGCTGCCCGCTTCCTTCACGACATCGGCGAGCGGCGCCAGAGCGGTGCGCGGCACGGTCGGATCGCCCGGACGCCAGCGCGGCGCCGGCACGATCAGCGGGTCGAGCGGCAGAAACAGCAGCCGCGCCAAGCGGATCGGGCGGGGCGGGCGCAGCTGCATCAGCCGAGGCCGTAGCGGCGCGATCAGTGCATCCGCCGCGCTGCGATCGGCGAGCCCGTCGACCATCGCCACCACGCGCGCGATCTGCTCGTCGCGCGCCGCGATCAGGTTGCGCTGCACCTCCCGCGTCTGCTTGAGGCCGGGGCGTACGGCGCCACGATCCGACATGTCCGATCGCTCCCCTGGGTCAAGCCGCGAGAGCGCGCAGCTGCTCGTTGCGCGCGATCAGCTCGAACACCGCGCTGCCGGTCCGCCAATCCTCGTTGAGGCTCACGGTGCGGCGGAAGCGCATCGCCCCATCCATGTCGATCGGCATTCCCACCCAGTCCGACGCCTCGCGCGGGATGATCGGGACGAGCAGCGCCATCTCCGCCAGCACCGCCCGCCGCGCCGCGTCGGTTCCACTGCTGCCCCAGAGCAGGCACACCTGCTCCCAGCCGTCCAGCAGCCATTCAGGGCGAACCGTCAGCTTGCGGATGGCGGCCGCCTCGCTCGACCATCGGGTGAGTATGCCGGGCATGTTCGCCGTCAGGGCATGGGCCTCGTCGAGCGTGGTCTCGGTGCAGGAGATGGTCAGCTCGGCGACGCGCGCGATCATGTCGGCTTGCGCGCCGCTCTCGTCCCGGTAGCTCTGGCTCCAGGCAGTGGTTTCGGCGTGCAGCCGGCGCAGCGCCTCCAGCGCGCGGGTGCAGCGCGCGTGCCCGGTCTGCCGGCCGACGCCGATCGCAGCGAAGACCGGTGCCATGTCCTCGAGCATCGAGGCGATGGCCTCGGGGCTGCGGCCGACGCGCGGCGAAATGCGGGCGATGGCGCGCTTGGCGCGTGCCTCCAGCAGCGCCTTCTCCTGCGGCCGGAGGGCGCCGCCGTTCGCCGTCTCGCCAGGCTCGACCTGCTCCACCAGCGCTAGCAGCAGCAGGAAGTTGGTCAGCAGGATCTCTTCCTGCTCGTTGTCCCGCCCTGCCTGCGCCGCGGCGAGAGCCTCCCGCCCGGCGAGCCCTTCCGCGGCGACCTCGCGGGCCGCCTTCCTGATCGAGTATGGCGTAACGCTGGCCAGGGCGTTGACCTTATGGTTCAGCCGACTGTCATGCACCGTCGGCTTGCACAGCTCGCGCACCCCGGACCAGGCCAGGATATAGACCCCGCGCCCGCCCGACGGGCTCGGCACGATCAGTTCCGGTCCGCCCCGCTCGGCCGGGCGGGCACGCGCGCCGCCCAGCAAGGGCGTGGTGAACGGCACCGCCACCCCGCGTTCCAAGAACGTCGTCGGGTGGTACGACTGGACGAGCGGCATATTGAGGACCGACATAGCGAAGCAGCCATCGCAGTGACGCCGCATCGTACAATGGAAACGTAAACCGATCGTTCGGCGCCGTCTCATAAACGATTTCAGATGTCCGGCATCGCCGCGGCAGCATCGGCAGCCGGGGGCGGGTAGGGGCGGCTCACACCCGCCTTGCAACGCAAGCCGCACCCCGGGGAAATATGCAACGGAGTGCAACACGCTCTGCCGCAGTCCCCCGTGATTGCTTATGGTTCCAGCATGGAGCAGGTGCCTCATATTCTCGTCGTGGACGACGACCGCGAGATCCGCGATCTGCTGGCGCGGTTCCTCGAACGCCACCGGATGCGCGTAACCAGCGCGCGTGACGGCCGCGAGACGCGGCGGCTCTGGCCCAATGGGCACTACCACCTCGTGGTGCTCGACCTCATGCTGCCGGGCGAGAGCGGTCTCGATCTCGCACGCTGGATGCGCGGCCAGTCCGATATTCCGATCGTGATGCTCACCGCGATGGGCGACGAGACCGACCGGATCATCGGGCTCGAATTGGGAGCCGACGACTATGTCGCGAAGCCGTTCAACCCGCGCGAGCTGCTGGCGCGCATCCGCGCGGTGCTGCGCCGCGCGGGAGACCCGGTTGAGCAGCGCGTCGAACGCGGTGCGCGCCCGATGCTGTTCGGCGGCTGGACCCTGGAGCCCGCGCGCCGCCGCCTGCTGAACCCGGAGGGCGTTGAGGTCGCGCTCACCGGCGGTGAATACGACCTGCTCGCCGCGCTGGTGGAGCGTGCCAACCGGGTGCTGACTCGCGACATGCTGCTGGACCTGCTGCGCGGCCGGCAGGCCGGCCCGTTCGATCGAGCGATCGACGTCGCGATCAGCCGCTTGCGGCGCAAGCTGGAGGACGACGGACGCCGTGCTCAGCTCATCAAGACGGTGCGCGGCGGCGGCTACGTGCTCGCCGCCACCGTGGAGCGCGCGTGACGCCTCGGCGGAGCTCCCCCCGCTTCTGGCCCGCTCGCTTCTGGCCTCCCCGCTTGTGGCCCGCTCGCTTTTGGCCTCGCAGCCTCGCGGCGCGCACCGCGCTCGTCCTGCTGCTCAGCCTGACGGCAGTGCAGGTCGCCGGGCTGACAATCCACGCGCTCGACCGCATCGGTTTGCAGCGGCTTGGGCTGGCGCGCGATATCGGCGTGCGCACTATCAACCTGTATCGCGTCATCGCCATGACGCCGCCCGAGGACCGAGCGACGGTGCTGAAGGAACTCACGCCAACGCCGGGAATGCGGGCGAGCCTGTCGGAGACGCCGCCGCTGCCGGGCCGGCTCAAACCGTCGCCGCCACGATGGCAGCATCTGCTGGACGCCAACATGAACCTGGTCGGTCTGCCGGGGACGGCGCGCCTCGAGGAGTTCGTCTTCTACGGCGGCCCGGCGGAGGAGCACATGGTGATCGGGATGCCGCTGCCGGAAGGTGGCTGGCTGGACGTCGCCTCCTCAGTACCGCCGCCCCGGCCGTGGCATTCCCGCGCGTTCCTGATCGCGTTCGTGCTGATGACGCTGGCCGCCGCCGGACTGACGATCTGGGCGGTGCGCCGGCTCACCTCTCCGGTGCGGACCCTCGCCGCCGCCGCCGAGGCGCTGGGGCGCGATGTCAACGCCCCGCCGCTGCCGGAGGATGGGCCGACCGAGATCGCCACCGCCGCTGCGGCGTTCAACACGATGGCCGGCCGTATCCGCCGTTTCGTGCATGACCGCACCGAGATGATGACGGCGATCGGCCACGATCTGCGCACCCCGATCACGCGCATGAAGCTGCGCGCCGAGTTCATGGAGGACGACGAGCAGCGCCGGAAGATGCTGGCCGATCTCGAGGAGATGGAGGCAATGGTCACGGCAACCCTTGCCTTCGGCCGCGACGCGACGAGCGCCGAACCGGTGACGGCGCTCGATCTGCCCGAATTGCTGCGCACGGTGCTCGACGAAGCCGCCGATGCGTGGCCGGGCGATCCAACGACGCTCTGTTATGACGGGCCGCCGCGCCTGACCGTCCGCGCCCGTCCGCTGGCGCTCAAGCGCGCTCTGGCCAATCTTGTGGCCAACGCGCTGAACTACGGCGGCAGCGCCCGCATCCGCTTGGCGCCGCCGACGCGCGGCTTCGTCATCGTCGAGGTCGAGGATGACGGCCCCGGCATCCCGTCGGAGGAGCTCGACCGCGTGTTCGAGCCGTTCCATCGCGTCGAGAGCAGCCGCAACCGCGAGACTGGCGGCGTGGGTCTCGGCTTGCCAATCGCGCGCAACATCCTGCGGGCGCATGGCGGGGACGTGACCTTGGCCAACAAGCCGCGCGGCGGCGCGCGGGCGACGGTGCAGCTGCCGGCGTGATCAGACGAAATCCGCCGCCGTGAGGCCGGTGACGTTGAGGAACGCGACCTGTGTGCCATCCCCCAGGGTGATAAGGGTGTTGCCATTGGCGGTGGTAGCGCCGGCGAGCGCGCTCGCCACCGCGTTGCCGCCATAGCCTTGCAGCTGCACGTGGTCGGTGCCGGAGAGAAAGTCGACGATCACGTCGCTGCCGCCCGCGCGGCCCGCGGTGAAGCCGAACAGATCGGCACCAGCGCCGCCCGCCAGCGTCGCGTTGCCGCTGCCCGCCTGCAGCACGTCGCTTCCCGCACCGCCCCACACCGCATCCGCGCCCGACCCCGCTGTGACCGTCGCGTTGCCGTTGCCGGCAACCACGGTGGCGTTGCCAGAACCGCCAATGAAGGTGAGCCCGCCGCTGCCGCCGAACACCAGGGGCTCGCCGTCGCCGGCCCACACCGTCACCGCGCCGGCCCCGCTCACGATGGTATCGTGGCCGGTGCCGGCGAGAGCGGTGCCTTCGCCGCTGCCCGCGAAGCTCAGCGAGCCCCCGCTGCCGCCGGCGAGCGTCACCGCCCCGCCGCCGGCGACCAGCGTGTCGGCTCCGGCGCCGCCCACCAGCAAGGTCTCGTCGCCGCCGCCGAACAGCGTCGCGTTGCCGCCGCCCGCAACCACGGTGTCGGCGGTGCCGTGCGCGTCGAGCAGGCTGTTGCCGCCATTGCCGACGAGCAGCGCGTGGCCATCCTGCGGGCCAGTGAAGACGATATCGTTGCTGCCCTGCGCGATGGCCGCCTGATATTGCGGCTGGGCCGGCGCGCCGGTGTAGCCCTCCGGCACGGTGATCCTGCCGCCGGCCGGCGGGTTGTCGAACACCGCGAGATTGTATTGGCCGGAGAAGGGCGCGGCGAAGCTGCCGTCCGACGATGTGACGACGTTGGTGGTGCGGCCGCTGGCGGCCAGCGGGGCGAAGACCTTCTCGAGAACCGCCCGCGTGGCCTCGCCGTAGCCGCCGAGGTCCACCGGCGCGAGAGCTAGGATGGTGCCGCCATTGCCGTCCGACGCAGCGAAGAAATCAGCGCCCGCGAAGCCGCCGGACACGTTCACCGAGGCAACCAAAGCGCCGTCTTGCCGCACCGTCAACACACCGGAATTGCGGTCGAGCGTCGCGCGCGTCCGTGTCGGGTCGAGATCGGTAAAATCGAGCGTGTCGGCGAAATGGACGTCGCTCACGGTGATACCGTCGAGCTGCGCCGCCGTGCCCTGGATCTCGTTGCTGCCCGCTCCCGCCGTGATGGTGTCCGCGCCGCCGCCGGTCTGGATCAGGTTGTTGAACACGCTGCCTTGCAGGAACTCGCTCTCGGCGGTGCCATTGATCAGGTATTGGTGCAGCGGGTCGAGGCGATAGATCGTGGTGCTGAGCGGATCGGCGGATTTCCAGTACGCCGCCGTGTGCACGCCGATGATCTCGACGCCCGCGCTGTTGAAAGCGACGTTGTCGTAGACCGTGACGGTGCCGTCCGGGTTGCCGGTGCCCACGATCGTCGTGGTGTGTGGCCCGCCGCTCGCCAGCCATTGTAGGCGCACGACATCGCCTGGCTGCACGATCGCACCCCAGTCCTGCACCGGGTTCGGGTCGGAGCCGCGATAGACGATGCGCCAGAAGCCACCCGAGACGTTGTCGGCGGGGTCCGTGCTGGCGTCGTCGAACGGCATGACGGCGCCGGCGCCCGCCGCGACGTTATCGGCGATCCAGTTGCAGTTGTTGGTGTTCAGCACGCCCGCATAGACCATGTTGTAGCGATACGCGGAGGAAACCATGTCGGCGGGGTCCGGCCGGCCGAATCGCGTGCCCGAGCCCGGCACGCCCGCGATCGGGGTAGCATCGCCCGTCTGGGGCGCAAGGACCGACGGATCGACCGTCCAGATGTTGTAGTCGATGTTCTGGTTGGCCGCGTTCGTCACGGTGAATGCCGCGGTGCGGACGATGCTGTTGCCCTCGTAGAACGAGACGTTGCCGATGTCGTTCGCGCTCACGGTGGTCGGACCGGTGACGGGC
Organism: Alphaproteobacteria bacterium; assembly: GCA_017307285.1. Taxonomy (GTDB): domain Bacteria; phylum Pseudomonadota; class Alphaproteobacteria; order Acetobacterales; family Acetobacteraceae; genus JAFKFI01. Next base: position 91,024 of record JAFKFI010000047.1, on the reverse strand, counting down.
ACGCCGCCGACCAGCCAGTAGGAGTTCTCTGGCGGCCCGTTCGGCCCTTGCTGCCAATAGGACTCGGTCGGCATCTGCCGGAACGGCCCGGACAGCGTGTAGCTGGCGTAGCCGGTCGGAATCGTCCCGAACGCCTGGGTCAGTAAATCCTGAAACGAAATCAGCTGGCCCGTGGTGCCGACCGCGGCGAACGGCAGCGATTCCTGCAGCGTCGTCAGACCCTGCGGCTGATAGGTGATGCGCGTGCCGCCCTGGCTGTCCGTCGTGAGAGTAAAGTCCTGCGTGCCGTTGGCCGCCGGGTCGCTGACGTTCAGGGTGGCGAGCGGCGTGCCGCCGGGCGTCGCGCCCGCATAGAGCGTCAGCGTGCCGATGCTGAAGTTGCCCGTCTGGTAGGTGAAGGAGTGCGCCTGCGTATTGGGCAGTTCGATCCTGTCGCCGGGGCCGAACATGCCGACCAACCCGAGAAACGCCGCCGGGTTGGTCAGAACCAGGCGTCCGCCATTGTCGAGGAAGTCGATCTGCTGCGCGCTGCCGACGCTGCCGTCCACGCTGACGACGCCTTCCGCCTCGATCTCGACATCGCCAAAGCCACCGAACTGCAACCCGCTGGCGAGATGCAGAGTGCCGTCGGTCTGCACCGTGCCGTTATTGGTGATCTGATCGCCGGCGAGCTCGAGAACGCTCCCCTGGCTCACCGCGATCAGGCCGGGACCGGGATTGCTGCCCGCATCCGCGATGATGAAATCGTCGGTGGTGCCGTCGCTTTGGCTGCGGATCGTGAAGGTGCGGTCCTGGCCCTGTACGACGATGCTGCCTTGCAGCGCGGTGGTGCCATAGAGGTCGAGATTGACGGCCGGGGTTTGCGAGCCGACGGCGGTGATCTCGGTCCGGAGGCCGAAGGTCTCGCCGGTTGCTTGCAGCACCACCGTTGTGTTGCCGGTGGCTGACCCCAGCCGGATCTTCTCGTTGACGATCGGGCCGAAGGAGAGGCTGTCGGCTGCCGTGATGATCGGTGCGCCATCGAGCACGACCACCTGATCGCCGGCCTGCGGGAAATCGTTTGGCTCGGGCGGCAGCGTCGTCCAGTTGCCGGCCACGTACCAGTCGCCCGTGGTGCCCGGCGTCCAGGTCCTCGTCGCCATTCCGAATGCTCCAACGTTTTTGGTTGCGCTGTATGGCCAGCGTTCAACCAAAACTTTAGAAACTATCCGGTAGCAGGCGCAAGTCCTGGAACAACCAGCGCGAGAGTGTCCGCCTGGCGGCCCGCTACTCCGCCGGCTGCAACACGGCCCCGAGCTCGGCGGAGGTGATCGGCTGCTGGCGGATCAGCACCAGATAGATCAGCGCCGAGACCAGCCCGATGGCAGCACTCACCAGCAGCGCCGGCACGAAGCTGCCGGTTGCCTGGACAATGAATCCCGTAATGGTCGGGGCCAACGCGCCGCCGAGATAGCCGCCGAAATTCTGGATCGAGCCGAGCGAGGCGGTGCAGTTCGAGGGAGCCGCGATGCTCGCCAGCGCCCAGGACATGCCGCTCGCGCAGGAGCCGAACATCAGCGCCGCCGAGATCGCGGCGACGGCAACCATGTCGCTCGCCGCTTCTGCCGCGACCACGGTGAACCCCGCCATGCCGAGCAGCCCGACGATCACCGGCAGCTTGCGGCTGTTCACCGGCGAGAAGCCGGCGCGCATCAGCCGGTCGGCGATCCAGCCGCCGCCGACGCTGCCGATCACGCCGAAGGCGAACGGGATCGCCGCGACGAGCCCGGTCTTCGGGATCGACATATGCCGCTGGATTTCGAGATAGCCGGGCAGCCAGGCGAGGTAGAGCCAGCCCATGTAGACGATGCCGAAGAACCCGAGCACCAGCCCCCAGGTCGTGCGGAAGCGGAACAGCCCGCCCCATTCCCGGAAAGTGATGCGATGCGCGACCGGCGCTTCCTCGCTCTCCGTCAGGTACAGCCGCTCCTCCTCGGTGAACCTCGTCTCGGCGGCGTCGCGGTAGACCAGGAACCAGATCAGCGCGACCACGAGGCCGACAATGCCCATCGCAATGAACATCCAGCGCCAGCCAAGGGCGAGCATCAGGCCGGTCAGGATCGGCGGGGCGATCGCCGGGCCGAGCGAGGAGGTGCAGTTCCAGATGCCGGTCGGCAGCCCCCGGTCGCGCACGTTGTACCAGTCCCGCACCACCCGCACGGCCGACGAGAACATCGGCGCCTCGCCCAAGCCAAGGAACACGCGCGCGACGGAGAACTGCCAAAAACTGGTGACGAAACCGGCCACCGCCTGGGCAACCGACCATAGGGCAAGCCCGGCGCTGAGCAGCCGGTGCGGCCCCACCCGGTCCACCAGCGCGCCGCCCGGCAGCTGCGCGAAGGCGTAGGCCCACAGGAAGGCCGACAACAGCAGGCCCATGTCCGCGATCGATAGTCCAAGCTCCTCGCGGATGAGCGGGTTGGCGATCGAGAGGGTGGAGCGGTCGAGATAGTTCAGCGTACCGGCGACTACCAGCATGGTCAGGGCGGAGCGCTGCGCGCGCCTGACGCGATTTGGCGCGTGGGTTCGGTCCATCCGGTTTCCTCCCGATCCTCGACTACTTGCGCGTGCAGGATCGGTCAGGCTTCCGGCAGAGGCAATCGCTGGCGGCCGCTCCAGCGTCCCGTTACCAGCGGGACTGTTACCCAGTGCCGGCCATCCATTCTCTGCACCAGCAGCAATGCGTCGCGGTGGCCAGTGGGTTCTCGCTTGACTCGCACAACCCAATGATTATACCTCGAATAAATAGCCAATCGGTTATCAGTTAGATATCGAGAGCGCCGCTATGATCGCATACCAGCCCAGATTTCAATACTGAGGGGTTATTGGTCGCGATGCCCGACCTCCATGACGTTCTGTTCAGGGCACTGGCCGATCCGACTCGGCGGGCTCTCTTTGAAGGATTGTGCCGCAAGGGAGAGCAGACGGTCGGGGCTTTGACGGCTCGGGCCGGGGTCTCGCAGCCGGCGGTCTCAAAGCATCTTGGGGTCCTGAAGCAGGCTGGGCTGGTGCGCGACCGCCACGAAGGTCGCCAAACGCACTACAGCGCGCAGCTCGGTGCGCTTGCCCCGCTGATCGACTGGACCAGCCAAATGGCCGGCTTCTGGCAAAGCCGATTCGACCAACTCGAAAATCTGCTCAAAAGGATGGACCAATGACCGATACCGTGGCCGAGACGCGCTCCGTCGTTGTCGAACGGGAGATGCCCTTTCCGCCGGAAAAGATCTGGCGCGCCCTCACGCAGCCACACCTCATCGAGGAGTGGCTCATGAAGAACGACTTCAAGCCCGTCGTGGACCATCGTTTCAGTCTTCGCGCGGACTGGGGCGCTGTCGACTGTCAGGTGACGGCGGTCGAGCCGAACAGGACGCTGTCTTACACGTGGGCGGCCTATGGTCTCGAGAGTGTCGTCACGTGGACTCTAAGCCCCACGGGCACGGGGACCCATCTGCGCATGGAGCAGTCGGGCTTCAGGCCGGATCAGCAGCAGGCCTACCAGGGTGCCCAGCACGGGTGGCAGCGCTTCTTTGCAAACCTGGAACAGGCCTTGGCGCGGATGGAGTGATCCCTGCCGGCGATCCAGAACTAGCGTCCTGTTCCCAGCGGGACTGTTACCCAATGCTGGCCGTCCTTCTTTTGAACCAGCAGCAATGCGTTGCGGTGGCCGGCCGCACTGGCGGCGACGAGCGCTTTCGTCACCTGGTCGGCCGTGGCGACCGGAATATCGCGGATCTTGAGGATGACGTTTCCGGCCGAGAGTCCGCGCCCCGCGCTCACGCTGTTCGGGGTGACCTCCTCGACCAGTACACCGGACACGCTCGCCGCGAGCTTGTATTTGGTCCGCGCCTCCTGGCTGATCGGACCCAAGCGCAGGCCGAGCGTCATCGGATCGGTGCTGCCCGAGGGCGCCGTGGCGACCGCCGCGCCCTTGGTGGTTGCCGCCGGCTCCTGCGGCCACTCCCGCACAGTCACCGATACGGTTCGCTCTTGCCCGTCCCGCCAGACGGAGAGCGAGGCCGGCTTGCCGGTCGGCGCCTCGGCGATCATCCGCGCCAAGGCGCGATTGTCCTTCGGCACCTGGCCCTCGAAGCGCAGCACGACGTCGCCCTCCGCGAGGCCCGCCTTCGCGGCGGGGCTTTCGGGCTCTGTGCCCGCGACGATGACGCCGCGCACCGGTGCCAGCCCGATGGCCTCCGCGATCTCCGCGGTGACGTCTTGCGTGCGGACGCCGATCCAGCCCGGGCGCAGCTGGCCAAAGCGGCGCAGCCGGTCGATGGCGAACTGCACATCGCGGGCAGGGATCGCAAAGCCGATGCCGATGGAGCCGCCGGTCTCGGTGGGCGAGAAGATCGCCGTGTTGACCCCGATCACCTCGCCGCGCGAATCGAACAGCGGGCCGCCCGAATTTCCGTGGTTGATCGCCGCGTCGGTCTGGATGAAGTCGTCGTAGGGCGAGATCAGGATATCGCGGTTCAGCGCGCTGACGATCCCGGAGGTGACGGTCTCTCCGACGCCGAGCGGGTTGCCGATCGCGAACACCTCGTCGCCCACGCGTACCCGGTCGCTGTCGCCCCAGCGGACGGTCGGCAGCGGCTTGTCGGCGTCGATCTTGATGAGCGCGATGTCGATGCTGGTCGCGACCCCGATGATACGGGCCGGCAGTGTCGACCCGCTTGGCAAGGTGACAGCGACCTGCAGTGCGCCATCGACCACATGGCGATTGGTGACGATGATCCCCGAAGCATCGACGATGAAGCCGGAGCCGTAGAACTGCGTGAGGCGCGGCTCGGGCGGGGCAGTCTGGCCCGGTGCCGGCGCGTCGGTCTTCATCTTGGTCATCGAGATGTTGACCACGGTCGGCAGCACGCGGCTGAGCCGATGGGTGCGGCCGAACGGCACGAGATCGCGCAGGCGTTCCGCGCGCGCGACATCGGCACCACCGACCAGCGAAGCGAGGAGCAGGGCGCACAACAGCAGGGCGCGGCCAACGGTCAGGCGCATGAGGCAGCTTCCGCGCGCACGGCAGGCGGCCGGCCTCCTGACCAGGCCGACCGGTCGCTGTCTTGTCCCGTCACGTCGTACCGTTTGCCTCGGCGGAGCCGGAGACGGCTATTTGCACGGATCCGCGATACCGGCGACCTGGTGCGGCGCCCCGTGCGCTTCGGCCTGCGCCATCTGCGGCCGCGGAGCCTCGGCTTGTGCCATCTGCGGACGTGGAGCTTCGGCCTGCGCCATATGCGGACGTGGCGCCTCCGCTTGCGCCATCTGTGGGCGCGGGGCCTCGGCTTGTGCGGTCTTGGCGCATCCTGCTTGGGTCTGTGCCACGGCCGGCATCGACAGGATGGCCCCCAAGGCCAATCCGATCGTCAGGAGTCTCGCATTCACGGGTTTTCTCCCTGGTGATGAGACGTGTCGGCAGCGATCGTCCGAGCCTGTTTTCGGCCCTTCCCCGGGCCCCCATATTGGCACACGGCCTTTGTATCGCATAGTGAATATTGCTATGACATCCTCTCATCAATGATTGCCGGCTCGCGTGGCGAACCGTCGGGCGCGGCGCCTGAGGTGCAAGGCGGCGCGCGATGGCCAGATCGAGGGATGACCAAGCATGAGCATGGTCGAGGCGCTGGGCTATGTCGGCGTGGTCCTGGTCGTCGCCACGAACTTGATGAAAACGATGATCCCGCTGCGTGCCCTGGCGATCGCCGCCAACCTCGCCTTCGCGGGATATTTCTACATGCACGCGCTCTATCCGAGCTGCCTGCTCCAGGTGCTGCTGCTGCCAATCAACGGCTACCGGCTGCGCGAGATGATCCAGCTCACCCGCCGCGTCTCGCAGGCCTCGCGCGGCGACACGATGAGCTGGCTCAAGCCCTTTATGCGGCGCCGCCGCTATCGGCGAGGCGACGTGCTGTTCGCCAAGGGCGACATCGCGAAGGAGATGTTCTTCGCGGTGAGCGGCCGCTATCGGGTGACAGCGCTCGGGGTCGACCTCGCGCAAGGCGAGGTGTTCGGCGAGCTGGGCCTGCTGGCGCCCGAGCATCTTCGCACGCAAACGGTGGAATGCGTCGAGGACGGCGACCTGCTGGTCATCAGCTACGCGCAGGTCAAGGAACTCTACTATCAGAACCCTGAATTCGGCTTCTATTTCCTCCGCCTCGTCGCCGGTCGCCTGTTCACCAATCTCGAAAGCATGGAGCGGCGTCTGGCGGCGCTATCCCGGCCCGAATCGAAATCCGTGTTTACCTGACCCGCCGCCCGGACCGAGGGACATTTCGCCATGAGAAGCCTGATGCTGCTCGCCGCCTTCGCGATCCTCGCGTTCCGAGCGGCGCCAGCCGTGGCGCAGCGATGCCCCGGCCCGGAGGCCTATCATGCGCCCCAGCCGGTGCTGCCGAAGGAAGCACTGGTCATCGTCGGCCGGAACGGCAAAGAGCACGTCTTTCACGTCGAGATGGCGCTCACGCCGGAGCAGCAGGAGATCGGCCTGATGGCGCGGAAATCCGTGCCATCCGATGGCGGGATGCTGTTCGACTTGGGCAACCCGCCCGAGCAAGCGCGGTTCTGGATGTGCAACACCGTGGCCTCGCTCGACATGGTGTTCATCAAGCCGGACGGCACGATCGATTCGATCGCCGAAAACGCGGTGCCCTTCAGCCTCGACACCGTTGCTAGCAAGGGGCCGGTGCGCGCAACCCTCGAACTGGCCGCCGGCACCGTCGCGCGAGACGGCATTCGCGCCGGCGACACGGTGCGCCAGCGCATCTTCGGCAACGCGCGCTGATCAGAACGCGGCGCAGCTCGGGCTGATCAGGATGCCGACCGATTTCTGGTCGAAGCGCGCCTTGTAGGCGTCCGCGACCTGGGCGAGCTTGCCCGGCGCGGACCGCGCATCGTCGGTCGCGATGATCACCACGCGGGATGGCGCGGCATTGATCCGCCCCGTCGCGGGGTCGCGCCACTGGCCGTTGCCGTCGAGCACCGTGAGGCCCTCGGGGAAGCGCGGCGTCACCACGTCGCGCATGAAGGCGGCCCACTCGTCGTTCGTCACCGGCCGACGCCCCGGCACGTCGAGCCCGAACAGCAGCGTCGCGACGAGAGCCTGGTGCGCGCCCACATCCCGGCACGGATCGGGTGCCGTGCACGCGACCAGCGGCGCCACCGCCGCGAGCGCCAGCCAGCGCCTCACAGCAAGGCGCGAGCGAGCGATTCCCATTCGGCGTCGAGCGACCCTTCCGCCGGCGTTTTCCCCGCCCGCGTGTACCAATAGCCCGCGTTGCGCAGATCACCCTCCTTGCGATGCAGATAGGCATGCACCGCCGAGCCGTCCGTACTGTCATCCGCCATCGCGCATTTATGGGCGCGTTCCCAGTCGCCCTTGGCATCCCACCACAGCGTCTGCAGCGCGAGGCTGAGTTCGGCAGGCGGTTCCGCGTCGCCCGTCGTCGCCCGGAATCCAGCGAGGTCCATGTTGCTTCTCCCGTCCTGGTGGCTCCCACGGAGGCGAGCGATCCTGCCACTCGCTAGGCGCGCGGTCGACCGTTGCCATACAGTCATGCCACGAACGAGAAAACCAGTTGTTGCATTCGCTATCGCTTTGGCGTGTAAGATGTAGCGCCAGTACTTGATTTCTGGGGGTGCGCGATGTCGGCAACCTCGACGATCGACGATCGGCTCAACCAGGACCCGGTCAGCAATGTCCTCAAATGGGTGCTGCTCGCCGTCGCGATCCTCACCTTCGCGTTGATGGCCTGGGCAACGGTCGTAACCTACATCACAGCACCGCCGCAGCCCGATCGGTTCGTGAGCGAGAAGGGCGACGTGCTGATCACCAGCAACGACATCTTGGAAGGCAAAGCTGGGTTTCAGCGAGCCGATTTGATGGATTACGGCAGCCTGTACGGAATGGGTTCGTATTTCGGCCAGGACTACACCGCGTGGACGTTGCTACGCCTCGCCAGTCTCACCGAGGACGGGCTGGCCGGGACACGCTTCGGCAAGCCATTCGGCGAATTGGACAGCCAACAGCAGGCGTCGGTGCGGAGGGCGATGCAAGAGATGCTGCAACGCGTCGACCTGACGTTGACGCAGGTAACGATCCCCGATGCGCTGGCACGGGCGATGGTCAGCTTGCGCGACGAAATCGCCAAAAGTCTCGGCACCGTCGATCCCGTCACCGGCTGGACTCCGGCCCACAGCCTCGACGAGCGGGCGCGGTCCGCAACCGCCGACTTCCTGATCTACTGCGCGCTGACCACGGTTGCCCGCCGCCCCAACGTCCCGTGGTCGTGGACCGAGAACTGGCCCTATGAGCCGGTGGTCGGCAATGCGCCGACTACCAACACCTTCCGTTGGACCTGGATCAGTTTCTGCTTCACCTTCTTCGCATTCGGCTTGGTGCTGTTCATCTACGAGTTCTGGCTCAGCGGCCCGGATGACGCGCCGATGGACCCCGTGTTGGCGGGCTTCCGGCCATTGACGCCGAGCCAGCGCAAGGTGGGCAAGTATTTCCTGGTGGTCGCGGCGGTGCTGCTGTTGCAGATCGCCGCCGGCACGATCATGGCGCATGCCTATTACGATCGGCGCAGCTTCTACGGCGTCGAGCTGCAGAACATCCTGCCCTTCAACTTCCTGCGCGACGTGCACATCCAGGCGCCGATCATCTGGATCGGCGTATCGTGGATTGGGGCCGGGCTGTTCCTGGCACCCGCGATCGCCGGTGGGCGGGAGGCGCGTGGTCAGGGATTCCTGGTCGATCTGCTGTTCTGGGCGACGGTCGTGATCGTCGCCGGCGCGCTGATCGGCAACTGGCTCGGCATCATGGGCTATCTCGGCGGCGCGGTGGGCGGCCCGTGGTTCTGGTTCGGCAATCAGGGCCTGTCCTATCTCCAACTCGGGCGGTTCTGGCAGATCGGCTTCTTCCTCGGTCTGCTGATCTGGAGCGTGCTGGTGTTCCGCGCGATGTGGCCGACCGCGACGATGCTATGGCAGGCGACTCGGCAATTCTGGTGGGGCCGCATCCGTCTGGAGCATCTCATCTGGGCGGGTACCATCAACATCGCAATTCTCTACGTGTTCGGCATGATCCCGCTCACCGGTATCGAGAAGTCGTTCACAATTACGGATTTCTGGCGTTGGTGGGTGGTCCATCTCTGGGTCGAGCAGTCCTTCGAGTTCTTCGCGGCGAGCATGAGCGCCTATCTGCTGATGGCGGTCGGGCTTGTGTCGCGCAGACTCGCCGAGCGTGCCGTTTATTTCGAGCTGATCCTGATCTTCCTCGGCGGCGTGATCGGTACTGGGCATCACCTATACTGGGCCGGCGGGCCAAGCCTGTGGGTACCGATGGGCAGCATGTTCTCGTTTATCGAGGTGCTGCCGCTCGTATTGCTGATTATCGAGGCGATCCAGAACTACCGTCTGATCCATGCGCAGGCGATGTTCCATTATCGGGTCGCTTACCTGTACATCATCGGCGCGGCGTTCTGGAATTTCGTCGGCGCTGGCGTGTTCGGCGGCGGGACGTTGAACGCGCCGCTGGTCAACTACTACGAGCACGGCACATTCCTGACGCTCAATCATGCCCATACGGCGCTGTTCGGTGCGTTCGGGTTGCTGGCCATCGGGCTGATGTATTTCTGCCTGCGCTACGTCGCCGCGGACCGCGTGCCGTTCGGCGATCGCGCGGGCGTCTGGGCGTTCTGGCTGTACAATGGCGGGCTGGTGCTGTGGATTCTGCTCAACTTCTTCCCGATTGGCTGGGCGCAGCTCGACGCGGTGTTCGAGAATGGTCTGGCCTACGCGCGCAGCCAGGAGTTCTACGACAAGACGCTGTTCTGGCAGTGGATGCGGCTCCCCGGCGACGTGGTGTTCGCGGTCGCGGCCCTGCTGATGGCCTGGGATTTCATCATCAAACTGCGGCCGATCTTTCCGTGGCTGCTGGGCGAGCCGGCCTCCATCGCCAGCGGTGCGGCGAGCGTCCCCGGCCGGAGCGACTGATCAGTGGGCTCGCTCAGTGCGTGGCGAGCTTGAGCCCGGCGATGCCAATGACGATCAGGCCGATGCAGGCGAGGCGCAGCGGGTCGGCCGATTCATGGAACAGCGCAATGCCGAGCAGCGCCGTCCCGACGGTGCCGATGCCGGTCCACACGGCATAGGCGGTCCCGAGCGGCAGCGAGCGCAGGGCGAGGCCTAGCAGTACGACGCTGAGCACCATCGCCGCCGCCGTCCCCAGCGATGGCCACAGCCGGGTAAAGCCCTCGGTGTATTTCAGGCCAATGGCCCAGCCGATCTCGAACAGGCCGGCGACGATCAGGACGAGCCAAGCCATCGCTCATCTCCATTGCTGGTGATGAGGTCGTCCTCATCGTGGGATTGGGAACAGCGGGGTCGTCCCCGCCGCGGGATTAGATGAGTTCGCTTCGGAGGTGGTCAAGGATGCGCTCCCGACCACCCAAGTCACGGGCCAGCTCACGGGTGAATATGGATTTGTGGCCTATACGGAAATCCCGTATAATTATGTCCCATGCCGCAAGACAGGTTCGATCCCGCCAAGGATGTGGCCAACCGCGAGAAGCATCAGCTGCCGCTGGCCTTTGGCGACCGGATTCTTGACGACGACAACCACCCGATCATTCCCTCCATTCGCGAGATCGATGGCGAGGAACGGTTCAAGGTGGTCGGGACCGTCGGGGAGAAGCTGTTCACCGGTGCTTTCGTTTGGCGGGGCGACTTACCGCGCTTTATCTCGGTGAGAAGGAGCAACAGAGGTGAAGAACGAGCATATCGCGCTGCCTGCTGATCCAGCCGACTCCGAGGATTTCGACGTGACGATTGAAGCGCTGGACCGGGGCCAGCGCGCCCGTCTGATCCGCAAGACGAGGACCGGGCTTGGTTTGTCGCAGTCCGAGTTCGCTAAGCGCTTCCGGGTTCCGGTCGGTACGCTGCGCGACTGGGAGCAGGCCAGGGCAACCGCACCGGATTTCGCCATCGCCTATGTGCGGGTGATCGGCCAACATCCGGACATCGTGGCAAAGGCCGTGGCATAATTGGCGTCGCGGGTGAGTTTCGGCCTGCAGTGGCAGGTTCCGGGATTTTTGCCCTCGCGATACCTACCGTCCCAATCGGAGAGGCGGGTCCTTCATGCGCCGTTTCAGACTTGACCATTACCGAACTACAGCCGAACAGTGAGGCAACGCACCGGCATGGCTCGCAACGTCGGATTTCGCACCAGGAGAATGGTTACATGTGTGACGTTTGTGCGGATTCCGGCCTAGGCCGCCGCCGGCTGATGTTGGCAGGTGCCGGCTTGGTGGCCGCCGCCTTGCCGATTGGCGCCGCGAAGGCCCAACCGAGCCGCGCCGCCGAAACCCCGGATGCTGCGCTGAAGCTGCTGGTCGATGGCAATGCGCGATACGTTGCCAACAAACCCCACGAGCGGGATTTTTCCGCTGGGCGCGCCAGCCGCGCTCTTGGCCAGGCGCCGTTTGCCGCGATCCTCGCCTGCGCGGACTCGCGCGCCGCGCCCGAGATCGTCTTCGACCAAGGGCCAGGAGACCTGTTCGTGGTCCGCGTCGCGGGCAATTTCGTCACGGAGGAAGGGCTGGGCAGTCTGGAGTTCGGCGCCGCCGTGCTCGGCACCAAGGTGATCATGGTGCTTGGGCATACGAAATGCGGGGCCGTCGACGCCACGGTAAAGGCCCTGCAGACCCATAACGATCTGCCCGGCCACATCGCCGACCTCGTCCGGGCGATGAAACCTGGGATCGAGCCGGCATTGCAGCAGACCGGCGGTGATCTGGAACATCGGGCCGTCGTCGCAAATGTGCGCTTCAACGTGCAACGCCTGCAGCAGGCGAAGCCGATCCTGGCCGACATGGTATCCAAGCATCAGCTTCGGGTGGTCGGCGGGGTGCATGATTTGGCAACCGGAAAAATCAGCCTCGTGTGAAGGCTGGGAACTACGGGCGGCAGGGCACGGCGAAGCAGACGCGCTAGGAGCAGCCGGAACTATCTTGCGTCAGACTTGGCGAATTGGGCGGCGGTGAGCCTGAGCGACAGGCGGACCGCGTCCAGTCGGGACGGCTCCGCTATGCCGTAGCGATTTCTGAGCGCGTCCATCACCAGCAAGAGGCGGCGCTGGTCGGCAGGTTTCGGCCTGAACGAGAACACCGCGCCGACGTCCTTCGGCTCGAGGACCAACTCGTCGGATGTGGCTGTGCTCATGGCGCTCATCGGCACACCATCACGTCATTCGGTTGCATTGTTGGCACGGAACGACTGGGCGATCACCGACCAGTCCACGTCCTGCATGAGGGCGGTCTGGATGCGGGCGCTGAGAAGCACCGGACGGTGCCCGATAGCGCGTTCCGCGCAGTCCCGCAGCAGCAGCCCGGCTTCCTGGTCGTCACCGGAGGCGTTGACGATCGAGGCGGCTGCGAAACGCATCTCTTCGTCCTCGGAGAGCCATAGATAGACGGCGAACGTGGCTTGTTCGGTCGGCTGCGAAGCTTCGCCGCTCGCAGCCGGTGTCGCCAGCGCCGGGGCGCTGGTTGGCTTGGTCATAGTCGCTTTCTTTCATGTGATGGCGATGGGAGTGGGGCGATAGGCCGAATGCGGATTGAACTCGCTGCGGACGTCGAGACGATCGATCGGACTATCCCTCAACGCTGACGACCTCAGACGAGCTTCATGACCTCGGGGGCCGCTATATATGCGCGCGATGCGCATTGTGCTTGTTAAACATGCGCAATTTGTGGCTAATCTTTGTAGCCCTGTTCGCGCGAAACACCGTATGCGATGGGCTGGGTTCGCGCCGACATCGTACCCGTTGAAGGCCCGTGCTAACCCGGTCCAATGCCGGTGGCGTACCGGAGAACCAGGGCGAAACGGATTACGGTGCCGCCGTCGGCAGGAGGCGGATGCGAGCGGTCACCTCCCCCGTGCCGCTCTCGGGACCAAGCGTGATCGTCCGGCCCTCGGCCCAACGGCGGACGAAGCCGCGCGATGTGCCGCGGAACGGATTGCCGGACTGGCCGGGCACGGCCATGAAACGGCTGCGGTCGAGGTCGGCGAGATCATAGACCCCGCGATAGGCCGGGCCGTGGACGCTGTCGAAGCCGCCGAACAGCGCCTCCTGCCGATTGATTGTGCTGGTGTCGCCAGCCACCGGGATCCGGGCCTCGGTGAGTCGGCCCAACAGCGGTACGAAGCGGAACACAGGATGGCTGAACACCGCGTCGTGTACGGCGCCCCAGCGCCAGGTCGTTGGATCGGGGCCCAGGTGGGACGCCAACTCGGCGGTCGCGTTTTCCAGTGCCTGCGCGAGCACCGGCTCGCACGAACCGCCGCACCAAGCCGCGCGGGCGTCCGCGTCACTTGGGCCGAGCAGCCAGGCGACGAAGCCGAGGCGCGAGACGGCGGGGCTGCGCTCGGGAACGCCGGCCCGCCGCAGCACGTCGTCGCGGAACCGGGCCAGCCAGGCGTTGAAGATCAACGGCGCCGCGCCGTCGAGCGCCATCGTTCCATCCCACCCGTCGAGCAGAGCGGCCGCCTTGCGGGCCGTGCCCTTCGGTACGGCGACACCGCGCAGCACCGGCAGGAGTTGGCGGGCGTATTCGCTACCCGCGTCGGCCTGCATCCCCGCGAACCCGTCGACCGTGTGCTTCCGCGATCCGGCCAACAGCGCGCGAATCCGCTCCGCGCGCCACGGCCCCTCGGCGTCGCGGCCGAGGAAGACCGGGAAGCCCAGGGGCGCCACCGGCTCGTTGGCGTTCACCAGCTGACCGTCCGCGGGATCGACCGTGACAGGCAGGCGGGCGCCGGCGGCGAAGCCGAGCCAGTCATGTGCGCCGTCCGCTCCAGCAACTGGAGCGAAACCGTCGCCGGCGCGACGCAATGGCACGCGGCCGGTTACGAACAGTCCGATCCGTTCGCGGTCCGCGACCATCATGTTCTGTACCGGCGACGTGATCAGCGCGGCGGCCGATCCCGCCTCGGCGACGCTGTGTGCCCGATTGAGCGCAAGAAAGCCGGAAGCCGCCGTCTCGCCCGGCGCCAGGCTGGCCATCGCCACCGCGAGCAGCTTGTCGTCCGGCCGTGGCGCGATGTCGCTGATCACCGGACCGTGCCGGGTCTCGCGCACCGTCAGGATGACATCTTCCTGCCCACGGACGCGGATCCGTTCCTCGCGCACGACGAATGGACGTGGTCCGTCGGGCGTCGCGTATTGATCGTCCCCAACCGGCGTCTCGATGAAGACGTCCTGGGTGTCGGCGCCGGTCGTGGTGAAAGCCCAGGCGATGTCGCTGTTGCGGCCCATCACCACGCCTGGCACCCCGGGCGCCGTGGCTCCCGCCCACACGCCGTCCGGCCGCTCGATGCGCGCGAGATACCAGATGCCGGGCAGCATATAGAGCAGGTGCGGGTCGCCGGCGAGCAGCGGCCGCCCGGTGGCGCTCGAGGCGCCGCTCACCGCCCAGGCGTTGGAGCCGCCCTCGGGCATCTGCGGCAGGGCATCCAGCACATGTTGGGCCGCGTCGGCGGAAGCCGGATCGAGGGCGGCAACGCTCTCTTCGCGACCCGGCCAAAGCTCGGCGATCCGCCGCACCGGCAGGTGCTTGGCCAATGCAAGTCGTGCCAATTCGCGCTGCCAGTTGCCCGAGAGATAGAGCCCCATTGTCCGGGCCCAGAGCAGACTATCGGTGGGCGTCCAGGGCTCCGGCGCGCCGAGCGCGATGAATTCGGGCGCACTGAACCGGCCGCGCGCGGCAATCCAGGCGTTCACTCCGCGGGCGTAGGCTTCGAGTACTACCCGATCGACGGATGGCAGCACCGCGTAATCGGCTTCCGCGCGATAACGCAACCCGAGCACCCGCATCTCGCGATCGAACGGCAATGCACGGGCACCGACCAGTTCCGCCAAGCGGCCCGAGGCCGCACGGCGCATCATGTCGAGCTGGAACATCCGGTCTCGCGCATGGACGAAGCCGAGCGCAGCCGCTGCATCGCTCTCCGACGCCGCGCGGATCCGCGCCACGCCGTCCGCGTCCATGCTGATCGTCGCCGGCGCGGACAGGCCCGGAATCCGCACCTCCTGCTCAGCGGCCGGCAGGCTCCACCAGAGCAGCGCGCCGACAATGGCCGCGACCAAGACAGCCACTGCTCCAACGCCGGCAACCAGCCAGCGCAGCGCGGCGAGGGGACGGCTCACCAGGACGATCGCCCGGCAACCAACGGACGAGCGCTATGCCGACAGCGCCTGTCGCCCCGGCCTACGGTGCCGGGGCCGGTCATGCTGTCTAGGACGGCCTTTGGCTCGATATTGCGCCAGATGGCGCGTGACCATTGGCCGGCTGCGCTGTGGCCGCCTTCGACTGCGGGGTCGCCGCGGCGGACTTGTTGTAGTCGCACGCAAAGGCCGGCGCGGCCGCTGCCGCGAGAATCAGGGTGGCGATCAGGATGCGGGCCATGTTTGCGTTCTCCTGCACGGGTGGGGCTGATCGGCAAATACTCCGGGACAGCCGGACTGGCTCGGGAGCATGGCGCGTCGGGCCGGACTGACGCAAGTTTCATCGTAGTCCCGTAAACTCGCTCTTGCTGCCGCGTCGCCCAGCTTCCAGGTTCTTGCCAATCACACCGGCCGACGGTTTCGAGTTTCGCATCCGAGCCCGTGCTGACGACCGCGGGGAAAGCCGGCACGCGCATGATCCTGATTTTCGAGATGACATGGACCGGGACGGTCCACGCGCCGGTGAATTGCGGCGTCATCCAGTTTGTCGCGCGTGCTTGGCCGGAACAGCAGGTACGGGTCCATGCCGACCCGACGCACCTGACGGAGCTGCAGCGCGATCCGGCGCTCGCCGCTCTGCCCAATATCGCGTTCATGCCGATCGAGGTCTCGCAACGATATCGTGGCCGGACGCACATGGTGTCCTTCCCGCGCTTCTGGCAGGAGTTCCGCACCATCCGGACGGCGCTCGGTAAGGTGCCGCACAAGGCGGGCTGCCTCGTGCTGCTGACCTCCACCACCGCGACCGGAACATTTGCCGCGGCCTATGCCGCACGGCTTTCGGGGCGACGGGTTGGTGTTCAGATCGGCCTGCACGGCAATCTGTCGGATGCCACGGGCTGGCGTCCGCGCAACCCACTGGTTCGCGCGTTCGATACTCGCTCGGCACTGGAGAGGCGGTTCCAGGTGCCCGTGCGCTTCCTCGTGCTGGAGCCTGCGATACGGGCCGCTCTGCAATCTGTATTGCCAGAGGCATCGGCGCGCACCGACATTGTGCGGCACCCGATCAACGCGGCCGAAATTCCCACGAGCGATCCACCCGTCCCACTCCCGCCCATTCGCATCGGCTTTGTCGGCCTGGGCTCGGAGGCCAAGGGATTTCCTACGTTCCTCGACATTGCCGCTCGCGTGAAGGCGCGGCACGGCGACCGCGTCGCCTTCGTGCATGTCGGGGTCGTCCAGGCGGGCAAGACCGCGGGTTGCGACGTGCTGGAAGATCCGCCGGCGCACGAGCATCTGCCGCGCGCTGAATTCGCGCGGCGCTTGGCTGCGCTGCACTACGTGTTTTTGCCTTTCCGTCGCGGCTACTACGATTTCTCCGCGAGCGGCGCTCTGATCGATGCGGTCACATGGCTCAAGCCGGTCATCACCATGCGCGTGCCGTTGTCCGAGCAGTTCTTCGCCGAGAGCGGCGAGATCGGCTTTCTCTGCGAGGACGAGGCCGGCATGGAGGCGGCAGTCGAGAGGGTGGTGACCGAGGTCGACCCCGAGCGATACGCTCGCCAGATCGACGCGCTACGCCGCGCGCGGGAGGCGCGACGGACCGAGGTGCTGGCGGCCGCCTACCGTGAGGCGGTGGAGCTCGGCTTCCCGAAGCTGCTGGAACAGCCGGTCAGGCCGGTCGCTGCCCGGCCCGAGTGATGGCAGCGGCAGTCGCCTATCGCGGCAGCGCGCCTGACCAAAAGGATGAGGGATAGCGCAGGAGCGCGATGACCAGCCGGCGCCACGATTCCTTGCGCCGCTCCGTGACCTCCGCCAACGCCAGAACGAGCAACGGCGTGCCGATAAGGACCGCGACTCGCGCAGCGCCCGAACTCGGAGACCAGGGCATCAGCGCAGCGATGAATTGCGCGATCGGTACATGGAAAAGATACAACGAGAAAGTGGCTCCGGCGATCCAGCGCACCGGCCTGGCAAAGCGGTTCAGCACCACGCCGAACGTCGGTCCAAGGGAATGGAAGCCGATCAAGTGGATGGTGAACAGGGTGGCCACGAGATAGCTTTGTGCCAGTTCGGGGTGGCCGAGGAAGGCCGGTGCTGCCCCCGTCATCCGCGTGCCGCCCATCCATGCCTGCGCCTCGTAGGCAACCCAAATGAGCACGGCTCCGAGGCACATCGCCACAGCCGTCCCACGGCTGAGAGTGACGCGTGAGCAGACGCGATACGCCAAGAACCCGAGCGCCCATAGCGGGAACATCCCGGCAATCCGCGGCCCGACGAACGCCAGCAGCCCGAGCAGGATGGGCCAGCGCCAGTGCGAGCGGGAGAACGCAGCGACCCCGAAGATCGCGTAGTACCAGACCTCGTATCCCAGCGACCAGTAGGGCAGGTCCGATCCGGGGCTGACATCAGTATACCAGATTTGGTTGAGAAACAGCGCGCCGCGCAGAAACTGCCAGGCGCGCCCGTCCCAGATATAGCCCCACGATTCCGTGTACAGCGCGGGATTGAGGCCGCGCCCGATCGAATCCAGAACGAACGTAAGCAGGAGCGCTGGAAGCGCCACCGAATAGATGCGTGCGGTGCGCGCGACGATATAGGTTTCGGCGGGGCGGTTTCGCCGCGTGGTGTAGCCGATCACGAATCCGGACAGCACGAAGAACAGGGTCACGGCCTCCGACCCGTAGGGCGCCACCTGCCAGAACAGACCGCCCGTGAGGCGCCGGCCCGAGACATGGGTGAGGAACACGACCGCTGCCGCAGTGAAGCGCACGCCGTCGAGATAGATGGATGTTTCGCGGTTCACGCCATTCTCGCTCGGCTTCAGCGTTCCGACACTCTATCGGTTCGGGATGGAACGCAACGGCACGACTCTACAACCCTGCGTCATCGTGCCAATGTCGCTGTATCGCGAACCGCCATCTTGCAGCTCCACGCTGTCGAAAGTCGCGTTGCGGTGGAGCATTTTCGGATGATAGCGGAACGATACGATCTCGACGGACGCGAGTGGCGGCACGCGCAGCCGGTTGATCTGACCGGCCTGGGGCGCGAACCTCGCAAGGTCGGATGGCGCGATCGGACTGGTCGGCCGAAAAACGGTGGAGAGCGATGCAGCCGAGCAACTCGATGCGCGCCCAGATAGGGACGCTGGTTGTCGCGACGAGCGCCATCCAGCTTGCCAATGGCTTTTTCGGCACTTTCATTTCATTGCGCGTGGCAATCGAAGACTTCGGCGCGACAATGGCTGGTCTGGTGCTCAGCAGCTACTTCGCCGGTTTCGCGCTGGGCGCATTGCGCTGCGGGCGGATCATCGAACGGATCGGGCACATCCGTGCTTACGCCGCGTTTGGCGGTCTCGTCGTCGCTGCGACCGCCGCGATGCCGCTCTGGGCAGAGGCATGGCCGTGGCTTGTACTGCGCGCGGTCATCGGGTTCGGCTGCTCGGGCATCTTCATCGCGACCGAGAGCTGGCTCAACGCCAAGGCCCGACCGTCCGAACGGGGACGGGTCTTCTCGATCTACATGGTGGGCACGTTCCTGGCTCTCGCTGTCGGACAGCTTCTGATCGCCCGTGCCGAGATCGAGGCGGCCACGCCGTTCAACACGATTGCCGCCTTATTCGCCGTCGCCCTTTTCATGGTGAGCACGACCAGGGCCGAGCCGCCCCAAATGGCGGCCGTGGCAAAGATGCCGTATGGTCAACTTGTCCGCGGGGCGCCCATCTCGGTGGTCGGTTGTATGATCAGCGGGTTCGTCACCAGCGCGTTTTATGCACTTGTACCCGCGTGGATGCAGGGCGAGGGGATCGAACGCGCGACGATCGCGCTGTTCATGCTTGTCGCGGTACTGGGTGGACTCGTGTTCCAGGTGCCGGTCGGCCGACTTTCCGATCGCTTCGATCGACGCGCCGTGTTGGCGGCACTTGGTGCCGGATTTGCGGTCGTTGCTGTTGCCCTGGTATTGCTGCCGCGCTCACTGCCCCTGGTCCTGACTGCGGCGGCATTGCTGGGCGGCTTCATGTCGACGCTCTACCCGGTCTGCGTCGCACTCGCGCACGACCGGATGCCGGCCGACCGCGTGGTCGCGGTCAGCGGTCAGCTCATCCTGGTGAGCGGGCTCGCCTCGGTCCTCGGTCCGCTGATCGGCACAAGCCTCATGGCGCGCTTCGACATCGACGGAGTGTTCTACTTCATGGCTGCCGCCGCGATCCTCTTGGCCGTCGTGGCCGCGGCCGGGAGCATGACCACGACGCCTCCAGCGCATCTCGAACGGCCATTCGCGATCCTGGCACCACAGGCCGCACCGCTCGCACACGATCCGGGCTTCTCCGACGCGCCTACGTCGCCCGATCCCATCGGACCAACCTTTTCCGAGAAGCGCTGAGCCTACAGAGACGGCCCGGCGATGATCGCATCGTCGACGCGCCGCTCGAGCCAGCGTCCGTCGGCCAGATCGCCGGAATAGGCGCCGTTCTCCACCACCACTTTCCCCCGCAGGATCGTCATGCTCGGCCAGGCGTTCATCTGGTGGCCTTCCCACGGGCTGTAATCGGTCTCGTGCAGATCGGCCGCGCGGATCGTCCGCCGCAACGCCGGGTCGAGCACGCAAATATCGGCGTCGCTCCCCGGCGCTAACGCGCCTTTGCGCGGGTAGAGGCCCATAACGCGTGCCGCGTTGGTCGAAACCAGGTCGACGAAGCGGCGCAGCGAGTAGGCGCGCTTGCCGACCATCTCGGTGTACATCAGCGCGACACGCGGCTCGACGCCGGCATTGCCGCCGGTGGTGTCGTCGATCCGCTTGCCCTGTAGTTTCCGTTGCAACGTACAGCAAATCTCGTCGGTGGCAACGCAGTTGATCGAGCCGTCCAAGGTGCCGGACCACAGCGCCGCTTGGTCCTCGGGCGATTTCAGCGACGGGTAGGTGTGATAGATCTGTCCGTTCGGCCGGCGGTAGTCGTCGCTGGTGTACAGCATGTATTGGTGCAGCGACTCGCCATAGATCGGCAATCCGCGCGCTCGCGCCTCGCGGATCGCGGCCACACCGGTCGCGGCGCTGACATGCATCATGTAGAGCGCCGTGCCGGGAATGCTTTCGGCCAGGCGGATGACGCGGCGGAACGACAGATCCTCCGACAGCGAATTGTGCACCTCCGCCATGTTCTCGAAGCCGGTTCGCTGCTCCCGGATGAGCTTGGCGTACATGTGCATCACGATGTCGTTGTCCTCGGCGTGGATCACGCCGAGCCCGCGATTGGCGGCGAGCACGCGGAACACCTCGGAGATGTCGCCGAAATGCACCATCCGCCCCTTGCGCGAGGGCGTGATGTCGGTGGTGAAGATCTTCACCGTGGGATAGCCGGCTTGCAGCGCCTCGGCGAGCTGACCCGGCAGCTCGAGGGGCAGCTCGCCCTCGACCATGAGGTGCTGCGCGTAGTCACAAGCGCAATGGCCCTTCCAATCCTGCTCGCGCTTCTCGATGGCATCCTGCACCGAGCTGCCCTGCGAGGTGCGGGTGAAGTCGATCATCGTTGTGGTGCCGCCGAACAGCGCCGCACGGCTCACCACGTCCGGCGGGTCGGTGTTGCCCCAGGTGCCGTCCGGGTTGGGCAACGGCCATTTGCAGTGCACGTGCGGGTCGATCCCGCCGGGCATGACGACTTTTCCGCGGGCGTCGATCAGCCTGGCGCCCTCGGGAACCGCGCCGCTGCCGGCAGGCGAGACGGCGACGATCCGCTCTCCCTCGATGGCCACGTCATAGGCGCCGGTGTCCTGCGGCGTGACCACGCAATCGCCGCGCACCACGAGATCGACCATGCCAGCTCCCCCTTGCTCATCCCACGTCATCGTCACGCGCGGGGGGCGCGCGCACAAGCCCGTCCGGTGTAGGCTCCGTCGCATGGATACGCGGAATTTCGACGTCATCGTCATCGGCGCCGGCATCGCGGGCGCGACCTGCGCTGCGGCATTGGCACCCACGCACCGCGTGGCGCTGGTCGAGGCAGAGGAGGCGGCCGGCTATCACAGTACCGGCCGCTCCGCCGCGTTCTGGATTCTCAACTACGGGCCGCCCGACGTACGCACGCTGACCGGCCTGTCGCGCCAGTTCTTCGAGCACCCGCCCGCCGGCTTTACAGAGCACCCGCTCACCCGCCGCCGCGCCATGCTGCTGGTCGCGCCGGCGGGCCAAGAGGCGCAGCTCCAAACGCTGCTGGCCGAGGGCATCGGGCTGCGCGAACTCGATGTGGCGAAGGCCTGGGAGTTGGTCCCAGCGCTGCGCCCCGGCTACGTGCGCGCGGCTGCGATCGAGGAGGATGCGTTCGACATGGATGTCGACGCGATCCTGCAAGGCTATTTGCGGCAAGTGCGCACCCACGGCGGCGTCTTGGCCTTGCGCCATCGCGCGGGCCGCATCGAGCGGCAAGACGGCGTGTGGCAGGTGGAAACCAGCGCCGGCGCGCGCTTCGCGGCCCCCGTCGTCGTGAACGCGGCGGGCGCCTGGGCCGACGAGGTGGCGCGACAAGCGGGCCTGCCGGGGCTAAGGCTGGTGCCCTGCCGGCGCACCGCCGCAATCATCGACCCCGCCCCCTGGCAGGTGGCGGACTGGCCGATGGTCAACGAGGTCGCTCACACCTGGTACGTGCGGCCCGAGGCGCGCACCAAGCTGCTGGTGTCGCCCGCCGACCAGACGCCCACCCATCCGCACGACGTGCAACCGGAGGAACTCGACGTCGCCATCGCTATCGACCGGATGCAGCAGGGGCTCGGCATCGAGGTGCGTCGGGTGGAGCGGAGCTGGGCGGGCCTGCGCACCTTCACGCCGGACGGCAGCCTAGCATTCGGCTGGGACAAGCGGGCGGAGGGGTTCTGCTGGTGTGCGGGGCAGGGCGGCTACGGCATCCAGACCTCGCCCGCCGCCGGCCGGCTGATCGCCGATATCATCGCAGGCCGCGATCCGGGGGAGGCAGGACGCATCCTACCCGCGGTCGATCCCGGCCGCTTCGCCGCGTGAACTCCTTGCGCGCTCGGACGCTTTCGCCGGAGCAGCGATAGGAGAGCCAGCAATGGCGCGTATCACCGTACTCGACGACGATCTGTGGAAGTCGGTTCCCTCCCAAGTCGTGGAGCAGGCCAAGGAAGCCGCGGCGGAGGAGCCTTGCTGGATCGCCAAGCGCGAGGACGGCCACTTCGTCTCGTTCGACGCACCGCCCGGCGGCCCGGACACGGCGACCGGCGATCTGGTGTATATCGCCGAGGTCAATCCGACGGGGCGATAGCTGCGAGTGGCGGACTGAAGTCCGCCCTACCGGACCGGCGTAGGGCGGACGTCAGTCCGTCATCTTGCCTCGAGCGTGAGTCATACTACCCGCCCGGTCTCCGGCTCGATCAGGTGCATATGGTTAAGATCGGCCGAGAGCGGCAGCGTCTCGCCGGGCACCGCGTGCGTCGCGGGGTCGACGCGGGCGCAGACCGGGATGCCGTTGACGAAGAAATGTACCATCGTCTCCATGCCCATCGGCTCAACCACGTCGGCCGGCGCCTCGACCCGCGCGACGCCTGGCTTCGAATCATCGTGATACTCGTATAGATGCTCTGGCCGCAGCCCGAGGATCATCTCGCGATCCTTGAAGCTGGCGTAGCGCTCCTTCCGCGCCGGCGGCACCGGCAGCACCATTGAGTCGCCCACCCGCACGGTCAGCCCGCCCGCGCCGTTCTGCACCCGGCAGGGCAGGAAGTTCATCGCCGGGCTGCCGATGAAGCCGGCGACGAAGCGGGTGCCCGGGTTGTGATACAGCTCCTGGGGCGGACCGACCTGCTCGATCACGCCCTGGTTCATCACCACCACCCGGTCGGCAAGGGTCATCGCCTCGACCTGATCGTGCGTGACGTAGACCGTGGTGGTGTTGACGGTCTGATGCACCTTCTTGATCTCGGTGCGCATCTGCACGCGCAGCTTGGCGTCGAGGTTGGACAGCGGCTCGTCGAACAGGAACACCTTGGGATGACGCACGATCGCGCGTCCCATCGCGACGCGCTGGCGCTGCCCGCCGGAAAGCGCCTTGGGCTTGCGGTCGAGCAATTCGCCGATGTCGAGGATGCGCGCCGCCTCGTCCACGCGCTGCTTGATCTCGGGTTTCGGCACCTTCCGGAGCTTGAGGCCGAACGCCATGTTGTCGAACACGCTCATATGCGGATAGAGCGCGTAGTTCTGGAACACCATCGCGATGTCGCGATCGCGCGGCGGCACGTCGTTGACGATGTCGCCGCCAATCCAGATCTCGCCGTCGGTGATCTCCTCGAGCCCCGCGACCATGCGGAGCGTGGTGGATTTGCCGCAGCCCGACGGGCCGACGAGCACGACGAACTCGTGGTCCTCGATCTCCAGATCGATGCCCTTCACTGCCTGCACGTCGCCGTCATAGGACTTCACGACCTTGCGGATCGATACCTGCGACATTGGTTGTTCGGTCTCCCTCAGCCCTTTGTTGCGCCGGACGTGAGCCCGGCGATGTAGTAGTCCATCAGGAACGCGTAGATGATGACCGGGGGCGCCGCCGCCAGCACCGAGGCGGCCATGATCTTGCCCCACTGAAACACGTCGCCGCGCACCAGGTCGCTGATGATGCCCACGGTCAGCACCATCTGGTCCATCGAATAAAGATAGGCCATCGGGTACAGGAAGGCGCCCCAGCTCACCGTGAAGGCGAAGATGGTCGCGGCGATGATGCCCGGCATGGCGACGGGAATGAAGATTTTGAGCAGCATCTGCACGTAGCCCGCGCCGTCGATCAGCGCCGCCTCGTCGAGCTCCTTCGGGATCGAGCTGAAATAGCCGATCATGATCCAGGTGCAGAACGGCACCGCCAAGGTCGGGTAGACCAGCGCGAGACACCACACGTTGTTGATGAGCCCAAGAAATCCGAGGATCTGGAACAGCGGGATGAACAGCAGCGAGGCAGGCACCAGGTAGGTGAGGAACACGCCGGTCGCCAGCGTCGAGCTGCCCCAGAACCCCATCCGGGCCAAGCTGAACGCGGCCATCACCGAGATCACCATCGAGACGACGACGGTGACTACGGTGATCATCACCGAGTTCATGAAGAAATACTGGAAATCCGGCATTTCTATGAGCTCGATGAAGTTCGACAGCGTCGGATTATGCGCGAACCAGGGATTGCCGCTCTGCGCCGAAATCTCGGCCGACGTCTTGAGGCTGGTCATCACCGTATAGAACGGCGGGATCAGGAACATGATGACGAACACGACGAGCGCCGCGTAGCTGCCGTAGAGCGCCCAGCGACGTTGGCTCGCCAAGCTGCGGGTGTGGCGACGGCGGGTCGCCGCGACGGCATTGGCCGTGGTGGTGGCGCTGCTCATGCCGCGATCTCCTTGCTGCGACGATTGACCCCGCGCAGGACGAAGAAGGCCGCGATCGCCAGGATCGGTAGCATGAACAGGCTGACCGAGGCACCAAGCGGGATGTCGCCCGACTGGATGCCGACGACGAAGGCATAGGTCGCGAACAGATGCGTCGTGTCCTGCGGCCCACCCGCCGTCAGAATCCGCACGATGTCGAAATCGGCGAAGGTGACGATGAGGCTGAACAGCACCGTGATCGCGATGATGTTGCGCATCATCGGCAGGGTGACGAAGAACAGCTTCTGAACGGCTCCGGCCCCGTCGATGGCGGCGGCCTCATAGAGCTGGTCGGGCACCGACTTCAGCGCCGCGAGATACATGATCATGAAAAACGGGGTGCCGAACCAGACATTGACCGCCACGACACAGAGCCGCGCGATCCATGTCTCGCCGAGCCAGGGGACGCTCTGGAAGCCGAGCGCGTTCAGAATCCAGTTGAACGCGGAGTAGGACGGGTCGAACAGCCACCACCAGCCGAGCGTCGACATCGCCAGCGGGATCACCCAAGGCACCAGCAAAAGGCCGCGCCAGATGCGCTGATTGCGTGACGGGATGTTGTGCATGAGATGGGCGAGAATGAAGCCGATGATCGCCTTCAGGATCACCGCCGAGACCGCGAAGAAGCAGCTCTGAAAGATCACCAGCTGGAACGTGTGGCGCTTCAGCAGGAACGCGAAATTCCCGAGCCCCACGAAGTGGGTCATGCGCTTGTTCAACATGCTCAGGTAGATCGCGTAGATCGCCGGATACACCACAAGCCCCGCGATCAGCAGAATCAGCGGCAACGCCAGCAGCAGCGCGATCGTCGATCGTCGTCGCGCGAATCGCTGCATCGCGTTTGCCCGCCTTGCCGGAGCGCGACGCGTGGCGATGGCGTCGATCGGAACACTGGTGCCGTCAGCCATTGGCGGTCTCCCAATCCCGCGCCGCATGTTGGCGCGCGAACCCTTCCAACTCGCCACGTGCCCCGATGCCGACCAAACCCCCGGCGCCAGGGGAGCCGGGGGAATGTCGACATGGGGAAGCGGTCACGTGGTCGTCATTGTCTCCTTCCGGGCAATCAGCGCGTGAAGCCCTCGAGCTCTTCTTGTGCCCAGGCGATCGTCTGCTTGATCGACTGGCCGCTCCGCAGCTTGGCGAACATCGTCGGCAGCGTGCCGCGATTGTAGATCTGCACGGCGATCTCCGGCGGGGCGGGCGAGCAGGCGATGCTGTGCTGCGAATCGTGCACAGGACGCATCGGGTAATTGAACACCGTGCCCTTCGGCGGCTCGACATTCGCCCACACCGGGAAATCGAGCATCTTGGGGAAGGGCGGCAAATCGTAACCGTCCACCGCGTTGCAGCGCGCCTCGACGTTGTCGCGCTGCATCAGATATTCGATCATTTCCTTCGCCGCCGATTTGTTGGCGGCGAATTTCCACACGCCCCACATGAACGCGCCGAGCGGCATGAACCGCCCCTTCGGCCCGGCGGGTGCTGGGAAGGTCCAGCAATCCGCGGCGATCTGCGGCGCGTCGCGCTTGGCGACGGCGTAAGCCGAGGGCGGGTTCCAGATCATGGCCGCCTTGCCCGAGATCAGCGCCCGGTTGTTGGAGGCGTCGTCGTAGCTCACCGCGTCGGCCGGCAGGACCTTCACCAGTCTCTCGGCATATTCGAGCACCTGGCGCACCGGGTCGGAATCGACCGTAACCTCGCCCTTTGCATTGACCACCTCGGCGCCGTAGGCGTGGAACAGCGAACCGGCGGTATCGACCGAATCGGCGGTGACGCCGAGCCCGATGGCGAACGGCATCCCCGCCTTCTGACAGGCCTCAGCCGCCTTGAGGTGGGCCTCCCAGGTCCAGTCCTTCGCCGCGTCGGTGCGCACGTCCCTGGCCGGATACATGTTGACCACGTCCAGCCCGGCCTTGTCCTTGAGCACGCTGATGCGCGCGCAGGGGCCCTTGTTCTGGTTGCCCGAGCTGGTCGGCACGGCCATCCAGTGGCCCTTCCACTTGGCGAGGTACTGCTCCGTCTCGTCCGGTTCGCCGTATTGCGAGATGAGCCGCTTCATCACGTCGTCCATCGGCTCCAGCAACTCGCGGTGGTTCTGCGTCTCCCAGCCGGGCAGGGCCTGGATGTCGTGGCCCTGCTTGGCCTGCGCCTCGGCGGCGATCGTGACCAGATTCTTGAAGCCGTTGGAGGTGATGAAGTCCGCCTGGACGTCGACCTTGTTCTTGTCGGCCCAGGCTTGTACCTGCTTGCGCATCACGTCATTGCCGGCTGGGACCCAGTGATCCCAGAAGGCGATGGTCAGCTTGCCCGCAGCGCCCGCAGTGCGGATATGGACCAGCGGCAGCGCGGTCGCCGCCGCGCCCAGCTTGAGCGCGCCGCGCCGCGTAATGCCCGATTTGAGTGTCATGCGTAAACGTTTCCCTATCGCCGCCGGTCTATGCCGGTCTGCCCTGCAACCAAGTCTGCCCCGATCCGGTGCGTCGACAAGGCCACCCCACCTGGCAGCCTCTGTCAAATGCAACATGGACGGTTCCTGCTTTTTTGCAGGTCACGCTTGCAGATAGTTAGGGGCATTTCGGGACGGAACGCAACGGATGCTCTTGCACCGCCCTCTATCTTGCCGGGATTTCACCGGAATTCGGGTCAGACGAACGGTTTTGCGTGCGCCAGTATGCGGTCGATGAATAGGTCCGCGCTGCCAAGATAGGCGGCGGGATCTGTCAGACGCTCGATCCCCGCTCGGTCCAGATGGGCCGAGACCTCGCTCTCCCGCGCCAGCGCCTCGGCAAGCCCGATTTTTTCGGCGAGCGCCCGGTCGCAGGCGTGCTTGACGACGTGATGCGCCTCGCCGCGGCCGAGATGCGGTGCCAAGCCCATCATCACCGCCTCGGCGACGATCAGGCCGCCGGTCGCGTCGAGGTTGCGGTGCATCCGCTCGGCGTCGATCACCAAACCCTCGGCGATGGCGCGGGCGTGCAGCAGCGCACCGTGAGTCAGCACGAAGGCTTGCGGCAGCGTCAGCAGCTCCGCTTGCCAGGGACCAGTGGCGCGCTCGTGATCCTGCGCCATCGCGCCCTGCATCACCGGCACCAACGCCTGCACCGTGCGCGCGGCGGCGAGCACGTACTCGCTAGCGATCGGGTTGCGCTTTTGCGGCATGGTCGAAGAGCTGCCGCGGCCGGCGACGTAGGGCTCCGCCAGCTCCGCCACCTCGGTCTGCGCGAGCAGGATCACGTCCGTCGCGATCTTGGCGAGGCTGCCGCAGACGAGGCCGAGTAGGCTCACCGCCTCGGCCAACCCGTCGCGGCAGACATGCCAGGGAGCCGCCGGTGCTGCGAGCCCGAGCTCGGCCGCGAGCCCCTCCATGACCGGGAGCCCTTGCTCACCCAGCGAGGCCAGCGTCCCGGCGGCCCCGCCGAACTCCACCACTTCGACGCGAGGTCGAAGCTGGTCGAGCCGTGTCACGTGGCCAACCAGCGGCATCAGCCAGGTCGCGCATTTGAGGCCGAAGGTGTACGGCAGCGCCTGCTGCAAATGGGTGCGCCCTGCCATGACCGTCGCGCGGTGCCGCTCGGCTTGCGCCGCCAAGGCGCGGATGATGCCGACCAGCTCGTCGCGGATCAGCGCGAGTGCGGCGCGGACCTGCAGCACCGTCGCGGTGTCCATGATGTCCTGCGTGGTCGCACCCCAATGCGTCCATCCGCCATGCTCGCCCGCCGCACGCGACAGGCCCTGCACCAGTCCCACGACCGGATAGCCGACGTTGCGCGCGCTTGCCGCGAGTTCGTCCGTGCGCAGATTCTCCACGCGCGCCGCCGCGACGATGGCGGCTGCTGCATCATCGGGAATGATGCCAA
This sequence comes from Alphaproteobacteria bacterium, assembly GCA_017307285.1. Taxonomy (GTDB): domain Bacteria; phylum Pseudomonadota; class Alphaproteobacteria; order Acetobacterales; family Acetobacteraceae; genus JAFKFI01. The sequence goes on along the minus strand of JAFKFI010000047.1, from coordinate 62,492 downwards.
GCCGGCCTTGCACCCGCGCCAGTGCGGCCTCCACGTCCAACATGCGTTGGAAATACGCCCGCTCGTCGAACACCGCGCGCATCGCGTCGCTGCCGTACAGCGTGCCCATGATCGGGCTGTCAGCGGGATTGATCGGCATCACACGTCCAGGAACACGGTCTCGTCGCCGCCCTGCAGGCGAATGTCGAGCCGCCAAGTGGCTTCGCCCGCCGGGCGGGCTATCAGGGTTTTCCGACGTGCCGGGCTGTCGATCGCGGTGAGCAGGGGGTCGGTCTCGTTCAGGCTCTCGCCCTCGAAATAGGCCCGTGTGACGAGGCCGCGCAGCAAGCCGCGCGCAAACACCTGGATGGCGATATGCGGTGCCTGTGTGGCATTGCCGCGGCCGGGCACCGGTCCCGGCTTCAGCGTGGCAAAACGGAACATGCCGTTCTGGTCGGTGCCGCAGCGGCCGAAGCCAGGAAACGTGTCGTCCGCCGGCGGATCGGCCTGCCAGATCTCGACGCAGGCATCCGCGACCGGCGCGCCGGCACCGTCCTGCACGCGGCCGATCAGGGTGATCCGCTCGCCGGTTGCGCCGAAGCGGGTGAGGTCGGCCCAGTCCTTGTCCTCGAGCAGGTGCCAGAACGGCCCGATGGTCTGGCTGGCGGTCGCGGTGGCCATATCAGGTGTTTTCCATCGGCGTCGCCGAACGCCCGCGCAGCACCACGTCGAAGCGGTAGCCAAGCGCCCAATCCTCTTGCCCGATGCTGAAATCGAGACTGGCGACGAGCCGCTGGCGCGCGGACTCGTCCGGGATCGCCTGCAACACCGGGTCGTGCGGCAACAGCGGATCGCCCTCGAAATACATCTGCGTAATCAGCCGCGTCGCGAAGGCCGGCCCGAAATAGGAGAAATGGATGTGGTTCGGCCGCCAGGCGTTCGGCGCGTTGGCCCACGGATAGGCGCCGGGTCGAATGGTGACGAAGCGGTAGTGGCCTTCCGCATCGGTGAACACACGCCCCGCACCGCGGAAATTCTCATCGAGCGGCGCGTCGTGCGTGTCGCCGGGATGCTGGTAGCGGCCGGCGCAGTTGGCCTGCCAAATTTCTATCATCGTGTCCGGCACCGGCCTGCCGTCCTCGTCGGTGATGGTCCCGGCCACGATGATGCGTTCGCCCAAGGCCGGTTTGCCGTCGACCACGCTGAGATCGGCGATGGGCTCAAAGCGGCCAGGAGCGAAGCGCGGACCGGTGGTTTCGGTCACGGTGTGGGGCAGGGGTTGCAGCTTCTGCTTCGGATGTCGGGCGGTCGTGCTGCGATAGGCGCTCGCGCCGTAGGGCGGCTGGCTGCCGGGGGAGTAGGCGCGGAACGGGACCGGGTCGGCCATGTGGGTTCTCCCGACAGGGATCATGGGCGGCAAACCATCACACGCGGCCGGCGGTGGTGCAACGGAGGTGGTCAGCCCCAGCGCGCCCGTGCGCCGATCAGGAACAGGCCGCGCGCTGCCGCCTCGCCGTTGCTGACGATCGGTCGTCCGCGACACGCGGTGATGGCACGGGCGTAGAGCGCGGTGAGGTCGGCGGGGCCGATCAGATGCACCGCCGCGCCGTGCGGCACGGCCTCGCGCACCTCGTGGCCGATCAGCAGCCCGGAGAGATAGGCCGGCGCCGCGCCCTCGCTGAGCCGCCCAGCGAGGCCGAGTGCGCGCACGCCGAACAGATGGTGCAGCAGGCCGCCGGGATCGGTCGAACGCTCCAGGCCCTGATCGAACGCCTGCAGATCGGTCGGCGCGTCGCGCACCATGCGGCCGAGCGATGCCGAGCCGCGCAATGCGGCGTGCGCCTCACCGGTCATCCAGGTGGCGAACCCGGCGATCCGGCCATCCTCGATCCGCGCCCATCGCGAGCGCGGGCCGGGCAGGCACAGGATGCCGCGCTCGCCCACGGCGGCGAGCCCGCCGACGAACTGGGTTTCCTCGCCGCGCATCACCTCCGGCACGCCGCCCTCGTCGGTGGTGGCGAGGCCTGGAACGAGCTTTACCTGCGCCCAGCCGAACGGCACCGCCACCAGCGCGTCGGCGAGTTCCGCGGCGGCTGCGGGACAGGCGAGATAGGGGGCGGCGATCCAGCCACCGCGTCCGCCAATCGGGCCGGCGAGCAGCACGCGATCCTCGCCGACCGCGAGCCACGGGCCGATCTCCTCGCGCAGCGTGTCGGCGAAGCGACCGTCCTGCACTCGCTGCATCCCACGCGGGCTCGATTTGCGATCGCGGATGCTACCATCCGTCGCCAGCCGGAACGCCCGCAAACTGCTCTCGGTCCATTCGACGCCGATCATGCCGCCCCCCTCTATCCTTCGTCCGCGGCGAGCAACGCCGCGTTGCCGCCGGCTGCCGCCGTGTTGACGGAGACGGACCGTTCCTCGGCGTAGCGATACAGTGTGATCGGGCCGCCCGCCTTCGGCCCTGTCCCCGAAAGCCCCCGCCCGCCGAAGGGTTGCACGCCGATCGTGGCGCCGATCTGATTGCGGTTCACATAGGCATTGCCGACACGCAGCCGCTGCACGATCCGCCGCTGCACCGCCTCGATGCGCGAATGCACGCCGAGCGTGAGGCCGTAGCCGCTGCCCTCGATGGCTGCGAGCACGGCGTCCAGCCGATCCGCCGCGTAGCGCACGACGTGCAGCGCCGGTCCAAAGATTTCCCGCCGCAGATCCGCCGCGCTGTCGAGCGCAAAGGCGCGAGGAGCGAAGAAGCTGCCATGCTCGGTCCCGCGCGGCAGGGTAAGAGTGAAAAGCGGCTTGCCCATACCGGCGGCGTATTGCTCCAGGCCCGCGCGGGCCTCCTCGTCGATCACCGGGCCGACATCGGTACAGGGGTCGAGCGGGTCGCCGATCGCCAGCGTCTCTGCTGCGCCGTGCAGCATCCGCAGGAGCCGGTCGGCGATTTCCTCTTGCACGCAGAGTAGCCGCAGCGCCGAGCAGCGCTGCCCCGCCGAGCCGAAGGCGCTCGCCAGCGCGTCGGCCACGACCTGCTCGGGCAGCGCCGAGCTGTCGACGATCATCGCGTTGACGCCGCCGGTCTCCGCGATTAGCGGTACCAATGGTCCGGGCCGGCCGGCGAGCGCGCGGGCGATGCCTTGCGCGGTATCCGTGCCGCCGGTGAACGCGACGCCGGCAATGCGGACGTCGCTCACCAATGTGCCGCCGACCCGCCCGTCGCCGGGCAGCAGATGGAGCACGCCGCTCGGCACGCCGGAGGCGTGCAGCAGCTCGATCGCGCGGGCGGCAATCAGCGGTGTCTGCTCCGCCGGTTTCGCCGCGACGGCGTTGCCGGCGGCGAGCGCGGCGGCGATCTGGCCGATGAAGATTGCGAGGGGAAAATTCCACGGCGAGATGCAGGCAAACACGCCGCGCCCGCCGAGCGACCAGGTGTTGCGCTCGCCGGTCGGCCCCGCCAGCTCGCGCGGCGGCCCGAACTGCTCGCGGGCGCGGGCGGCATACCAACGGCAGGCATCCGCCGCCTCGCGCACCTCGGCGATCCCGTCCGTCAGAGTCTTGCCGCCCTCGCGCGCCAGCAGGAACAGCAATTCGTCACGCGCCGCCTCGATCCGATCGGCGGCACGGTCGAGGACCTCGGCGCGACGCACGCCCCCGGTCTCGTCCCAGGCCCGCCAATGTCGTGCAAGCGAGTGCAGCGCGGAATCCACCTCCGCCTCGGTCGCGTCGCTCACCGTGCCCACCACGACGCGGCGGTCCGCCGGGCTGCGAATCTCGTGCGCCGAACTCGCGCCCTTCACTTGCTGCCGCTCCGCACCCGCCGCGCGGATCGCGGCGAGCGCGCCGGGTGCCACGGCGCGGTCGCCGAGGTCGAGCCCGGCCGAATTGCGCCGGTCCTGAAAGATGTCGCAGGGCAGGGGAATGCGCGGATTGGCGTGGCCGCCCGTCGCACGCACGCGCGCCGCGGGGTCGGCGATGATCGCTTCCTCGGGCACCGACGGATCGACCAGCCGGTGCACGAAGCTGGTGTTGGCGCCGTTCTCCAGCAGGCGGCGCACCAGGTAGGCGAGCAAATCCTCATGCGTGCCGACCGGCGCGTAGACCCGCACCGGGCAATCCGGTCGGACGACGCCCTCGTATAGCGCCTCGCCCATACCGTGCAGGCGCTGCATCTCGAACTCTTCCCCCGCACCGAGTTCAAGCACGCTGGCAAGGCTGTAGGCATTGTGCGTGGCGAAAGCGGGATACAGCGCGCCACGATACCCCAGCATTCGCCTGGCACAGGCGAGCCAGCTCACGTCGGTCGACGCCTTGCGGGTGAATACGGGGTAATCGGCGAGACCCTGCACCTGGGCGAGCTTGATCTCACTGTCCCAATAGGCGCCCTTTACCAGCCGGGCCGGGATGCGATGGCCGGCGCGCGCGGCTAACGCGGCGATCCAGTCCACCAGCGCGATGGCCCGCTTCTGGTAGGCTTGGATTGCCAGCCCGAGCCCGTCCCAGCCGGCAAGGGCCGGGTCGGCGAGGACTGCCTCGAACACGTCGAGGCTGATCTCCAGCCGGTCGGCCTCCTCGGCGTCCACCGTCAGGCCGATATTCGCCGCCCTCGCGTCGGTCGCCAGCGCGCGCAGCGCATCGATCAGCGCGGGAACGCAGCGCGCCGCTTGCAACGGCTCGTAGCGCGGATGCAGCGCGGAGAGCTTGACGGAAATCCCCGGCCCCTCGATTGGTCCGCGCCCGCCGCTCGCCTTGCCGATCGCGCCGATGGCATGGCGGTAGGCCCGCATGTAGCGCGCCGCATCGTTGGCGGTGCGCGCCGCCTCGCCGAGCATGTCGAAGCTGTAGCGCCAGCGCCGTCCCTCGGCCGTCGCCGCGCGGGCCAGAGCCTCGCCGATCGTGCGCCCCATGACGAACTGCCGCGCCAGCACGCCCATGCCGCGACGCAGCGCCGTGCGGATCACCGGCTCGCCCATCCGCCGCACGACGCGCCGGACCGCCGCCGCGACCCCGGCCGGGTCGGCGTCGCGATGCAGCACCCGTCCGGTGAGCATGAACGCCCAGGCGGAGGCGTTCACCGTCAGGCTCTCGGCACGGCCGAGATGCGCCTGCCAATCGGCCGCAGCGATGCGGTCCTCGATCAGCGCGTCGGCGGTCGCGGCGTCGGGGATGCGCAGCAGGGCCTCGGCAAGGCACAGGAGGGCGACACCCTCTGCCGTGCCGAGGCCGTACTCCATCAGGAAATCCGTCACGTCGGCGCCGGGGCGATGTGCCGCGCGGGCGGCATGGACCAGTGCGCGGGCGCGGGCTTCGACGCGAGCCGCCGGTTCGGGTGCGAGCGTCGCGGCGCGTAGCAGCGGCGCTACGGCCTCGGGCTCCGGCGCCCGGTAAAGGCGGCGCAGCTCCGTCCGGTCGTTGGTCGCGATCGCGGTGTCGGGCATGGGCCCAACCTACACGATCCGGCGAGGCGAGGGTTGCTTCCCACGCGGCATCGTTCGACCATCCGCGAAAGTCGCCGGGAGCGTTCCATGCATTTCACGCCATCGCCGCACGTCACGCAGAACTGGCAGCTCGCTAAGCCCGGCGCGCGCGGCCGGCGCGGCATGGTGGTCTCGCAGGCGGGAAGCGCGGCCGAAGCTGGTGTCGCGATCCTCGACGCTGGCGGCAACGCGGTGGACGCGGCGGTGGCGACCGCCCTTGCACTGGCGGCGGTGGAACCGTGGAACTCCGGGCTCGGCGGCATCGGCTTCGCGCTGGTGCATCCCGCCGGGGAGCGCCGGGCCGAGGTGGTGGATTTCGGCCCCGTCGCCCCGCGCGGCCTCGATCCCTCGCGGTTCAAGCTCACCGGACGCCAGAAGAAGGACCTGTTCCCCTGGCCCGAGGTGGAGGGCGACACCAACGTCCACGGCCCGCTCTCCTTCGCCATCCCGTCGGCGGTGGCCGGCTACGCGCTGATGCACGAACGCTGGGGCCGCCTGCCGCTCGGGGAGGTCATCGCCCCGGCGATCGCGCTTGCCCGGCGGGGACTGCCGCAGGACTGGTACACCACGCTGAAGGTCGCGAGTTCCGCTGCCGTGCTGCGGCTCTATCCCGAGAGCGCGCGCATCTATCTGCCCGACGGCTTGCCGCCCGTGGCGCCGTACCAGGGCACCCCCGGCTTCTTCCGGCTCGGCCGGCTGGCCGAGACCTTGGAGCAATTGCAGCGGGCGGGGTTGCGCGACTTCTACGAGGGCGAGGTCGCCGCCAGTCTGGCGCACGACATCGCGGCTATGGAGGGCGTGCTATCGGCTGAGGATTTGCGCTCCTGCCAAGCGCACACCCGGCCAGCAACGGAAGTCCCCTTCGCCGGCCGTACCTTGCAACTCACCGGCGGCCTCACCGCCGCGCCGACCCTGGCGCGGGTGCTGGAAGGGCTGCCGACGGCGCCGAAGGATGGCCGGCCCGACGCAGCGTGGTTCGTCGCCTTGGCGCGGGCGCTGAAGGCCGCCTATGTCGAGCGCCTGGCCGGATTGGGCGAGGCCGAGCCGCGCGCCGCCGAGAGCTGCACCACGCACCTGACGGCGTGCGACGCCGACGGCATGACGGTCGCCGTGACCAGTACCTTGCTCTCCTCGATGGGCAGCCGCGTCGTGCTGCCCGGGTCGGGCGTGCTGCTCAACAATGGGGTGATGTGGTTCGACCCGAGCCCCGGCCAGCCCAACTCGGTCGCCCCCGGCAAGCGGCCGCTCACCAATATGCTGCCGGTGATCCTGCGCGACGGCGACCGCCCCTGGATCGCCGCCGGCGCCTCAGGCGGCCGGCGCATCATGGCCTCGGTGTTGCAAGTCCTGGCCTTCGCCGCGCAGTTCGGGATGGACCTGGAGACGGCGGCCCATCACCCCCGGATCGATGTCTCCGATCCTGCCAGCGTCAACGCCGACCGGCGCCTGCCGCCCGAGGTGATCGCGGCGCTGCGGGCGGACGGCCCCACAGAGATCGTCGAGCACGGCGTCATGCCGATCAACTTCGCCTGCCCCAACATGATCATGCTGGCGCGGGACGGCACGCGGACGGGGGTTAGCGACGCCGCCTCGCCCTGGTCGGCGGCCGTGGCGCAGGGGTGAGGCCGGCCTCGCCCAGCAAGGGGAGAGCTACCGAGCGATGCGGAACACCACCGCCTGCCCGGTCGGGATGGCCAGCGGGCATTCCGGCTTGTCGGCAAAGAACTCGTCGATCGCCTTTCGCGCGCCGGGGCAGGATTCGAAGCCGTAATCGTCGAACAGCATCACGCCGCCCGCGGCCATCCGGGAGTAGACGAATTCGCAACAATCGGCCGTCGATTTGTAAAGGTCGAGATCGATATGAGCGAGCCGGATGGAGGAGCCGCCGAGGCCGTCGAACGTTGTCGGTATCCAGCCGACGCGATAGTCGATGAAGCGTTCCTCGCCCAGCAATCGCTGAACGGCATCGAGGGAGGTGTCCGAAAATTGCCCTTGCTCGTGGAGATCGAGGCCCGCTTGGACCGCCGGCAGACCCTCGAAGCTATCAAACAGCCGCAGCCGCGGAGGCGAGGGCTGATCTCGCATGGCCAGGATGAGGCGCTTCAGCATCAGAGCCGATCCGCCGCGATACACGCCGGCCTCCCAGATCTCCCCGGGGATGCTCGCGGTCTGGAGAAATGCCCATTTCAGGGTCCACATACGGTCCCAGTCGACGAGCGTCATCGTCCCGAGCTTGGCGAGATCGGCCATCAAGGTCGCGATATCGGCGTCGATCTGCCACGGATGGTAGACAGGAAGCCCGCTCGCGTAGAATTTGTATGCGTCGCGGTCCGGCATCTCCCGAATCTCGTAGGGCGGCCTTACGAGGTACCCTGCTTCGGCCAGATACGCCGCGAGATGTCTATCCAGTTTCGGTGAGCCCATGTGTTTTTTCCAATTTTCAGTGCGCCTTGCGGCCCGCCGGAATTCGGCGTCTTGACCCGGATTACAGGTTCGCGACATGGCTAGGGAGTGGAGGCCAGGCCCGCTCGTTCGGCGCCTCGCCGGCTCAGGTATAGGCTCCCGGCTTCGGAGATCAAGCAACACCGGGAATACTGGGATCGGGAGACAAGGGGCCGCCCAATGTCACCGGATCATGCATCCAACGGACGCGACCGATGGCGAGGAAGAACTCTCCCGCCGCGGCGCCATGCTCCGCGCTTATCTCGCCGGCGACCGTGTGGTGATGGTCGGGCCGCCTGGATACCGCCGGGAGCTCGCTGACCTGGGAGTGAATGCCGCCGTTGTCGAATGCGATGCCGAGACCCGGCAGGTGCCTTCCCTGGGCTTGCCACCCGGCAGTCAAGACGCGGTGTTCGCGAATGATGTGCTGGCATGCATCGGGGACTATCGCGCCGCTATCGCCGAATGGTTCGGCACACTGAAGGTCGGCGGCCGCCTCGTCATTGCCGTGCCGCACCAGTTCCTGTTTGAGCGAAAGCTATTCCCCCCGTCACGATGGGAAACCCAGCACCGGCGATTTTATACCACGAGCCTGCTGCTCACCGAAATCGAGGAGGCACTCGACCCGTTGTCGTACCGCGTCCGCGATCTGACCGAGGACGACGAGGATTTCGACTACTCGGCACCACCTGACCAGTCGCCCACCGGCTCTTGCGATATCATCGTGGTGCTCGAACGGATGGCCCGGCCACCCTACGCCGACGCCCTGTTGGACGAACGCTCCGGGGATCGTGCTACCGGCCGGTTTGTCCGCGTGCCGGGGCCCGCCGCGTCCGAGCCGGTCGTGGCGATCGAGACCACTGCGGGCCCTCCACAACGCATCCTGGTGCTGAAGCTGGATCATCGCGGCGACTTCATCATGGGGCGGCCGGCGATGGAGTTGCTGCGCCGCGAGTTCCCGTCCTCCCACCTCACACTGGTCTGCGGTCCGTGGAACCGGGCCGACGCCGAGCAACTCGGGCTCTTCAACGAGGTGATCGGGTTCGCCTTCTTTCCCGAGGTCGCAAGCCATGTCAGCGATCTCGCCAAGGAGGAGGAGCGCGTGATCCTGTTCGCTCGACACATGGCGGGGCGCAGCTACGATCTCGCGATCGACCTCAGGGTCGACCAGGACACGCGGCTGCTGCTCACCGCCGTGGATGCCACGCAGCGGGCGGGCTTCGGCACGGCCGAGCGGTTTCCGTTCCTCGACATTGCGCTTCCTTTCATCAACCCGACCGTGAGCGGCCGTGCCGAGCAGCGGCTGATTATGCCCGACCGCTTCACCGCGATGGCCGGGCGTCACGAAGGCTTCGCCATCGTCAATCCGGACGATTTGCCCGGGAAGACGCATGGCGATCGGTTGATCTACGGACCGTATGCCGACTTCGAGGCTGGTGACTGGACACTCGAAATCATCATCGAGCCGCTCGCGAGCGATTTCGACCTGACCTACGACGTGTGCTGGGATGTCGGGAGCAACGTCATCGGGGCCGGCATCCTGCCAGTCCGGCGCGGCGTCCGTCCCAGGATCGCGTTGCATCTCGAAGAGGCGCTGAAGGGTGTCGAAATCCGCGTCTCCGTTGGACCGTCGAACAGGGTCCGGCCGTATCGGTTCCTCGGCTGTCGCGTAGGCAAGCGTGGCGCCTTTCCGGCCCTGCACCAGCAGGAAATGCTGGTGCTCCTGGCATCGCTCGTTGCCCACCGGATGCGCTTTCCGTATCAGACGGTCGACACCGCGACCCGGCTGCCCGTCTCGTGAGCGCGGCGCTGGTCATTGCTCCGGTTTCCAACGATCCCCTACGGGACTGGCCGCTATCGCATTTCGAGCAGCTGGCGCGGCTCTGCGTCGAGCAGTTGGAGGCCACGGTCGACTGCGTCGGCATCCGGGCGCAGCGGGTCGCGGTCAACCAGATCGTCCGCCGCCTGCCGCCTGACAGGGTGCGCAATTTGTGCGGCACGATGCCCTGGAGCGACACCACCGAGCTGATCCGCTCGGCCTCCTGCGTGGTGGCCAACAACTCGGGGATCGCTCATCTCGCCGCCGGCCTCGGCGTGCCGACCGTCTGCGTGTTCGGCGCGTCGCACAATCCCTACGAGTGGATGGCGCGCGGCCCCGCCGTGATCACGCTGCATAAGCGCACCGGCTGCGCGCCCTGCGCCTTCGGTCAGCTTGCGGAATGTCCGTTCGACAAGAGGTGCCTGCGCGAGATCGCACCCGAGACGGTATTCGAGGCGGTGCGCCGCGCCTGCGCGCGGACCGACGCTCCGGTTCAGGGTTCCCCTGTCCACGTATAGCGCCCATTCTGCCGGGATGTCGCATTCCGATCCCGCCATGATGCCGGCCGAGGCGCTGCTCGGCCACTACGCCCGTCGGACGCTGAGCCCGGTCGAGGCGCTGCAGGCCATCACCGAGCGGGTCGCGCGGCTCAATCCGTCGCTCAACGCCTTCGCGGTGCTGAACCCGCAGGCCGTGGTCGCGGCGCGCGAGAGTGAGGCGCGCTGGAACGCCGGCCGGCCGCTCGGCCTGCTCGACGGCGTTCCTTGCACGGTAAAGGATCTGGTCGATCTCGCCGGCTTCCCGACCCGTCGCGGCAGCCGGCTGACCAGTGTCGAGCCCGCCGGCGAGGACGCGCCGATGGTCGCCGGACTGCGCGCCGAAGGGGCGGTGATCCTTGGCAAGACCACCACCACCGAGTTCGGCTGGAAGTCGCCGGGCGACTGCCCGCTGCACGGCATCACGCGAAATCCGTGGAACACGGCGCACACGCCCGGCGGCTCGTCCTCGGGTGCGGGGGCGGCAGGGGCGGCGTGTTTCGGGCCGCTGCATATCGGCACCGATGCCGGCGGCTCTATTCGCATCCCGGCGGCATGGTGCGGCCTGGTCGGACTTAAGCCCAGCTTCGGGCGCATCCCGCAATGGCCTGCCGGGGCGTTCGCCTCGGTCTCCTGCGCCGGCCCGATGGCCCGCACGGTGCGCGACGCTGCGCTGATGTTTTCCGCGATGGCGCGGTTCGATCTGCGTGACCCGCTCTGCCTGCCCGACGATCCGCGCGATTGGCGCGACGGCATCGAGGACGGCGTGGCCGGCCTGCGCGTCGCGGTGCTCACTCGACCGGGCTTCGATGCACCGGTTGACGCCGACGGCATCGCGGCAGTCGAGCGCGCGGCCGAATTGCTGCAAGACGCCGGCGCCGAGCTGGAGGAAGCCGATCCCGGCCTGCCTGACACACGCGAGATTTTCGGCCGCGTGTGGGGTGTGGCGTTGGCCCGGCTGGTCGCGTCCTACCCCGAGGAGCAGCGGGCGCGGCTCGATGCCGGGCTGCTGGAGGTTGCGGCTTGGGAGAAGGGTATGACGGCGATCCAGTTCATGGACGCCGAGGCCATGCGGATCGCCGCCGCGCACGCGATGGCGCGCTTGCACCAGCGATACGATCTCGTGCTGTGCCCCACCGTGCCCGCCGGCCCGCCGCTGGCCGATGCGCCGACGGAAAATCCCGTGGAATCGCTGTGGACCAAGTGGGCGCCGTGGACCTTCGCCTTCAACCTCACCCGGCAGCCGGCGATCACCGTGCCGATGGGGCTCGGCGCCGGCGGGTTGCCGCGCTCGGTGCAGATCGCCGCCGCCCTCTATCGCGACGACCTCGTGTTGCGCGCGGCCCGCGCCATCGAGGTCGCCGAGCCGTTTCCTGTGGCCGAATTGAGCGTGGGAGATGCCAGCGCATGAACGTCGAGACGACCGAATCCAAAGTCACCGCGTGGCTCGCGACGCAGCAGGAGGCGATGGTGGCGCTGCTGCGCGACATGGTGGACATCGACAGCGGCAGCTACAACAAGCCCGGCATCGACGCGGTGGGCGAGGTCGTGCGGCGGTTCATGGCGAGCCACGGCATCCCGGTCGAGACCATCGCCCAGCAGAAGCACGGCGATTGCCTGCGCGCCTCGGCGGCGTGGGACGGGCCGGCGGGCAACTCCGGCGGCAACGTGGTGCTGATGGGCCATCGCGACACGGTGTTTCCCGACGGGGAGGTGGCGCGCCGGCCGTTCACCATCCGCGACGGCGTGGCCTACGGTCCCGGTGTCGCCGACATGAAGGCCGGGCTGGTGATGAACTGCTTCGTGCTCGCCGCCTTCCACAAATTCGGCGGCGCGCCGGCTCCGCTTGTCGCGTTGTTCACCGGCGACGAGGAGATCGGCAGCCCCGAGGGCCGCGCCGTCATTGAGGCCGAGGCACGCCGCGCCCGCGTGGTGTTCAACAGCGAGCCGGGCCGCGCCAACGGCGACATCGTGATCGGGCGCAAGGGCGGCGTGTTCAGCGTGCTGTGCATCACGGGCAAGGCCGCACATTCCGGCGGCGCGTTCACCGAGGGCATCAGCGCGATCGAAGAGCTTGCCCGCAAGATCCAGGCGATCCACGCGCTCACCGATCTTGACCGTGGGATCACGCTCAACGTCGGCCTGGTGAGCGGCGGCCAGAGCGTCAACACCGTCGCCCCTTGGGCCGAAGGCCATATCGACCTGCGCTACGTCAACCCGCCCGACCGCGACGACACGATGGCCAAGCTGCAAGCGATCGTCGAGCGCAGCGACGTGCCGGGCACGAAATCCGAGCTGACCATCCGCGGCGAGTTCGTGCCGCTGACCCAGAGCGCGTCAGCCAAGCGGCTGTACGAGATCTATCTCGACGCAGCGGCGGCGACCGGTTTTCAGACCAAGGGCGGGTTCAGTGGCGGCTGCGCCGATTCCGGCTTCACGGCTGCGGTCGGCGCCCCGACCATCTGCTCGGTCGGCCCGGTCGGCGGCATGGCGCACAGCCCGGACGAGTTCATGCGCGTCGACAGCCTGGTGCCCCGCGCGCAGGCCTGCGCACGGGCGATCCTGCGGCTGGAGAACGCCGGGCTGTAAGCCTTTACGGCCCTCTTATGCCGTAGGCTCCATTCCCGCATGGCCCCTTGATGCCGTTCCCGCGTACTCGGCGGGGCGACATCAAGGAGACCTCCCTTGCTCGACATTCTGCTTGTGGCCGTCGGGGCCGGCGGCTTTCTGACGATGGCAGGATACGCCGCCCTCTGTGAGCGGATCTGACGCGATGCTCGACCTGGTCCTGGGTGGGGCGGTATCGGCCGCGCTGTTCGTCTATCTGGTCTGGGCGCTGATCCGGCCCGAAGATTTCTGAGGATCGCGTCATGACCATGATCGGGTGGGGGCAGAGTCTGCTGACCCTCACGCTCGTCTTTGCTTGCGCCTTTCCGCTGGGCCGCTACGTGGCACGCGTGATGTCGGGCGACCGTTCAGTTCTCTCGCCCGTGCTGCGGCCGGTTGAACACGGGCTCTACGTGCTTGCCGGCGTGAACCCGACGCGGGGCATGGGCTGGCGCGGCTACGCGCTCGCGCTGCTGATGCTGAACGCGGCGCATTTCCTGCTGCTCTACGCGATGTTGCGGCTGCAGTACTGGCTGCCGTTCAACCCGCAAGGGTTCGCCGGCATGTCGCCCCGGTTGGCGCTCAACACCGCGATGAGCTTCGTCACGAACACCAACTGGCAAGCCTATGCCGGTGAGTCCGCGGCGTCGAACGGCGCGCAGATGTTCGGCCTCACGGTGCATAACTTCCTCTCGGCCGCCACCGGCATCGCGGCGGCGGCGGCGATCTCGCGCGCCTTCGCGGCGGGCAACGTCCAGGCGCTCGGCAATTTCTGGGCCGACCTCGTGCGCGCCACGCTCTACATCCTGCTGCCGCTGACCCTCGTCGTCTCCGTCGCCCTGTTGGCGATGGGCGTGCCCGAGACGCTCGCTGCCTCCGCCGAGGCGACGACGCTCGAAGGTGCCAAGCAGGTTATCGCGCTCGGCCCGGTCGCCTTCCAGGAAGCAATAAAGCTGCTCGGTACCAATGGCGGCGGATTCTTCAACGCCAACTCGGCGCACCCGTTCGAGAACCCGACCGCGCTCTCCAACCTGCTCGAAAACCTTTCGTTGCTGCTGATCCCGTTCTCGCTGGCGATCGCGTTCGGCCATTGGGTGAACGACCGCAAGCAGGGCGTCGCGCTGCTCTGCGTGATGGCGCTGCTGCTCCTCGCCTTCGCCAGCGCCGCCTACGCCGCCGAGGCGGCGGGCAACCCATTGCTGCACGCGCTCGGCGTTGCGGGGGGCAACATGGAGGGCAAGGAGGTGCGCTTCGGCATCGCCGCGTCCTCGCTGTTCGCCGCTTCGACGACGGCGACGTCGACCGGCGCGGTGATCGCGATGCATGACAGCCTCACCCCGCTCGGCGGCCTCGTGTGCCTGTTCCTCATGCAGCTCGGCGAAGTCGTGCCTGGCGGTGACGGCTCGGGCCTGTATGGCATGCTGGTGTTCGCGTTGCTCGCCGTGTTCGTCGCCGGACTGATGGTAGGGCGCACGCCGGAATACCTTGGCAAGAAGGTGCAGGCGCGCGAGGTCAAGCTCGCGATGCTGGCGGTGCTGGTCCTGCCGCTGTCGATCCTCGGCGGCACCGCGATCAGCCTGGTGACGGCGAGCGGCCTCGGTTCGCTCTCCAACGCCGGGCCGCACGGCCTGTCGCAGATGCTGTACGCCTGGACCTCGGCGACGGCCAATAACGGCAGCGCCTTCGCCGGGCTCTCGGCCGACACCGATCTGCTCGATTACGGGCTCGCGCTGGCGATGTTCCTCGGACGCTTCGCTTTCCTCGTGCCGGTCCTGGCTCTCGCCGGCTCGCTCGCCGCCAAGCCCAAGCTGCCGACAGGTGCCGGCACATTCCCGACGCACGGCCCATTGTTCGTCGGCCTGTTGATCGGCGTGATCCTGATTTTGGGCGGGCTGCAATTCCTGCCCGCCCTGTCGCTCGGCCCGATCGCCGAGCACTTCGCCATGCTCGCGGGAAAGACCTTCTGATGGCGCAAGATGCCGAGGCGATTCGCCTGTTCGACGGCCGCATTCTGCGCCGCGCGACGGCCGACTCTTTCGTCAAGCTCAACCCGGTGAGTTTGATGCGCAACCCGGTGATCTTCGTCACCGAAATCGTGGCTCTGCTCGTCGCGGTGCTCGGCGCGCGCAACCTGGTGAGCGGCGAGCCCGCCGCGTTCGCCCTCGCTATTGCCGCCGGGCTGTGGCTGACCGTGCTGTTCGCGACATTCGCGGAGGCAGTGGCCGAGGGCCGCGGCCGGGCGCGGGCGGAAAGCCTGCGCCGGGCCCGCAGCGACGCGATGGCCAAGGTGCTGCTGCGTCCCGATGACCGCGCGCTGTTCAAGCCGACACCCGCGTCGACACTCGAACGCGGCGAGCTCGTGCTGGTCGAGGCCGGCGACCTCATCCCGTCCGACGGCGAGGTGGTGGAGGGTGTTGCCAGCGTGAACGAGAGCGCGGTGACGGGCGAAAGCGCGCCGGTGATCCGCGAGGCGGGCGGCGACCGCTCGGCGGTGACGGGCGGCACGCTGGTCGTCTCCGACTGGCTCGTCGTCCGCATCACGGCGGAACCGGGCAGCACGTTCCTCGACCGCATGATCGGCCTGGTGGAGGGCGCGTCGCGTCGTAAGACGCCGAATGAGATCGCGCTCGACATCCTGCTCGCCGGCCTCACGATCATCTTCCTGATCGCGGTCGTCACACTGGTCGGGCTTGCCCGCTATTCCGGCACGGTCCTCGGTGTGCCGGTGCTGTGTGCGCTGCTCGTGACCTTGATCCCGACCACCATCGGCGGGCTGCTATCCGCCATCGGCATCGCGGGGATGGACCGGCTGGTGCGGTTCAACGTGGTCGCCACCTCCGGCCGGGCGGTCGAGGCGGCGGGCGACGTGGATACGCTGCTGCTCGACAAGACCGGCACGATCACCTTCGGCAACCGCATGGCGGCGGGGCTCTATCCGGTGCCGGGTATCGAGGAGCGGTCGCTGGCCGAAGCGGCGGTGCTGGCGAGCCTCGGCGACGGCACGCCCGAGGGCCGCTCGATCCTCGCCTACGTGCGCGACCGGCATGGTATCGCCCCCGACGAGCCGGACGACGCGCGTACCGTGCCGTTCAGCGCCAACACGCGGCTGTCGGGCCTCGACGCAGGCGGCCGCGCCTGGCGCAAGGGCGCCGTGGATAGCGTGCTGGCGCTGACCGGCGGCGCCGCGCCTGCCGCCTTTACCGCCGCGGCGGATCGCATCGCGCGCTCCGGCGGGACACCGCTCGCCGTCGCCGTCGACGGGCAGCTGTTCGGCGCTATCGAGCTCAAGGACATCGTAAAGCCTGGCATCCGCGAGCGGTTCGCGGCCCTGCGGCGCATGGGCATCCGCACGGTGATGATCACCGGCGACAACCCCGTCACTGCGGCCGCGATCGCGTCCGAGGCCGGCGTCGACGATTTCCTGGCCCAGGCCACGCCGCAGGACAAGCTCGGCTACATCCGTCGCGTGCAGGCTGAGGGCCGGCTGGTGGCAATGTGCGGCGACGGCACCAACGACGCACCCGCGCTGGCGCAGGCCGATGTCGGCGTCGCCATGCAGTCCGGCACACAAGCGGCGCGCGAGGCCGGCAACATGGTCGATCTCGACAGCGATCCGACCAAGTTGATCGAGGTGGCGGAGATCGGCAAGCAGCTGCTGATCACGCGCGGCAGCCTGACGACGTTCAGCATCGCCAACGATGTGAGCAAGTATTTTGCCATCCTGCCGGCGATCTTCGTCGCCACCTATCCAGAGCTGCAGGCGCTCAACGTCATGCACCTGACCTCGCCGCAGAGCGCCATCCTGTCGGCGGTGATCTTCAACGCGTTCATCATCGTGGCGCTGGTGCCGCTCGCCCTCCGCGGGGTGCGGTTCGCGCCGATGGGCGCGGCCCAGCTACTGCGCCGCAACCTGCTGATCTACGGCCTCGGCGGCCTCGTCGCACCGTTCGCCGGCATCAAGCTGATCGACGTCATTCTCACCGCTTTGGGGTTCGCCTGACATGTCGCATCTTCGCCCGGCGCTCGTCCTCGTGGCTGCGTTCACGCTGCTCCTCGGGGTGATGTTTCCACTTGGCATGGTGGGTCTTGGGTCGGCCGCGTTTCCCACTCAGGCCGGTGGCTCCCTCGTCATGCGCGACGGGCGGGTGGTCGGGTCGGCGCTCGTCGGGCAGAGCTTCACTGGAGAAAAATACTTTCACCCGAGGCCGTCGGCCACGACCCCCGACCCCTACAACGCCGATGCGTCCGGGGGCTCGAATCTGGCTGCGACCTCCAAGGCGCTCGTCGACCGCGTGCAGCGCGACATGGCCAAGGCCGGCCCGGCGCCGGTTCCGGCGGATGTCGTGACCACCTCCGCCTCGGGGCTCGACCCGCATATCTCGCCGGACAACGCCGAGCGCCAGGTCGCCCGCGTCGCGGCGGCGCGTGGACTATCCAAGGCCGAGGTGGAAGGACTGGTGGCCGCGCACACCGAAGGGCGGCTGTTCGGCTTGATCGGGGAGCCGAGGATCAACGTCTTGCTGCTGAACCTTGCGCTGGATGCGCAGCCCGCGCGCTAACATGTGGGGATGGAGCAGGACCGCCCGAATCCCGATGCGCTGCTGGCCGCGACCGCGCGAGAAGGGCGTGGCCGGCTGAAGATTTTCCTCGGTGCCGCACCCGGCGTAGGCAAGACGTGGGAGATGCTCAGTCAAGCCAAGCGCCGACAGGGCGAAGGCGTGAACGTGCTCGCCGGCGTGATCGAAACGCACGGACGCGCCGAGACGGGCGAGCAGGCCAAGGGCATCCCCGAGCTGCCGCTCCGCCGAATGCCGTATCGCGGCCAGGATCTGGCAGAATTCGATCTCGACGAGGCGCTCGCCCGCCGCCCCGGCTTGCTGCTGGTGGATGAGCTCGCCCACAGCAATGCGCCCGGCAGCCGCCACGCCAAGCGATGGGAGGACGTGGAGGAGATGCTCGCCGCCGGTCTCGACGTCTGGGCGACGCTCAACGTGCAGCATCTGGAAAGCCTCAACGAAGACATCGCCCGCATCGCCGGCGTGCGCGTGACGGAGACGCTGCCCGACCGCGTGCTGGAGCTCGCCGACGAGATCGAGCTGGTCGATCTGACGCCGGCCGCGCTGCGCGAGCGGCTGAAGGCGGGCCACATCTACCGCGCCGACGTCGCGGAACGCGCGCTCGAGGGCTTCTTCAAGGAGGGCAATCTTGGCGCACTGCGCGAGATCGCGCTGCGCCGCGTCGCCGAGCATGTGGACGAGCACGTGCGCGACTGGATGCGGGCGAACCGCGTGGCCGGGCCGTGGCCGACGCGCGACCGGGTGCTGGCGCTGGTCGGCCCCGATGCGGCGGGCCAGGCGGTGATCCGCTATGCGAAGCGGCTTGCCGACGCGCTGCGGGCACCGTGGATCGTGCTGCATGTCGAGCGTGCGACCGACTCGCCCGACCGCCGGCCGTCGCTGGCGCTTGCCACCCAGCTCGGCGCCGAGGTGGAGACGCGCGCCGGCCCCAATCTCGTCCGAGTGGCCCTCGATGTCGCGCGGGCGCGCAACGTCACCCATCTGGTCATTGGCCGTGCACCGGCACCGTTCTGGCGGCGCTGGTTTGGCCGCACCCTCGGTTATCAGCTGTTGCGCCGCACGCCCGAATTCGCGCTGCACGTCACGCCATCGCCGGCCCTCGTGCGGCGGCCCGCTCCATCGTCGCCGGCGGGAGCCGCCAGCTGGGTGCCCTGGTTGGGAGCAACGGCACTGGTCGCCGGCGTGACTGGGGCCGGCCTGCTGCTGAGCGCGATGGTCCCGCAGGAAGCGCTCGGCATGGTGTTTCTCGCCGCCGTCGTCGGTGCCGCCACGCTCCAGGGGCTGCGCCTCGCGCTCTACACGGCGGCGATCGGTTTTTTGGCGTGGGATTTCTTTTTCATCCCGCCGATCCATACCATCACCATCGCCAACCCGCATGACGCGATCGGGCTCGCCGTGTTCCTCATCGTCGCCAGCGTCACCGGCGTTCTGGCGGGCCGCCTGCGGGCCGAAGCGCGGGCAGGGCAGGCGCGGATCGATGGCCTGCGGCGCATCGGCGCGTTCAGCCGCAAGCTCGGCGAGCCCACGACGGAGGCGGCATTGCTGGCCGAAATCGCCCGACAGGCTGCTGCCGTCATCGATGGGCCAGCCGCTGTCCTGGCCGGCGGCGAGGGTCAGCAACAGGAACTGCATGTCGCGGCAGTCGAGCCGGAGGGTGCGGACGGCACGATCGACCAGGGAGGATGGGCGGCGGCGCGGCGCAGCTGGACGCATGGCGAGCCGACCGGGCGCGGCACCGCGACCCTGCCGGGCGCGGCATGGCGGTTCCTGCCGCTGCGCACCGCTCGCGGACGGCTCGCGGTTCTCGGCGTAGATCTTGCCGACGCCTCCAATGGGCCATGCCTGCAAGCCCTCGACACCTTGGCCGACCAGGCAGCGGCGGCCTTGGAGCGCGTG
The DNA here is from genome assembly GCA_017307285.1 of Alphaproteobacteria bacterium. GTDB lineage: Bacteria > Pseudomonadota > Alphaproteobacteria > Acetobacterales > Acetobacteraceae > JAFKFI01. Next base: position 43,162 of record JAFKFI010000047.1, on the reverse strand, counting down.
CGCCTGACCGGGCAGGCGGCGCGAGCGGAGGCGGCAGAGGAAACGCAGCGCCTGCGCACGGCCTTGCTCAACTCCCTCAGCCACGATCTGCGCACTCCGTTGACCGGCATACGCGGCGCGGCGGGCACGCTGCGCGGCGCGTGGGACACGCTGCCGGAGGCGACCCGAGCCGACCTCCTGGCCGGCATCGAGCACGACGTGGCGCGGATGACCCGTTTCCTTGCCGACATCATGGAACTGACGCGGCTCGAAAGCGGCGAAATCCGCCCCCGCATCCTTCCCGCATCGGTTGGCGAGGTCATCGAGCTCGCCATCGGCCGCGTGCCCGACGCGGCGTTTGCCCCGGTCAATCTTGCCCAACCTGCGATACAGGTGCTCGCTGACCCGGCGCTGCTCGAACAGGCGCTGGTCAACGTGATCGAGAACGCGGTGAAATACGGCAGTCTCGGCAGCGCGCCCTCGATCCGCGCGTCGGTCGTCGGCGACCAGGTCGAGATTGCGGTGGCCGACGAGGGCGTCGGCATCGCGGCCGAGGATTTGCCGCACGTGTTCGACAGCTTCTACCGGGCCCGACGGGGCGACCAGGTCGCGCCCGGCACCGGCCTGGGTCTCGCTATCGCGCGCGGGCTGGTGGAGGCGATGGGCGGCGGCATCCGCGCCGAAAGCCCGCGCACCGACCTGCCGGTCGACGGCTCGCCGGGCACAATCGTCACGCTCCGACTGCCGGGCGCGCCATGAGCGGCGCCGTGATCCTCGTCATCGACGACGAGCCGCAGATCCATCGCTTTTTGCGCCCTGCCCTGGAGGCCGCGGGGTACCGGGTCGAGCAGGCGACGGACGCGGCGAACGGTTTGCGGCTGGCGGCCTCTCGCGCGCCGGAGGTGATCCTGCTCGATCTCGGTCTTCCGGACCTCGACGGCCAGGAGGTTCTGCGCCGGCTTCGCGGGTTCAGCGCCGTGCCCGCAATCGTGCTTTCGGCGCGCGACCGCGAGGCCGAGAAGATTGCTGCGCTGGACGCCGGAGCTGACGACTACGTGGAGAAGCCGTTCGGCGTCGGCGAGTTGCTCGCCCGCATCCGCGCCGCCCTGCGCCACGCCCGCTCACGCGAGGGTGTGGCGGAGGTCTGGCACGGGGAGGGCGTGGCGGTCGATCTGGAGCATCGTCGGGTGACCGTCTGCGGCGCGCCGGTACAGCTCAGCCCCCGCGAATACGATCTCCTCAGCCTGCTGGTACGCAACGTCGATCGCGTCCTGACCCATCGCCAGTTGCTGACCGCCGTGTGGGGTCCGGCGCATGTCGATGACGTGCAATATTTGCGCGTCTATGTCGGCCAGCTGCGGCAAAAGCTCGGACCCGCCGGGGCGCGGCTGATCAAGACCGAGCCGGGGGTCGGCTATCGCCTGCTCGGCTCCGAGCCGCGGGTGTGAACTTCGGCCGCCGTCGCGATTTGACCATCTTCTCGGCCCACACTGCGGCGTGCGCGATCGAGGAATAAGCCCGTGACCCTGCACCCGACGCTGTTCCGCCTGATCTCCCTCGCCGTGGCCCTATCACTGACCTTGGCTCCGGCGGCCTCCTTCGCCGGCATCGCGCCCTCGCTCGCTCCACAGCCAGGCGATCCGCCGGCACGCGTGGGCCGGCTGGCGCAAATCAACGGCACCGTCTCCTTCCACACCGCCGACGAGGACCATTGGGAACCGGCGACGCTCAACTATCCTGTGACCTCGGGCAATGCGTTCTGGACCGAGCCCGGCGCCCAGGCGGAGATCGAGACGGCGGGGACGCGGCTCGTGATGGCCGAGCAGACCGAGCTCGACCTCGACACGCTCGATGAAAAATCCCTGATCGCGACCGAGCCGCAGGGCGAGGTCTATCTGCGCGTGCGCCGCCTCGCCGATGGCGAGACCGATGTGGTGCAGACGCCGCGCGGCGTCGTCACGATCCGCACGCCGGGGCGCTACGCGGTGGTCGCCGGCGACACCGAGCATCCCACGACTGTTACGGTGCTCGAGGGCACGGCGGAGATCGCCGCCGATAATCTGTCCCAGCAGGTCGGCGCCAACCAGATGGCAGTGATCACCGGCAACGAGAATTTCCAAGCCAAGATCGAGCCGGCCCAGCCCGACGCCTTCGTCACCGCGCTATTGGAGGCGGAGCGCAAGATCGCGCGTCCCGCGCCGCGCCCGAAGCCGGTGGCGCCGCCTGTCGTGGTCGCCGAGATGTCCGGAGGGGAGGATCTGGCCAATTACGGCGAATGGCAGTCCTCGCCGCAATACGGCACGGTCTGGTACCCCGAGGTCGCGTCGGGCTGGGTGCCCTATCGCGAGGGCCACTGGGCCTATGTCGAGCCGTGGGGCTGGACTTGGGTTGACGCCGCCCCTTGGGGCTTCGCGCCGTTCCACTATGGGCGCTGGGTAGCGATCGACGGGCGCTGGGCCTGGGTGCCAGCCGAATACACCGTCGCCGAGGCGCCGCCGCCGATCTACGCGCCCGCGCTGGTCAGCTTCTTCGAGCCTGGCGCCGCTGTCGCTACTGGTGTGGCGGTGGGGGCATTGGGCGCGCTTGCCGTCGGCTGGCTGCCGCTTGGGCCGCGCGAGGTGTATCGGCCGTGGTATCACTCCAGCCCGAACTATCTGCGCGGCGTCAACGCGCGGCTGGTGCCGAACGTCACCACCATCAGCAACACCCGGATCACCAACGTGACGGTCAACAACTACGTCAACCGGGTCGCCGCGACCGCCGTGCCGGCCGCCGCGATGGCGGCGTCGCGGCCGATCGCCGCCGTCGCGCGGCCGATCCCGACGGCGCAACTCGGTCATGCCCGCCCCGTTATCGGCCGCGTGCCGGTGGCGCCGACGACCGCGACAGCGGGGATCTCGCCTGGCCTCGCTGGCCGGCTGCACCTGAAGCCGCCGCCGGCGGGTGTTGCCGCGCCCGCGCGGCCGCCCGCTCCGGGACCGGCGATCACCGCGGGCGCTTTCCATCCGGGTGCCGTGCGGCCGCACAATCCCGCCCTCCGCGGTGCAGCCGTCAATGGAACGGTCCCCAATGGAACGGCGCCGGTGCCGAGGGCGCCGCATCCCGGCCCGGCCGGCCGGTCGCCGCTGCCACCGCTCGCGACACCCGGCTTGCATGCGGCGCCGACCGCGCCGGGCAGCGCGCCGGGGCCGGCGATCGTGCACCATGCGCCCGGCACGGTAACGAACGCGGCGCCGCGACCGGTTCCACCGGCCGTCGCGCACGCTCCGCCGGCCGCCGGCGAGCACGGATCGACGCACACGGCCGGGCATCCGCCCGCGATCGCGACCCCTGCGCACCCGTCCGCCACAGTCCCGCCGCGCGGCCCGGCCGAGCCGCATCCGAGGCCCCCGCCGCAAGCCAATCTCCGGCAAGCGCCGCCGCGTGAATTCAACCGCCCGGCGGAACCCACGCATCCGCCCCAGCATCTCGCGCCCTCCGCGCCACAGGCGATCCACCAACCGAGTCCGACGCCGGCCTTCCATCCGCCCGCCGCGCCCGCGCATCCGGCTCCGCCAGCGCTGGCGATGCATCCGCCGCAGGCACCGAGCTTCCATCCGCCACCGGTGGCGGCTCCCGCTCCGGCGCGGCCACCGGCCGAGATCGCCCGTCCGACGCCGCCGAGCTTCCATCCACCTGCTCCGGCAGCGCCGCCGGTGATGCGCGCGCCCGAACCTCACCAAGCGCCGCCCAGCCGGTCCGAGGACAGGCGCCACCAGCCGCAGTGACGCCGCCGTTCAGTGGGCGATCTGGCCGCGCAGGCGCAGTTCGTCGAAATCGAGCTCCTGTTCGAGAACCAGCATCACCTCGTCATGGATGTCGCCGGCACGATGCATGGCGACCAGCCGCTCTCGGGCGACCTCGATTGCATCGAGCCTAAGCGATAGCCGGGCGGTCTGCTCGGCCCGCGCCGCGCCGCCCGCCTCGTGTGTCCGCGCCGCCTGGCCGGCGCGCTCGCGGAATTCGGGGATCAGGTCGCGCGCGATCGGCCCGACGATCTCATCGTTGCCCCGCTCCTCGATCAAGCGCAGCGCCGCGCGCTCCAGCTCGGCGCGCGCCACCGCCACGGGGGGCACGCCGTCGCTGGCGACCGGCCGGGCGACCCCGAGCCACTTGATCAGCGGCCCGAGCGTGGTGCCCTGCACCAGCACCGTCACCAGGATGACGAAGAAGGTCAGGAACAGGATCAAGTCCCGCCCGGGGAAATTCTCGGGCAAGGCCAGCGCGATCGCGAGGCTGACCACGCCGCGCATTCCAGCCCAGGCGATCACCAGCACGGTGCCGCGCGGGGAGGCGGGCTCGTGGGTCCGCTGCCGCCGCGCGAGCAGCCGGGACAGGGCGCTGCCGGTGAACACCCAGGCGAAGCGCGCCAAGGTCAGTGCCAGCGTGATCAGCAACGCCAGCGGCAGCAGCGCCATCGCGCCGGCCGCGCCGAGGCGTGCCAGCACGCCATTGAGCGACAGGCCGATCAGCACGAACACCAGGGCTTCCATCACGAACACCACGACCGACCAGGTCGCGCGCGCCTTGACGCGGGTGCCGGAGGTGAAGGCGACGTGCTGGTACCAGCCCATCGTCAGCCCGCCGGCGACCGTGGACAGCACACCGGAGGCTTCCACCGCCTCGGCCGCCATGTAGCTTGCCCATGCCAGCAGGAAGCTCGCGAGGATCTCCAGGTTGGGATCGTGCAACCGGCGGAACAGAAGGGCGCTCACCCGGCCAAAGCCGTAGCCGATCGCCAACCCCACCACGGCGACATAGACAAAGGTGGCGGCTGCCGGGAGCGGCGAGAACGCGCCGGTCAGCGCCGCGACCACCGCGAACCGATAGAGCACCAGGCCCGACGCGTCGTTCACCAGGCTCTCGCCTTCGAGAATGGTCCGCAGCCGGCGGGGAATGCGCAAATGCTCGAGCACCGATGCGGCCGAGACCGCGTCGGGCGGGGAGATGATGGCGCCCAGCGCGAAGCAGGCCGCCCAGGGCAGGGCAGGGACCAGCAGCTTGAGCACCACGCCGACGATCAGCGTGGTGAACGCGACGCATCCGATCGCCAGCAGCAGGATCGGCCGCAGATTGGCCCGGAAGTCACGCCAGACGGTGAAGAACGCGCTCGATTGCAGGAGCGGCGGCAGGAACAGTGCCAGGATCAGGTCGGGGTCGAGGGCAAGATGCGGCACGCCAGGAACCACGGCCAGCGCCATGCCGCCCAGCACGTACGCCGCCGATGGCGGGATGTGCAGCCGCCGCGCCGCCAAGGCGAGCAGTACAGCGACGGCGAGCAGCGCGAGGATGAGGTGGAGGACGAGGACGGGATCCATCGCCGCAACATATCCATGCTGATGTCGCCACAGAAGCGGCGCCGTCAGATCGCAGAGGACGGACGTGTGATCTGCCTGCCCATCTCTCTGAATCCGAAATCGTCATGGTCGGCGGAGGCCGACCATCCACGACTTTGCTTGCCAGCGGTAAAGTCGTGGATGACCGGCCTGCGCCGGTCATGACGGTATGGGGTGGAAATTCATTCCAAATCACTGAATTGGCGAAGAAAGCCAATCGGACATTGGGCACCGATCCATCTCATCAGGAACAGCAAACAATCAGCCCTCGTAGTTGAGCCGCAATCCCGCCTCCTGCCACGGGACCGCGACAAGTTCGCCCCGCCCCGACAGCGTGATGTAGGCCGTCCTGAGATCGGCGCCGCCGAAGCAGATGTTGGTCGTAAACATGTCCCCGGTCATCACTTGCCGCTTTACCCGGCCGTCCGGCGTGATCACGCTGATGCAGCCGGTGAGCAGGGTCGCCACACAGATGTTGCCCTCGGCATCCACCGCCAGGCTGTCGAAACGCACGAGGCCGCCGATGCCGTGCACCAGCCGCCCGCCATGCGGCGAGGGGAAGCCGTGCTTCTTGGCGACGCCGGGCGCGGTGAGGTCGAACGCCCAAAGCCGCGCGGTCTCGGTCTCGGCGACATAGAGGGTCTTCCCGTCAGGCGACAGCCCGACGCCATTGGGGGTGAACAGCGGCGCCGCGACCTGCACGATCCGCGTGCCGTCGGCGGTCGCGTAGTAGACCGCGCCGTGATCGCGATCCCGCTCGCGGCTCTTGCCGAGATCGCTGAAATAGAAACCGCCATGCGTGTCGAACACGATGTCGTTCGGCCCGTTGAGGCGGAAATCGCCGCATCGGCCGTAGAGCACGCGCAATTCGCCTGTCGCGGGGTCGACGCGCTCGATGCGGCCGCCCTTGTAGTCGAGGGCCGGCAGTACGGGGCGCAGGAAGCCGGTCTCCTCGCTCCATTGGAAGCCGCCATTGTTGCACACGTAGATCGCGCCGTCCGGGCCGATGGCGAGGCCGTTGGGTCCGCCGCCGGTTTTGCACAGCACGGAGACGGTGCCATCGGGTGTCACTCGGCTGATGGTCTGGCGTTCGATCTCCACCAGGATCACCGACCCGTCTTTCATCGCGACCGGCCCCTCTGGGAAGCGCAGCCCCTTCGCCACCACGCGCTGCTCGCTCATGGCTGAAATCCCCCACTCATGTTGTGGGTCGCAGCCTAGCCGATCCACGACGAGGGGAAAGCCGGTGGTCCGTTATTCCATCCCGGGAAGAAACCACTTCCGTGCTGAATCGTCTCTCTGGGCGAGACTGTGATGGGAGAGGCACCTTCATGCGGCCGCGATCCTTGCTTCTGATGTCCGCCAGCGCGGCAAGCCTGATGCTCGGCGCGAGCACGCTTGCGTTGGCGCAATCGGTCGTCGTCACTCAGCCGAACGGTGCGCGCGAAGCGATCCCGTTGGCGCCCGCTGCTCCCCCGCCCGCCGCAACGCAGCCGCCGATCGGTCAGGGCACGCTGGGCAGCGTCACGGTCGGCGGCTCGCTCGCGGCACCTGGCGGGCCGCCGCCGATCGTCATAACCGGCTCCGGCGTCGGCCAGAGCGCGGATTGCGCGGGGCGCGACGTGGAGATCGACGGCAGCGGCGGCCATCACGTGCTGACCGGCGGCTGCCGCTCGATCGCCATACGCGGCAGCGGCAACGTGGTGAACGCCGAGATCATGCCCGGCACGCGCATCGCGATGACCGGCAGCGACAACCAGGTCGCCTTCGTCCTGTCCGCCCCCGGCCCCGACCCGATCGTCTCGGTTGCGGGCAGCAACGATCGCGCCTGGCGCGTGCAGCGCCTCGGCGCGGCGCCGAACAGCGGCATCGAGGTCGGCGCGGCCGGCATCGCGGTGCCCGGCGGCGCGGGCGCCCGCGTCACCGAGATGCCGAGCGTGCCGCAGCTCATGCAGCAGCTCGGCGCGGTGCAGACCGAGCAGGGCACTCTCGTGCAGATGTCCAACGACGTGCTGTTCAACTTCGACAGCGCGGCGATTCGCCCCGACGCCGCACTGAAGCTCACGCAACTTGCCCAGCTTATCGACCAGCTGCATCCGCCCGGCCTCCGCATCGTCGGCAACACCGACAGCATCGGCACCGACGCTTACAACATGGGCCTGTCGCTGCGCCGCGCGCGCTCGGTGGAGAATTGGCTGACCGCGAATGGTGGAGTGCGTGTGGCAAGCATCGACGTAAAGGGCGAGGGCTTCCACGATCCAGTCGCACCCAACCAGAACCCCGACGGCAGCGACAATCCCGCCGGACGACAGAAGAACCGGCGGGTGGACGTGCTGATCGAGAAGTAGCCCTTTCCTGCCTCGTGGCGGACTGAAGTCCGCCCTACGCCGACCATCTCGTAGGGCGGACTTCAGTCTCCGCCACGCTGCAACCCTGCACGCAGCAACGCCCAGGCTGCCGGTTACGAGTGATCTTCCGGGTGGGGTCCGCGACAACGCCGCGATCGAGCAGGCGCTCCACCAGATCCACGCGATCCCCCAGCGGGTAGTTACGGAAGATCTCGCGCTTCATCGCCTCGGGGCTGCCGCCGCCGTGCAGCGAGATCACCGAATACCAGCCGCCGGTGTGCGACGCCGTGAGGTCCTCCATCATGCGCGCGACCGCGATGCGCTTGTCGTAAGGGATGTTGGCGCGCCCGCCGAGCAGCGCAGCGAGCGAGGCGGCGGTGGCGGGGTTGTGGTCCTCGTCCGGCCCCGGCAGCGCCACCACCAAGCCGCCCGAGACGGTGTGCGCCAGCCGCTGCATGTCGTAGATCTGCGTCGCCAGCAGCAGCTTTCCGACGTTGGCGAACACCGTGTCGGGCATCACCGCGCCCGAGGCGTCCGCCTGACCGTACACGGAGGCCGCGACGCCGCAGGCGAAGAAGCCCTCGACGATCTTGATGAGCTCGACCATCGCATCGCGCAGATGCGCGTGGCGGTCGAAATCGAGCCCGTTCGCCTCGGTCATCAGGGCACCCGCGCCGATCAGCAGATCGCCGAACCCGGCGCGCGCGGCGATGCAGCTGTGGCGGTGATGCGTCGCATAGGTCTGGGCGAGAAATCCCGCCTGATCGTGCTCGCCGGCGAGGAACACGCGCTCGTGCGGCACGAACACGTTCTCGAAGATGACCACCCCGGTCGATTGGCCATAGCGCCCGCTGAACTTCGCCGCACTCTCGCCTGGCCGCCCGGCGGGTCGCGCGACGACGGTGACGCCCTCGGCGTCGACCGGCACCGCGCAGCACAGCGCGAAATCGGCGTCGTCCGGTGTCATCGCGCGGCACGGCATGACGAGAAAGCCGTGCACATAAGGGGCGGCGGTGACGATCGCTTTGACGCCGCTGATGACGATGCCGCCCGGCCGCCGCTCGACGATCCGCACATAGGCATCCGCGTTGGCCTGCTCGTGCGGCTTGAGCGAGCGATCTCCCTTGCCGTCGGTCATTGCCACGGCGAGCGTCTGATCCTCGTCCTGCACCTCGCGCATATAGGCGAGGAAGCGCGCGTGATAGTCCGTGCCGTGCTCGGCATCGGTGCGGAAGGTCGCCTGATGAATGCCGTTCAACGCGTCATGCGTGAGGTAGCGTTGTGCGCAGCCGACCTCCTGGCAGAGCAGGCGCACCGCCTCCAGCTTGCTCATCAGGTCGCGCGTTTCGCGGTTCACGTGCAGCATCCGGTTGACGACCCGGCCGCTGGCCTGATCCGTCGCCGTCATCAGCGGGCGCAGCTCGGGGCGGAGCGCGAAATCGTAGGTCACGCCGATCGCGGCGATACCGGGGGCGAGGCGCTTCTCGTCGGCGACGCTTTCCACGCGGTCGCCGTCGACGAACACGCGCGGCCGATGGGCGCGCAGCGATTCGCGGAATTCCTGGGAGGACATCAACATGGCCGAGTAGCTTCCTGCTGGCGATCTCGGCCGAGTATGTCGTCCCGTTCTCCCGCCGCCAAACACGCCCCCATTTGTCCTGCTGTTCAATCCCTGCCGAGTTCGGAAACTCGGAACGGTCTGCCCGCTTACCGGAGACGCAACCGGGAGTGAGGCACATGGCCCAACAAGTTCCGGCCGATCCATCCAGCGTCGTCGATGACATCGCGGAGCACAACACGCGCGAGGTTGCATCCGACCTCGCGAGCAAGCGGCTGGCGATCGTCAACGCCATCCTGGTGGGACCAAAGGGCGCCGGCGGCGGCGACTGGGTGCTGGTCGATACCGGCGTGATGGGCACGACCGGGGTGCTGCTCGGCACGGTCGAAGCCCGCTTCGGCCCCGGCGCGCGCCCGGCGGCGATCGTGATGACGCACGGCCATTTCGATCATGTGGGCGGGCTCGAACAGCTCGCCGCGCAATGGGATGTGCCGGTCTACGCCCATCCCCTCGAGCATCCGTATCTGGATGGAACGCGGTCCTACCAGCCACCCGATCCCAGCGTTGGCGGCGGGCTGATGGCGCGGATCGCCTCGCTCTATCCGCGCGGGCCGGTGAATGTCGGTCGCTGGCTGCGAGCCCTGCCGGAGGACGGGTCCATTCCCCTGATGCCTGGCTGGCGCTGGTTGCACACCCCCGGTCACACCGAGGGACACGTCTCGTTCTGGCGCGAGACGGATCGCTCGCTGATCGCCGGCGATGCCTTCATCACCACTGCCCAGGAATCCGCCTACGCGGTGGCGGTGCAGGCGCCGGAACTGCACGGGCCGCCAATGTATTTCACGCCGGATTGGAGCGCGGCTCGGCAATCCGTCGAACTGCTCGCGGCGCTCGAGCCGGAGGCGGTGCTCACCGGCCACGGTCCGCCGATGCGCGGGCCGGCGATGCGCGAGGCGCTGCACCGCCTCGCCGCCGAGTTCGATCGAGTCGCGGTGCCGGAGAGGGCTTAAGGCCTCGGCCCGGCCTCCGCCGCCGCCTGTGGGATCGTCGCGTCGATGATCTGCATGGTGCGCATCCGGTCTCCGGCCGCGAGGGCGCGAAGGGCTTCGCTGATCTGAGCGACCGCCGGGTTGGCGCTCGGCGTGTTGACGGCGTTGTACGGCACCGACCGGTCGAGCAGGCGGGTCTGCGCCATCTCCAGCGATTGCTGCGCCTCGCCGGTGCGCCCCGCCGCCAGCGAGGCGCGCGCGGCTTGCAGGTATTGCACCGGCCCTGCGCCGGGGCCAAGCGCAGGCGTCGGCAAGGTCGGCGCGATCGTCGAGCGCGTGTCGCCGGAGTCGATGTTGCTCGCGCGGTTGGACAGCGGATAGGAGACCCCCTCGCCGGGCGCGTGGCCGGGCCGCGCGGCGGGCGACGCGCCGCTATAGGCGGCCGGCGGCGGCGTGTAGGCCGGGGCTGGCGGATAAGCGGGTGCCTGACCGCCGTAGGTGGCGGGCGGCGGCGCGGATGGAGGTGCCGCGTAGGCTGGTGGCGGCGGGTAAGCGGGCGGCGGGGCGGCATAGCCCGCTGGAGGCGGATAGGCGGCCGTAGGCGCGGGTGCGACGTAGCCGGCCGGCGGCGGCAGCTGGGTCGGCGGCGGATAGGATTGCGCCAGGGCGGGCAGGGCCGCCAGCGCGACCAGGGCCGAGCATGAAAGGGCGAGCAAGCGCATCGGCGTGATCTCCTCGCGGGGGCTCGAAACGCTCCCGCTCTGATCGGATGGCGGATACAACGCCGGAGCTTAGCCGTGGTTCATCGCCACCGTCGATGGAACCACAGCCATTGCTCGGGGTGCTCGCGCACCCAGCCCTCGATCAGCGTGGTGATCATCTGCGTCGCCGCCGGCACGTCCACCTGCCCATCCGCCGCCCGCGGCAGGTCCAGCGGGCCGACCGAGGAGAGATGGAACCTCCGACCGCCGAGCCGCACCACGCGCACCCCGACCACCGGGCAATCGTATTGCCTGACGAGGCGGGCCAAGGTCGGGTTGGCCTTGCAACGCCGGCCGAAGAAGGTGACATCGACGCCGCGCGACCAGTGCTGGTCGACCACCATGCCGAGATGCTCGCCCCGGTTCAGCGCGGCGGCCATCTCGAACACCGCTTCCTTGCGGCTGCGGATGAGGCGGCCCATCAGCCCTTGGCGAATGCGCGCGATCTCCGCTGCCACCGCCCGGTTGTTGGGCATCCGGTAGACCACCGCCGCCGGCAGACCGTGCGCCGCCGCGGCAACGGCGGGTAGTTCCCAGTTGGCGAGATGCGAGGCAAAGGCCAGCGCCGGCTGTCCGTCGTCGCGCAGGTCCAGGAACAGCTGCACGCCGGCCGGGTCCGCCAGGATGCGGCCATTGGGATCGGGCCGGTCGGGGTCGTAGTCCCAGATCTCGTCGAGATGGACGTATTCGCCGGCGACGCGCCCGAGATTCTCCCACGCACCCCGCAAGGTAGCCTCGATCCAGGCGCGGTCCTTCTCGGGAAAGGCGGCACGCAGATTGGCGCGGCCAATGCGGTGCGAGGGGAGCAACGGCCCGATCCGCCGCATGACGGCGCCGCAGAGGTCCGAGGCGCGGTCCGGGTCGGTGCGGCGCAGCACGCCAAACAGGAACGAGACGAGGCGGCCGACCAGCCGGTCGGCAAGGCCCGTCAGCGCCATCTCACAGCGCGACCAGGATCTTGCCGAACACCTCGCGCTGCGCCAGACGGTCGAGCCCAGCGCGGAAATCGGCCAACTCGTACCGCGTGTCGATCACCGGTTGGACGCCCGAGGCAATTCGGCCGAGCGCATTCCGCAGGCTGTGCAGCGGCGAGCCGAACGAGCCGATGATCCGGTATTGCTGCTGAAACAGCTGCATGAGGTTGATGCTGGCGGACGGTCCCGAGGTGGCGCCGCAAGTCACTAGCCTCCCGCCACGCCGCAGCGACAACAGCGAACCGCTCCAGGTATCGGCGCCGACATGCTCGAATACCACGTCCACGCCTCGCTTGGCGGTGAGCCGGCGGACCACGCCCTCGAACCGGTCCGTGCGGTAATTGATGACGTGGTCGGCGCCGAGCCCGCGCGCCTTCTCGGCCTTGGCGTCGCTCCCGACCGTGGTGATCACGGTGCAGCCAAGCGACTTGGCGATGCGGATGGCAATGGTGCCGATGCCGGAGCCGCCGGCATGCACCAAGACGGTCTCGCCCGCCTCGAGCCCAGCGTTGTCGAACAGCATGTGCTCCACCGTGGCGTACGCGACGGGAACGCAGGCGGCGTCCTCCAGGCTCACGCCGTCGGGGATCGGCACCACCAGCCTAGCCGGGTGGTTGACGACATCCTGCGCGAACCCGTCGATATGGAAGCCGCGCACGCCGCCGACGTTCTCGCACAGGTTGTCTCGTCCCGCGCGACAGAACCGGCAGGTGCCGCAGGTCAGGGCGGAGTAGGCGATGACCCGCTGCCCGGGCATCAGGCCCGTGACGCCGGCCCCGACGGCAGCAACCTCGCCCGCCGCCTCGGCGCCGACGGTGAGCGGCAGCTGGCGCTTCGCGAAGGCCATGCCACGAAAACCCCACAAATCTATGTGGTTGAGCGACACCGTGCGGACGCGGATTTGCACCTCGCCCGGCCCGGGCGGCGGCGGGGCGTCGCGCTCGACCAGGGCGATCTCGCGTTCGGCGAGCAGTTGCAGCGCACGGATGGCGGGCATTCCTTCAGCCGCCTCAGCCAGGCGCCGCGCCCAGCACGAGGGTGACGTTCTGGCCGCCGAAGCCGAACGAGTTCGACACCGCCCGCGTCACCTGAGCGTCGCGCGCCACGTTGGGCACGCAGTCGACCGGCAGTGCCGGGTCGGGGATCTCGTAGTTGATCGTCGGTGGCAGCCGCCCGTGCTGCATGGCGAGCAGGGTGAACACCGCCTCGACCGCGCCGGCGGCGGTCAAGGTGTGGCCAATCATGGACTTGTTGGACGAAATGGGAATCGCCCCGGCGCGCTCGCCGAACACGGCAGAGACCCCCAGCCACTCCATCTTGTCGTTCTCCGGCGTGCCGGTGCCGTGCGCGTTGACGTAGCCTACGGTCTCGGGCGCCGCCCCCGCGTCCTCCAGCGCCTCTCGCAGGCAGGCGATGATCGGCCGCCCATCCGGGCTCGACCGCGTGCGATGGAAGCCATCGGCCTTTTCGCCGCAGCCCTCGACCACGCCGAGGATGCGCGCACCCCGTGCGCGGGCGTGCGCCAGGCTCTCCAGCACCAGCGCGCCCGCACCCTCGGCCATGACGAAGCCGTCGCGGTCCTTGGAGAAAGGCCGCGCCGCCGCCGCCGGCGGGTCGTTCCGGGTCGACAGCGCCGAGAGCAGGGAGAACCGGATCAGCGCCTCCTGCGTCACCGAGGCATCTGTGCCGACGCACAAGGCCGCCTCGGCCTCGCCCCGGCGGATCGCCTCGACGCCAAGCTGGATGGCCGTCGCGCCCGATGCACATGCGGTTGAGGTGGCGACCGGCGAGCCCTTGGTGCCGAACCGGTCGGCGAGGTTCTCGCCCACCGAGGCGAACAGGAAGCGTCGGTACCAGCGGCTGAAATCGCCGCTCTCCGCCGCGCGCAACAGGTCCTCGTAAGTCACTGTTTCATTGGCACCCGACGCGGCGGCGAGCGCGCGGCGCTGCGGCCAGTCCATCTCCACCGGCGGCACCGCGAGCATCAGCGGTCCCGGAAAATCGCCCTTGCTACCAATTCCGGACTCGGCGATGGCCTCCTCGATTACCATGCCGGCGAGCTTTTCCGTGAGCTCAGCGGCGGTCGCTTCCTCGGTCGGGACGAAATCGACCGTGCCCGCGACCGTCGTGCGCAGCCCATCCGTGGGAAAGCGCGAAATGCGCCGCAGCCCCGAGCGTCCGCCGGTCAGCGCCCCCCAATTATCCGCCTGCCCCGCGCCGAGCGAGGTCAGCACCCCCATCCCGGTCACAACCACCACCGGACGGGATTTCGAATCGCGATCCGAACCAGCCATCGCCGCCTCCTACGCTGCCTCGACCAGCGCCATGCCCTCGCCGCGCCAATGGCCCCAGGACGTTACCAGCACCTGCTGCAACTCTCCTTCCATCGGCGCCTCGGCGGCCTCCAGAGGCCCGAACAGCCGGCCGCGCGACACCGCCATCGCCGCCAGCGCCAGATTGGCGGGAAGCGATGGCTCCATGCTGTGCCCCAGCGCGGTTGCCGTGGCGCGCACCGGAAGTCCCAGTTCTTGTAAGAAACTTTCTTCCTCTGTCGTCGGTCCCGGCGCGCCCGAGGCGCCCGAGATCACGGCACTCGATCCTGCCGCGAGGCGCGGTCGTACCGCAGCGAGCTGGCGCGCGGCGTTGGCGCTCGCCTGGCCGGGTTCGCGCCGACAGCGGTCGGACGTGATCGCCGCGATATGCGCCGAGGCCCGCGCGCCACGTGCTGCCGCATGGGCACGACTCTCGATCACTAGGAAGCAGCCGACCGAGCCGAGCACCAGCCCGCCGCCGTCTGCCTGCCGTCGCCACACCGGCGCGTATTCGCGGCGCCACAGCAGCCGACCCATCGCGTATTGCAGCAGGATGTCCGGACGCTCGGTGTTGTACGAGCCGCCGACGAGGAAGCACTCGCCCTGGCCGGCGGCGATGCGGGCGCAGGCGATCCGCACCGCGTCTGTGCCGCTCGGCTCCTCGCCCATGAAGGTCCGCGATGAGCCGGCCACGCCATGCACGATCGAGATGTTGCCGGCTAGCAGGTTGGAGAGCTGGGCAAGGAACAGGGTTGGCCGCAGCTCGTTCATCAGCCGCTCGTTGAGCAGCGCCTCCGGATTGGCTGCGTGGGGCAGGGCGGAGAGGATCGCCCCGTCCACCGCGTAGTCGCGCTCGCCGCCGCCGGCCGCGACGATCATGTCCATGCGCCCCAGCAGTTCGGCGTTGCCCTTCACCCCGGCATCGTCCAGCGCCAGCCCGGCGGCGTAGGTGCCGATCCGCTGCCACGCCTCCATCTGCCGCTGGTCGCCCTTCTTCGGGATCTGCCTGTCGAGCTCCAGTGGCACCATCGGATGCACCGTAAAGGGTGCGAATCGCTCGGCATCCACCACTGGCTGGAAGCCGCCCGGCCGGTTCAGCGCCTCCCAATGCGCGTCGAGCCCGGCGCCGAGGCAAGAAACCAAGCCGATGCCGGTGATGACCGCATCCCGCGGGTTAGGCGCTCTCGTCTCACTCATCGAACAACTCCGCGGGTACCGCGACGCGGCGGGCCACCTTCAACAGCTCCTGGCGCAGGGTCTCGTTGGGGAACGGCATGACCCGGTAGGTGATCTCCGCCTCGGCCACCGGCTTCTCCCCCGAGACAATGCGCCCGGTCGCCACGGCATAACCCGAGCCGTCGTGCAGCAGCCGCGCCTCGGCCCGCAATACCTGGCCGGGCGCGACGAAGGCCCGCATCTTGGCCTCCTTCACCTGGGCGAGGAAGGCCATCCGGGAGAACCGCAGCAGCCCCATGACGAGCCAGCCGCCGGTCTGCGCCATCGTCTCGATCATCAGCACGCCGGGCAGGATCGGGTAGCCGGGAAAATGCCCCTCGAAGATCGGGCTGGCCTCGGGGACCGTGCAATCCGCGCTGATCGTGCGCGCCTCCGGGTCCAGCGCGCTGACCCGGTCGACCATCTGGAAATACTCGAGGCGCATCGAGCCTGCGTCAGGCGGCTTTGGCCGCGACCAGCGCGTCGATGTTCTCGCAGAGGTGCTGCAGCACGAAATACTGGTCGGACGAGACCTTTCCGTCGTTGACCTCCTGGGTCCACTCCTCGAGCGGCATCTTGATGCCGAATGCCTTGTCGATGGCGAAGGCGACGTCGAGGAAGTCAAGGCTGTCGATCCCGAGATCGTTGATCGCGTGGCTCTCGGGGGTGATCTTGTCGCGCGGGATGTCGCAGGTCTCGGCGATGATCCCGGCGACGGTGTCGAAGGTGGAGGGCATTCAGCAGGCCTCGTGGAATTGCGGACTGGGCGCCGTGAAGCCAGGGGCAGCGCAATCCGGGCTAGACGGCCCCGGCGACCCCTGGAACAGATTGCGCCGGCAGTAACCACAGCCCTCCCCGCGCCGCAAGGGAGGCCGGCCCGGCAAGTGCCTCATTTGCTCGCCAGCCGGAGGGGCACTGGGCTTACTCGCTCAGCAGTTCGTCCAGCGTCACAGGACAGATCTCCGGCAGTGGCAGCGGGGGTTGGCCGTCCATCTGCGTCGGGAACCGGTGCCGCGCCCGGCGGTAGATCCATGCTAGGTCGAGACGCTGCTTCATCGCTGGCTGATAGGCGCGCGCGGCGTCCATCTGGAAGATGACGGCCTCCTCCTGCCAGTGCGGCACCTCGGGCGAGTCTGGCGAGGCCATGATCTTGAGCCGGTGGCGTAACGCCTGGATCAGCAGCGACTCGGTCCGATGCAACTCGCTGCGCCCCACGCTCTCGATCTCCTCGACGATATTCTCCCAGTCCGGCGTTTCGTTCGGTGCCTCCCCCGCAGCGACACGGCGCAAAAGCGCGGCCTGACGCTCCGACCAGGTCAGGATGTCGTTGTCGTAGAGATCAACCATTCGCAGCTTCCTCGCCATCTCTTGGCGAACTCGCGGGGCTGAAGATCCGCTCGACCCGCACGCCTACTCCCAGTGCCCCCGCTGCCACACCCATACGGCGCCGGTGCGGCTCCAGTAGCCGGGCTGCCACAGCGTCCCGTGCCCGGCTCGCTGCACGTATTGGCCGGGATACCACACGTAGCCGGCGCCGTTCCATTCGTAGTGGCCGGGCTGCCAGACCAGCGGGACGGCCGAGACCGGCGGCTTGGGGATGATCTCCACCTGGGTGGGTGGCGGGGCCGGGTAGGGACTCTCCGCGGCGGTATTCACGGTGCATCCCGCGAGGGCGATGCATGCCAGCGCCGCGAGCCATTTCATGTCGATCATGGTGCCTCCGAGATTCCGCCTCGCCGAACGCATGTAACGCGCGAGCGGCCCTCAGGTCGGCACCAGCACGGTGGCAACGGCCTGTGCCGCGATACCCTCGCCCCGGCCGGTGAAGCCGAGCCGCTCGGTGGTCGTCGCCTTGACCGAGATCCGTCCTGCCTCGACTCCGAGGATCTCCGCCAACCGCCCGATCATCGCCGGCGCGTGCGGCGTGATCTTGGGGCGTTCGCAGATCAGCGTGACATCGGCATTGGCGAGGATGCCGCCGCGCGCCGCGATCCGTTCGGCGGCATGGGCGAGAAAGCGGGCGCTGTCGGCGTCCTTCCAGGCCGCCTCGCTCGGCGGGAAGTGGCGGCCGATATCGCCCTCGGCCAGCGCACCATAGATCGCATCGCACAGCGCATGGATGCCGACATCCGCGTCCGAATGGCCGGTGAGGCCCGTGCTATGTGGCACCTCGACGCCGCACAGCACCAGCCGCCGCCCTGGCTCGGTGGCGTGAACGTCGAAGCCGGTCCCGACGCGCGGCATCATCGCCGGGGCAAGAATCCGTTCGAGACGCACGCGATCCTCCGGATAGGTCAGCTTAATATTGTCCTCGGAGCCGGCGACTAGGAGCACCGGCTTCCCGGCGGCCTCCAGCAGCGCGGCGTCGTCGGTCGCCGCGCTGCCCGTTGCCGCGCGGTGCAGCGCCAGTAGCGTGGCGAAACGGAACGCCTGCGGCGTCTGCGCCCGGTGCAACCCCTCGCGCGGGACCGTCGCCGCGATGGCGCCGCCCTCGCCACGCTTCAGCGTATCGGCGACCGGCACCGCCGGAATGGCGCCCGGCGCGCGTTCCAAGGCTGCCAGCAGATCGGGCACGGTGCGCGGGGGGATGACCGGACGCGCCGCGTCGTGGACCAGCACGACATCCGGTGCGTGCGACGCCAGCGCCTCCAGCCCGGCGCGCACGCTGTCCTGCCGCGTCGTCCCGCCCGGCACCGGCGGCAGATGCGGGACACCCGCGAGTGCCGCCGCGATGGGGCCGGCCTCGCCGACCGGCTGCAGCAGCACGACATGCGGCGCCAGCGCCTCGGCGGCATGGCGGATCACCGGCTTGCCGGCGACGGAGAGGAACTGCTTCGGCGTCTCGGCACCGAACCGGCTGCCGGTGCCAGCCGCGACCAGGATGGCTGCTACTCGCATCACGGCAAACTCGCCGTCGGGCCGGTTTGCGTCAACCGCATTGCGCGCGGGCACGGCGCACGGTAGTTTGCCCAATTCATGGGCAATTCCGATTCCACCTCTCGTCCGGCGCTCGCGCCGATCGATCTCGGCGGCGGCATTCGCATCGAGACGCCGGTTATCCTAGCGCCGATGTCGGGTGTCACCGACCTGCCATTCCGCCGCCTGGCCAAAGAGCAGGGGGCCGGCATGGTCGTCTCCGAGATGATCGCGTCCTGGGCGATGATCCGCGAGAACCGCACCACGCTGCGCATGGCAGAGGTGGACGGCTGCGGCGGCGTCTCCGCCGTCCAGCTTGCCGGCTGCGACCCGCAGGCGATGGCCGAGGCGGCGCGGCTCGCGGTCGATCGCGGCGCCGACCTCATCGACATCAATTTCGGCTGCCCGGTCAAGAAAGTGGCAATGGGCCAGCAGGCGGGCTCCGCGCTGATGCGCGACGAGACCGCCGCGGCCGCGATCCTCGAGGCGACCGTCGCGGCGGTGAAGGTGCCCGTGACGCTCAAGATGCGGATGGGCTGGGACCACGCCAGCCTCAACGCGCCGCATATCGCGCGGATCGCCGAGGAGTCCGGCATCCGCATGGTCACGGTGCATGGCCGCACCCGCCAGCAATTCTATACCGGCCGAGCCGATTGGGGCTTCATCGCCGAGGTCAAACGTGCCGTCCGCATCCCGGTGATCGCCAATGGCGACATCCTGACCGAGGAGGATGCCGCCGAGGCGCTCCGCCTCTCGGGCGCCAATGGCGTGATGATCGGTCGTGGCTGCTACGGCCGCCCGTGGTTCCCCGCCCAGGTCGCGCGCTTCCTCGGCACCGGCCAGCGCGCCCCCGAGCCCTCGCTGGCGCGGCAGAAGGAGACCCTGCTCGGCCATTATCGCGCGGTGCTGGCGCATTTCGGTGTGGACGCGGGGCTGCGCCTCGCGCGCAAGCACATCGCCTGGTACTCGCGCGGCCTGCCGGGCTCGGCCGAGTTCCGCGCCACAGTCAACCGGCTCGCCGATGTCGACGCGGTGATCCGGCTGGTGCATGGCCTCTACGACCCGCTGATCGCCCGTGGCGTGACCCGCGACGCGGTAGCGCCCTCGGATGCCATCGACGCCGAGGCCGCATGAGCAAGGCGGCACTGCGCAAGCCCCCTTTCGCGGCGCTGGCGCAACCTGCCGAGCCGCAGCGCGTGCCCGAGCCGGCACTCATCCTCGGCGCACTGCCGGTCCCCGTCGTGCTGCTTGATGCCGACAACCGCTTCGTTTACGCCAACCACGCCGCCGAGCAGTTCCTCGGCATATCGGTCGCGCAACTTGCCCCACTGCGACTCGACGACCTCGTGCCGCGGGACAACCCGATCTTCATGCTGATGGGCTACGCCCGCCGGGGCGAGGCGACGGTATCCGACCACGACCTCACGCTCGAAAGCCCGCGCCTGCACAAGCCGGGCATCACCGTGCAGATCACGCCGCTGCTGGAGATGCCCGGCGCCGTGCTGCTGGTCATGCAGGACGCCTCCGCCGCCCGCGCGCTGGACCGCCAACTTTCCTTCCGCGGTGCCGCGCGCAGCGTCACCGGCATGGCCGCCATCCTGGCGCACGAGGTCAAGAACCCGCTTTCCGGCATTCGCGGCGCCGCACAGCTCCTCGAGGCGAGCGTCGCCGAGCCGGATCGCGAGCTTGCCTTGCTGATCCGCGACGAGGCCGACCGCATCCGCGATTTGGTCGACCGCATGGAGATGTTCGGCGAGAAGCCGATCGAGCGATCCGCGGTGAACATCCACCGTGTGCTGGAGCGCGTCCGCAAGCTCGCCCAGACCGGGTTCGCCGCGCATATCCGCTTCACGGAGGTCTACGATCCCTCGCTGCCGCCGGTCTGGGGCAATCGCGACCAGCTGGTGCAGGTGCTGCTGAACCTGGTAAAGAACGCCGCCGAGGCGGTGACGAGCGGCGACACGCCGCATGGCGAGATCGTGCTCTCCACCGCCTATCAGCACGGGATGCGCGTCGCCATTCCGGGCTCGCGCACCCGGCTCGACCTACCGTTGCTGGTCAGCGTGCGCGACAACGGCGCCGGCATTCCGGAGGATATCAGGCCGCATCTGTTCGAGCCCTTCGTCACCTCGAAGCCCTCCGGCAACGGGCTCGGGCTGGCGCTGGTCGCCAAGATCGTCGGCGACCACGGCGGCTTGGTCGAGGTCGACAGCCGCCCAGGCCGAACGGAGTTCCGCCTGCATCTGCCCGTCGTTGTCGACGAGGAATTCGACGCACCCTGACCCGAGGCCCCTGGTCGCATGACCCTTCCCACCGTGCTGGTCGCGGATGACGACCGCTCCATTCGCACTGTCCTGACCCAGGCGCTCGGCCGCTCCGGTTACCAGGTTCGCACCACGGGCAACGCCGCGACCTTGTGGCGCTGGGTGGAGGAGGGGGAGGGCGACCTCGTCATCACCGACGTGGTCATGCCGGACGAGAACGGGCTCGACCTCATCCCGCGCATCAAGCGGGCGCGGCCGGATTTGCGCGTCGTGGTGATGAGCGCCCAATCCACTTTGATGACAGCGGTGAAGGCAGCCCAGCGCGGGGCGTTCGAGTATCTGCCGAAGCCGTTCGATCTGCAGGAATTGCTCGCCGTCGTGGGTCGCGCGCTGGCCGCCCCGACGCCGCCCGTCGCCGCGATCCTCACCGACGCGCGCGACGCCGACGAGCCACTGCCGCTGATCGGCCGCAGCCCGGCGATGCAGGAGATCTACCGCACCGTCGCGCGACTCACCACCGCCGACCTGACGGTGATGATCAACGGCGAGTCGGGCACCGGCAAGGAACTGGTGGCGCGCGCGCTGCACAATTACGGCAAGCGGCGCGGCGGCTCCTTCGTGCCGATCAACATGGCGGCGATCCCGCGCGAACTGATCGAGAGCGAGCTGTTCGGCCATGAGCGCGGCGCCTTCACCGGCGCCACCAACCGCACGCCCGGCCGCTTCGAGCAGGCCAATGGCGGCACGCTGTTCCTCGACGAGATCGGCGACATGCCGCCCGAGGCGCAAACCCGGCTGCTGCGCGTTTTGCAGGAGGGTGAGTTCACCTCGGTCGGCGGCCGCCAGCTCATCAAGGCGAACGTGCGGATCATTGCCGCGACCCATCGCGACCTGCGCCAGGCGATCCGTCAGGGCCAGTTCCGCGAGGATCTGTTCTACCGGCTCAACGTCGTGCCGATCCGCCTGCCGCCGCTTCGCGAGCGGGTCGAGGATATCCCGCCCTTGGCGAATCACTTCCTCGAACGCGCCCGCGAGGACGGCCTGCCGGCGAAGACGCTCGACCAAAGCGCGATGGACCAGCTCAAGACGTATCGCTGGCCAGGCAATGTTCGCGAGCTCGAGAACCTCATGCGCCGGCTCGCCGCTCTCTGCCCCGACGAGACGATCGGCGCTGCGGTGATCGCCGCCGAACTCGCCGAGGCGGTATCGCATGTCGAGGAACCACCGCCGCAATCCGTATCCGCTGCTGCCGCCGCCGCCCCGGAGCCGCTGGCGCAGGCCGTGGAGCGGCACATCAGGCAGTTCCTCGCCGCCCACGCCGACGGTCTCATGCCGTCCGACATCTATGACCGGGTGATCGCCGAGGTCGAGCGGCCCTTGATCCAGATGACCCTCTCGGCAACGCGGGGCAACCAGATCAAGGCCGCCGCGATGCTGGGGCTGAACCGCAACACGCTGCGCAAGAAGATCCGCGATCTCGACATCCCGGTGATTCGAGGGCTTGCGTGAACGTCTCGCCCACCCGCGCCGCTCTCACGCCGACGCCGAGGCCGGACCCTCCGGCCGGGGGCGAGCAGCAGCCGCCATCGCCCGGGGTCCGCTCGGTGTTCCGCCGTTTGGCCGACATCCTGTTCGGCAAGGTGGCGACGCTCGTGCTGGCGTCGATCGCGCTGGCGCTGGGTATCGCCACGTTCGTCATTCTCGCCCGCGGCTCGCCGTTCGGCCTGCAGCAAGGCGTCGGGGTCGGCATGGTGCTGGCCAATCTCTCGGTGCTGCTGCTGCTCGGCGCGGTGTTGGCGGGCCGGCTCACCCGGGTCTGGGTGGAGCGTCGGCGCGGCTCGGCGGGTGCCAAGCTGCACGTGCGCCTGGTGATGCTGTTCAGCGTGGTGGCGGTCGCTCCCACCATCGTCGTCGCGGTGTTCGCCACCGCCTTTTTCCATTTCGGCATCCAGGCCTGGTTCAACGACCCGGTGCGTGCCGCGCTGAACGAGTCGCTGGCGGCCTCGCGGGGCTATCTCGAGGAGCACGAAAACAACATCCGCGCCGTCGCCTTGGAGATGGCCGCCGACATGACCCGCGCGGGCTACATGCTCTCCGCCGACCCTGACACGTTCGGTCAGTTCCTCGCCAACCAAACCGCGCTGCGCGGCCTCACCGAGGCGGTGATCTACGAGCCGGTGACGGGGCAGGTGATCGCATCCGCGGGCGTGCTGGCCGGGCTCGCCGCCGAGCCGCCGCCCGCCTGGGCCACCGAACGCGCCCGCACCGGCGACGTCGCCGTGGTGCCCGGCGGCGACCACACGCGGGTCCGCGCCGTGGTCGAGCTCAATTCCACCCCGTCGCTGATGCTGATGATCGGCCGGCCGATCGACCCGCAGATCCTCGACCACATGGTCAGCACCGAGACGGCGGTGGCCGAGTACGAACGGCTGGACCAGAACCGCTCCTGGCTGCAGATCGCCTTCGCCTGGATCTTTGCGCTGCTAGCGCTGATCGTGCTCTCGGCCGCCGTGCTGATCGGCCTCGTGATGGCCAACCAGATCGCCCGCCCGATCGGTCGGCTGATTCATGCTGCCGAGCGGGTGCGCGGCGGCGATCTCGCGACGCGCGTGCCGGAGGTTGCGAGCGAGGACGAGATCGCCGGCCTGTCGCGCGCCTTCAACCGCATGACCGGCCAGCTCTCGGCCCAACGCGCCGAGTTGATGGAGGCGTACAGTCAGATCGACGAGCGCCGCCGCTTCACCGAGGCCGTGCTCTCGGGCGTCTCCGCCGGCGTGATCGGCCTCGACGCCAAGGGCTGCATCGAGCTGCCCAATCGCGCCGCCGGGACGCTGCTCGGGATCGA
This sequence comes from Alphaproteobacteria bacterium, assembly GCA_017307285.1. Classification (GTDB taxonomy): domain Bacteria; phylum Pseudomonadota; class Alphaproteobacteria; order Acetobacterales; family Acetobacteraceae; genus JAFKFI01. The sequence goes on along the minus strand of JAFKFI010000047.1, from coordinate 19,626 downwards.
CCTGATGGCCGCGCTCGGTCGCGACCTCGCCGAGATCGTGCCGGAGTTCGCCGACCTCGTGCGCGGCGCGATGGCGACACCCGACCGGGCGCTCACCGAAGAAATCCGCATCGGCCCGCCGAACCACCGGCGCATTCTGCTGGTACGAATCGGCGCCGATCGCCAGGGCGGTCGGACGGATGGCTTCGTCGTCACCTTCGACGACATCACGGAGCTGCAATCCGCCCAGCGCAAGGCAGCATGGGCCGACGTCGCCCGCCGCATCGCGCACGAGATCAAGAATCCGCTGACGCCGATCCAGCTTTCCGCCGAGCGCCTCAAGCGCCGCTTCGCCAAGGAGATCACCTCCGATCCCGAGACGTTCACGATGTGCGCCGACACCATCGTCCGCTCGGTCGGCGACATCGGCCGCATGGTGGACGAGTTCTCTGCCTTCGCGCGCATGCCGCAGCCGGTGATCCGCCCCGAGGATATCGGCCGCATCGCCCGCGAGGCGCTGGTGTTGCAGCGTACCGCGCGTCCGGAGATCACCTGGACCACCGAGATTCCCGCCCAAGGTCCGGTCGCGCCGTGCGACCGGCGGCTGCTCGGCCAGGCGCTGACAAACCTATTGCAGAACGCCGCCGACGCCGTGGCGATGCGGCCGGGTGCCGGCCAGATCAGCCTTTCCGTGACGACGGCCGATACCGAATCGGGCGGCGAGGTGATCATCACCGTGGCCGACGACGGCGTCGGTTTGCCGCAAGAGGAACGCGCTCTGCTCACGGAACCGTATGTGACGCACAAGGCCAAGGGCACCGGCCTCGGCCTTGCCATCGTGAAAAAGATCATGGAGGACCACGGCGGTCGCATCGCCCTGGACGACCGGCTGGACGCGCCGGGTGCCGTGGCGACACTCGTCTTGCCGCTGAGGGTGCCTGATGGCGCATGAAATACTGATCGTCGACGACGAACCCGACATCCGGATGCTGATCGACGGCATCCTGCGTGATGAGGGCTACGACACCCGGCAAGCCGCCGACTCGGACGCCGCCATCGCCGCGTTCCGCGCGCGTCGGCCGTCGCTCGTCATCCTCGACGTGTGGCTGCAGGGCTCGCGACTCGACGGCATCGGCATCCTGCGCGCGCTGCACAGCGAGGAGCCGCAAGTGCCGGCGGTGATGATCTCCGGTCACGGCACGATCGAGACCGCGGTGCAGGCGATCCAGCACGGCGCCTACGATTTCATCGAGAAGCCGTTCCAGTCCGATCGCCTCTTGCTGGTGCTGCGGCGCGCGCTCGAAGCGGCGACGCTCGCGCGCGAGAACGCCGAGCTCCGCCTGCGCGCCGGGCCGGAGACCAACCTCACCGGCGACAGTCCCGCGATCGTCGCCCTGCGCGCGGGGATCGAGAAGGTCGCGCCGACCGGCTCGCGGGTGCTGATCTCGGGGCCGGCGGGCTCGGGCAAGGAGGTCGCGGCGCGCATGATCCACGCCCGCTCGCGCCGCGCCGACGGGCCGTTCATGGTGCTGAACTGTGCCACGCTCAATCCTGGCCGTTTCGAGGAGGCGCTGTTCGGTGTGGAAACGGGCGCCGACCCGGTCGCCGCACCTCGCCGCGCCGGCGTGCTGGAACGCGCCCACGGCGGCACCCTGCTGCTCGACGAGGTGTCCGACATGCCGATCGAGACCCAGGGCAAGATCGTCCGCGCGTTGCAGGACCAGACGTTCGAGCGCATGGGCGGCTCGGCGCGGGTGAAAGTGGACGTCCGCGTGCTCGCCACCAGCAACAAGGACCTGCAATCCGAGATCGCCGCCGGCCGCTTCCGCGAGGACCTCTACTACCGCCTCGCCGTGGTGCCGCTGCGCGTCCCCAGCCTCAAGGATCGTCGCGAGGACGTCCCGGCGCTCGCGCAATTGTTCATGGCGCGCTCGGCCGAGAACTCCGGCATCCCGCCGCGCGAGCTGTCAGCCGACGCGCTGACTGCGCTGCAGGCCTGTGACTGGCCAGGCAATGTCCGCCAGCTGCGCAACCTGATCGATTGGCTGCTCATCATGGCGCCCGGCAGCAGCCTCGAATCGATCCGCGCCGACATGCTGCCGCCCGAGATCAACTCCAACGCGCCCGCCTTGCTCACGATCGACCCAAGCGCCGACATCATGGGCCTGCCGCTGCGCGAGGCGCGCGACCTGTTCGAGACGCAGTACCTCCAGGCGCAGCTATTGCGTTTCGGCGGCAACATCAGCCGCACCGCGCAATTCGTCGGCATGGAGCGCAGCGCGCTGCATCGCAAGCTGAAGCAGCTCGGCGTGAACTCGGACGACCGCAACAGCTAATAAGCGGCCGTGTTAGAGCCCGTTCCGTGCGATTGGACCCACTCCCGTCGTGGTCGGCGGAGGCCGACCATCCACGCCTTTCTTGAAGATCCGACGGAGTCGTGGATGGTCCGCCTTCGCGGACTATGACGGCAGAAGACGGACCCAGTCGAAAGGAGACTGACGATGCGATTCATGATGCTGATGATCCCGAAGGGCTACGAGACCGCCGAGCCCGACGTGAAGCTCGACCCCGAGCGGGTCGCCGAGATGATGAAGTACAACGAGAGCCTGCAGAAAGCCGGTGTGCTGCTCGCGCTCGACGGCCTGCACCCGCCCTCGATGGGCGCCCGCGTAAGGAAGTGCTCGGCGGCTACTGGATGATCCAGGTGAAGTCGCGCGACGAGGCGATCGCCTGGGCCTCGCGCTGCCCCGCCTCGGCCAACGAGATCATCGAGATCCGCCAGGTGCAGGAGATGTCCGACTTTCCCCCCGACGTGCAGGAAGCCGCCGCGGGGCTGCCTGAGATACAGGCGCAAGTCGGGCAGCCCAAGGGCGCCTGACGGGCGCGATCCGCACCCCGCCGTCGAGGCGGTCTGGCGGAGCGAGCGAGCGAAACTCATTCCGGCATCGCGCGAATGGTCCGCGATGTCGGCCTCGCCGAGGAGCTCGCGCAGGACGTCCTGGTCGCGGCCGGCGGCCGCGAAAATCCTTGTCGAAGGGCTTGGGCGAAGACTACGGTCAGCTACGAACGAAATCGACGGCGACCTGGGAAATCCCGGCAAAGATCGCGTCGCGACGACCTTTGCAGGGCGAGCCGGTCATAGAGCCGCAGTGGAGGGCCGTCATGGACGTCACCACGACGTTTTCGAGCTCTGCCGCCGCAAAGATGGCCTCGGCAACGTCGAAGATGAAGCCAAAACGGCTGGCGATACTATTCCCCGTCCTGTTTTTAGCCGCTTGCCCGAACCCTCAGCCGGCAGTCACGATTACGTTTCACCAGGTCGGTGCCTGCAATGGCTATGTTGGTGGCGCAAACGGCCCACAATATGCGGGCGCAAATCAAGCCTATCTAATCTTTGGTATCACTGGCATCAACAATTCCTCGGGCACCAGTGCATTCGCCTTCGATCCCAAAAGACTTTTTACGAATTCATCCCAGCGTGACTACATCGATCCTGGGTTGCAGCTATCGAGAGACTTGTTCCCGGCCACCGCAGTCCCGATCACCGTGGCTGCAGGGCAGAATTTTCAAACCAACCTCAGCTGGATGGCCCCCACGATAGTCCAGACTGCAAACCCAGACGGTGCAGCCGAAGCGAACAGCACGCCGTACAACCTATATTACAATCCCCAACCAACTGATCCTCCTATTTTGTTGGTAAGGACCGATGGCCAGCGCACCTCCTGGCCTCTGACCGAGGACTGCCGCGCGATCACGTTCCAATAGGCAAGGCACGACCTTACGCAGTGATCGTTTTCGGCAATTCCATCCGGCCACCGAACGGATGCGCTTGAGCAGCGCCGCATTAAAACTCAACGCTGACAGCCTCACTGCAGCGCCAATTCGGGCGTGACCAGGCCGGCATCGGCAGCACCGCCTCCAGCTTCGCGAGCAGCCGTTCGACCTCTCGGGGTTATCGAGCATCGATCTCCTGCGCCCAGAGCGGTCGCCGAGATGGCAGCGTCAGCGCCTCACGAACCGGAACCCCTGTCGACTGGGCCGCCGAACTCCACCCAATCCTTGAACCCGCCGAGATTGTAGACCCGCTGGTATCCCATATCCTTGAGCGTCTTGCCGCTCAGCGCCGAGCGTCCGCCAGAGGCGCAATACAGGATCAGGGTCTTGTCCTTGGTGAAGTTCGGATCGTGAGTTGGCAAATCCGGGTCGGCGCGGAATTCCAGCATGCCGCGCGAGACGTTGACGGCGCCGGCGACCTTGCCGCTATTTTCCACCTCCGATGGATCGCGCACATCGACCACCAAGGTATCGCCCTTCGCCATCAGATCCTTTGCCTTGGCCGGCGTGATCCGTTCCACGGCGGCGTTGGCGGCTTCCATCAGTTGCTTGACGTTGGTTGGCATGATCCTTCGCTCCCTCATCGGACGGCCGCTTGGCCCACGACCATACCGCGATCCACCGCAAGAAGCACGACATCCGGCCCCACGAGCATGCGGCATGGGTCCATGTAATTGCCAATACGCAACAATAAGAACATGCCAAGCCGTTGGCGCTATCGCATCAGGAACCGGCCGATCCAGAGGTAGTCGCGCTGCTTGCGCTCCGGCTCCGGCGGGGGCGGCGCGTCGCGTGCCGCCGGCCGCGCCGCGGGCGGCGGCTCGACCGCCCCGGCGGGTGCTCCTCGCGGCGCGGGCGAGAGGGAGGGACGGCAGGGGATCGGGTCCCAACTCGTGGCGCCGTCGGACAATGTCACCCGGCTCAGCCCCGGCGGGCCGCTCGCCGCCGGCTTGGCCGGCCGGGGTGGCCGGGACGGCGCGCGGAGGATTTCGGGCAGCGGCTCGGTGGTGAGCCGGCGCCACAACGGCCTGAGCAGCCGTCCGGCTTGCGGCACGGCGGCGAGGAATTCCCGCATCTCGGGATCGTCGAGCAGCCGGCCCAGCGCCAGATCGTAGGGCCGCATGCCATACTCGATAAACACCGGACCCCGCGGGATCGCCGGCGGCCGGTGCACCAGGCGCGGGCGCTCGGTTCTCGCACCAGCCGTGGCCAGGCGCGGCGCGGGCAGGGTACCAGCGAGGAACCGATCGTGCAGTGCGGTGAACCGCGCCAGGGTGTCGGCGAGATAGCCCCGCAGCACATCGGCCAGCGGCACCAGCCACGCTTCCCCCCAGCCAAAGCGCCGCTGCCGCTCCAGGCTGTCCCCCAAGCCCCACACGATCGCCCCGATCAGCCCGGCAAAGCGGGCCATCAGGCCGGTCGGGGGTGAGGAGGACGCGGTGAAGCTCATGACCGAGAGAGTATGGCGTCGGTTAGCACATTTGTCAAACTAAATCACCCGCCGGCATGGCCGCGAGAGCCGCTATTTTGTCCCGAACAGCCGCCCCGACGCGATCCTCGCGCCATCGCTGAGGGCGCGCAGCTTGGCCCACACCACGTCCTCCGCCACCTTGCCTCGCCCTGCCGACGTGTCGAAGCCGCAATCCGTGCCCGCCATCACCCGGCTCGGATCGCCCAATGCCTTCGCCGCGAGCTCGATGCGGTCCGCGACCACCTCGGGGTGCTCGACATAGTTCGTCACCGTGTCGATCACGCCGGCGACCACTAGCTGATCCTCCGGAACTTGCTTCAGTGCGCGCACCTCGTGCGCATGGCGAGGATTGGCAAACGGCAGCACCAGCGCGCCGACCCGCGCGTGCTTCAGCACGGGCAGAATATCGTCGAGCGGCACGTCGCAATCATGCGGGCCTTCGTAGTTGCCCCAGCACACATGCAGCCGCACACGCTCGCGCGGCACGTTGACCAGCGCGTTGTTGATGGTGTCGATCACCCGCTCGGAGAAACCGAGAAAATCGCCGAGCGGCCGGTCCTGGTACGTGATGTGCCGCTCCATCGCGAGGTCCGGCGCGTCGATCTGCAACAGGAAGCCGCTGTTGGAAATCGCCTCGTATTCCACCCGCAGCGCCGCGCCGAGCGCCGCGAGATAGGCTTCCTCGCTGTCGTAGTGCTCGTTGAGCATCGCTGCGGCGATGATGCCGGGGGAGGGGGCGGTGAGGAACGGCTCGGCGAAACCCGCGCCGGTCTCGTCGAGAGCTGCGCGGAAATCGCGGCACTCGGTCTCGATCAGCGCGCGGTCGAGATAGCGCACCTCGCCGACCGCCTTGGGCACGCCGTCGCGGTTGCTGACATGCTCGGACGCATCCGCCTGCGCCTGCATCATCGCCCGATAGCCGGGGTAGCGCGCCATGTCGGCGAACGCCGGGCGGTTCCAGCTGCCGCCGAAGCCGCTCATGCGGTGCTGCACGTAGAGAAAGAACGCCTCGCGCTGCTGCTCGCCGTTGTTGCCGATGTCGATGCCGGCCTGGATCTGCTTCGGCACCACCCAGCGCAGCGCGGCCTGTCCGGCAGCCTCGAGCGCCGACGGATCGACCGTCTCGCCGCGCGCCCGCTGCACATAGAGATGCGTGAGCGGAGCAGGGCGCGGCAGGCTCCCGGCGTGGGTGGTGAGTATGCGGTCGCGGCTGTGCAGCATCGTTCGTCCCCCGTGCGTCGCTCCGGCGATCCTGCCATCTCCGGCAATCCGGGGCGAGAGTCGCGCCGTCAGGGCGATTTCGCTAAGGTCCGCGCCCGAAGAATCGCCCGGAGCCTTCCGATGAGCCGCGTCGCCTATGTCAATGGCCGATACCTGCCGCAGCGCGAGGCCGCGGTGAACGTGGAGGATCGCGGCTATCAGTTCGGCGACGGCGTCTACGAGGTCGTCCACGTCTATGATGGCCGCTTCATCGACGAGGACCGCCATCTCGCGCGCCTCGAACGGTCGCTCAAGGAAATCCGCCTGACAGAGCCCATGAGCATGAGCTCATTGCGCCGGGTCCTGCGCGAAGTCGTCGCGCGCAACCGCGTGCGCGAGGGACTCGTCTACATCCAGGTGACGCGCGGCGTGTCCCGACGCGACCATCCGTTTCCCACCAAGCCGGTGCCGCCGGCCATCGTCGTCACCACGCGCCGCCTGCCGCCATTCCCCAAGGACGTCACGCGCTGGCAGACAACCGCGATCACCACGCCCGATCTGCGCTGGGCGCGCTGCGACATCAAATCGGTCGGCCTGCTGCCCAACGTGCTGGCGCGGCAGGCGGCACGCGAGCAGGGTGCCTACGAGGCGATCCTGGTCAATGCCGAGGGCATGGTGACGGAGGGTGCCGCCACCAGCGTCTGGATCGTCGACCAGCACGGCACCTTGCGCACGCGGCATCTCGATCACGTCATCCTGCCCGGCTGCACGCGCGGTTCGCTGATCGCGCTGATGCAGGAGGCGGGGGTTCCTTTCGAGGAACGCGGCTTCAGCGCCGAGGAGCTGCGCGCCGCGCGCGAGGCATTCGTTACGAGTGCTACCAGCTACGTGCGTCCGATCGTGCGTCTCGACGGCGAGCCGATCGGCGACGGCGAGGTCGGGCCGGTCACGCGGCGGTTGTTTGAACTCTTCGCCCGCCACGTGCAGGGCGGCTTGCGCAATGCTGCCTGACATGCCGCTCGATCCATCGCTGGCAGCGGGCTTTCTCGCTGCTGCAATCGTCATGACGCTGATCCCCGGTCCCGACACGCTGTTCGTGCTCGGCAAGGCAATGACGCATCGCGCCCGCGGCGGCGTCGCGGCCGCACTCGGGATCGGCAGCGGCGCGATGGTCCACGCGCTCGCCGCCGCACTCGGCCTCTCGGCGCTGATCGCCGCGTCCGAGCCCGCCTTCGCGGCGGTGCGCTGGCTCGGTGCGCTGTATCTCATCTGGATCGGCATTCAGTCGCTGCGCGCCTCACTCGCCGGCCAGCACGATGCCGATGCGCGCGGTTCCGCGTCGCTCTCGATCGGCGTGGTGTTCCGCCAGGCGGCGCTGACCAACATCTCGAACGTCAAGGTGATCGTGTTCTTTCTCGCCATGCTGCCGCAATTCGTCGATCCGGCGCGCGGCCATGTCGGGCTGCAGCTTTTTCTCCTAGGCTGCATCTTCAACACGCTGGAGGTCGTCTATCTCATCGCCGTTGGCCTGCTCGCCGGCCGGGCGAGCAGCTGGTTGCTTGGGCGACGGGCATTCCGTCGCGTGCTGGACGCCGTGGCGGGCACGCTGTTCGTCGGCCTCGGCCTGCGTCTCATGCTGTCGGCGCGCGGATCGCACTGAATGATCCGCCCGTCGCTTCTGCTGTGGGACTGGGACAACACGCTGGTCGATGGCTGGTTCAGCATCGCCGCCGCGCTCAACGCCGCATTCACCGCCTTCGACATGCCGCACTGGACGGTCGAGGAAACGCGGGAGCGCGCGGTCTTGTCGCTCCGCGACGTGTTTCCTGGGCTGTTCGGCGATGATTGGCAGCGCGCGCGCGAGATTTTCTATGCGCGGTACAACGACGATCACCTCGACAATGTCCGCCCCATGCCCGGCGCACTCGACGCACTCGACGCCGGCCGAGCGTGGCCGCAGGGGGTGGTATCCAACAAAACCGGAAAATTCCTCCGCGCCGAGGTCGCGCATCTCGGCTGGTCGCCGCTGTTCGGCGTGGTGATCGGCGCGGGCGACGCGGAAGCCGACAAGCCGAGCCCGGCACCGATCTTGCTTGCTCTTTCGCAGCTCAACGCGAAGGCAACGCCCTCGATATGGTATCTCGGCGATACGGCGAACGACATGATGGCGGCGCGTGCCGCCGGCGTTACCGCTGTTTTCGTAGGCGACGCATCACATGATGGCGGCGTTGGGCGTGCCAGTGCCGATATCCACTTCGAGCACGCGCATGGCTTGGCCGCACGGCTTCGTGCGCTTGCGCAAGAGAGCGCCGCTGCTAAAATGCGATAGCGCCTGTCTGCGTGCCACGAAGGCAGGTGCCGACAACAAGCAACAAACATCAACGAGAAGAAGAAGGATCGCGCCGTGGCCAACGAGAAATCGCAGAACGTTCAGGACGTCTTCCTGAACCATGTGCGGAAGAACAAGACCCCCGTGACCGTGTTTCTGGTCAACGGTGTCAAGCTGCAGGGCATCATCACGTGGTTCGACAATTTCTCCGTCTTGCTCCGTCGGGATGGACACACCCAGCTCGTGTACAAGCACGCCATCAGCACCGTGATGCCGGGCGCGCCGATCCAGCTGTTCGACGCCACCAAGGCCGAGGGCAGCGCGGCAGTGCGCGAGCCGGCCACCGCCGCCGTTGAGTGAACGCAATGGCATACGCGGGCTGCCGTCATCCTGCCGTGGGAACGAGCGGACCGGCAGGACGCCGCGCGCGCCGCCGAGGCGCGGCTCGCCGAGGCGGTCGGGCTCGCCGCCTCGATCGGGCTCGTCGTCGTTCACACGGCGATCCTGCCGCTGCGCACCCGCCGGCCTTCCATGTTGCTCGGGGAGGGCCAGGCGACGGCGCAGGGCCAGGCGCTGCGCGAGGCCGGGGTGACGGTTGCCATCGTCGACACCGCGCTGAGCCCGGTGCAGCAGCGCAACCTCGAACGTGAGTGGGGCTGCAAGGTCATCGACCGCACCGGCCTGATCCTCGACATCTTCGGCGAGCGCGCGCAGACCCGCGAGGGCACGCTGCAGGTCGAGCTCGCGCATCTCGAATACCAGCGCTCGCGCCTGGTGCGTTCGTGGACCCATCTCGAGCGCCAGCGCGGCGGTTTCGGCTTTCTCGGCGGTCCCGGCGAGACGCAGATCGAGGCGGACCGGCGGTTGATCGGCGACCGCATCGTGCGGCTCAAGAAGGATCTCGAACAGGTGCGCCGCACGCGCGGCCTGCACCGCACCGCGCGCCGTCGCGTGCCGTTCCCGGTGGTCGCACTGGTCGGCTACACCAATGCGGGCAAGTCCACGCTGTTCAACGCGCTCACCGGCGCCGAAGTCACCGCGCGCGATCAGCTGTTCGCGACACTCGATCCCACGATGCGCGGCCTGCGCTTGCCATCCGGCCGGCGCGCCATCCTGTCCGACACCGTCGGCTTCATCAGCGAGTTGCCGACCGAGTTGGTCGCAGCGTTCCGCGCCACCTTGGAAGAGGTCGCGGAAGCCGACGTGATCCTGCACGTGCGCGACGCGGCGCACCCCGACAGCGCCGCGCAGCGCGCCGACGTGATCGCCGTGCTCGACGGCATGGCGCGCGACGGCACGCTCGATCCCGCCTGGCCGAAGCGCACCATCGAAGTACTAAACAAGGCCGATCTGCTCGGTGGTGTCGGCAAGGTGGAAGCGCGCGCCGGCGCCGTCGCGGTCTCCGCGATCACCGGCGACGGGCTGCGGGCATTGCTCGCCGCCATCGACGCGCGCATCGCCGCCGCGATGGAGACCGCCGACTACAGCATCGCCCCGGCGGACGGCGCGCGGCTGGCATGGCTCTATCAACATGGCGAGGTGGTCGGGCGGCATGACGAGGAGGAGGCGATCCACGTCACCGTCCGCCTGTTGCCCTCGGATCGCGCGCGTTTCGAGCAACGCCCTCCAGCCGAACGGACCGAGTAACGCGCAGCGCACGCGGTCGCGTCGCGTGGTGGACGTCGTTTCCCTCTCTACAACCGTCCGCCGGCGTGGAATCATTGCTCCTGGAGGGGAGCGCGATGAAGGACAGGCACGTCCTGGAGAACGGCTACCTGAGCGCCACGATCAAGGCCGAGGGCGCCGAGCTGTGCTCGTTGCGGGACGCCGAGGACGAGGAACTGCTGTGGGGGGCCGAGCCGATCTGGCCGCGCCATTCGCCCGTGTTGTTCCCGATCGTCGGCCGACTGAAGGGCGACACACTGCGCCATCGCGGCCATGCGTATCGCATGACGCAGCACGGTTTCGCGCGCGATCGGCGCTTCGCCTGGCTGCAGCGCAGTACGACCACCTGCCGGCTTGCGCTGCACGATGACCCGGAGACGCGCACCCATTATCCGTTCGCCTTCCGCTTCGAGATCACTTACGCGCTGTCCGACGACGCGCTGGAGATCACCTACACGATCGGCAATCCCGGCCGCGAGACGCTGCCCGCCTCGGCCGGCGCGCATCCTGCCTTCCGCTGGCCGCTCGCCGATGACGTGGAAAAGCAAGCGCATCTGCTCGAATTCGAGGCAGCCGAGCCCGAGCCGATCCGCCGTCTCAAGGACGGGCTGCTCACGCCGACGCCGCGCCCGACGCCGATCCAAGGGCATACACTGCACCTCGACCCTGCGCTGTTCGCTGCCGACGCGGTGATCCTCGACCAGCCGGTGAGCCGGTCGGTCCGCTATGGCGCCCCCGGCACCCCGACGATCGAACTGAGCTGGGAGGGCTTCCCCCAGCTCGGCATCTGGTCCCGCCAGGGTGGCGATTTCCTGTGCATCGAGCCCTGGCACGGCACGGCGAGCCCGGAGGATTTCGACGGCGAGTTCGCCGACAAGCCCGGCCTCATGCTCATTCCGCCCGGCGAGAAGCGCACGCTGCTCTACCGCATCAGGATCTGCTGAGCCGTTCCGCCGCCTTCACCGCCTGCCACTCGGCCTCCATCTCGTCGAGCGTGGCGTCGGCCGGCGCCTTGCCCGCATCGGCGAGCCGTTGCTCCACGGCACTGAACCGCCGCGCGAATTTCTCGTTGGCCTGACGCAGGCAAGTCTCGGGATCGAGCTTCAGCTTGCGCGCGAGATTGGCCAGCACGAACAGCATGTCGCCCATCTCGTCGGCCAGCCGCTCGGGATCGGCGGGTGCCGCGCCGCTTGGCAACTCGGCCCGCAATTCCGCGACCTCCTCGTCGAGCTTGTCCAGCACCGCCTCGGCGTCCGGCCAATCGAAGCCGACCCGTGCGGCGCGCGCCGTGAGCTTCAGAGCGCGGGTGAGGGCGGGCAGGGCGGCGGGAATGCCGGCCAGAGTGCCGGTCTCGGCACGCGCCACGCGTTCCGCCGTCTTTTGCGCCTCCCACGCGCCAGCCTGCGCCCCGGCATCGCGCGCCGCCGCGTCGCCGAACACGTGCGGGTGCCGGCGCACCATCTTGTCGGCAATCGACTTGGCGACCTCCGCGAAACCGAACTGCCCGGCCTCCTCGGCCATCCGCGCGTGATAGACCACCTGGAACAGCAGATCGCCAAGCTCGTCGGGCAGGGCGGCGAGATCGCCCCGCGCGATCGCGTCGGCCACCTCGTACGCCTCCTCGATGGTGTACGGCGCGATAGTCGCGAAGCTCTGTTCCCGGTCCCACGGGCAGCCGCCGGCCGGATCGCGCAGGGCGGCCATGATGTCGAGCAGGCGGCGAAGTTCAGCTTCGGCGGTGGGAGGCATGGCGGACTTTCAGCGATGGCGGCATCACCGCTTAGCCCCCAGGCCGAAGAGGGGCAATCCGCCGACGATCCCCAGGGACTAGGCGGCCTTCAGCGCCTCCCGCAACTTGCCTTCCTGTTCGGCGGAAAGGTTGGTGCGCAGCACGGTGCCGCCGAAGGGCGCCATTGCAGGGAGCACCTTGTCGGCCGTGACCTTGCGCACCAGCACGCACAGCGCGGCCTGGCCGGGTGACAACGCTCCCGCCGCCTCCTTCATGAAATTGTCGTCGATGCCGATATCGGTGAAGCGCCCGCTGAGGGCGCCCGCTCCGGCGCCGATCGCCGCCCCGATCAGCGGATTGAGGAATAGGAGCCCGACGAGCGCACCCCACATTCCCCCGGAAGCAGCGCCAGCTGCCGTCATGTTCATCAGCTGGTTCAGCTTCACGTGGCCGTTGGGCTGACGCACGGCAATCGCCGCGTCGCCAAGCTCGATCAGATATTCCTTCTGGAGTTCCAGCAGCTTTTGTCGCGCGGCTTCCGCCTTCTCTTCGCTCTCGTACGCAATGATGACGAGGTCGGCCATGATGGACTCCTGCTATCGCGCTGCTTGCCAGCGGAGATGAGTTCTTGAACGCCGTACGGAATGCCTTGGCGTCGGACGTGACACCATACGCCTCAATTCTCTGGCACGGTAAAGACGGCACATGGCGACGCAATACCGCGGAGGTCATGGGTCCCGAGCGAGATCAGCTCCATTTCGGTTTCGGCGGCGAGTGCGCCGGAGACAAGCACCGTCTGGCCAAGCGGGCGGCAAAGCCCTTCCAACCGGCTGACCAGATTGACGGCGGAGCCGATCGCGGTGAAGTCGAGCCGGTCCGCCGCGCCGACATTGCCCCACAGAATTTCGCCGAGATGCAGCGCAACGCCGAAGGGCAAAGGTGGTAGGCCCTGCCGCTGCCGCACCTCGTCGAGATGCGCCATGCCGACCCGTGCGGCGGAGGCGGCACGCAGCGCGGCCTCGCACGCGCCACGGCGCGACGCCGCGCCCACTGGAAAAATGGCCAGCACGCCGTCGCCGATGAATTTCAGCACTTCTCCGCCGAACGCGTGGACGGAGCCGCCGATGCGATCGAACCAGGCATCGAGGGCAGCGATGACCGCCGATGGCGGATTGCCCTCGGATAGGGCTGTGAAGCCGCGCAGATCGGCAAACAGCAGCGCCGCCTGGATGGTCTCGCCGATATTGCGCCGCAAGGGACCTGCCAGCACCCGGGTCGCGCTTCGCCGACCGAGATAGGCCTCGAGGGCCGTTTTCAGCGTGGCACGAGCGGTCAGCGCGGCCAACGGCGCCGCGGCAAACCGCGCCGCCTGACGCATCCGAGCGGTGTCGTCAGGGGTGAACGGACGCGGGCCGATCCAGCTCAGCGCGGGTCCTCCCGGCTGCGCGCCGACCACATCCTCATGCACCGCTCCAGCCGCGAGGTTCATGAGCCAGCGCCGGCCGGCATCGCCAGTCGGGCTTGCTGGCCCTATCCCGCCGAGCCCTCCCGGCACGAACCCCAAGGCCTCCATCACCTCCCCATTCTCCGCCCGCCACAGCCAGGTGCGGCGAGCGATGAGCGGATGCGGCACCGCCAGCGCCAGGGCGCCCCCGGCGAGCGGCACGCCGTCCTCCATGAGGCGCGTGCCGAGTTCCGCCAAGAAGCGGTCGGCGCCCTCGGTCTCGCAGGCCGCGTCGACCAGCCAGGACAGCGTCGAGGACAGCTCCACCGATCGATCCTCGGCTTGACGCGGCTCCACAGTCATTTGCCAACCCCGCGGGACTTTGCTCAGGTGCTGTCACCTATTTTGCCGCAATCGAGGAGACGCCGATGTCCGAAGCGCTCGTGGTCCGGCGCGAGACCCAGATTGCCGCTCCACCGGCCACCGTCTTCGCCTTCCTGACCGATCCGGAAAAGATCCTGAGCTGGATGGGCGCCGAGGCGACGACCGAGGTGAATCCAGGCGGCCTCTATCTCGTCAAGGGCGTAAGCCCGAGCCGCCGCGTGGCGCGCGGGGCATTCCGCGAAGTCGTGCCAGTCCATCGGCTTGCCTACAGCTTCGGCTGGGAAGGGGACGAGGAGGTGCCCCCGGCATCGAGCCTCGTCGAGATCGACCTGATCGACCGCGACGGCGGCACCTTGCTGCGCATGACCCATAGCGGCCTGCCCACCCCCGCCCAGTGCGCCGGTCACGACAGGGGTTGGGCGCACTATCTCGGCAGGCTCGGCATGGCCGCCGGAGGTCAAAATCCTGGCGTCGATCGCGGCCCGGTGTAACGGCGCGCGCGGATCGCCTCAGAACGTCACACGCAACCCGCCATAGCCGGCCACCGGCGCGGCCGGACTGTAGCTTCGCGGGTTGGTGGCACCTGGCGCCTGGGCAAGAAACACCGAGGAGGTCGGGGAGAACGTGCCGAAAGTGTAGTATTTCGAGTTGAGCACGTTCTCGACCAGCCCGAATAGCTGGATGTTCGGTGTCAGCTGATAGCTCGTGTTCAGATTGACGATGAAATAGCCCGGCGTCTTGGGTTGCAGATTGGCCTCGTCCCCGAAGAGATATTGCCCGGTCGCCCCCACCCCGGTCGCGCCGACCGTCCACTGGTCCGTCACTTTGTAGCTCACCCCGAGCTTCACCAGGTGCTGCGGGACGCCCGGCAGTCGGTCGCCCGGCCGCACCTGGATGTTGCCGCTGGCGTCCGCGCCGGGATTGTCCTCGCTCGATGCAAGAAATCCGCTCTGGAACGTCGCATCGATATACGAGTAGCTGGCGTAGGCGAGCAGACGCTCGGTGGTCAGCCGGGCGGCGACATCGACCCCCTGGCGCCGCGTCGAACCGACATTCTGAAAGAACCCACGCCCCGCGACGGGGCTGTTGACGAACAGGATGTCGTCGTCGAGGTCGGTGTGGAAATACGCGACGTTCCACGACAGGTTCGCGTCGGTCCACGGGCGGAAATGGCCGCGCACACCGGCCTCGATCGTATGGGCGACGACCTGCTTGAGGTCCGGGTCGCCGACGAAGAAATTCGCCAGGCTGCACGGGCTCGCGGCACTGGCGCAGGAGAGCTCCGCCGGCGTCGGTGCGCGGTTCGCCTCGGCGTAGCTGGCATAGACGCTCAAACCCGGCAGCACCTTGTAGCTGAGGCCTCCCGAGGGATTGAAGCGGCTGTAGGAGTGATTGCCGGTCAGCGCGGTGCCGTTCTGGTCGGTCATGTCGATCTCGGCCGCGTTGAAGCGGCCGGCGACCGTCGCCGAGAGCTTGGAGGTGATGTCCAGCGTGTCGGTGAAGAACGCGCCGTAATACGCATTGCTGATTCCCACGCGCACCGGCGCGATGGAGCCGTCCGCCTGGTCGATGACGACGCCGGGTCCAACGAACAACCGATCCAGCGGCGAGAGGCCGCCGACCGTGGAGTTCGCACTGAACATCGTGCTGGCGCCGTCGAAGCTCAATCCGGCGACCAGCTGATTGGGCAGGCCGAAAACCGCGCCGCGATAGGTGATCTGTGTCGAGGCGCCGTAGCCGTTGGTATTGGTCGTCTGCTGGTCGAGGGCGGAGTAGGGGCCGCCATTGAGAAAATTCGGAATGGGATTGCTGGCACGGTCGGTGGCGAACACGTCATCCGACACGCAGAGGAATCCCGGATCGTCGTCGCACACCGCTACGTCGGTGACGTTGCCGTTGACGACGCGCTGCTGGAAATAATCGTAGTACGCCAGCGCCTGCACGGACGTCTTGTCGTTGATGTCGTACGAGCCGTTGAGGCTGATCAGGCTGTATTTGTTGGCGATCAGATTGGGCGCGGTGAACTGCGCGCGCGGGTCCGCCGCCAGCAACTGCACGGGCGAGGTGCCCGGTCCGTTGAGGTTCGTATCGGCGCCCACGATGTTCAGATGCAGCTCGGCCTTCTCGCCGCGCCAGCCGACATCGCCGTAAATATTGTAGATGTCGGAGGATTGCATATCGCGCCAGCCGCCCTCGTGCAGCGCGCTGCCAGCGATGTAGGTGGCGACATCGCCGATCTGCTTGCCGAACTGGAACTCGCCCTGCACCTTGCCGAACGAGCCGCCCAGCGCGGTCAGCTCGGCGCCCTGATAGGTGAAGCCGTTTTTGAGCTGCACCGACAGCGCGCCGCCCAGCGCGTTGAGGCCGAACACCGGATTGGACCCGACGAGATTGAGCCGGTCGATCGCGATGTCGGGCAGCAGGTCCCAGTTCACCGTGTCGCCGAATGCCTGATTGAACCGCACACCGTTGAGGTAGACGGCGAGCCCTTGCGCGTTGCCTTGCAGCGGCGAGGCCTGGAAGCCGTGATAGAACAGCGTGGGTTGGTATGGATTGCCGGCGGCCGCGTCGAGCGTCACGCCGGGAACGTTCTGGTTGAGAGCGCGCAGCACGTTCGCGTTGCCGTCTCGCGTGATGTCCCGGTCCGTGAGGACATTGGTCTGGGCCGGCACTTTGTCGCGATCCACGCCGGAACCGAGGAGCGGGGTGCTGCCGATGACGCTGACTGGCGGCAACTCCGTAACTGGCGGCGGGGCAGCCGAGGGCAGGGGGGCAACGTCCTGGGCAAGCGCGGCCGCGGGCAGGCCCAATATGGCTGCTGCAAGAAGGATGCGGTTCGGCACGTGTTCCTCCCGGATCGGCGCCGCGCGTTGCCCGCGCGGCTATTGCACGCCGGGCGATTGAGGAACGATCATGAGTGCCGGTCAACGCGACTGTTTGCACTCGAACATGCACTTTTTGCAGAAATCCCGGCGGGCCGCTTTGACGTCGTTGCGTGCCCGGCTGATCATGATCCCGAGCGCGATCCTGCTGGCCGGGCTGCTCGCGGCCGTCGCCGTGGTCGTGGCCGGCGCGAGCGGGCGGGTGCAGGCCGAAGTGCAGTCCGGAATGCGGCTCGGCGCACAACTGCTATCGGACGCGCTCGACGACGTGCGGCAATCTCCCGATCCGGATCGGGCCTACGCGGCGCTGCTCGCGGACCTGCCGCACGTACGCCATGTCACCTTCGCGACAAGCGATGACATGGGCGAGCGGCCGCCCGGCTTGCTCGCCCGCCTGCTGGCGCCGACCCCGCGAACGCAATCCTTCCCCGTCGCGGTTGGCGGGCGGACCCTCGGGGTCATCACGATGCGGTCCAACCCATCCGACGAGATCGGCGAGATCCGCGCCGAATTGTTCACCTTGGTCGCGCTGCTGCTTGCCGTCTGGCTCGCGACCGTCGCGCTCATTCGTGTTGCCGTGGCGCGCGGGCTCCGCCCGTTGCACCTGCTGGGGACCGCCTTCGACCGGTTGGAGCACGGGGAGGCGGTGTCCATCCCGCCCATCCCGGTTGCCGAACTGCAGCGCATCTGCGAGCAATTCAACAGGCTTGCGGCGGCACTCGCACAAGCGAGCGCGGACAACCGGCATCTCATCGAGCGATTGATGTCGGCGCAGGAAGCCGAGCGTCGGGAGCTCGCGCGCGAACTGCACGACGAGATCGGGCCGTTGCTGTTCGGAATGCGCGCGGACGCCGCCTGCATCCTGCGGTGGTCGGCGGAAGGCAGCCTGTCCGATATCCCGGCGCGCGCTCTCTCGCTGGCTGGTCACACGCAGGAGCTGCAGCGGATCAACGGCCGGATGCTGGAGCGAATGCGCCCGCTGGTGCTCGAGGAGATGGGGCTGGCCGAGGCGCTGCGCGCATTGATCGCCTCCTGGCGGGCGAGGTTGCCGGATATCGACTGGGTTCTGACCGTTCCGGGCACGCTGGCGGAACCAGATCCGGATACTGCGCTCGCGGTGTTCCGCGTCGTGCAGGAGGCTTTGACCAACGCGGCCCGCCATTCCGAGGCGCACCGTGTCGAGGTCAGGCTCGCCGAGCGCCACGGCACGCTCGAGATATCGGTGCGCGACGACGGGCGAGGCCTGCCGGAGCCGGCCGGCCCGGAGGCGGGGCGGCGCGGCTACGGCCTGCTCGGCATGGCCGAGCGCGTGCGCCAGGCGGGCGGCACATTCAGCGCCCGGAGCGCCCCGCAGGGCGGCACGCTGATCGACGCGCGGCTGCCGGTGCCGGAAGCGGCGACATGCGCGTTCTGCTGATCGAGGACCATCCCATCGTCCGCGACGCCTGCCGCCTCTTGTTGCGGAATCGACCGGATGTCGCGGTTTCGGATGCAAGCACGGGGGCCGAGGGCGAACGGCTGTGCGCGAAGGAGAACCCGGACGTCGTGGTGCTCGATCTCAACCTTCCCGATGACGGCGGCCTCGACGTGCTGCGCCGATTGCGGGCGGCGGACCCGACGCGCCGGGTGATCGTATTCAGCATGTACGAAAACCCGAGCCTGGTCGCTCGCGCGATGGATGCAGGCGCGCGAGGCTACGTCACCAAGTCCGACGATCCCGAGGCATTGCTGGAAGCCATTTGCCAGGTGGCGGCGGGGCAATCCTATCTGAGTGTCGTCGCCGCCCGACAGGTCGCGCTGTCGAGCCTTCGCCGCGAGCCGGAATCGCTGCTGTCCGCGCGGGAGCGGGACGTGCTTGCGATGCTCGCGGAAGGCTGCAGCATCGCGCGCATCGCCGAAGGGCTGGGGATCAGCTATCGAACGGCGGCGAGCGTCGTCGCGCAATTGCGCACCAAGCTCGATCTCCCGTCGAACGCCGCACTCATCCGCCGGGCGGTGGAACTGGCGCAACGCTGAAGTCCGATTCAATTCTCCAGCCGGAACACGATCGGCACCTCCGCCTGCGCGGCAACCGGGTGGCCGGCCTGGCTGGCGGGCACGAAACGCCACTGCCGGACGGCGGACAAGGCCGCTTCGTCCAGCGCCGTGGAGCCGCTGCTATGGGCGATGCTCAGGGTCAGCGGCTCACCCTCGGCCGAAACGCTCACCCGCACGATCACCCGGCCCTGATCGCCCCGACGGCGCGCGCTCTCGGGATAGCGCGGGGGCCGGTTGCTCGCCATGCCAGCGACCGGGCGCGGCGGGATCAGCGACAGAGCGGCGACGGATGCCGGCGCCGTCGAGCTGGCCGGCGCCTGGCTTGGTGCGCTCGACGGAGGCGCGGGATGCGCTGCGGGCGAGTGCTCGCTCCCAGCGGTGAACGACCGTGGAGGCGTCGGCCGAGCGGTTGGGCGTGGCTTCCTTGGGGGCTCCGGCGGCATTGGGGGAATCGGCGGGATCGGCTCGACGGGCGCCGCTTCCTCAGCGGGCGCGGGCTCGGGCGGAGCCGGTTCGGGCGTGATTGGCTCCCGCGGCGGCGTCTCCGGCTTGGCGAGTTCCGGCGGTGGAGGCAGGGGGGCCGGTGGCTCTGCCGGCTCGGGCAGGGCCTGCTCCGCCGCGCCCGCCGGCGGCTCGGGCGGCGGGGTGGCGGCCGGTTCAGCCGCAGGGGGC
>JAFKFI010000141.1 GCA_017307285.1 Alphaproteobacteria bacterium | reverse complement strand
GAAATCACACAACCGATCGCGGCGTTGGACGAGGCGATCCTGCGGGCGTGGCGGGCCGATATCGGCAGCCCGTTTTCGGCCCGGTATGAAATGCTGCAGCCAGCCGTCGCGCGGGCGCTCGACTTGCCAGCGATCCTGCGGGCCAGCGTGGGGCCGCGCTGGGCGGGATTGTCGGCAGGGGACCAGGCGATCCTCCTCACGGTGTTCGAGCGCTACACTGTCGCGTCTTACGTGGCCGGGTTCACGCGTTATGCCGGGCAGACCATCGAGGTCGATCCCGATCCGCGGCGGATCGGCGCGGACTGGATCGTCGGGACACGCACCCTTCGACGCGATGGCCCTGGCACCCGGATCGACTACGTGATGCACCTCGCCGATGGCGGGGAGCCGGTCTGGAAGGCTCGCGACGTGCTGCTGGAAGGCACGATAAGCCGGGTCAGCGTCCAGCGGTCGGATTTCCGGGCCTCGCTCAGCGAGGCAGGTGCCCCAGGGCTGATCGCCCATCTACGCCAGCGAACGGCGGAGCTCTCCGGGGGGACGGTGTAGCGCCGAGGGTCAACTCGACGCATAAGTTCGTGCATGCCGAGAGTGAACCCTTGACGATTGGCGCCGACCGCAAGCGATTTGGGCGCCTGCCACTGCTGATCGGTCTCGCGGGCCTGGCGCTGGGCACCGCGTTGATCGGCTGGTTCGGCTTCGATCGTGTGGTCGAGGGGGCGATCTCGGTCGGCCCCTGGGGCTTCGCGGCGATTTGCGCCTGGCAGCTCGTGCTGTTCGTGGTGCTGGGACTGTGCTGGTACGTCCTGCTGCCCCGCGATCGAACATGGCGCATTCGGGTGCTGGTCGCGGGGCGGATGGTGCGCGACGCGGCGGGGACTTGCCTGCCGTTCTCGCGGGTGGGGGGCTTCGTGTTCGGCGCCCGCGCCGTGATCCTGCAGGGTGTCCCGTGGCCGGCGGCCGCTGCGTCGACGGTGGTCGACCTGACCGCCGAGTTCCTGGCCCAGATCGGCCTGGTCCTCATCGGGGTGCTGATCCTGTCGGCCCGCTCGCCCGGCTCCTCGCTGACCCTGCCTCTATCGATCGGCCTGGTCGTCGCGCTGATAGCCGGCCTGGCTTTCGCCTGGCTCCAGCGCGGCGGTGGAATGACATCGCCACTGATGCGGCTCAGCAGTCGCATCCTCGGCCGATGGGTTCACGACGCCACTGCGCAGATGGCGGCGATCCAGAATGTGCTGACGGCGATCTACGACGCTCCAGGGCGGGTCGCTCTATGCGTGGCCCTCCACCTCCTCGCGTGGTTCGGCACCGGATTTGCCAGCTGGATCGCCTTCCGACTGCTCGGCGCCGATATCGATTTCCTGGCAGCACTCGGGATCGAAGGCCTCCTGCACGGCGTGCTTGCCTTGGCTATCGTCGTCCCCGGTCATGCCGGAGTCCAGGAGGCCGCCTATGCCGGGATCGGCGCGCTGTTCGGTCAACCGCCCGAGCTCTCGCTTGGCATTTCGCTGCTGCGCCGGGCAAGGGATGTCGCGCTCGGCGTTCCCATCCTGCTGATCTGGCAGGCAGCTGAGCTGCGTCGCCGGCGCGCTTGACAGTCGGGTTCGGTCCTCATTCCGGCCGAACGGAGAAATAATCCGCGTAATCCGCGAATTTCTTCCGTTCTGCTTCAGGATCGAGGCCGTAATCCGCAAGCCGATAGCGGTTGACGCCATAGCCGCCGGAGGGTTCATCGGTCGTGAATTGCGCGATCCGGTCGGCGGCCTCGCCGGGAAGGTGGAGTCCGAGTCGCGCATAGAGGCTCTCGACGGTCGCGAGCGGGTTTGCGACCAAGTCCGAATACAAGACATGCGTCGTCGACCGGCCAGATCTGTCGGCCTCGGCCGCGTCGATCATGTGCCTGGCCCCATCGAGCCAGCGGTTGCTTTCCTGGCGGCCGATCTCCAGCCGGTCGATGCGACGGGTGAACGGCCTCCGGAGAACCTCGGTCAGCCGCGTGAGCGAGGGCAGAACCTTGGCGGGATCCCGGTGAACAAAGACCAACCGCGCATCGGGGTAGACGGCACGCAGCGCGCCGAGGGCGAACACGTGGTCCGGACACTTCAGCACCCAGCTCCTCGGTGCCGACCGAAACTGCAGATGCTGCAGGAAGCGCTTGTGAAACCGGTACGCTTCGAGATGACCTGTCTCGTCGAGCCATCGCCGGTAGCTCGGGACGCGATAGGTCGTGTCGAAGCGCAGGCTGGCAAACACATGCGCCGTGATCTCGCTGCACTCTTGCGGGGAGCTGGCGTCGATCGGATGCATGGCGCGGAACTCGGGGGCGAGGCGCTCGAACCAGCGGAGCTGCCGGTCGACACTTCGGATGCGCGTGTCTCGGCCGCGGCGCGTCGAGAGATCATCGACCGTGGGCGGATGGATCGTCTCCCAGACCCGAGGTACCTGGTTGGCGACATCGAGCATCATCAGTTTGTGCAGAAACGTTGTTCCGCTTCGTGGCAGGCCGGTGATGAAGACCGGTCGCTCGATCGGTTCGCGAAGAATATCCGGTGCCTTGTCCTCGGCCCGTTGGAAGCGGAGCAGGTTTGTCAATAGCCGGACGACGTCCCACCGGATCGTCGCACGGCCCACCACGCTTGGGGCCGCCTCGGCCGCGCAGGCGCGCAATAGCACGCCGAGCGGCGCACGAAACCCGTCATCGCCGAACGAGCGGAGCCCAGCCGCGCGCCGCGCCACGGTGATCAGCTGGTCCGGATCGATGGGCCGGTCCAGTAATCCGAACGCCTGGGCCGCCCGGTCGACGCCGCGCAACAGTGCGGATTGCAATCTCAGCAAGGGAATGGATCTTGTGCGGATGGTTGAAACTGGCGCGCGGCCGGGCACATCCGGCGGCCAGCGGCGCAGCGTGCGGCAAGCACAGCGATCCGGTGCTTGCTCGATCCGCTGGGGAATGCCAACCCCGTAACACCATTTTCTGGCCAGGATCGGGGAAGCAATCCTTTGTAACTCATTCCGTTCCGGACCCGGTGCCACTGCCGCGATACATATTGCTCGGTGCCGGGTGGGACACAAGGGATAGCAGACATGCGACCATAACCGTGACGGATTGTAATAGTTCAAACCATGAAGGATTGTAATAATGTGGACCTCGACGTAACCTTCGCCGACGTCGATCGGAAGGTGGTTCCATGCTCCCGCAATCCCTGGCCCGCGAGATGCATCATCGCTTACACGACCGGCCGGCCCTCCGATCGCTAGCCAAGTCGCTGGATCTGCGCACCTCGCGCGCCTTCCATTCAGTCGCGAGCGTGATCCCGAGCGTCATCTCGCCACGCCCCCGACAGCTTACCGTGGCGATCACCGCCCAATGCAACCTGCGTTGCCAGGGATGCCGCTACGGCCGCGATTTCATGCCCGGCGAGTCGCTGTCGCTGGCGGAAATGCGCGATGTGCTGGACGACGCCAAGGCCGCCGGAGTTGGTACGGTGCGTCTGTATGGCGGTGAGCCGCTGTTGCATCCCGACCTCGCCGGCATGGTCAGCCACGCCGTCGGGCTCGGGTTGCGCTGCTACATCACCTCGAACGGCACCCATCTCGGCCTCAAGATGCCGGCGCTCTACGAAGCGGGGCTGCGGCAGGTCACGATCGGCTTCTATGGCATCGGCGAACGTTACGACGACTACACGCAGCGCCGGGGCCATTTCGCCCGGCTGGAGCGCAGCCTACAATCGGTGCGGGACCGCTACGGCAGCGCGGTCGAGCTGCAGCTCAATTTCGTGCTGCTCCGCGATACCTGCAATCTGCCCGACCTCGCCGCCGCGTGGGACTTCGCCAAGCGGTTCGACATGTTCTTCCACGTCGATGTGGCGAATTACTCGGTGCCGTTTTTCCTGCAAGGCATGGATAGCGGCCTGCACCTCGCCGCGAACGAGCGTGATCGCGCGGAGACGGTCGCGGTCGAGATGGTGCGGCTGAAGCGCGCTGAACCGGATCGTTTCCTCCATACGATCGAATTTCTGCGCTCGGTGCCGGATTGGCTCATCAAGGGACCGGACATGCGCGTGCCGTGCGATGCATACGAGCTTTTGTGGATCGGTGCGGACGGTACCGTGCAACTCTGCGACGCCGCGTTGCCGCTGGGCAACATCCGCGAGCGGCGGCTGCGCGACATCATGTTCACCGACGCGCACCGCAAGGCGGCGCGCGACGGCTTCCAGCTCAACTGTCCCAACTGTACCTGCAAGGTGCAATCGCGGATACAGAAGCACGCGGCATCGATGCGTCGCTATGCGACGAAGCTGCCGGGCGAGGGGGCCTGACATGCCGCTCGACACCGACGATCCCGCGTCCGTCGTCAATCGCTCCTTCACCGGACGTCTCCGCGAGACCGCTAAGACGGTCGCCCGTGCCAACCCGGTGGTAAAGCGGTCCTTCAAGGAGGCGGAGTACGGCCTCGGCGCACTGGAACATGGGCTCGGACAATTCGTGCCGGCGGTGATCCAGCCCCGGCCGCGCCGCATCACTATCGCGGTGACGGCATACTGCAACCTGCGCTGCATCGGCTGTCGCTACGGGCGCGACTTCATGCCCGGCCAGCAACTCACGCTCGACGAGGTCCGCGGATTGCTCGACGATGCGCGGGAAGCAGGCGTCGAAACCGTCCGCCTCTACGGCGGCGAGCCGCTGCTGCATCCCGACTTGCCGGAGATGGTGCGGCACGCGGTGGGATTAGGATTGTCCACCTACGTCACTACCAATGGCCTCTTGCTGCGCCAGAAGATGGACGCGCTGTATGAGGCGGGTCTGCGCGACATCACCATCGGCTTCTACGGCACCGAAGGCGAGTACGACAGCTACACGCAGCGCCCTGGCCGCTTCGCCCGTCTCGAGGAGGGGCTGGAATACGCCCGGTCGCGCTACGGTTCGGCACTGTCCTTGCAACTCAACTATCTGATCATGCGCCCGAGCTGCGGCCTCGACGCGCTGCGCGCCGGCTGGGCGTTCGCCGAACGCTTCGGCATGACATTCCACACCGACCTGATCCATTACTCGCTGCCCTACTTCACCGATGGCAAGGAAGGCGACCTGCAATTCCGGCCGGAGGACGAAGCTGCTCTCGGCGAATTGGTCGCCGAACTCGCCCGGCTGAAACAGGCGTATCCCGATCGCATCCGCGAGAGCCTGGCGAGCATCAACTCCATTCCCGACTGGCTGCTCAAGGGCCCCGAAATGCGGGTGCCGTGCGATGTGCGCAAGCTCATCTGGGTCGGCGCGGATGGCACCGTGCAGCTCTGCTACGTCACGTTCAAGCTCGGCAACATCCGCGAGCGTCGGTTGCGGGACATGCTGTTCACGCCGACGCATCGCCAGGCGGCGCGGGATGCGTTCAGCCTCAACTGCCCGAATTGTCATTGCGAACGCGACGAACGCATTTTGAAGCACCTGCCGAGCCGGCTGAAATATTCCGCCTCGCCCGCGTAGAGCCTCGCATAGGCCGCCCACTCGGCCTCGAATGGGAAGTCCAGCGATCGGCGGCGCGCGGCCTTCGCGAGGCGCGCGCGGAGCGCTGGGTCAGCCGCAAGAGTGGCCAACGCACGTGCCAGCTCGTGCGGATCGCGCGGCGGCACGAGCAGCCCCGCACCGCCCAGTAGATCGGGAACCCCGCCAACCGCGGTTGCCACGACGGGCACCCCGCAGGCCATGCCCTCCAGCAACGCCAGCGGCGTCGCTTCATGCGCGGAGCATAGCACCATCGCATCGAGGCTGCGCAGCAGCGGCGGCATGTCCGTTACCTGCGCAACGAAACGGATATTGCCCAGACCAGCCGCCCGGCTTCGCATCTCGTCCAGGAGCGGTCCTTGGCCGACCAGCACGAACACGATCGGCGATCCCTCCTCGGCCAGCCGCGCGGCGGCTTCCAGCAGGTCCGCGTGGCGCTTGATCGGGTCGAAGCGCGCGATGTGTCCGACCAGGAAATCCCTTCCGCCGACGCCCAACCGGTCCCGCCACCCGTCTGTGGGACCGGCGGGGGTGTAATGATCGATGTCGACCCCGTTGCGAATGACACCGCATTTGCCAAGCCACCCCGCGCGCGTCAGCAACCCCGCGAGATCGTCGGAGACCGCTGCGGCGCTCGCCACCATGCCGGCCGCACGGGTCAGCCAGCGCGCGCCGCGGCCGCCTTGGCTTGGCCAGGCGTGAAAGCTGGCGATCACCCGCACCCGGCGGGGCAGGGCTAGCGTGGCGGCGAGCGCGGCGTAGAACAGGGCGGTGTCGTTGTGCGCGTGAACCACGCGGGCGTCGAGCGCGCGTAGCTGCCGCGAGAGCCGCCAAGCAAAGCGGAGATCGACGCCCCGCCCGCGCTTGAGATGGATGACGGGCACCTCTCCAGGATCGAAGTCGAGCTCGGCCGAGCGGATCGGTGTGTCGTAGAGCACCAGCGTGGCGCCGCGCCCGTCGAGCATGGCGCGCCGGGCGAGCCGCAGGGCCGCGCGCTCCTTGCCGCCGATTTGCAAGCCGCTCAGCAGGTGGACGATTTCGGGCATGCGATCAGCCGTTCGCTCGGATTCCGATAAGAAAGCTCGACGGCGGCGCGCGACTGGTTATAGGATTGATCCGATGCAACAAGAATGGGACGCCGAGGCACAAGCCGGCGCCCTCGATCCAACCGGGAGACGTCATGGACAGCAGGATCATCGCCGGCATCGGCCGCCGTTCCCTCATCAAGGCCGGCGTGGCCCTTGGCGCGTTGCCGCTCGCCGCACCCGCCATCATCGAGGCGCGGGGGGAGACGCCGGTCAAGATCGGCATGATCGACCCGCTCACCGGCGTCTACTCCGCCTTTGCGCAAAGCGAGGTCCAGGGCGCGCAATACGCCGTCGCCTCGCTGAACAAGAGCGGCGGCATCCTGGGCCGGCAGATCGAATTGCTGGTGGAGGACTCCGCCAACGACGTCGGAACCGGCGTGCAGAAGGCCCGCAAGCTGATCGACCGGGACCAGGTGAACGCTATCTTCGGCGATGTCAACTCGGCGATCGCCTACGCCCTCTCGCAAGTGACCAACGAGAAGAAGGTGCTGCAAATCGTTCCCGGCGGGCACACCGACCCGATCACCGGCAAGGATTGCAAGTGGAACGTGTTCCGCATCTGCAACACGACGACGATGGATGCCACGGCGATCTCCGGCACGTTGCTGGAGAAATTCGGCAAGCGTTGGTTCTTCATCACGCCCGACTACGCATACGGCCATACTTTGCAAGCAGCCTTCGTCAAGAATCTCAAAGCGGCGGGTGGCGAATACGAAGGTGACATGCTGCCGCTGAGTACCTCGGATTTCTCCGCGACACTGATCAAGGCGAGGGCCTACAAGCCGCAGGTGCTGCTCAACAACATGGGCGGCCAGGCACAGATCAATTGCATGAAGCAGTTTATCCAGTTCGGGATGAACAAGGAGATGGCGCTCGGCGGCGCGCTGTTCGAGCTCGAGTCGATCCTCTCGGTTCCCCCCGAGGCGCGGTCCGGCTGGTGGGACATGGAGTGGTGGTGGGACCAGCCGGGCGTGCCGCACGTCGCCGAGTTCGTCGCCGGCATCAAGGCAGCGACCAACAAGCCAGCATCGGCGCGCCATTGGTTCGGCTTCGTCGCCATCCATACGGTCAAGATCGCCGCCGAGAAGGCCAAGAGCCTCGACGCCATCAAGATGGCGCACGCGCTCGAGGACGAGGTACTGCCGCCTGAGGTCGCGCTGCAGCCGGGCAAGATCGCCTACCGAGCGGGCGACCACGAGCTGATGGCCAACATCTTCACCGGCGAGGTCCATCCGGCGAAGGGCAGCAATCCGGCGAGCGTGTTCACCACCGCCAAGCTGGTGCCGGGCGAGAAGGCGGCGGGGCCGGTGGCCGATACCGGCTGCCACATGACGTTCCCCTCGGCGTAGAATACAGCGCGACCTAGCGAGCCGCTCGCGACGGCGCCGGGAGCGGCTCCGTGCAATGATGGCATAACCGGGGGAGCGGCGGATGCTGCAACTCGTCCTGTTCAACGTGTTCAATGGGCTCATCATCGGCGCCTTTTACGTGCTGATGGCGCTCGGTCTGGCGATGATCCTCAACCTCAGCAACGTCATCAATTTCGCCCACGGCAACTTCCTGGCCCTCGGCGGCTACATCGCCTTCGTGCTGACGCCGTATATCGGTTTTTGGGGCGCACTGCTGGTCTCGCCGCTGCTTACCGCCGTGCTCGGGCTGCTGCTCGAACGCTTCCTGGTCCGCAAGCTGTACGGCCGTGATCCGGTCTACAGCCTGCTGCTCACCTTCGGCCTCGCCTTCATCATCCAGGATGTCTGCCGCTACATCTGGGGCCCCAACGGCCTGCCCGTATCTGTCCCGCCGAGCCTGGCCACGCCGCTCAGCAACGAGCTGTTCTTCGTCACCGGCTACCGCCTGTTCATGGTCGCGGTGGTAATCGTCGCCGTGATCGCGCTGTTCCTGTTCCTGCGTTACTCGCGGATGGGAATGCGCATCCGCGCCGGCACGCTCGATCTCGAGACGGTGGCCGCCCTCGGCATCAATGTCCGGCTGCTGCGCTCGCTGAACTTCGCCGTCGGCATCTTTCTCGCGGGGCTCGCGGGCGTGCTGGCGGGCGGACAGATCGGCCTCAACCCGAACATGGGCGATGACCTGCTGATGCCGAGCTTCATCGCGATCATCGTGGGCGGCGTCGGCAGCCTCACCGGCACGTTGGTCGGCGGCCTGCTGATCGGCGTCGCGGGCGCGCTGACGACGGTGTTCTACCCGAGTGCGAGCGAGGCGGTGATCTACATCATCATGATGCTGGTGCTGCTGATCCGGCCGCGCGGGCTGATGGGCGAGGAAGGGATGCTGACGTGAGCACCACCACCGCCGACACGGTGTTCGAGCGGCCGGCGCAGCGGAGCTGGCTGCCCACGGTTGCGATCTGGGTCGTGCTTCTCACGGTGCCGTTGTGGCTGCCGTGGATCGGCGGCTACACCGCGCTCGCCGGGCGGGTGCTGGTGCTCGGGCTGGCGGCGATGGCGCTCAACTTCCTGCTCGGCTTCACCGGCGTGATGTCGTTCGGCCACGCCGCCTATTTCGGCCTCGGCTGCTACGGGACCGGGCTCACGCTGAAATACCTCTCGGACAGCACGCCGCTCGCCATGCTCGTCGGCATCCTGCTCGGCGGGATCGCCGGGACGGTGTTCGGCGCGCTGATCGTCCGCCGGCGCGGCGTCTACTTCGCGATGGTGACGATCGCCTTCGGCCAGATCTGCTATTACGTCGCCTATCGCTGGAACAGCCTGACGGGCGGGGACGACGGATTACGTGGGTTCCAGCGCCAGCCGCTGCATATCGGCAACTGGATCATCGACATCCAGAACAACCCGGTGCTGTTTTACTACTTCATCGCCGCGGTGTTCGCGGTCTGCATCGGGCTGATGGCCTTCCTGCTGCGCTCCCCGTTCGGCCGCACCCTGCTGGCGATCCGCGAGAACGAGCGGCGCGCGCGCTTTCTCGGGATTCCCGTGGAGCGGCACATCTGGCTCTCCTTCTCGATCTCCTGCTTCTTCACCGCCGCCGCCGGTTCGCTCTATGCGCTGCTCAACAACTTTGCCGACCCGATGACGTTGCACTTCACGCTGTCGGGCGAGATCGTCATCATGGCGGTGATGGGCGGGATGCGCGCCTTCTGGGGGCCGCTGGTCGGCGCCGCCGTGTTCGTTGTGCTGCAAGACTACATCTCGTCCATGACGGTGAACTGGATGAGCTTCATCGGGCTCTTGTTCGTCCTCGTCGTGCTGTTCTTCCCGCGCGGGCTGCTCGGCTTCGTGCGCGCCTATAGCGAGAAGTGAGGTTGCGTTGACGACCATGCTGGAGGCGAAAGCCGTTACCAAGTCGTTCGGCAGCCTGGTCGCGGTGAATAACGTCTCGCTCGCCGTCGCACCGGGCGAGCTGCGCGCCATCATCGGCCCGAACGGCGCCGGCAAGACGACGTTCTTCAACATGATCACCGGCTTCTTCCCGCCGAGCTCCGGGGAGATCGTCGTCGAGGGGCGCGACATCACCCGCTTGACCGCGCAGCAGCGGGTGGAGCTCGGCATGGCCCGCACTTTCCAGATCACCGAGATCTTTCCCGAGCTCACCGCGCGGGAGAATGTGTGCATTGCCGTCGAGGTGGCGAGCGGATACCGGCTGCGGCCGTGGCTCAGCCGTGCCGCGCGGACCCGCGTGCGCGAGCGGATCGACGAGATCATCGCATCCGCCGGCCTCACCAAACAGGCCGACCGCCGAGTGGGCGAGCTGTCGCATGGGGACCAGCGCGCGGCCGAGATCGCGATGGCGCTGGCGCTCAAGCCGCGCATCCTGCTGCTCGACGAGCCGACTGCGGGCATGGGCGAGCAGGAGACCTTTCACGTCGCCAGCCTGATCCGCCGCCTGCACAAGCACAGCGGCTACACCATCGTGCTGATCGAGCACGACATGCGCGTCGTGTTCAACCTCGCCGACCGCATCACGGTGCTCGACCAGGGCAGCCTTCTCGCCGAGGGAACGCCGACCGAGATCGCCGACAACCCGGCGGTGCAGTCCGCTTATCTGGGAAGCGCCAAATGACCGCCGCCCTGCAAGCCGACGGACTCAACACGTTCTACGGCAAGAGCCATATCCTCCACGACGTGGGGCTCACGGTGGCTGACGGCCAGATCACCACGCTGCTCGGGCGCAACGGCGCCGGCAAGACGACCACCTTGCGCAGCCTCGTCGGCCTGACGCCGCCGCGCACCGGGACGGTGAAAATCTTCGGGCGCGAGACCACGCGCATCCCACCGTTCCGCGTCGCCGCGATGGGCGTCGGCTACGTCCCAGAGGGGCGCAAGATCTTTCCCAACCTCACCGTCGACGACAACCTGCGCGTGCCGCTCGAACGCCCTGGGCCGTGGACCATCGAGCGGGTGTACGGCCTCTTCCCGCGGCTCGCTGAGCGCAAGCGCAATCTCGGCCGCCAGCTCTCCGGCGGCGAGCAGGAGATGCTGTCGATCGCGCGCGCGTTGCTGCTCAACCCGAAGCTGCTGATCCTCGACGAGCCCTCGCAAGGGTTGGCGCCGCTGATCGTACGCGAGGTGTTCCGTATCATCGCGCAGATGCGTGCCGAGGGCATCTCGGTGCTACTGGTCGAGCAGAATGTGCGCGCCAGCCTCGATGTCGCCGATCATGCCTACGTGCTGGACCACGGCATCATGGTGTGGTCCGGCACGGCGGCGGAATTGTCGTCCGACGACGAGCGCATCCAAGCTCTCGCCGGCGCATCGGCCGAGCAGTGGTCGTTCGACGAGCCCGAGCCGGCGCTGGCCGACTGAGCCGAGCTACTTCGTCTGCTGGCTCGGCACCAATCTCCCCACCCGCGAGGCGGGATCGGGGATGTGCAGGAAGAACGCGCAGACGAACGAGGCGATGAGGCCGAGCAGCGCCAGCCCGTATAGCCCGCCCGCGTAGCTGCCCGTCGCGTCCTTCATCACGCCGACATACCAGGGGCCGAAGAAGCCGCCGAGATTGCCGATCGAGTTGATCCACGCGATCACCGCCGCCGCCGCGGTGCCGGTAAGGAACATAGGCGGCATCGCCCAGAACGGACCCTTGGAGCCATAGAAGCCGATCGCCGCGATCGACATGCCGACCAGCGCCCACCACGTGCCCATCGTCAGCCCGGCCATCACCAGCCCCGCCGTCGAAACCACGCATGCGGCGAGCAGGTTCCAGCGCCGCTCGTTCATCTTGTCGGACACGCGGCCCCACACGACGAGCGAGATGCCGCCGCAGATATACGGGATCATCGTCAGCCAACCGACCGTCATGTTGCTGAACGTGCCGAGCGACTTGATGATCTGCGGGATGAAGATGAGCATCCCGAGGCTCGCGGTGACGATGCCGAGATAGTTGAGCGAGAGCAGCAGCACCTTCGGGTCGAACATCCCCTGCCAGACGCTGAAGGTGCGTATCGCTTCCTTGGCCCGCCGCTCGGCGGCGAGCTTCGTCGCGAGCCAGGTCCGCTCGTCGGCGGTGAGGAACTTCGCCTGCTCCGGCCGGTCGGTGAGCCAGAACAAGGTGAGAATGCCGATCACGATGGTCGGGATCGCCTCGGCGATGTACATGATTTGCCAGCCGCGCAGGCCGAACAGCCCATCCAGCCCGAGCAGCGCGGTGGAGATCGGCGCCCCGGCGGCCACCGCGATCGGCAGCCCGACGAGGAATCCCGACACGATGCGCGCGTGGTGATAACTTGGGAACCAGTAGGTGAAATAGAGCACGATGCCGGGGAAGAACCCGGCCTCGGCAGCGCCGAGCAGGAACCGCAGCACGGAGAAGCTCGTCGGCCCGACTACCAGCGCGGTCAGTCCAGCCAAGATGCCCCAGGTGATCATGATGCGCGCGATCCACAACCGCGCGCCGACCTTCTCCATCGCGATGTTGCTCGGCACCTCGAAGATGAAATATCCCCAGTAGAACGTGCCGGCGGCGAAGCCGAACGCGGTGGCCGACATGTCGAGATCGCCGCGCATCGTCAGCCCGGCGAAGCTCACATTGATCCGGTCGATATAGGCGAGGAAGTAGCTCAAGATCGCGAACGGCAGCAGGCGCAGATAGATTTTGCGCATGGCCGATTTCTCGATGGCCGCGTCCATCCGTCTTCTCCCGTACTTCGTTCTCGCCGCTCGCCCGCCCGAGAGCCGACGGCCGCTATTGTTGCGGATGATAGCGAGGAATGCGGCTGCGGTCACTCGTTGCGTGACGGTGCACCTCGGGGCCTTGCGGTGAGTGATTGGCAGCGTCTATCCCGTTCGGGACACTCGCATCCCGAGGAATCTCGATGGCAAAAATCCTGTGGCTTCCGACCGCGCTTCTCCTGCTCGGCCTGACTGGCTGCAGCAGCAGCAGCGGCGGAAGCGGCGGCAGCTCGGCCCCACCCGCGAAGGTGATCGTGGTGCCGTCCGGACAATCGCCGCTATGCAGCGACGGTACCGCGCCGCCCTGCCGCTACTAGCCGGGCCGGAGCCGCGGCACGGCCGGCCCGGACAATGGGCATAACGCCGCCTCCCGCGCCCGTGTCATCGCCTGGCCTGCGAATACCACGCCATCCGGATCGACCGGCACTCCCGCCGCGCGCAGGGCGTCGATGGTCCAGGTGTTGCAGGTATGGGTGAGCGTGTAGGTGTCCGTCGCGGCATAGAACACGCCGCCGGGGAATGGCGCCGGGTCGATCAGCAGCGGTTTTCCGGTGCGGTCCTTGCGGATTTCGGCCCACAGATGGTCGGAGAGCGCCTGCGCCCCACCGATGGGCAGGCGCAGCGCCACGACGGGCGCGTCGGCGTAGGCTTGGTCGGGCATCACGCGCAATCCGGTGACGAGGATCGCGCCGGGGCCGGGCACCGGGCCGAGCATATATTCGCTCCAGTCGTCGGGTGGCGCGGTGAGGAAGGTGCGCTTGCCGTAGCTGAACACCAACGACACGACGCCGGGATAGATCGTGCGAAAGATCGCGGCCGGCCCCGACAACTCGCTTGCCGGGACGCCGATATCCGTGTGCCATCCGTGATCGACGATGTAGACGACGTCGCGGCTCATCGGGGCGCTGTCGCAAGGCGGGGCCGGAGGCGTCGCGCAGCCGGCGAGGGCGCCGACAAGGAGCGGCACCAGGAGCAGCCTGAAGCTGAAGAGCATACCGCGTCGTGTAGATCAGGGGTCGGCGTCTCGCCAGGGGCGAGGGATGGAACTTCTGCAGCAGCTCTGGCCTTATGGCCGAGCCGCGGCCGAATGGAGTGAACGGCGATGCGCGAGGACGATCTCAGGCCGTCGGAAAACATCGAGGATCGGCGCGGCGGAGGCGGCCGCTTCGCCGCGCGCGGCGGCGGCCTCGGGATCGGTGCCGTGCTGGTGCTCACCTTGATCGGCTGGGCGCTCGGCATCAACCCCGCAACGCTCATCGGCGGCGCCGAGATGGTGGCCGGCGGCGGCAACGGCGCCTATCAGTCGGCCCCCGCGCGCACCGGCACGCCCAACGATCAGGTCGGCAATTTCGTCGCACGCGTGCTCGGCGAGACCGAGGACGTGTGGTCCGCGGTGCTGCCGGCGCAGGCCAACCGGCAATACGAGAAGCCGATCCTGGTGCTGTTCTCCGGCGCGACGCGCTCCGGCTGCGGCACCGCCCAATCCGCGATGGGGCCGTTCTACTGCCCGCTCGATCGCAAGCTGTATCTCGACACGTCGTTCTTCCAGGACATGCAGCGCCGCTTCGGCGGCGGCGGCGATTTCGCCTATGCCTACGTGATCGCCCATGAGGTCGGCCACCATGTGCAGAACCTCATCGGCCTGCTGCCGAAGGTGCAGCGCGCGCAACGGGACGCGCCCGATCGCGCGACCGCCAACGCGATCTCGGTCCGCGTCGAGCTGATGGCCGACTGCTTCGCCGGCGTATGGGCCAACAAGATGAACCAGCGCCACAACAACATCGACGAGAACGACGTACGCGAGGCGGTGCGGGCGGCGAGCGCGATCGGCGACGATCGGCTGGAGCGGCAATCGCAAGGCTACGCGGTGCCCGACAGCTTCACCCACGGAACCTCGCAGCAGCGCGTCCACTGGCTGACCACCGGCCTCAAGACCGGCAGCATGAAAGCGTGCGACACGTTCCAGAGGCAGTAGGGCGGGATTCATTCCGCTATCGATGTCGTTCGATCACCGCACCACCGGCGCCTCCGGCCGCATCAACTCGACGAGCTGGAGAAAACTTTCATCCACCGTCTTGCCGGATGTGTCGAGCACGAGGTCGGCTCTGGCGTAGAGCGCCTCGCGGCTGGCCAGGATCGCGCGCAGGTCGCGCATGGCCTGCCGGTTGTCCTCCTGCATTGGCCGCAGATCGCCCTGGTCGATCACCCGCTGCATATGCTCCTCCGGGCTCGCCTGCAGCCACACCGTGCGGCAGTGGCTGAGCAGCAGCTCGAAGGTCGAGGGCTCGGCGACGATACCGCCGCCGGCGGCGATCACCGCCTCGGGCTCTGCGACCAGCCGTTCCAGCGCCTGCCGCTCCAGCCGGCGGAACGCTGCCTGCCCGTGCAGCTCGATGATCGCGCCGACCGCGAGACCGGCCGCCCGCTCCACCTCGGCGTCGAGCTCGAAAAACGGCACCCGGCGCTGCTCGGCGAGCATTCGTCCGAGAGTCGACTTTCCCGCGCCGCGCAGCCCGATCAATGCGATCCGCCGGCGCCGCGCGTCGGGGCCGGTGCCGAACCGCTCGCTCAGCAATCTGTGCGCCTCCGCACGCTGCGGTGCGGTCAGGCGCGAGAGCAGCAGGTCGAGCGACACGCGTTCGCCCCCCGCGTCCGGCCGATCGCCGAGCAGCTCCGCCGCGGGCACGCCCAGAGCCGCCGAGATCGCCCGCAGCAGCAGCACCGAGACGTTTGCCGTTCCGGCCTCCATCTGGGCGAGGTAGCGCTCTGAGACGCCGGACTGGCTGGCGAGCCGCCGCCGCGTCATGCCGCGCCGGGCCCGCGCGAGCCGCAGGCGCTCGCCCAATTCGCGCAGGAACGCGGGGCCGTCCTCGGCCACGCGCACGCTCTCCGGGGTCAGGCGGTCGCGGTCAGCGAACCGCGCCGAATGAAGGCGCGCCGAGGCCAGGGCAGGTGCATTGCGACCCGACCGGAACCTGCGCAGCCAGCTGGCACGTATAGGTTCCGGCGAAACAAGTGTAGCCGTAGCCGGTGGGCTGCACGACGGCGGGGGCGCCGACGCAGCCGGCGAGCGCCAGGAGAAGGCCGGCCCCGAGCAGGCGAGCGGTCGGCGGCAGGATGCGGAATCGGTCGGTCATGGCCTTCTAACCTCCGGCGTCATCGGGCGGTTCCCTCAACTCGGCTTCCTTGTCCGGCTCGTCGACATGCGGACGGGCGAACAGCAGCCGGTTCATGATCATCATCGAAAAGTAGAATGTCAGCAGGGCAAGGACCACGCCAGTGAAGCGCGCCCAGAAGATATCGGTCGCACGGCTGGCGAGCAGGACGACGAAGGCGAAGCCGCACGGCACCACGAAGGCGATGACGTGCCGGAAGATGATGTCGGGGCCGATCATCGCAGCGAGTCTAGCCTCGGTTCAGGGTGGTTCATCATGGACCCGGCGGCGCCAGTCGTTGAGCACGTCGCGCAAGGTGGCGTCCCAGCCGATCGCCGGCCGCCAGCTGAGCAACGCAGCGGCCCGGCTGGCGTCGCCGGAGATCGCCGGGATTTCAGCCGGCCGCAGCAAGGCGCCGCCGGTCTCGATGTCCGCTTGGACCCCGGCCAGCGCCAGCAGGTCGCGGAGAATGTCGCCGATCCGCCGCGCCGTGCCCGAGGCCAGGTTGACGATCAGCCCGGGCTCCAGCGCCTCGGCCCGCAGGCACGCGGCATAGGCGGCGCACACGTCGCGCACATCGAGAAAGTCCCGCCGAGGCTCCAGCGCGCCCACCCGCATCACCGGCGGCTGCAACCCCGCCTCGATCCGCGCCACCTGACGGGCGAAGGCGGCCACCACGTAGGTCGGCGACTGGCCGGGGCCGGTGTGGTTGAACGGGCGGAGCCGGATCGCCTGCAGCCCCTCGGCCGCCATCGCGCCGATCGCGAGGTCGGCGGCGGCCTTGGTCGCGGCGTAGGGATTGGCCGGGGCGGGCAGGGCGCTCTCGTCGAGCGGCCGCCCGGCGCGGGCGGACGTGCCGTACACCTCGGCGCTCGACACCAGCAGCAGCCGGCATTCCGGCGCCTCCGCCATGAGGGCGCGCGCCAGGGCGAGCGTGCCGTGCAGGTTGACGCGCCACGCAAGCTCCGGGTCCCGCCGCGCCTCGGGCGGGGCGGCGATCCC
>JAFKFI010000140.1 GCA_017307285.1 Alphaproteobacteria bacterium | reverse complement strand
AGGTCGGAACTGCAATCGTGCCAGCTCTCGCCGCGATCCTGTGAGCGCATCACGCCGTTGACTTCGAGGGTGGCGTAGAGCTCGTCGTCTTTCGTCGGGTGCGGCGCGAAGCGCATCACGCGACAGGCGAAAGGCATCTTCACGCGGTTGGGCAGCGCCGGGTCGGCCATGCGGCGCCAATTATCGCCATTGTCATCGCTGCGATACACCGCGACCGGTGAGCCGCCGGCGAACAGCGTCTTGGGCTGCTTAGGGTGCGCCGAGATCGACCAAATCGCCATATCGCGGTCCGGAAAGCCGAGCCGATCCCACCTGTCGCCGCGATTGGTGCTGCGATACGGGCCATCCGCGGTCCCGGCGTAGACCACATCGGCATTGCCGGGATCGATTGTGATCGCCTGCACGTCGACATTCGGCAGGCCGTTGGTGAGGCGCTCCCACCGGTTGTCGCCGGCCTCGCAGCGATACACGCCGCCGATGCCGCCATCCTTGGTGCTCCACGCACCTGCATAGATGTGCGTCGATCCTGAACTGGCCATGCGTCTCTCCTCCCCAGAAGCTTCGCGTCTCGCGAACGCTAGCACCTCTCCGTCAAGCTCGATACACAACCCGGCAGACGCGGTCCCGCGCCTGCGGTGGGAGAGTTTCGGATGAGACGGCTACTGGCAATCCTGACTCCGATGCTCATGGTCGCGCACTGGGCCTCGGCGCAGCCACCGCCACCCATGCCTTATCCGGGTGTGCCGGCGCCGAGATACGAGCCCGTGCCGCCGCCGCCCGGCTCACGGTATGTCTGGGAGCCGGGTCACTGGCACTGGAACGGGGCGGCGTATGCCTGGATTCCAGGGCGCTACGTGGTTCGTCACCCGCATTACGCGCACTACGTTCCGGGGCATTGGCGCTGGGCTCCGCGCCGTGGCGCCTGGGTGTGGAAGCCCGCGCATTGGCAATGAGGGCTTAGCTCAACTCCACAAGGACCGGCACGTGGTCCGAGGGCTGGTCCTCGCCCCGTTCGTGCCGGTCAGGTTCGGCGGCGACTAGTCGCTCGGCGAGCGTGGGCGAGAGCAGCACGTGATCAATGCGCAAGCCAGCATTCCGGCGCCATGCACCGGCCTGGTAGTCCCAGAACGTGTAGACGCGGCCGGCGGGCTGCAGGGCCCGGACCGCGTCCGTCAGACCTGACCAGATCAGGCGTCGATAGCGGGCGCGGCTCTCGGGCCGCACAAGCGCGTCGGTGGCGGGCAGGGTGCCCGGCGCGAAATCCTCGTCGGTCGGGCACACGTTGAAGTCGCCCGCGATGATCGCCGGCGTATCGGCGTCCAGCAGCGCCGCCGTGCGTTCGGCCAGGCAGTCCATCCAGGCAAGCTTGTAGGCGAACCCCGCCTCGCCACCAGAATTGCCGTTCGGCAAATAGATATTGACGATCGTGGCGCCGCCGGCCTCCAGCTCGATGTAGCGGGCCTGCGCGTCGTCCTCCGGCAAGCCTGGCAGAGCGTGGTGATGGACAGCAAACGGCACCCGGGACAGCACGGCGACGCCGTTATAGGCCTTTTGTCCGACCGCGACGGTCTCGTAGCCAAGGGTGCGAAACGTCTCCGCCGGAAAATTTCCCGCCTCGCATTTGATCTCTTGGAGCAGGAGCAGATCGGGTTGCACGCGCTCCAGCCATCTGCGGACGTGCCGCTCGCGCTGGCGGATCGAGTTGACGTTCCAGGTGGCGAGCCGCACGACGGTTCAGTCGACCGAGAAGCTGGTCCCGCAGCCGCAGGCGGACTTGGCGTTGGGGTTGCGAATGGCGAAATAGCTGCCCATCAGCTCGTCCGCGAAATCGAGTTCGCCGCCGGCCAGCAGATCGAGGCTGGCTGGGTCGACGAGCACGGTCGCATCGCCGTGCTGGATAACCAGATCATCGGGCTGGCGCTCCTGGTCAAGCTCGAAGCGATACTGAAACCCGCTGCATCCACCCGCGAGCACCTGCACCCGCAGCGCGGCCGGCCGGCCCTCGGCGGCGACGATCTCGCTGATCCGGGCGGCGGCGCGGTCGGTGATCCCGAAATCTGAGCCTGTCATGCCATCCATTCCGGTAAGATAGCGTGGCAGGAGGACGATTTGAAGGTGGCTCCCGGGGCGCTCCCCGACGCGGTCGACCGCGCCGGGGAGCTTACCTTACCGCTTCACGCGGATCTTGACTGTTACGGTCAGGATCACCACGATCCACGGCAGGATCAATCCATGTTTGGGCATGGTTGTTCCTCCGAGAGACGGCCGACCAACCCCGGCCGCATGGGCGGCGCCGGTGTGCACACCGGCGCCGCCGCCGTTTAAGCAGACCATATCTTGACTTCTCCTTAAGGAATCTCGGACGCGGGAGGGGATCGGCCGCATTGAAGCGGTGCTCCTCCCGGTGTAAGCCGCCCGGCCATGACCCGCGCCCGGTTCGCTGTGCAAGTGGAGACTTCTCGGGGCCGGCTTCACCCGGAGCCGGAGAGCGCCACGCGCTCGCCTTGGCAGCGCGACCGTGACCGCATCATCCACAGCTCGGCGTTTCGCAAGCTGCAGTACAAGACCCAGGTTTTCGTCAATCACGAGGGCGACTTCTTCCGCACGCGCCTGACTCACAGCATCGAGGTGGCGCAGATTGCCCGCTCCATCGCCCGAGCGCTCCATCTCGACGAGGATCTGACCGAGGCACTGGCGCTTGCCCACGACCTCGGCCACCCCCCATTTGGCCATGCGGGGGAGGAGGCGCTGAACGCGGCGATGAAGCCGTTCGGTGGCTTCGACCACAATGCACAGAGCCTGCGCGTGGTGACATTGCTGGAGAGCCGCTATGCCGCGTTCGACGGGCTAAACCTTACCTGGGAGGCGCTGGAGGGCTTGGCCAAGCACAACGGCCCGCTGCATCGCCCGCCTGGCTACATCGCCGAATACGACCACAAGCATAAGCTCGATCTCGGCACCCATGCGAGCGCGGAAGCGCAGGTTGCCGCGCTCGCGGACGACATCGCCTATCACAGCCACGATCTCGATGATGGGCTCCGCGCGGGGCTGTTCGTGCCGCAAGATCTGTCCCATCTGCCAGTGGTCGGCGAGGCGCTCGCGGCGGCGCGGATCTCTAGCCTCGACGTGCCGCCACCCCGTTTGCGTCATGAAACCATCCGGCGCGTGATCGACGGAATGGTGAACGATCTGCTCGTCGAGACACGCCGCCGCCTGGCCAAGCTCGATCCGAGCGACGCCACGGCGATCCGCCGCTCGCGGCAGCCGGTGGTCGCCTTCGCCCCGGCGATGGCGGAGGCCAATCAGGTCATCAAGGACTTTCTCATGGCGCGCATGTATCGCCATTGGCGGGTCAATCGCATGACACGCAAGGCGCGGCTGCTCACAGAAGACTTGTTCCGGGTGCTGCATGGTGATCCCGGATTGCTGCCGGATGACTGGCGTGCCCGCGCCGGCGAAGCCGGAACTCCGCGTGCGGCCGGCACGGTGTGCGACTACATCGCCGGCATGACGGATCGGTATGCGATGGACGAGCACCGCCGGCTCACCGATCTCGCGACGGCCGGCTGAGGAAAAGATGCGATGAGCAACGATCTGTTTGCGCGGATGCGCGGTCACGTATTGGACGCGCTGCGTGCAGTAGTTCCCGACCTGCCGGACGATGTCGCACAGAAGGCGGAGGTGACGCCGGCGCGCGAGCTTGCGCATGGAGACATGGCGACAAACGCGGCATTGGTCGCCGCGAAAGCCGCGCGCCAAGCGCCGGCCAAGCTCGCGCAATCGATCCTCGCGCACTTGCGCACCTTACCGGACGTCCTCGAGACGCAGGCGGCGGGACCAGGTTTCGTCAACATCCGACTCCGCCCCGCGGCGTTGCGCAATGTGCTGCCGGTGATCCTGCGTGCCGGCGAGGCGTACGGGGACAGCGCCGCTGGCAACGGTCTACGGGTCAACGTGGAATACGTTTCGGCCAATCCGACAGGACCGATGCACATCGGCCATTGCCGTGGCGCGGTGGTGGGCGACGCGCTGGCCAATTTGCTCGGCAAGGCCGGCTACGACGTGACCAAGGAGTACTACATCAACGATGCGGGCGCGCAGGTGACAGCGCTAGCGTGGGCGGCGTATTGGCGATACCTGCAGGCCATCGGCACGCGACTCGATGAGAAGACGTTCGCAGACGAAGTGCCGGGCGGGCTGCAGTATGGCGGCGAGTATCTTATTCCCATTGGAGAGCGTCTGGCGGCCGAATACGGCGCGACGTTGGCCTCGCCCGATCTCGGCATCGCGGCGCCCGAGGCGTGGATCGACACCGTGCGCGATTTCACCATTGCCGCGATGATGCAATCGGTGCGCGACGATCTGCGTCTGCTCGGCGTGACGCAGGATGTATTCGTCTCCGAGCGGACGCTGGTGCGTGATGGCGCGGTCGACGCGGCGATCGAGCGGCTGAGCGACAATGGGCTCGTCTATCAAGGCGTGCTGGAGCCGCCGAAGGGCAAGACGCCGGAGGATTGGGAGCCGCGCGAGCAGTTGCTGTTCCGCTCCACGCGGTTCGGCGACGACGTGGATCGGCCGCTCCGCAAGAGCGACGGCTCGAATACTTACTTTGCCAACGACATTGCCTATCACGCCGACAAGATCGGACGCGGCTTTCCGCTGCTGATAGACGTGTGGGGGGCGGATCACGGCGGCTACGTGCCGCGCATGAAGGCGGCGGTGCAGGCGGTCTCCGGCGGGACGGCGGCGCTCGAAATCGTGCTGTGCCAGATCGTGCATGTGCTGCGCGGCGGCCAGCCGGTTCGGATGTCGAAGCGCGCCGGCAGTTTCGTCACGTTGCGCGACCTGATCGACGAAGTCGGGCCGGGCACGGTGCGGTTCACGATGCTGACCCGCAAGGCGGACGCGCAGATGGAGTTCGACCTCGAAGCGGCGGTGGCGCAGACGCGGGACAATCCAGTGTTCTACGTCCAATACGCCCACGCCCGCTGCCGTTCCGTCTTGCGAGCCGCGGCCGAGATGTTCGGGGTGGACGCGGTAAGCGATGCGGCACTCGCCGATGTGACGCTGGACAGCCTGGAGGCAGAGCCGGAGATGGCTGTAATTCGCCGCCTGGTGGCCTGGCCGCGCAGCGTGGAGGCCGCCGCGCTCGCGCGCGAGCCGCACAGGATTGCGTTTTTCCTCTATGACTTGGCGGGCGACTTTCATATGCTGTGGAACCGGGGCAAGGACGACTCGACGCTTCGCTTCCTCCAGGCAGACCGGCCGGCCGAGACGCGGGCTCGGCTTGCGCTGGTGGCGGCGGTGGCTGTCGTCATCCGTTCCGGTCTGGCCGTGATGGGGGTCGAGCCCGTCGAGGAAATGCGCTGAGCGGCGCCTCTCGCCGCGAGGCGGGAGCGAGGATCTGTGTCTGACAATCTGGAAACGCCTGGTCCCACCTACCGCATCGCCCGGCACAGGGGGATGGATCAGGGCACAAAACGCCTGGCCATCATCGCGGGCGGATTGGGGGGCGCGCTGTTGCTGATCGTTGGCGTATGGACCGCGTCTGGCCATCACGGTGGCGCCGTGCCGGTGATCGAGGCGGATGCCCATCCGGTGCGGGTCAAGCCGGAGAATCCCGGCGGCTTGCAGATCGCGGGCGCCAATGACGAGATTCTGTCGGGCGATGCCGGCCAGCAGGCGGACAAGCTGCTGCCGCCACCGGAGGCCCCGGCCCCACAGGCGCTCAAGGAGCAAAAGCCGGCTGCGCCTGTCGCAAAGGATCACGTGCTGGCATCGAAGGATCAGAAGTCGTCCGGTCCGGCGGTAGCAGCATCGTCCGCGCCGACGGCGGCACAACCCGCTTCCGCCTCGGCGGAGCGGCCGGCGCCGAGCGTAGCTCCGACTGCAGCCGCGGCTGCCGAACGCCAGCCGGCCGCCGCGCCGGAACACAAACAGGCGGCCGCATCGGCCCAGCCCGCCACGGCGCGCATCGGCAAATCGACCCAGGTGCAACTCGCCGCATTCACCAACGAGCAGGCGGCGATGGCGGAGTGGCAGCGTCTTTCCAAGCGGATGCCGGACATCCTCAATGGCCGGCAGCCGGCCGTGCAGAAGGCGGAGCACGACGGCCGCCCGATCTGGCGGCTGCGTACCGGCGGGTTCAGCGACACCGCTCAGGCAACTGCATTCTGCGAGCGCGTGCGTGCCAAGGGCGCTGGCTGCTCGATCGCCAGCTTCTGAGCTGATGCGGGCGGCGATCGTCGGCATCGCCGGCCCGCGACTGGCCGAGGCCGAGGCGGCGCTGTTCCGCGCACAGCCTCCGGCCGGCGTCATCCTTTTTGCCCGAAATATCGAAAATCCCACCCAGCTTCGTTTGCTAATCTCCGCGCTGCGGGACGCGCTGCCCGCGAACGCGATGCTGCTGGTTGATCAGGAGGGCGGCCGGGTGGCACGGCTGCGGCCGCCGCACTGGCGGGCGCACCCACCGGCGGGGATCATAGGCCAGGTTTTCGAGGCGGATACCAAGGCCGGGCTGCGCGCAGCCTGGATCACCGGCGCGCTGATCGGGGCCGATTGCGCAGCCGCTGGCTTCGACGTGGCCTGTGCCCCGGTGCTCGACCTGCGGCGCGAGGGGGCGCACGAAGTGGTGGGGGACCGGTCATTTGCCTCCGCACCCCTGGCCGTCGCCCGACTTGGGCGCGCGTTTGCCGCCGGCTTGCTAGCGGCGGGAGTCCAGCCCGTCGGCAAGCACGCGCCCGGGCATGGTCGTGCCCAGGTCGACAGCCATTTGTCGCTGCCGGTGGTCGATGCCAACGA
Organism: Alphaproteobacteria bacterium; assembly: GCA_017307285.1. Lineage (GTDB taxonomy): Bacteria > Pseudomonadota > Alphaproteobacteria > Acetobacterales > Acetobacteraceae > JAFKFI01. The sequence continues at coordinate 10,213 of JAFKFI010000140.1, read as the reverse complement.
CCTTGCGCCCGATCTGCTGCCGTTTGCCTTGAATGCCGACCTCCCTTGGGCCATGACGGCGCACATCCTTTATAAGGGATGGGACGCCGCGCGCCCGGCGACGCTCTCTCCCGTCGTGATTGGGGAGGTCATCCGGCGCCGGATCGGGTTCGAGGGAGTGCTGGTGACTGATGATCTGGCGATGCGCGCCCTATCCGGCGCGCCGGACGAACTGGCCCGCGCGGCGCTGGCGGCAGGCTGCGACCTCGCGCTGTATTGCGCGGGCGAGTTCGAGCCGACCGCAGCCTTGCTACGGACCTGCCCGATGCTGACGCCGCTTGCCGTTGCGCGACTGGCGGCGGCGCGTGAGATCGCTACGCGTCAGTGTCGCGCACTTGCCCCCGCTGCCTTGGCGGCAGAACGTGACCGGCTTCTCCGGGGCGAGTTCGGGCTCGCGTGACCGAGTTCATCCTCCAGCTTGCCATTGCGGTCATCCCCGCCGTGCTGGCGATCACCCTGCACGAGGCAGCGCACGGCTATGCGGCGCTGGCGATGGGCGATGACACCGCACGCCGGGCCGGGCGGCTGTCGCTCAACCCGCTGCGTCACGTGGATCGGGTGGGGACCATCCTGCTGCCCGGATTCCTGCTGTTATTCCAGCTGCTGACCATCCACCGGGTGGCATTCATGTTCGGCTGGGCCAAGCCAGTGCCGGTCTCCGCCTGGAAGTTCCGCGACCCGCGGCGCGGCATGATGATCGTCGCAGCCGCCGGGCCGGCGATGAATTTCGGCCTCGCCGTGCTCACAGCGCTGCTTCTGCCGACGATGATCGCCCCATCGGCGTTCGGCTATTTCGAGCGGCTTTTGTTCCTGCACCCAATCGCCGGCGCGCTCGCCTTCTACTTCATCCTGACCAATCTCGTGCTCGGGCTGTTCAACCTCATCCCTATCCCACCTCTCGATGGCGGCCGGATCGCGGTCGGCCTGCTGCCCGAGCCGCTGGCGCGCGCCTGGGCCCGCACCGAGCGGGCGGGCATCCTGGTCGTGCTCCTGGTCGTGTTCCTGCTGCCGCGCCTCCTCGCCGAGTTCGGCATCCGGTTCGACCCCTTTGGCGAGGCGCTCGACACGGTGGTGCCTTGGGCGCTCCGACTGGTGCTGACGGTCGCGGGCCACCATGTCGGCGTCGGTGATGGACGCTACATCTGAACCGACAACCCTTGCTCCCGACAGCCTGAGTTTGAGGCTGGAGGGGTTCGAGGGGCCGCTCGACCTGCTGCTGGACCTTGCTCGGAGCCAGAAGGTTGACCTTGCGCGAATCTCCATCCTCTCGCTCGTCGAGCAATATCTGGCGGTGATCGAGAGCGCTCGTCGCATCCGCCTCGAATTAGCGGCGGACTGGCTGGTCATGGCGGCTTGGCTGACCTGGCTGAAATCGCGGCTGCTGCTGCCGGCGGGAACCGAGGCCGCGGAGGAGGGCGAGGCGGCGGCCGACATCCTGGCCGGCCGGTTGCGCGACCTGCAGGCGATGCGGGCTGCCGCGGCGTGGCTCGGGGCGCGTCCACAGCTAGGGCACGAGGTGTTCGCGCGCGGCGCGCCGGAGGATCTGACCGAGACGGATCGGTCCCGTCTCGCGCTCGATATGTCTGCGCTGCTGCGTGCCTATCTTGCCGCATTGCGCCGGGCCGGTTCGCGGCGGCGCTACCGGCCGCCGCCGCTGGCCCTTTGGAGCGTTCAGGACGCGTTGCGCCGCCTCGCCGATCTGGTCGGCAGCCTGCCCGACTGGGCGACGCTTGAGCGGTTCCTGCCCGACACGCTGGCTGGCCCGCTGGAGCGGCGCGCGGCGCTCGCCAGCACCTTGCTGGCGGGCCTCGAGATGGCGCGCGGCGGCGCGATCCGCCTGCGTCAGGAGCGAGATTTCGGACCCATACTGCTGCGGCGCGCTGAGCCTGCCGGAACCGACAGACTTGCCGAGGAGCAGGAATGAGCGAGACCGAACCCGCACCCGTCGCCATGCCTGCCGAGCCGGACGAGGCATGTCTGCGGATTGCCGAGGCCCTGGTATTCGCCAGCGCCTCTCCGGTCAGTGCCCGCGCACTGTCTCAGGTGCTGCCGGAAGCGGTGGATGCCGATGCTGTGCTCGCGGCGCTGCGGGCCCGCTACGCCGGGCGCGGGGTGGAGTTGGCCGAAGTGGCGGGTGGGGTGCAGTTCCGCACAGCCGCCGATCTGGCCCCGGCGCTGCGAAAAGTGGTCGAGGTGCCGCGCCGGCTGCCGCGCGTGGCGATGGAGACGCTGGCGATCATCGCCTATCATCAGCCCGTCACGCGCCCCGAGGTCGAGGAGATCCGAGGCGCCAGCCTGTCGCAGCAGACGCTGGACGCGCTGCTCGAAGCCGGGCTGATCGCCCCGCGAGGCCGTCGCGAGAGCCCTGGGCGACCGACGCTGTGGGGCACCACCCCGGCTTTCTTGGCGCAATTCGGCTTGAGTGAGTTGCGCGAGCTGCCGCGTCGCGAGGATCTGCTGGTGGAACCGCCCTCGCCAGTGACGGAACCGGCTCCGGGTGCGACAGAAGGCGAGGGCGGCTGAGCGCGTGGTTTCGTGAGCCGGTGAGGCGTGCTAGCAAGCCGCCCGGAGTGTACTGGTAGACATGTTCGATTTTGCCTGGTCCGAGATTGCCCTGATCGGCGTCGTCGCCCTGATCGCGATCGGGCCGAAGGACATGCCTGTCGCCATCAAGGCCGTGACCAACGCCATCAAGAAGGCGCGCCGCATGGCCGCCGAGTTCCAGACCCACGTGGACGAGATGGTCCGCGATGCCGACCTCGCCGACGTCCGCAACTCCATCAACGAAATCCGCAATTTCGACATCAAGGGTACCGTCGAGCGGGCGGTGGACCCGGACGGCTCGCTGCGCTCCACCTTCGCGAGCAACCCGCTCGCGCCCGACCCGGTGATCCACGCGCCCGCTCCCGAGGCGGCCGAGGCACTTTCGGGCGACGTCGCGGTGGCGGAGCTGACCCGACCTGAGCCGGCCGATATCGTCCCGCTGCCGCTCGAACCCCTGCCAGACGGCCAGGACGAGGAGCTCGCCCCGGCCTTCATCCCGCCGGCTTACGCGGCGAAGCCCGCGCCCCCGCCGGACTTCGTTCCCCCGAACGTCACGCGCCGGCCAGCGGGCCGCGCCTGAGCTCCCCTTGCTGACAGGATGAACGTGGCGACGACCGACGACGACGATCCGATCGACGACAAGCCGATGCCGCTGCTGCAGCACCTGGCGGAGCTGCGCACCCGGTTGATGTGGTCGATGGGCGGATTCCTCATCTGCTTTGGCATCAGCTACTATTTTGCCGGCGAGATCTATTTCTTTCTTGCCGAGCCGCTGGCGCGGGTGCTGCGTGAGATGGGCAACCCCGACCCGCGCTTGATTTACACGCAGCTCTACGAGGCGTTCTTCACCCGTATCAAGGTGGCGTTCTTCGGCGGAGCCTTCATCTCCTTCCCGTTGGTCGCCTCGCAACTCTGGCTGTTCGTCGCCCCCGGCCTCTATCGCAGCGAGAAACGCGCCTTGCTGCCCTTCCTGTTCGCGACGCCGGTGCTGTTCATCCTTGGGGCTGCGCTGGCGTACTACTTCGTATTCCCGTTCGCCTGGCGCTTCTTCGCGAGCTTCCAGTCGCCGACCGCCGGGGGCGGGGTGCCGATCGAGCTGCTGCCGCGGGTCAGCGAGTATCTTGATCTGGTGATGAAGCTGATCTTCGCGTTCGGCATCACCTTCCAGCTCCCGGTGTTGCTGACCTTGCTGGCGAAGGTCGGGATCGTCACCTCGAAGGGGCTGAAGCGATACCGCCGCTACGCCTATGTCGGCATGTTCGTTGTTGCCGCCATACTTGCCCCGCCCGACGTGATCACCCAGTGCGGGCTCGCCCTGCCGTTGCTGGCGCTCTACGAAATCTCGATCCAATGCGCGCGCTGGGTCGAGCCGAAGCCGATCGAGGCCTGAATCGATGCATGACATTCGCGCCATCCGCGCCGATCCAGCCGGGTTCGACGCAGCGCTCGCCCGTCGCGGCGTGCAGCCGGTCTCGGCCGAGGTGCTGGAGAAGGACGCCGCTCATCGCGCCGTGCTCACGGCCTTGCAGGAGATGCAGTCCCGGCGCAACGCGCTGTCCCGCCAGGTCGGCGAGGGGCGGCGGGCGAAAGCGGACACTTCCATGCTCGAGGCGGAGGCCGGGGCGCTGCGGGCAGAAATGGAGCGCTTGGAGAAGCGGGCCGACAAGCTGCAAGGCGAGCTCCGCCTGCTGCTCGATTGCCTTCCCAACCGCCTCGACCCGGAAGTGCCGGACGGGCCGGACGAGAGCGCGAACGTCGTGCTCGCCGAGCACGGCACCCCGCGAGAGCTCGGTTTTGTGGCACGGCAGCATTTTGAGCTCGGCGAGGCGCTGGGCCTCATGGATTTCGCCGCGGCGGCGAAGCTGGCCGGCGCGCGGTTCACCGTGCTCCGCGGCCCGCTCGCGCGGCTGGAGCGGGCACTCGGCCAGTTCATGATCGACCTGCATACGGGCGAGCATGGCTACGTCGAGACCTCGGTGCCATCGCTGGTCAACAGCACCACCGCCTACGGCACCGGCAACCTGCCCAAGTTCGAGGAGGATCTATTCCAGACCACGGACGGGCGCTGGCTGATCCCCACTGCCGAGATGCCGCTGACCAATCTCGTCGCCGGCGAGGTCGTGGCTGAGCAGGATTTGCCGATCCGCTTAACGGCGCTCACCGATTGCTTTCGCGCCGAAGCCGGCGCGGCGGGCCGCGACACGCGCGGGATGCTGCGCCAGCACCAGTTCCGCAAGGTCGAGCTGGTATCGATCGTGCATCCTGAGCAAAGCGTGGCCGAGCACGAGCGGATGACGGGTTGCGCCGAGAAGGTTCTCTCCGCGCTCGAACTGCCGTTTCGCCGCGTGGTGCTGTCGTCGGGCGACACGGGATTTGCTGCGGCGAAGACCTATGACCTCGAAGTCTGGCTGCCGGGGCAGGAGGCGTGGCGAGAGATCAGCTCTTGCTCCAACTGCCGCGATTTCCAGGCGCGCCGGATGAACGCGCGCTTCCGCGCCGCCGACAAGTCGATTGCCTTCGTCCATACTTTAAACGGCTCGGGCATCGCGGTCGGGCGGGCGTTGATCGCGGTGATTGAGAATGGCCAGCAGGCGGACGGCTCGATCGTGATACCCGAGGCACTGCGGCCGTACATGGCAGGGATGGAGCGGATCGCGTCCGACTGACGGAGGGCGAGAATGATAGTCACCGAGCTGGTATCGGGACACTACCGCATCGAGCTGTCGGTGCCGCTGTCGGACAGCACGCACGGCACGATGACGCATTTCGAGCTGATTACCGCGCGCCTGCGCGATTCTGATGGCGCGGAGGGGGTCGGCTATACCTATACCGTGGGTGTGGGTGGCGGTGCGGTGCACGCGCTGATCGAGCGTGATCTGCGCCCGCTGCTGATGGGCGCCGATCCCGACCTGATCGAGGCGCTGTGGCAGCGCATGTGGTGGGGCCTGCACTACGGCGGTCGCGGCGGCCCGACCTGCTCGGCCATCTCCGCCGTCGACATCGCGCTGTGGGATTTGAAGGCGCGGCGGCTGGGCACGCCGTTGTGGCGGCTGCTCGGCGGATTCGATCCGGCGGTGCCGTGCTACGCCGGCGGAATCGACCTGGAATTCCCGCTCGACCAGCTGCTCCGCCAAACCGACGACAATCTGGCGCGCGGCTTCCGTGCCATCAAGATGAAGGTCGGCCGCGCCCGACTCTCGGAGGACGTCGAGCGGGTGCAGGCGATGCGCAGCCATCTCGGCGCCGATTTCCCCTTAATGGCGGATGCCAACATGCGCTGGAGCGTCGACCAGGCGATCCGCGCCGCTCGTGCCCTCGCGCCCGCGCAGCTGACGTGGCTGGAGGAGCCGACCATTCCCGACGACGTGGCCGGCCACGCGCGCATCGTGCGCGAGGGCGGCTTGCCGATCGCCACGGGAGAAAATCTGCACACGCTCTACGAGTTCAAGCAGATGATCGAGGCCGGCGGCGTGACCTTCCCCGAGCCCGACGTGACCAATTGCGGTGGTGTCACCGTGTTCATGAAGGTCGCCCGGCTGGCCGAGGCGTTCAACCTGCCGCTCACCTCGCATGGCGTGCACGATCTCACGGTGCATCTGCTCGCCGCCGCGCCGAACCGCTCGTATCTGGAGGCCCACGGTTTCGGCCTCGACCGCTATATCGCCCGGCCGCTGGAAATCCGCGAGGGCAATGCGATCGCGCCGGATACGCCAGGCCACGGCGTGGCGTTCGACTGGGCGGCGCTGGAGGCAGCGCGGGCCTCTTGACCGCGAGCGGAGCTTTGCGCAGCTTCGCCGGCCAATCGGAGGAAATCAGTGCGAAACATTATCCGGCTCGCCCTGCTGGTGGGCCTTACCCTCGCGTGCGCCACGCACGCCGAAGCAGCCGGCGATGTCGTCAAGATCGGCGTGCTGAACGATCAAACGGGCATGAACGCCGATCTGTCGGGTCAGGGGTCGGTGATCGCTGCCCGCATGGCGGCCGAGGACGCCGGCGGCAAGGTGATCGGCAAGAAGATCGAGGTCGTGTTTGCCGACCATCAGAACAAGGCGGATGTCGGCTCGTCGATCGCCACCCAGTGGTACGACAAGGACGGCGTCGACGTTATCGCCGATCTGCCGTTCTCCTCGGTGGCGCTCGCGGTGCAAGAGATCGCCAGGCAGCGGCAGAAGATCGTGCTCTTTTCAGGGCCGGGCTCGTCGGACCTGACGGGCAAGGCGTGCTCGCCCTTCGGATTTCACTGGACGTTTGACACCGTGGCGCTCGCGCGCGGCACTGGGTCGGCGGTGGTGAAGAGTGGGGGCGACACCTGGTTCTTCCTGGTGGCCGACTATGCGTTTGGTCACGCGCTGGCGAAGGACACGATCCAGGTGGTGCGCGCCAATGGCGGCAAGGTGCTGGGCCAGGCGATCCACCCGGTGAACACTTCGGACTTTTCCTCTTATCTCGTGCAGGCGCAGGCTTCCGGTGCGAAGGTGATCGGGCTCGCCAACGGCGCGACGGATACCACCAACGCAATCAAGCAGGCGCACGAGTTCGGCATCACCCAGGCCGGTCAGAAGTTGGCGGGACTTCTTGTGTTCATCACCGATGTGCACAGCCTCGGCCTCGAGGTCGCGCAGGGTCTGCAGATGACCGAGAGCTTCTACTGGAACATGGACGATCAGACGCGCGCCTTCTCCAAGCGGTACGCGGAACGCATGAACGGGCGGATGCCGTCGATGGTGCAGGCGGGCGTCTACAGCGCGGTCGCGCACTATCTCAAGGCCGTAGCCGCCGCCGGCACGCTGGACGGGCCTGCTGTCGCGGCCAAGATGCACGAACTGCCGGTCAACGACTTCATGAGCCACAACGTCCACATCCGCCGCGACGGCCGGGTTATGCGCGATTTTTACCTGTTCGAGGTGAAATCGCCGGCCGAGTCCAAAGGGGAGTGGGACTACTACAAGCTGGTCCGCACGATCCCCGCCGAGGAGGCAGCGCGCCCCGAGGCCGAGGGCAACTGCCCGCTCGTGAAGTGAGCGCCGGGCGGCGGCGCTACTCCGCCGCCGCCTTGGTCTCCCGCTCGGCCTTATGCTTGGCGAACATCGCCTCGACCGCCGCCATGCGCTTGGCGCCGAACTCCTCGGAGTTCTGGTCCGCCCACTCGATCGAGGCGACGCGGTTGGCGTTCGCCTTGCGGAAATGCGGCATCACGTAGCGCGCGTACAGCTCGTAGGATTTCTTGGTGCCCTCGAAATCCGCCCAGTTGTGCGCCTGCTGGCAGAACACGCCGAACGCGCCCTGCTTCTTCTGCAGCTTCTCGATCATGGCGATCGCGTCGTCCGGAGTGCCGATGATGCCGTGGCCGGCTTCTATGAACCAGTCGACCGGATCGCGCCCGGCCGGCACCGGGTAGCGTCCGGGGGCGCGGGAGATCTTATTGAAATAGTAAAGATATTTCTCGAAGCCGAAGCGCACCCGCTCGCGGGCTAGTTCGCGGGTCTCGGCGATGAACATGGGGCCGACCAGGCGGAGCCGGTTGGGGTCCATCGTGCGGCCGTTCTCGGCGGCGATCTCGTTGGCGATCTTCCAGTTCTCGGCGAGCGCGTCGAACCCGCCCGTGGGGTCCGATGCGGCGACGCAGAGCATGTTGAAGCCGTATTTTCCTGCGAGCCGCCCACCGGAGGGCGAGACCGCGCTGGCCACCGCGATCTCGGGGTGGGGCTTGGTGTAGGGCAGCAAATGCGCCCGTGCGTTCACCAAGGTGTACCAGTCGGACTTTTGGGTGACCGTCTCGCCCTTGAACAGGCGGAGGATGATGTTGAGTGATTCGGCCATGCGGTCGCGCTGGGTGTTCGGATCGATGCCCAGCATCATCGCATCGGTGGTGAGCAGGCCGGGACCGGCGCCGAACATCACCCGCCCGCGCGTCTGGTGATCGAGCTGGATGATCCGGTTCGCCACCATCAGCGGGTTGTGGTACGGCAGCGAGACGACGCCGGTGCCGAAGCGGAGCTTTTTGGTGCGCTCGGCCGCGGCCGCAATGAACAGCTCGGGGGAGGCGATGATCTCGTACCCGGCAGAGTGATGCTCGCCGATCCACGCCTCCTCGAAGCCCAGCCGGTCGAGCCACTCCATTAACTCGAAATCCCGCTGCAGGCACTCGGTCGGGTCCTCGTCGACCGGGTGGAACGGGGCCATGAACACCCCGTGGCGAAGGACGACGTCGGACATGCGCTCGCTCCAGCTCTATGCTGTTGGAAAGCTACCCGAGAGTAGCCTGCTCGTCCAATCAGGCAGCCTTCACGCCGAGCCGTCCGGAGAGGTCCTGAATGAACTGCCACGCCACGCGTCCTGAGCGGGCGCCGCGCGTCACCGACCACTCGACTGCCTGGGCGCGCAGGGCGTCCGGCTCGATCGGCAGACCCATACTGGCGGCGTAGCCGTCCACCATCGCGAAATAGGTCTCCTGGTCGCAGTTGTGAAACCCGATCCACAGGCCGAAGCGGTCGGAGAGCGAGACCTTCTCCTCGGTCGCCTCGGAGGGATTGATCGCGGTGGAGCGCTCGTTCTCGATCATGTCGCGCGGCATCAGGTGTCGGCGGTTGGAGGTGGCATAGAACAGCACGTTGTCGGGCCGCCCCTCGATGCCGCCGTCGAGCACGGATTTCAGCGCCTTGTAGTCCGCGTCCTCGCGCTCGAAGGATAGGTCGTCGCACAGGATCAGGCAGCGCCGCGACTGTTCGCGCAGCACGTTCAGCAGCTCGGGGAGGGTGCGGATCTCCTCGCGATGAATCTCGATGAGCACCAAGCAGCTGGGGTCGCGCTGGTTGGCGATCGCATGTGTGGCCTTCACCAACGACGACTTCCCCATGCCCCGCGCGCCCCAGAGCATGGCGTTGTTGGCCGGCAGGCCACGGGCGAAGCGCAGCGTGTTCTCGACCAGGATCGACTTCTGGCGCTCGACACCCTGGAGCAGCGCGATGTCCACGCGCGCGACCTTGCGCACCGGCGCGAGGTGGCGGGATTGCGGATGCCAGACGAAGGCGTCCGCGCCCGTAAGCTCGAGGGGAGGCGGCGCGGGTGGCGCAAGCCGGTCCAGCGCGTCGGCGATGCGGGTGAGCAGGGCGTGAGTCGGCTCGTCCATTTGCGGATCATCCGGGCAAAAGCTTGACGTCGGGGGGGCGGAAAGTATGGTCCCGCCCGAATCACCGCAACCCGGGCAGGCTCCGGGAAAGGATCGCGCCCCATGCTCATCTCGCCCGCCTACGCCCAGGACATCTCGGGAATGCTCGGGGGCGCCACGCAGTTCCTGCCGCTGGTCCTGATCTTCGGCGTGTTCTACTTCCTGCTGATCCGGCCGCAGCAGCAGCGCGCCAAGGAGATGAAGGCGATGCTGGCGGCGCTGAAGCGCGGCGACCGCGTGGTCACGGGCGGCGGCATCCTCGGCACCGTCCAGCGTGTCGCGCCGGATAAGGACGGCAAGCCGTCGCCCGAGGTGGAGGTCGAGATCGCCCCCAACCTGCGGGTCACGGTGATGCGGGATACGATTACCAGCGTGATCCGGCCAACGGCGGCCAATGATGCGATGCCGGTGAAGGAGAAGGCTTCGTAGTTCGGAGTTACCGGCGCAATGCAAGAGGCGGAA
>JAFKFI010000001.1 GCA_017307285.1 Alphaproteobacteria bacterium | reverse complement strand
CGGTTGGCGGCGCCGCGTTCCTTGAAGGCGCCGGTGACCTGCAGGTTGTCGAGCTTCAGCGTGACGTCGCTGCCGGTCGCGCGGGAGATCGCCTGGCAGGGCAGGGTCGGCGTCCGCAGCACGCGGCCGTCATCGCCGGCCAGGGTACGCTCGCGCTCGAGATGCTGGCCGACGCGCCCGACCTCGACACCCTCGTCATCCCGGTCGGCGGGGGCGGGCTGCTCGCCGGCTGCCTGGTCGCCGCCATGGCGCTGAAGCCGGGCATCCAGGTGTACGGGGTCGAGGTGGAAGCCTATGCCCCGATGGCGCAACGCCTTGCCGGCCGCACCGTCTCGGTGGGGGGCGCCACGATCGCCGAGGGCATCGCGGTGCGCGATATCGGCGAGATGCCGTTCGAGCTGGTGCGCCGGCGCATCACCGACGTGCTGGTGGTGCCCGAACGCGCGGTGGAGGAGGCGATCGGCCTGCTGGCCGAAGGCGCCAAGACGGTGGCCGAGGGCGCCGGGGCGGCCGGTGTCGCCGCCCTGCTCACCTACCCCGAACGGTTCCGTGGCAAACGGGTCGGCGTTGCGGTGACCGGCGGCAACATCGACGCGCGCATCCTGTCCAACGTGCTGCTGCGCGACCTGCTGCGCGACGGGCGGCTGCTGCGCCTGCATCTGCAGATCCCCGATCGGCCGGGCGTGCTGGCCGATATCGCGGGCAAGATCGGCGACTCGGGCGGCAACATCATCGAGGTGTCGCACCAGCGCCTGTTCGCCGCCTCCAGCGTGCAGGCGGCCGAACTCGAGGTGATGGTGGAGGCGCGCGACCCCGTCCACGCCGACGCGATCGTGGCGGCGCTGGCCGAGACCTACGTGGTCCGGCGCATCTGACCTAGTACCAGAACACCATCAGCACGCCGGCCACGAAGGCGGCGACTTCGAGCACCTGCAGGTCGAACACCCAGCGGCCATGCGAGGCGGCGGTATCGGGATGATTTCGGGCCATCGGCGCTCTCCTCCTGCGGGCCGGTTTTCGGCCTCGCGCAAAGCTTTGCGTGCTCCGTGTCGAACCGGGTATGAACGGGATCACACAGGGAAGCCCGTCATGCCGAAGCCCGCGCCCCCCATCGCGCCCGCCGGCAAGCATGAGGAAGAGATCCTCCGGCTGCTGCAGGGGCATCGCTTTCTCAGCCGCCTGCCGCGCGAGGAGCTGCACGCGCTGATCCGCCAGGCCTCGGTCCTCACCTTCGCCGAGCGCGAGATGGTGTTCGCCCAGGGCGACGCCGGCGGCACGGTGATGGTGGTGGTCGAGGGCTACGTGAAGCTGTCGTCGAGCACCTTCGGCGGGCGCGAGGTGGTGCTGGAGGTCGCCGGGCCGGGCGCCGTGTTCGGCGAGGTTGCGGTGCTCAACGACTGGACGCGCGCCGCCGATGCCGCGGCACTCTCCGCCTGCCGATTGCTGACCATCGACGGCAAGCAGTTCATCCGCACTCTCACACGCGCGCCCGAGGCGATGTTCGAGATCATCCGCCTGCTCAGCGAGCGGCTGCGCAGCACCACCGAGCAGATGACCGACGGGCTCGACCTGCCCGCCCCGGCGCGGCTCGCCAAGGCGCTGATGCACCTCGCCGCCTTGCACTCGCACCCCGTCAAGGAGGGGCTGCGGATCGATTTCCAGCTCTCCCAGCGCGAGTTGGGCGGCATGACCGGACTGACCCGCGAGAGCATCAACAAGCACCTCGCCGCCTGGCGCGACTCCGGCTGGGTCCGGCTGTCCGACCGCTACGTGACGGTGCTCAACCCGCAACGGCTGCAGGATCTGCTGCGCGACCACTCATTGGAGGGATGAGCGGGTCGGTTGCCGACGCAACATTCGTGTATATTGTGAGATCGTAACATAATGGACACACCAAGGCAGGCGCCCTGGGCTATCGCATGAAGAGCCGGCCGATCCAGTTGTAGTCGCTGAGTCGGCGCTCCGGGTTGGGCGGGCGCGGCGGCTTGGGTAGCGGCCGGGCGGGGCGCGGTGGCGCGGGCTCCGGCGGCAGCCTGGGCCGGGCGCGGGCGCGGCGCGAGGGTTGCTCGCCCGCCGGATAGCAGGGGATCGGCTCCCACGCCCTGGTGCCGTCGGGCAAGCGAACCCGACGCAGCCCCGGCGGGCCGGACGCGGGCGCCCAGCTGGCTCTCGGCTGACGTGGCTTACGCGGCTTGCGTGGCCGTGGCGGCGGGCGCAGCACCTCGGGCAATTCTTCCGTAGTGAGCCGCTGCCAGAGCGGCCGGAGCAGCCGCCCGGCTTGCGGCGAGGCGGCGAGCAAGGCCCGCATCTCGGGATCGTCGAGCAAGCCCCGTAACGCCTCGGCATAGACCCCAAAACCGTATTCGCGGAACACCAGACCGGGCGGCCCCGGCGGGATGCCTGACCCCCGCCGCGCCGCGCTCACTCCCGCCTGCTCCGCGCCCGCCTGTTCCGCTCCGGCGTCCGCCGGTCGCGGCGTCGGGCTGCGACGGGGTGAGGCGGGCAGCTTGCCGGCGGCGAAGCGCGCGTGCAGGGCGGCGAGCCGCCGCCCGGTCTCCCCGATATAGCTCAGCATCGCGCCGACCAGCGGCCCGAGCGGAATGAGCGGGGTCATCAGCTGCCAGCGCCCGCACTCGGTCATCACCACCTGCCGCAGCGCCTCGAAGAACCCCGC
>JAFKFI010000139.1 GCA_017307285.1 Alphaproteobacteria bacterium | reverse complement strand
GCTACCAGTTCGCGCACGCGGGGGATCAGCGCCTTGCCGTAGTCGATCGCGTCCTCTAGCGGGTCGAAGCCGCGAATGAGAAAAGTGCTTACGCCAAGATCGTAGTAGTCGAGCATCGCATCCGCGACCTGCTCCGGCGTGCCCACCAGCGAGGTCGAGTTGCCCTTGGCCCCGGTGAGCGCCGCCATGCCCGTCCATAGCCGCTTGTCGAGCCGCGCACCCTGCGCCGCCGCGGCGAGCAGGCGGCGCGAGCCATCGTTCGGCGGCTCGCCGACCCGCTTGTAGCCGGTCTGCTCCGCCAGCGCGCGGGCGCGCTCCAGAATCTCGTCGGCCCGCTTCCACGCCTTCTCCTCGGTCTCGGCGAGAATCGGGCGGAGCGAGAGGGAGAAGCGCAAGCTGCGGCCGTGGCGGGCGGCGGCGGCACGCACTCGCGAAGTGAGCTCGCGCACCTGGGCGTGCGTCTCGCCCCACAGCGCGTAGATATCCGCGTGCTTGCCGGCAACCGGGATCGCCGCGTCCGACGCGCCGCCGAAATACACCGGGATATGCGGCTGGTGCACCGACTTCACCGCCGAAAATCCACGCTCCACCTTGTAGTATTTCCCATCGAAATCGAACGGCGCGGTCGCGGTCCACTCGCGGCGCATGATTTCGAGGTACTCGTCGGTGCGCGCATAGCGCTCGTCCTTGGTGAGGAAGTCGCCGTCCTGGCGCAGTTCGGCGTCGCTGCCGCCGGTGATGATGTGGACGGCCACGCGCCCGCCGCTCAACTGGTCCATCGTGGCGAACTGCCGGGCGGCGACCGTGGGCGCGGTGAAGCCCGGCCGGTGCGCGATCATCATGCCGAGCCGGTGCGTCACCGATAGCGCGTGCTGCGCGATCATGAGGCTTTCGGGGCTGGTGGAATGAAACGCCACCAGCGCGCGGTCGAAGCCGGCGTATTCGTGCGCCTTCGCCACGGTCTCGATATAGGCGAGGTCCATCACCGCGCCCTTCTGCGGATGGATCTCCGAGAATTCGCGCGTGTTGACGAACCCGATGAACTCGACGCTCATTGCTCGCTCCGTTTCACAGCCCCAGCGCGGCGCGGCCGGCCGCCTGGAGGATCATGTCGTTCTGCGGCGTGTGGACGCGGCTGCACAGCACGTCGCGATAATGGCGCTCCAGCGGATGCGTGCGGCTGAGACCGGGATTGCCCACCAGCTCCAGCGCCTTCGCCACTGCGTCGATGGCGTTGTTGGTCGCGGTGTATTTCACCAGATTGGCCTCGGTCGAGGCGATCGAAGCGAGATCGCGATCAGCCCGGTCGGCCAACGCGTTGATGAGCACCCGGCTCACCCCGAGCAGCGCGTCGATGCCGCCGACCGCCTCCTGAAAGCGCGGCAACGTTGCGAGCGAGGCGCCGAGATTGCTCGGCTTGCGCGCGTGCAGATAGCCGATCAGCCAATCGCGCGCGGCCCGCGCCACTCCGTCGTAGAGCGCACCGACCGCGACGTTGTTCCACACTGTGATGATGAGGTCGCGCGTCGCCCATTCCTTCGGCGCCCGCAGATCGACTGCGTGATCTGCGGGCAGCAGCACGTCCTCGAACACCACGTCGTTGCTGCCCGAGGCACGCATCCCCATGTGGTCCCAGGTCTCCTCCATGCGGATGCCGGGAAGCTGCATGGGTACAAGAAACCAGCCGACGCGCGGCGTCTCGTCGTCGGTGCGCCCCCAGGTCAAGCCGTAGCGCAGGATCGGGCTGCCGGTGCTGTAGATTTTGCGCCCGGTGATACGCCAGCCCTCGGCCGAGCGTACCGCTGTCGTCGCGGGCAGGCCGCCGCGCGCGGGCGTGCCGAGCTCCGGCTCGACGCGCAGCGCGTTGATGAGCGAGACGCCGTTCAGCGAATCATGCAGAACCTGCTCGCGCAAATGCGCCGGGAACCGCTCGGAGCGCAGCACGCCGGCGAGCTGCAGATAATGCATCAGCAGCACGAGCGCGGTGGAGGCGTCGCCCCCCGCAATGGCGCCGATCACCGCCACGATCTCCCGTAAGCCCCCGCCGAGCCCGCCGCGCTCGACCGGCACGATCAGATTGAGCAGCCCGGCGCGGTGCAGCGCGTCGAAATTCTCGAATGGAAAGGAGCGGTCGCGATCATGCGCCGCCGCGCGCTGGGCGAAATCCACCGCATGCTCGCGCGCGGTCGTGGTCAGTCGGTCCGTCATGTGGTCGCCGCCATCCATCCTTCCGCCTCCTTGCCGTGCGGAGTCCCTACCATATGAAATCCGCCTTGGAAATGGGATATGGAAATTCCACGTGTCGCAACGTGACTTCTAGCGGGTCAGTCGAACTCGGCGTTCGCCATCGGCAGCAATTCGAGCGGCGGTCGGATTTGCGGACGCTGTGCGATCCGGGCCGCCCAGTCGGCGACATTGGGCCATTGCGCGGTGTCGATGTCGCAGCGCACCGCGAAGGCCACGTCGCCGTAGCAGGCAATATCGGCGATGGTCAGCGCGTCGCCGACCAGGAAAGTCCGTCCGGCCAGCGTGCCATCAAGGATGGCCAGCGCCGTGCTCGCCCGGCCGCGGTAATTCGCCACCACCGCCGGGTCGCCGTTGAGCGGCAGCAGACCCATTGCGCCGAGTTTCAGCCCGTAGCTCGAATAGATCGGCGGCCCCAGCCGGTCGGTGTCCCAGAACAGCCACTCCCGGATGTCCTGCCGCTGGCCCGCATCCTGGCCGCCGAAGCGGCCGAGATGGTCGCTGAGATATTCCAGAATGGCGCCGGCCTGCACCAGTGCCCGGCCGCCATGCTGGAGCACGGGCACCTGGCCGAACCGGCTGATGGCGCGGAACGCCGGCGTGCGGTGCGTGCCGGATCGGAAGCTGACATAACGGAAGGAAAACTTGGCGCCGCACAGCGCCAGCATCAGCGCCACCTTGTAGGTGAACTGCGAATGCGGGGTGCCGTGCAGGATGAAGCGGTCGGTCATGGCATTTTGCCGGACAGCACCTCGCCGGTGTGCTCCCCGAGCCGGGGCGCCGGCCGTCGCACGGCGCCCGGCGTCTCCGACATCTTCACCGGCACGCCCAGGGTACGGAAGCGGCCCGTCTGGGGGTGCTCGGTTTCCACCACCATCTCGCGCGCCAGGATTTGCGGGTCGGTCAGCACCTCGTCGTAGTGCAGCACCGGCCCGGCGGGAATCCTGGCTTCCTCCAGCAAGGCGAGCCACTCCGCCGATGGGCGCGCCCGTAGCTTCTCTTGCAGCAAGCCGACCAGCGTGTCGTTGTGCGCCACCCGGTCGGCATTGCGGCGGAAACGCGGATCATCCTTGAGGTCCGGCGCACCGACCAGCGCGCAAAGCGTCTCGAAGAATTTCTGCTGCGCGCCGCCGATGGTGATGTAGCCATCCGCCGTCGCGAACACCTGGTAAGGCGCACTCGCGCGATGCCGCTGGCCGATGCGTGGCGGCCGGGTGCCGGTGGCGAAGTAGTGCGCCGCCTCGTAGACGCCGAGCGAGGTGGCCGCTTCCAGTAGCGAGGTTTCCACGAGCTGCCCGCGTCCCGTCCGATGGCGTGCTTCGAGCGCGGCGACGATGCCGAACGCTAAAAACATGCCGGCGGCGACGTCGGAAATCGCGATCGGCAGCCGGTGCGGCGGTCCGTCCTCCGGGCCGCACACGCTCATCAGGCCGGACATTCCCTGCGTCATCAGGTCGAACCCGCCGCGGTCACGATACGGCCCGGTCTGGCCAAAGCCCGAGATCGCCGCGTAAATCAGGCGTGGGTTGCGCTCGCGCAGCACGGACCAGCCGAGGCCGAGCCGGTCCATCACCCCCGGCCGATAGTTCTCGATCAGGATGTCCGCCCGATCCACCAATCCGAGCAGCGCCTCGCGGCCGTCGTCCGTCTTGAGGTCGAGCACCACCCCGCGCTTGTTGCGGTTCCAGATCATGAACGGCGCGCTCTCGCCGTTGACGAAGGGCGGCATCCCGCGCGCCGAATCACCGGAGCCCGGCGGCTCGATCTTGATGACGTCGGCGCCATGATCGGCCAGCATCATCGCCGCGTATGGCCCCGACAGATGGCTGGTGAGGTCGAGTACGGTCAGGCCTTCGAGCGATCCGGGCATCTTCGTCCTCGCCTCCGTGGTTCAAATCGGCCGCGCCATCACCCGTGCCGGGGCGCCGTCGCCGCCCTTGATGTTCAGCGCGCCGAACAGGAACTCGGCGCGCTTGCCGGCGAGCGGCGGATGGCCGGTGAGATGTTCGCAGATCAGCACGCCGTTGCCGAGCAGCGCGTGATGCACCGGCCAGGCGAAGTCCGCCCCGCGCCGATTGAACGGCAGGTCGGGGGTGCCGAAATCGACCGCCAGCAGCTTGATCCGCTGCGCCACCAGCCATTCGGCCGCCGCGACCGAGAGGGTCGGATGGTCCTCGTAGCTCGGATCGGGGAAGCGCGCCGCCCAGCCAGTGTCGAGCGCAACGATGTCGCCCGGTTGCAATACCGGCCGCGCCGCTGCGAGGTCGGCCACGTCGATCAGGCCCTGCGGCGGCGTGTCGATCCGCCACACCACGCCGGGGCCGCCCAGCCGGTCGAGCG
The DNA here is from genome assembly GCA_017307285.1 of Alphaproteobacteria bacterium. Taxonomy (GTDB): domain Bacteria; phylum Pseudomonadota; class Alphaproteobacteria; order Acetobacterales; family Acetobacteraceae; genus JAFKFI01. The sequence continues at coordinate 19,342 of JAFKFI010000139.1, read as the reverse complement.
GGATCTCATCGAATGCCGGCCCGTCCAGGAAGAAGTGGCGCGGCGCGTCCACATGCGTACCGATATGCACCACCATCTGCATCTCGGTGGCGTTGAACGGGTCGGCCGGCAGCGAGCGCACCAGCGAGAAGCGCGGCTCGGGAAAGGCCGGGACGCGCGGCATGGCGGCGCTCATCGGATGCGAGAGGTCGAGCCACTGCCCGGTACCTTGGCACAGCGGAGTCGGGGGAAGCTCGACCCAGCCGCGCCAGCCCTCGCCACGTTCGGGGCAACGGTCGCACATCGGCGGTCCCTCCGTCTGCTGCGGTGCTCCCATGCAGTATGACCGCCTACTTTTGGGTGCGGAAGGGTCTCGCCACCCGGGGCAAATCGGGCTAGGCAGGGGCGTTCGGCAGCAGGGTTGTGACACGTGAATCAGATAATCTCGGATCAGATCGCCTCGATCGAGCGGGTGGAAGCGGGCCTGGTCTCCGCCGGCTACATTCCCTCGCGCCAGATTTGCACCGCCCTGTTCCTGGCCATCCGCCTGCAGAAGCCCATCCTCGTCGAAGGCCCCGCCGGCGTCGGCAAGACCGAGCTTGCCAAGGCCACCTCCCAGTTCCTCGACCTGCCGCTGATCCGGATGCAGTGCTACGACGGGCTCGACGAGAGCAAGGCGCTGTACGAGTGGAAATACGGCAAGCAGCTCCTCTACACCCAAATCCTGCGCGACAAGCTGGCCAGCACCTTCGCCGACACCGACACGATGGACGAGGCGATGACCCGCCTCGGCGATGTCGGGGAAATGTTCTTCTCGGAAATGTTTCTCGAGCCGCGCCCGCTGCTGAAGGCGCTGCAGCAGCCGCAGGGCTCCGTCCTGCTGGTCGACGAGATCGACAAGGCGGACGAGGAGTTCGAGGCCTTCCTGCTGGAAATCCTCTCCGACTACCAGGTGACGATCCCCGAGCTCGGCCCGTTCCGCGCCGACGTGCCGCCCATCGTGCTGCTCACCTCGAACAACACGCGCGACCTCGGCGACGCCATGAAGCGGCGTTGCCTGCACCTGCATATCGGCTACCCCGAGGCGAAGCTCGAGGAACGGATCATCGAGACCCGCGTGCCGGGCGCGCAGGCCAGCCTGCGCAAGCAGCTGGTCAACTACGTGCAGCAGCTGCGCGGCCTCGACCTTCGCAAGCTGCCCTCGGTCAGCGAAACGATCGACTGGGCGCGCGCCCTGCTGCTGATGCACGCGACCGAGCTCGACGCGCAGCTGGTCGCCGATACGCTCAACGTGTTGTTGAAGTTCGAGGGCGACATGGCCTCGGTCGGCCCCAAGGTGGGCGAGCTCACCTACAAGGCGCGCGAGGCCTGATCCGGCATTCGCGATGAACGACGTCCTGCTCCGCCTGCTGCGCGCCTCTCGCGGCGCCGGCGTGCGCATTTCCGTGGCCGAGGCAATCGACGCCTTCCAGGCCGCCGAGGTCGCCGGCTTCTCCGATCGCACGCTGCTGAAGGATTCGCTGTCGCTTACCCTCGCCAAGACGGTCGAGGAGAAGCAGCTCTTCGAGCGCACGTTCGACCTCTATTTCAGCCGCGACGCGGTCTCCTCGACGGCGGAGACGGGGCAATCCTCCGAGAATGGCGGCGCTACGCTCGAACTCGAGGGCGAGCCGGGTATGAGCGGCAGTCCCGGCGAGGGAAGCGGGGGCGGGGGCGGGCAGGGCGGCTTGTCTCGCATGATGCAGGAGAATGACCAGGTCGGCCTCACGGCGGCGATGGAGCGGGCAGGAGAGGCGGTCGGCGTCTCCAACATCAGCCTGTTCACCCAGACCAACCTCTACGCCCGTCGCATCCTCGAGCAGATGGGGATGCGCGAGCTCGAACGCGAAATCGAGCAGGCGCGGCAGGTCGAGGATTACGCGCTGCTTGACCGACTGGAGCGCGCGCGCACAGAGCTGATCGAGCAAGCCCGCGCCTTCGTCGAGCGCCAGCTCGCACTGTTCGCCGCCGGCTCCACGCGCGAGTTGCAGGAGCGCATCCTGCGCACGGCGCGGCTCTCGGAGCTCGACCGGCGGGATTTCATCCGCATGCGCGCGCTGGTGCGCGACCTCGCGAAGAAACTTGCCTCGCGCTACGGCCGCAACCGCAAGCGGGACCGCAAGGGCGTGCTCGACACGCGGCGCACCATGCGGCGCAACATGGCGTATGACGGTATCCCGTTCCGTACCGTGTGGAAGCGCGAGAAGATCGACAAGCCCCTGCTGATGTTCCTCTACTGCCTGACCGATGTGATGTCGGACATCCGCTCCTTCGCCTTCTCCTCCAACCTGGAAGAAGTGAGCCGGATTCTCGAGAAGGAGGACACCGAAGAGGCGATCACGCAGATCCTGGAGCGGATCGGCTTCGGCTCGACGAATTACGGCCTGTCGCTCGCCGATTTCGAGAATCTCGCGATGGGCGATCTCGACCGCAAGACCACGGTGATCATCCTTGGCGACGCGCGCGGCAACCGCACCGAGCCGCGCACCGACCTGATGAAAAGCATTTTCGATCGCGCCGGCCGCGTGGTCTGGCTCAACCCCGAATACCGCGCCTCCTGGGGCACGGGGGATTCGGATATGCTCAAGTATCTGCCATTCTGCCACCAGGCGACGGTGTGCAACACCATCGGCACGTTGGAGCGGGTGGTCACGGACCTGATCAAGGAGCAGGCCTAGGCCCGCCCGTCAGCGGCCGAACACCACGACGGCTTCGAGCCGCGGCGACCACAGGAACTGATCGATCGGCGTCGCCGCGAGGAGATCATATCCCGCCTCGCGCAGCACCCGCGCATCCCGCGCCAGCGCCGCCGGATTGCAGCTGACGTAGATCACCCGCGCGACCTTTGCCGCCGCGATCGCCGGCATCTGCGCCGCGGCCCCGGCGTGCGGCGGATCGAGCACGATGGCGGACGTGCCAGCGAGTTCCTTTACCGTAAGCGGCTGACGTGCAAGATCGCGTTGCTCGGCGACGATCCTCCCGGAGAACCCCGCCTGGTTGGCGGCCCGGCGCAGCGCGGCGATGGCAGGCGCGTCCCCCTCGAACGCCGAAACGCGCCCGCGCGCGGCAAGCGCGAATGTGATCGTGCCAAATCCCGCGTACAACTCGACGATCCGGGACCGGCCGCCGCGCGGCTCCGGCAACCCATCTAGCACGGCGTCGATGATGGCCCGCTCACCCGCCGCCGAGGCTTGGAGGAACGCGCCCGGCGGCGGCGCGACTTCGAGGTCGGCAAACCGGACAACGGCGGGGCGCAGCACGCAGATTGCTTCGGGCGCGTCGTTGCCCCGGGCCCAGGAGATACGCGGCAAGCCATGCGCCCGCGCGAATCCGGCGAGCAGGGCGCGATCCGACGCGCTTGGTGCTGCGTCGGTACGCAGCAGCAGGTCCGGGCCGCTGTCGAGCAGGTTCAGCAGCGCCGATCCTTCCCGCCGCAGCAGCGCCGCTTGCGCCAGAACCTCCCGCAATGGAGCGATGAGATCGCGCAGCGCCGGGTGCGCGATCACGCAGGTGTGGAGGTCGATCACCTCCGCGCCCCGCGCCCGGTGCAGGCCGACAACGACGCGCGATCCATCGCGGCGCAGGGCAAGGTCCATCCGACGCCTTGCCTCGGACGGCGTGCGCCCCGCTGGCCGCAATCTCACATCGCCATAGCCCGCGCGACGCAACGCCGCTTCGAGCAAGCCACCCTTCCATTCGACATACTCGGCGTCGCGCCAATGCTGCAGCGTGCAGCCGCCGCAAGTGCCGAAATGCGGGCAGGGCGGTTCGATCCGGGCCGGGCTAACCGCGAGGATGGCTTCTGCCTCGCCCATCCATCCCTCGCCGCGCGGCGTGATCGCGCGCACCTGGACGGTCTCATCCGGCAGGGTCGAAGGCACATAGAAGTGCGTCCCGTCCGGTGCGGTACCGACGCCGTCTCCCTCGGCGCCGACGCGCTCTATCCGGATCGGGCCGGCGGCGGGTGGTTCAGAACGCCGAGAGGCCGGTCTGCGCACGGCCGAGGATCAAGGCGTGGACGTCGTGCGTGCCCTCGTAGGTGTTCACCGCCTCCAGGTTCATGACATGGCGAATCACGTGATACTCGTCGGCTACGCCGTTGCCACCATGCATGTCGCGGGCGACGCGGGCGATGTCGAGCGCCTTGCCGCAAGAGTTGCGCTTGCACAGGCTGATCATCTCCGGTGCCGCGTCGTGCTCGTCCATCAGCCGGCCGAGGCGCAGCACCGCTTGCAGGCCGAGCGTGATCTCGGTCTGCATGTCGGCGAGCTTCTTCTGCATGAGCTGGGTCGCGGCGAGCGGCCGGCCGAACATCATCCGCTGCATGGTGTAGTCGCGCGCTGCCTGCCAGCAGAACTCGGCCGCGCCGAGCGCGCCCCAGGCGATGCCGTAGCGCGCGTTGTTGAGGCAGGAGAACGGCCCGCGCAAGCCCTTGATCTCGGGGAAGGCGTTCTCGTCGGGGACGAACACGTCGTCCATCATGATCATGCCCGTCGTGCTGGCGCGGAGGGAAAACTTGCCCTCGATCTTCGGCGTCTCGAGCCCCTGCATCCCACGTTCGAGCAGGTAGCCGCGGATATCGCCGGCGTCGTCCTTCGCCCAGACCACGAGCACGTCGGCCAGCGGTGAGTTGGTGATCCAGGTCTTCGATCCGTTCAGCCGATAGCCGCCATCGACCTTCTTGGCGCGCGTCCGCATCGAGGCGGGATCGGAGCCAGCATCGGGCTCGGTGAGGCCGAAGCAACCGACGAACTCGCCGCTGCGCAGTTTCGGCAGGAACTTCTGCCGCTGCGCCTCGGTGCCGAAGGCATAAATCGGGAACATCACCAGCGAGGACTGCACGGAGAAGGCACTGCGATAGCCGGAATCGACCCGCTCCACCTCGCGCGCGATCAGGCCGTAGGACACGTAGTTCACGCCGGCGCAGCCATAGCCCTCTAGGGTCGCACCCAGAAAACCCATCTCGCCCATCTCGTTCATGATCTCGCGATGGAATTTCTCGTGCCGGTTGGCTTCCAGCACGCGCGGCAGCAGCTTCTCCTGGCAGTATTGCTGCGCGGCGTCGCGGATCGCGCGCTCGTCCTCGCTCAGCTGGCCGTCGAGGCGTAGCGCGTCGTCCCATTTGAACGGCGTGAAGCGGCTCGCCTTCACGGGTGATGCGACGTTCATGCCTCCGGCTCTCCTTCCTGGATCGGGATGCGCCGCGCGCCGCGCGCCGGCCGCGCGCTGATCAGCATGAAGGAGGGCACGTCGGCGCCGAACCCCGTCACGGCCGGTCCGAGATCCTCGTCGCGATGACGCATCTCCCGCCGCGAGGGGCGTTCGCCGCGGCCGGGAGCGCGCTCGCGCAGTGGCGGCGGACGGTCGCGCGAGGCCGGCGCCGGAGCCGCGGATTGCGCCTCGCCCTCCGGTTCAGTCTTGCATCGCGTCGCCTTGGCAGTCGTCGCCCGCTTGGCCGGCGGAGCCTTTTCCCGAGCTTCGGCCTTTTTCGGCGTGCCTCCCCGTCCACGACGCTTGCGGCCGTCCTCCTCCGACCAATCGACCGGGTCCAGCCCCTCGACGAGCACCGGCGGAATGGGATGGCCGGTCAGCTTCTGAATCGCCTCGACGGCCGCTCGATCCTCCGGGTTGGCGATGGTGAACGCCTTGCCTTCGAGCCCCGCGCGGCCCGTGCGGCCGATGCGGTGCACATAATCCTCGGCGTGATGCGGCACATCGAAGTTGAACACATGCGACAGGCCGCCGATGTCGATCCCGCGTGCCGCCACGTCGCTGCACACCAGCAACTGCAGCTCGCCCGCCTTGAACTTTTCCAAGGTCGCGAATCGCACGCTCTGGGGCATGTCGCCGTGCAGCGCGCCGGCATTGAACCGGTGGCGCGTCAGCGACTTGTACAGAATGTCGACGTCGCGCTTGCGATTGCAGAACACCAGCGCGTTCTGAACATGCTCGGTGCGGATCAGCCGGCGCAGCGCCTCGCGCTTGTCGTGCTCGGCCACCAGCACCAGCCCCTCGGTGATCGTGGTCGCGACCGAGGCGGAGCGGGAGACCGTGATTTCTTTCGGGTTCTGCAGGAAGGCGTCGCTAAGTCGCTTGATCTCGGGCGCCATCGTCGCGCTGAAGAACAAGGTCTGCCGGTTGCGCGGCAGCAAGGAGACGATGCGCTCGACATCGGGAATGAACCCCATGTCGAGCATCCGGTCCGCCTCGTCGATCACCAGCAGGCGAGAGTCGCTCAGCAGGATGCCGCCGCGCTCGAACATGTCGATCAGCCGGCCCGGTGTTGCTATCAGCACATCGACACCGCGCATCAGCGTATCCCGCTGATCGGACATGCTCTCGCCGCCGATGATGAGCGCGTGGGTGAGCTTCAGGTACTTTCCGTACTGGACGAAGTTCTCCGCGACCTGCAGGGCGAGTTCGCGGGTCGGCTCCAGGATCAGGCTGCGCGGCATTCGCGCCCGCGCCCGCGATCCCGAGAGGATGTCGAGCATCGGCAGGACGAAGCCGGCGGTCTTGCCGGTGCCGGTCTGCGCGGTGCCGAGCACGTCGCGGCCCATGAGCACGAAGGGGATCGCCTGCGCCTGAATCGGCGTGGGATTGCGGTAGCCCTTCTCCTCGATCGCCCGGAGAATGGGCTCGGACAGGCCAAGATCAGAGAATAGCGGCGCCTGCAATGATGCCTCCGCGTCCGGGGGGCGGGCTTCGATGGACGGCATGGCGGCCTGCGAGTCGTCGGCCAGTTCAACCGGAGCGGTTGCGGTATCGTTCAAAATGCTGATCTCGGTCATCCGGGTTTGTGTCGGCGAGGGAGCCGCACGGCGCGCACATGCGGCGCCTCTCGCGGCCCTGTGCGCGTGACCTGCGGGATATCAAGAGGTACCGGGCGAAAGTCAAGGTTGGCCGGAACGGTCCTGCCCCGTAAAACGTGGCTCGTGACCAAGATGCCGCTGCTTTTGCTCCCAGGCCTGCTGTGCGACGCGCGGCTGTGGCGCGATCAGGTCGCGGACCTTTCCGCGGTCGCCGAGCCGGTCGTCGCGGACCTGACAGTGGATGACAGCTTCGAGGCAATGGCCAGGCGCGCGCTGGCGCACATGCCGGAGCGGTTCGCGCTCGCCGCGCTGTCGATGGGCGGCTACGTTGCCTTTGCCGTGCTGCGTCTGGCGCCCCAGCGCGTGACCCGGCTGGCGCTGTTCGATACCAGCGCCCGACCGGACAGCGAATTCCAGGCGCGGCGCCGCCGCGGCCTGATGGCGCTGGCGCGCGGCGGGCATTTCCGCGGCGTCACGCCTCGGCTCCTGCCGCAATTGCTGCATCCGGACAACCTCGCCGACGCCGCGCTCACCGAAGAAGTCATGGCGATGGCCGAGCGCGTCGGGCGGCCGGCCTTCATCCGACAGCAGACCGCGATCCTCAATCGGCCAGACAGCCGCCCCGAACTCGGCGGCATCGCTGCCCCGACCCTCGTCGCGGTCGGCGAGGCCGATCAGCTCACCCCGCCCGATCGCGCCCAGGAGATAGCGGCCGGCATTCCGGGGGCGGTGCTGCGGGTGCTCCCAGGCTGTGGCCACCTGCCACCGATGGAGCGTCCGGCACCGACCAGTGCCTTGATCAGGGAGTGGCTGACCTCGCCGCTCGGCACCGGATGGATGCAAGGGGGCGCATAAGGCTTTGTCCCCTGACACAGTCCGGATACAATTCCGCGCGAGGACTCGCCCATGAGCAGATGCATTCCCCGGTCCGTCCGTCCCGCATTGGCTACCGCCGCCCTCAGCGCCGCGTTGCTGATCTCGCTGGCCCCGGTGGAGGCAGCCCATGCCTGGTGGCGCGGTGGGTTCTACGTGGGCATTCCCGGTCCGGTCGTGGTCGCGCCGCCGCCCGTCTATTATCCCCCACCGCCTGTGTACTACGCCCCGCCGCCGATCTACTATCCGCCGCCGCCCGGCTATCCGGCGCCGCAATCCTACGCCGCGGCGCCTGGCCGGACCTGTTATGCCGGCAGCTACATCTGCCCGCTGGCCCAAGCCTACACGCCCGGCTCCGCCTGCACCTGCCCGACCGGCCGGGGCTTGGCTTATGGTCAGGCGCGTTAGCTCATCCGGCTAGACGAACGACACTCGGGTCGGCAGCGTTGCGGACATAACCGCGATAACAGGACCTGCCAGTGCCCTACAGCGCCCACTTCCCGCCGCCTATCGAGGACTACGCCCTGATCGGTGACTGCGCGACGGCGGCGCTGGTCAGCAAATCGGGTTCGATCGACTGGCTCTGCTGGCCACGCTTCGACGGCAGTGCCTGCTTCGCGGCATTGCTGGGCCAGCCCGAGCATGGCCGCTGGCAGATTGCTCCGGCCGACCCAGCCGCGCGCGTGCGCCGCGCCTATCGCGGCTGCACGATGGTGTTGGAGACGGTGTTCGAGACCACCGAGGGCAGTGTCGCGCTGATCGACTTCATGCCGCCCTTCGCCAGCAACTCTTCCATCGTGCGGATCGTCGAGGGCCGGAGCGGGCGGGTGACGATGTGTATGCATATGGCGCTCCGGTTCGACTACGGCATCTCGGTTCCGTGGGTCACGCAGCTCGAGGACGGGCGTGGCCTGCGCGCGATCGCTGGTCCTGACATGGTCGTGCTGCGCACCGACGTTGAGCTACGAGGTCAGGATCTCACCACCATCGCCGAGTTCACGGTCGGCGAGGGCGAGCAGATTCCGTTCGTAATGACGCAGGGCCCCTCGCACATGGCCATTCCGCCGGCGATCGACGCCGGCGCCGCCTTGCGCGCCACCGAGAGTTTTTGGTCCGGCTGGATCGGGCGTGGCGGCTACAAGGGCGCCTATCTCGAGCCGGTCCAGCGCTCCCTGCTGACGCTTAAGGCGCTGACCTTCGTGCCGACCGGGGGGATCGTCGCGGCACCGACCACCTCGCTGCCGGAACAGCTCGGCGGGACGCGCAACTGGGACTACCGGTTCTGCTGGCTCCGCGACGCGACCTTCACCCTGCTCGCCCTGCTGCACGCGGGCTACGCGGACGAGGCGCGGTTTTGGCGGGAATGGCTGCACCGGGCCATCGCCGGCACCGCGGAGCAGGTGCAGATCATGTACGGCCTTGCCGGCGAGCGGCGAGTCTCGGAATGGGAGGTCGAGTGGCTGCCGGGCTATCAGGGCGCGGCTCCGGTGCGTATCGGCAATGCCGCCGCCGGGCAGTTGCAGATCGACGTCTACGGCGAGGTGATGGATGCACTCTATCAGTCGCACAAGGGCGGGCTTGCGGTTCCGGCGGGCGGCTGGGACCTCCAGGCAAACCTGATCGAGCACCTGGAGACGATCTGGCAGCAGCCGGACGAGGGGATATGGGAGGTGCGCGGCGGCCGACGCTGCTTCACCTTCTCCAAGGTCATGGCCTGGGTGGCGCTCGATCGGGCTGTCCGCACGATGGAGGAATGGAAGTGCCCCGGCCCGCTCGATCGCTGGCGCGCGCTGCGGGCCGAGATGCACCAGGAGATTTGCAGCCGGGGCTTCAACACCGCCAAGAACAGCTTTGTGCAGAGCTACGGCAGCGAATCGCTCGACGCGAGTCTGCTCCTCGCGCCGCTGGTGGGCTTCCTACCGATCGACGATCCGCGTATCCGCGGTACCATCGCGGCGATCGAGCGGGAGCTCATCCAGGAAGGGCTGGTGATGCGCTACCGCACCCAGGAGGGCGCCGACGGTCTGCCACCCGGCGAGGGCGTGTTCCTGGCGTGCAGTTTCTGGCTAGCAGACACGATGGTGCTGCAGGGACGCTACGACGAAGCCCGCGCCCTGTTCGAGCGCCTGCTCGACCTGCGCAACGATGTCGGGCTGCTGTCGGAGGAGTACGATCCGCGCGCGCGCCGGCTGGTCGGCAACTTCCCGCAGGCCTTCTCGCATATCGGCGTCATCGGCACCGCGCTGAACCTGGCCAATTACGGTCCGGCACATAGCCGAAGCGCGGACGGCCACTAGAGAGCCGGTGCCCTACTCGGCGGGCGCGGCAACGGGGATCGGCTTGCGCTTGCCCGATAGTCGCTCGAGCGCCAGGTAGACGACGGGCGTGGTGTAGAGCGTCAGCACCTGCGAGACGATCAGCCCGCCGACAATGGCGATGCCGAGCGGGCGGCGGAGTTCGGCCCCGGTACCGAAGGCGAGGGCCAGCGGCAATGCGCCGAGCAGTGCCGCGAGCGTCGTCATCATGATTGGGCGGAACCGCTCCATGCACGCCGCGTGGATCGCCTCGAATGGCGACAAGCCTTGCTGGCGCTCCGCCTCCAGCGCGAAATCGACCAGCATGATGCCGTTCTTCTTCACGATTCCCATCAGCAGGATGATGCCGATCATGCCCATGATCGACAGATCGGTGCCGGTGACGAGCAACGCCAGCAGCGCCCCCACGCCCGCGGAGGGCAGGGTGGACAGGATCGTCAACGGGTGCAGCAAGCTCTCGTACAGCACGCCGAGCACGATGTAGATCGAGATCAGCGCGGCACCAATCAGCAGCGGCTGCGAGGACAGGGATTGCGTAAGGAACCGCGCATTGCCGGCGAACTCGGTGCGTACCGTGTCCGGCATCCGGAGCTCGCGCGTCGCCTGCTCGATCGCCTCGGTGGCCTGGCCCAGCGACATCCCGCCGGTCACGTTGAAGCTGATCGTGGCCGCGGGGAACTGGCCCTGGTGACGCACCGCGAGAGGCGCCGTGCCGCGCTCGAAATGGGCGACGGCGGAGAGCGGGATCTGCGCGCCGCTGGTGGCGCCGACATAGATCCGGTTCAGCAGGGATGGGTCGGTCTGCAGCTTGGGATCGATCTCCAGCACCACCTTGTATTGGTTGCGCTGGGTGTAGATCGTCGAGATCTGGCGCTGCGAGTAGGCATTGTTCAGCGCGTTGTCGATCGCCGCGGTGCTGACGCCGAGGCGAGCGGCGGCGGCGCGGTCGATCACCACGTTGACCTGCGGCCCGGCGCGATCCTGATCGCTGCTGATATCGGCGATGCCAGGCGTCTGCCGCAGCTTCGCTTCCAGCAGATTGGCCCAATGGCGCATCTCGGCGAGATCCTGCGAGATCACCACGAACTGGTATTGCGCCCCGCCGGTGCGCCCACCACCGCGCAAGTCCTGGGCCGCATACAACGTGGTCTGCGCCCCGCCGACCTTGGCGAGCGGCCCGCGTAGTCGCGCGATCACTTCCTGCGCGGTCACGTGTCGCTCGCCGAGCGGCTTAAGGCTGACATACATTGTCCCTCGGTTCTGCGATTGCCAGCCGCTCGCAACCCCGACCGTAGCGCCGACCGACTGCACGGCGGGATCGGTCAGAACCACGTCGACCGCTTGGCGCAGATGCTCCGACATCGCCTTGAACGACACGTCGGGCGACGCGATCACCTGGCCGATGAGCAAGCCGGTGTCCTGCTCCGGCAGGAAGCCCTTCGGCACCTCCCCGTAGAGCCGGATCGTCACCACGATGGTGGCGACCATCACCAGCAGCATGAACACGCGGTGGCGCAGCGCCCAGCCGAGCGTGCGCGCGTAGAAGCGCTGCGCCGCCGTGAAGGCCCGATCCACAAGCCGGTCGATCCAACCCCACAACCCGCGCGGTCCCGGCCCTTCCATCGCCCCCGGCTTGATGAACCGCCCGCAGATCATCGGTGTGAGGGTCAGCGACACCACGGCCGAGACGGCAATGGCGATGGTCAAGGTCATCGCGAATTCGTGGAACAGCTTGCCGAGGATGCCGCCCATGAAGATCAGCGGGATGAACACGGCGACCAGCGAAATGCTGATCGACACCACCGTGAAGCCGATCTGCCGCGCGCCCACCAGCGCCGCCCGCAATGGCGGCAGGCCCATCTCGCGATGGCGGTGGATGTTCTCGATCATGACGATCGCGTCGTCGACCACGAAGCCGACCGAGATGGTCAGCGCCATGAGGGAAAAATTGTCGAGCGAGTAGCCGAGGAACCACATGCCCGCGAGCGTGCCGCAGATCGACAGCGGCACCGTGGCGGCGGCGGCGAGCGTTGGCATCAGTCGCCGCATGAACAGCAGCACGACCAGCAGCACCAGCGCGATGGTGATGAGCAGCGTGTACTGCACGTCTTCGACGCTGGCGCGGATCGTCGTGGTGCGGTCGGCGATCACCGTCAGCTTGATGTCGGGCGGCATCCAGGAGAGCAGCTGCGGCAGCAGCGCCTGCACCCGGTCCACCGTGTCGATGACATTGGCGCCCGCGACCTTAGTGACGTTGAGCAGGATCGCCGGCTGCTTGCCGTTCCATGCCGCGAGGCGCGAGTTGGCCACGCCATTGATCACCGTCGCCACGTCCGACAGTCGGACCACAACGCCGTTGCTCGCTTTCAGCACCAGCGGCGCATATTGCTCCGCCTGCGAGAGCTGTCCGTTGATGCCGATGGTTTCCGCCGTCGTGCTGCCTTGGAAGCCGCCGGTGGGTTCAAGCACGTTGGCGCCGCGGATCGCGGTGTAGACGTCCTGCGCCGCAAGCCCGGCCGCCGCGAGGCGTACGGGATCGAGCTGCACGCGCACGGCCGGCTTCTCGGCGCCGTTGATCGTGACCTGCGAGACGCCTTCCACCTGCGACAGGCGTTGCGCGAGGATGGTGTCGGCTGCGTCGTAGATCTGTGCCGGGGACAGCGTCGCGGAGGTCAGGGCGAGCGACAGGATCGGCGCGTCGGCGGGATTGATCTTGCGGTAGTACGGCCGCGTCGGCAGGTCCGATGGCAGGTCGACGGTGGCGGCGTTGATCGCCGCCTGCACGTCATGCGCGGCCCCGTCGATGTCGCGGCTGTAGTCGAACTGCACGACGATGGCGGTCGAGCCGATGGAGCTCGTCGAGGTGATCTCCGTCACCCCGGAAATCTCGCCGAGCCGGCGTTCGAGGGGCGCCGCGATGGAGTTCGCCATCGTCTCGGGATCGGCGCCCGGTCGGCTCGCCATCACCACGATGGTCGGGATGTCGACGCTGGGCAGGGCGGAGACGGGGAGGAACCGATAGGCGACGGCGCCCGCGAGCAGCAGACCGATCGCGAGCAGGATGGTCGCGACAGGCCGGGCGATGAAGGGGGCGGAGAAGTTCAAACCTCACTCCGCCGCCGCGGGCAGCGCACCGCCCGCGAGGCGCGTGCGCAGCCGTTCCATGTACAGATAAATGACCGGCGTGGTGTAGAGCGTCAGCAGCTGGCTGAGCAGCAGGCCGCCGATGATGGTGATGCCGAGCGGCGCGCGCAGCTCCGAGCCCGCACCCTGCGTCAACACCAGCGGCAAGGCACCGAGCAGGGCCGCCATCGTCGTCATCATAATGGGGCGGAAGCGCAGCAGGCTTGCTTCCTCGATCGCGGCGAGCGGCGACAGGCCACGCTCGCGCTCCGCGTCGATCGCGAAGTCGATCATCATGATGGCGTTCTTCTTCACGATACCCATCAGCAGCACCACGCCGACCAGCGCCACGAGCGACAGGTCGATACCGAACAGCATCAGCGCGAGCAGCGCGCCGATGCCGGCCGAGGGCAACGTGGAAAGAATCGTGATCGGATGAATCCAGCTCTCGTACAGCGCCCCCAAGACGATGTAGATCACCACCACGGCGGCCAGGATCAGCCAGGGCTCGGCGGCGAGCGAGCGCTCGAACTCGGCGGCGTCGCCGGAATAGCTTCCGGTGACGGTGGCGGGCATCCCGATGGCGCGCTCGGCGGCGGCGACCGCCTTCACCGCATCGCCCAGCGCGTAGCCGGGTGCCAGATCGAAACTCAGCGTCACCGAGGGGAATTGCGCCTGGTGCGTGATAACCAGCGGCGCCGTGGTGCGCTCGATCGTGGCGATGCCGGAGAGCGGTACCTGCGCGTCATTGGCGCCGGGCACCCGGAGTTGCAGCAGCTTGTTGGGATCGGCCTGCCAGGACGGGTCGGCTTCCAGCACCACGCGGTATTGGTTCGCCTGACCGAAGATGGTGGAAATCTGCCGTTGCCCAAAGGCGTCGTACAACGTGTCCTGCACCGCCTGCATCGACACGCCGAGCCGCATCGCCGCCGTGCGGTCGAGCTTGATGTAGGTACGGAAGCCGCCGTTCTGCTGGTCGCTCGCCACGTGGCGCAGCTCTGGCATGGCGCGCAGCCGATCGAGCAGCCGTGGTGCCCATATCGCGAGCTCCGCCGGGTCGGTGTCCATCAGCGTGTACTGGAACTGCGTGCGGCTGACACGGGCGCCGATCTGGATGTCTTGGACGGGCTGGAAGAACACCGAGATGCCGGGGATGCCGGCAATTGCCCCTTGCAGCCGTTCGATCACCTTCGGCGCGGAATCACGTTCGTTGATCGGCTTGAGCGCGATGGTCAGGCGCCCGGCGTTCGGCGTGGCGTTGATGGTGCCCGCACCGACGAACGAGACCACGCCCGATACCGCCGGGTCGCGCTCCACCGCCTCCGCGACCTTGGCCTGCAATGCTGCGAGATGCGGGATCGACACGCTCTCCGCCGCCTCGGTGATGGCGAGAATCACGCCGGTATCCTGCTGGGGTAGGAAACCCTTGGGCACGATCACGTACAGCCAGACCGTGCCGACCAGCGTGGCAATGGCGATCAGCAGGATGAGGAATTGTCGCCCGAGTGCCCAATGCAGCGTGCGGCGATAGAAGCCGAGCATCCGCTCGAACCCCGCCTCCGAGATGCGCGCGACGAGGCCGGGATGTTCCTGATCGACCGGGCGCAGCAGCCGGCCGCACATCATCGGCGTGAGGGTTAGCGAGACGACGGCGGAGACGATTACCGCGATGGACAGCGTGACGGAGAATTCGCTGAACAGCCGCCCGATTACTCCTGTCATGAACAAGAGCGGGATGAACACCGCGATCAGCGAGACCGTCAGCGAGACGATGGTGAAGCCAATCTGCGCGGCACCGCGATAGGCGGCCTGCAACGGCGGCACACCCTCCTCGATATGGCGCGTGATGTTCTCGATCATCACGATGGCGTCGTCGACGACGAAGCCGGTCGCGACTGTGAGCGCCATCAGCGAGAGATTGTCGAGCCCGTAGCCGAGCAGCGACATCACGCCGAAGGTACCGACCAGCGACAGGGGCAGCGCGACCGCCGGGATGAAGGTCGCGCGCAGCGAGCGCAGGAACACGAAGATCACCGCCACCACGAGGACGATCGAGAGAATCAGCGTGAGCTGCACGTCGAGCACCGAGGCGCGGATGGTCTCGGTGCGGTCGGTGACGATGGTGAGCTTGATCCCAGCGGGGATGGCGTTCTGCAGCCGCGGCAGTGCCTGCTTAACCCGCTCGACGGTTTCCACGATGTTCGCGCCGGGCTGGCGCTGGATGTCGAGAATGGCGGCCGGCTGATTCTGATACCAGCCCTCCACGCGGTCGTTTTCCACGCCGGGCACGGCGGTGCCGACCGACGAGAGCCGCACCGGCGCGCCGTTGCGCCACGCGATCACCAGGTTGCGGTAGGCGTCGGCCGACATCAGCTGGTCGTTGGCGCCGAGCGCGAAGGCCTGGCGTGGACCGTCGAAGCCGCCCTTGGCGCCGTTGACGTTGGCGGCGGCCACGGCGCTGCGCACATCCTCCATCGACAAGCCGTACGCGGCGAGCCGCGCGGGATCGACGCGCACCCGCACGGCGGGACGCAGATTGCCCTGCACCGTCACCTTACCCACGCCCTCGATCTCGCTGAGCTTCGGCTGCAGCAACGTGTCCGCCGCGTCGCTCACCTTGTCGATCGGGATTGTATCTGACGTGAGTGCCAGGGTGAGGATCGGCGCGTCGGCCGGGTTCACCTTGGCGTAGACCGGCGGGTAAGGCAGCGTGTTCGGCAGGGTGCCGGCGGCAGCATTGATCGCGGCCTGCACGTCCTGCGCCGCGCTGTCCATGCTGCGGTCGAGGCCGAATTGCAAAGTGATCTGGCTGGTGCCCTCGCTGCTCTGCGAGGTCATGCTGGCAAGGCCGGCAATCTGTCCGAATTGCCGTTCGAGCGAGGCGGTGATCAGCGTCGAGATGGTATCGGGGCTGGCGCCGGGCAGCTGGGTCGTGACCTGGATCGTCGGGAAATCCACCTGCGGCAGCGCCGAGACCGGCAGCGAGCGATAGCCAAGCGCGCCCGCGAGCAGGATCGCGACGGCCAGCAGCCAAGTGGCGATGGGCCGGGCGATGAAGGGCGCCGAGATGTTCATTGCGCCGTTCGGTGGCGATGCGACGCGGTCCCGGGCGCGGAAGCCGGCGTCGGTCCGGCCGTCGCACCCGCCGCGTTCGCCTGCACGATCGTGATGTGGGCGCCGTCGGTGAGGCGTGAGGTTCCGTCCGTCACCACCTTGTCGCCGGGTTGCAGGCTGGCGGTAATGACCGAGCTTTGCGCGTCCTCGTGCCCGACCGTCACACTCTGCCGCTTGACCGTGTTGTTGGCGGCGTTGACGACGTAGACATAGGTGCCGCTCGGTCCGCGCTGGACCGCCGCGGGCGGCACTACCGTCGCCCCGTGCTCGGTCGCCACCTTCAGCCGTACGCCGACGAAGCCGCCCGGCCAGAGCTTGTGGCCAGGATTCGGAAAGGTTGCCTTGAGCTTGATCGTGCCGGTGGTCGGGTCGACCTGGTTGTCGAGGACGGTGAGGGTGCCGCGATCCAGCACGCCCGCCGCGTCTCCATCATTCCCCTGCGCGACGGCCAGCGCCTCTGGGCTGCCCTCCTTCATGGCCGTGGCGACCGCCGGCAGCGCCTGTTGCGGCAAGGTGAACACCACCGAGATCGGCTGCAGCGTGGTGATGACGACGATGCCCGTGGCGTCGCTGGCGTGGACGATGTTGCCCTGGTCCACCAGCCGCATTCCCGTGCGCCCGTCGATCGGCGAGGTGATCGTCGTATAGGAAAGCTGCGTGCGCGCGCTGTCGATCGCGCCTTGGTCCTGCTCCACCTGCGCGGTGAGCTGCGCCACCATCGCTTTCTGCGTGTCGGCCTGCTGCGCCGAGGTGTAGGCGGTTGCCGCGAGCTTCTGGTAGCGCGCGAGGTCGACCTTCGCATTCGCAAGATTGGCCTGGTCCTGCGCCTTCTTCGCGACCGCCTGGTCGAGCGCTGCCTGATAGGTTCGCGGGTCGATGCGTGCCAGCACGTCCCCGGTATGGACGTCCTGCCCCTCCTTGAAACGTACCTCGACCAGCGGGCCATCGACCATCGGCTTCACCGTGACGGTCTGGAACGCTTGCACCGTCCCGAGGCCGTCGAGATAGATCGGCACGTCCTTGGTTGCGGCGCTCGTGACCAGCACCGGGACCGGCGCGCCGCGCTGGGCACTCCGTGCGTTGGGCGCGGGCGGGTGCGCCGGCCAGAACCAGATCGCATAGCCGATGCCGGCGAGCACCAGGAGGCAAAGCAGCACCATCCCGCTCCGCCGCAGCCAACCCCGGCCGCGTCGGGTGCGGGACGGAGCCTCCGTCTCCCGCGTCATCGCGTCCATGATGCGCGCCTTCTCACTTGAGGTTGTCTCCCACCGGCAGCGCGAAGCCGCCTTCGATGCGTCCCGGCGAGAGGCCGGGGAACTGGTCCGGGATCGGTCCCGCCGGCCGGCTCCAGCCGCCGCCGAGCGCCTTGTAGAGATCGAGCAGCGCCTGGAAATGGGCGAGCCGCACCTGCGCCAGATTGTCCTCGTCGGTGTACAACGTGGTCTGCGCCGTCAGCACCGTCGTGATGTCCACCGTCCCGGCCGCCACCTGGGCGCGCGCAATGTCGGCTGCACGCTTGGCGATGGCGACGGCCTGTTCTTGCAGCGCCAGCTGCTCGGCCGTGTAGCGCAGCGCGGTGAGTGCGTTCTCCACGTCGGTGAACGCTTGCAGGATAGACTTGCGATAGTCGGCGACAAGCTCGTCGTAGCGCCCACGCGACTGCTCCAGCTGGCCGCGCAAGGTGCCGGCGTCGAAGATCGGCTGTGTGAGGTTGGCGGCGAGCGAGATCACCGTGGCACCTGGCCCGAACAGGCTGCTCAACGCGAGGCTTTGATATCCAGCCGAGCCGGTGAGTTGGATCGTCGGGAAGAACGCCGCACGCGCCGCCTTGATGTCGGCGTTCGCAGCGACGAGCTGTGCCTCCGCCTCGGCCACGTCCGGCCGCCGCGCGAGCAATTCGGAGGGCAGCCCAGGATAGACCGCCGGGAGTGCGAGGTCCTCCAGCGTACCCGGTCGGGCGGTGATCGCTTCCGGCGGGCGGCCGACCAGGATGCCGAGGCCGATCAGCTGCTGTTCGAGCTGGTTCTGCAAATTGGGAATCACCGCGCGCTGACCGGCGACGAGCGCTTCCTGCTGCGAAACATCGAGCGCGGTCGCCGTGCCGGCGGCCAGGCGGGCCCGGATGACCGCAAGGGTCTTTTCCGCGTCCGACAGATTCTGTCGCGCGATCGCCAGCCGATCCTGCAGATCGAGCGCGGTGAACCAGGTCGTCGCGACGTTCGTCACGACGGTCAGCGCGACCACTTCCTGATCGAACCGGCTGAACACGGCGCTCGCCCGCGCCGATTCGGCGGTGGCGGCGTTCTTGCCCCAGAAATCAGCCTCGTAGCTGATATTGGCGGCGGTGCTGTACTGCCGAAAGTCGGTGTAACGGCTGGAACTGCCGGCGGTGTTGAACAGGGTCTGCCCGGAGGTGCCGGTAATTCGCCGGCTGCCGGTTCCCGAGCGCTGGTAGTTGCCGGTCGCGGTGGCGTCCAGGGTCGGCAGCAGGGCGGCACCGGCGATCCGCACCTGCGCGTCGGCTTGACGGACGCGCGCGATCGCTGCGGCGATGTCGAGATTCTGCGCGCGCGCCAACGCGATCAGCGTGTCGAGCTCGGGCGAGCGGAAGCCGCGCCACCATTCCGGGGATGGCCAGGCCTGCGCGGCGGTGGTCGCGCTGGCGCGCCATTTGGCGGGAAGCTCCGCCCCCGGCCGCACGTAATCCGGCCCGAGATTGCAGCCGGCGAGTGAACCGAGCAGGACGAAACCGAGGCTCATGGTCCGAACCGAACGAAGGGAAATCACGTGTGCGCGCTAGTCGGCCCGGCGGTGCCGCGCGTCCTCTGCCCGCGCAGCGTCGGCCAGCCTGGCGCGACCCTGATCGGACAGGGTGCGGACGGCGTCGAGGAAGACGATGTTGAAGCGCGTCGAGAACTCATGCCAGCTCGCTTGCCAGTCGGCGAGGGCACTGCGCACCGCCGCCTCGTCATAAGGTGTACGCCCGATCGCGGCGGCAACCTCCCGATGCGCGGCGGATACCTTGTCCCGTGCCGCCTGATAGGAAGGCCGCTCCCGATCGAGCACCGCGCGGACTTTGTCCGCCTC